>JAJTYR010000014.1 GCA_021463505.1 Burkholderiaceae bacterium | reverse complement strand
CGGCCCGAGTCAGCGTGCGCGGGTCGCACGGCGTTCGGTGGGCGAGGGTGATCGCCTCGTCGTAGAGCCCGGCATCCTTCGCGGCGGCGAACCACTTTGAGGCCGGCGTCGATCACTGAATCCGAAAACAAGAAGGCCCTCCTGTACAGAAGGGCCGACGCTGTTGCCCGCTGGGTTGCTCCCGAAGGAGCCGCATCCGCTTTCGCGATCCACCTTGCCCGGGTAGGCAGGAACTGGTATGACTGCTTTACTCTTGATCTTCCCAAGGGTTGATTACTTTCACGCCGGCCGCGTCATAGGGCGACGTGTCGCGTGACGCCACGATGAAGCCCCTCGATGCGGCAATGGCCGCGATGTAGCCGTCTGGTGTCGGGAAGCCGCGCCCGCCGTTCCTGGCCATCACGGCCAAATCGGCGTAGTGGCGCGCTGCATCCGTGTCGAACGGCAGCACCCGCTCTTTGAACAGCTCCAGCAGCTCGTTCAGAGCGCGGTCGAGCATGTTCTTGCGCTTGCCTGCCGGCAGCGCCCGGATGCCAAACAGCAACTCGGCCAGCGTGACGCTCGACAGGTACAAGGTTTCCGCCGCTTGGTCGTTCAGCCAGGCCCTTACGGCCGCATCTGGCTCGGGCTTCATCGCCTCGAAAACGACCTTGGTATCCAGGACGATCATTCAGTCAAAGCTCAACGGTTTGGCCGGCGTCTTGTCACGCACACTCTCGAGGACGGCAAGATCTTCGTTGGTCAGACCGATCCTGCGGCCGATGGCGGCCAGAGCTTCACCCATACGCACGCGCTTTTCCGGCTTGACCACGGCCGCCAGAATCTCGCGCACCTCCGCTTCCGTGCTGCGGCCATGCTGGGCCGCCCGCACGCGCAAAGCGCGATGCACGTCATCAGGCACATTTCTTACAGTCAAGATCGCCATAATTCAAGACCTCTAACTTGCTGTCTATGACTTCAATTATGGATAAATGCAGTCAACGACGCAAGCGTCAAGCCCCACGCTCCTTCCTGCCCAGGCGTCTCACCTTCCTGGTTTCCATCTGCGCCCGAATCCGGGCCTCGCGCTGCATCAGCGCGCCACCCGAGAGCGCCGGCTGGCCGGTGCCACCGAAGCGCTCGAGCCGTTGCACCGGCGCCTGGCGGGCGCACGCGCCCGGCTGCGCGGGGCCGCCGAGATCGATCGGCGCGTGGCCGAGATCCCCGAGCACTACCGCGTGGGCCGCTACCTGAGGGTGCAGCGCGTGGTGCGCGAGGAGCACAGCTTCAGGCAGGCCCGCCGCGGCTGCCCCAGCCCCGGCACCGCCTGCCGGCGCATCACCCGCCGGCGCTTCGACATCGAGTTCAGCATCGACCGCCACGCCATCGCCTACGACGAGAAGAGCGACGGTATGTATCGGCTGCTCACCAACGACCGCCACCTCACCGCCGCCCAGGTGTTCGAAGCCCACAAGGGCCAGCCCGCCATCGAGAAGCGCTTCGAGCAGGTCAAGACCGTGCACGAGATCGCGCCGGCGTTTCGGAAGAACGAGGGCCGCATCGAGGCGCTGTTCACGCTGTACTTCTTCGCGCTGCTCGCCCAGGCGCTCATCGAGCGCGGGCTACGCGGCGCGATGCAGCGCGAGGGCCTGGACGAATTGCCCTTGTACCCCGAGCACCGCCCGTGCCGGCGACCGACCACCGAGCAAGGTGCATCGCCTGTTCAGCCTCGCGCAGCGCCACCGCCTCATGCACGCCGGCGAAACCGTCCAGGTCTTCGACGTGCAACTCACCGACCTGCAGCGCCAGATCCTTCGCCTGCTCGGCGTCTCCCGGACCGTCTACCGCGCCCACGCCTGACCACGCCGCCGCCCGCGAAATGACGCGGAAATGCGTCTGGCGATGTGCGGAATGCAAGACCGAAACCGTTGATGATCGAGTGGGAGCAGGGGGCTTTCGAGGACTATCGAGGTCAATCAGCATCTGGCCACTCGAATCCGTGCTGCGCGGCGACGGCCTGCGTGCGTGCCGCGTCGCGGCCCGCGAGGATGGGCTGCAGGTCCTGCGCTTTCGCCGCCTGCACGGCCAACCTCGCGGTCAATCCGGTGCGCCGTAGATCGGGAATCGTCTCGTCCTCGACATCGCGGCACTCACCTGGCTGGCTGCACGATACGCGAGATCCGGCTCGCACCGCGGGGCGACGGTGAGCGTTCCGCTCTGCCATAATGAACGGCATCGCCCTGAGACAACCGGCGGTCCGTGCATTGGATGAGGTGCAGGTCGTCGTGATGCTGGCTCGCCCGGTACAACCTCCTGACAGGTACGCGCAATGAATGTCGGTCGACGAACCCTCGTGATCGTTGGCGCTGCACTCGCCAGTCTGCAACCGGTGCTGTCAGTGGCGCAGCAGCCGTGGCAGCCGGCACGGCCGATCCATGTCCTGGTCAGCTTTCCGACGGGCGGGCACCTGGACTTCATCGTGCGCGCGATCGCCCCGCAATTGAGTGAAGCCCTTGGACAACCGGTCGTGGTCGACAATCGGCCCGGTGCCAATGGCAACGTGGCCGGTGCGCTGGCAGCGAAGGCCGCGCCCGACGGGCTGACGCTGCTTGCAACGAGTGCGGATACCGTCGCTGTCAACCCGCACCTTTACCGCGCCGATTTCGATGCGGTGAAGGATCTGGTGCCGATCGCGCAACTGATCGGCCTGCCTCTGATGATCGTGGCGCGGGCCGACTTTCCTGCCTCGGACGCGAAAACGCTGATCGCACACCTGAAGTCGAATCCGAAGACGCTGGGCTATGCGACTCCGGGTATCGGCAGCAGTCTGCATCTGGTGGGCGAAGTGTTCCAGCGCGAGGTCGGGGTCAAGCTCAACCACGTGCCGTACAAGGGCCTGGCGCCCGCCATTGCCGATCTGCTGGGCGGCCATGTCGACCTGGTGTTCGACGCGGGCGTCGGCTTGCCGCAGGTTCGGGAGGGCAGGATCAAGCTGCTGACGGTTGCCGCTCGCGAGCGCCTTCCGGAATTCCCGAACGTCGGCACGCTGCGCGAGGCTGGTCTCGCCGGTTTCGAGCGCGACGCGAGTTTCCTGTTGATGGCTCCGGCCGGCACGCCGGCGCCGATCATCGAGAGAATCAACGCTGAAGTCGTCCGTGCCATGCGCGCAGACACGATTCAGGCTCAGCTGCGAGCGCGCAATCTACGCTCGATCGCCAACAGTGTGCCGGACGCCAGGCGTGCCCTGCAGGACGAGATCGAAGGCCAGGCCCGCGTGATTCGCGAGGTCGGCATTCGCGTCGAATAGGATTCGCCATGACCTTGCAGTTGCGCACCTACCAGCTCGATCCGGCACGCGCCGGCGAATTCGTCACCTGGTGGTCAGCCACGATGCCGGCGTTGCGCCAGCGCTTCGGGATGCAAATCCCGTTCGCCTATCTCGACGAGAACAGCGGGCTGTTCGTCTGGGGCGTGGAGGTCGAGGGTGACCGCGAAGCCTTCCTCGCTGTCGAGAAGGCCTACAACGATTCGCCGGAACGCAAGGCGCTGAAACCGCCGGATGCCGCGATCGTCCGTTCGGTCAGCGCCGGATTCGCGCGCGTGGCGACGCCGCCTGCCTGAAGCATCGGGCGCGTCGCGGTGCGTTCAGGGCTTGCTGCCCACGATGACCGGCCGTGCAGGATCGGCGCACCACTCGCTCCACGAACCCGGGTACATTGCACCACCCGAAAGGTCGGCCAGTTCCATGGCCAGGAGATTGTGGCAGGCCGCGATGCCCGATCCACAATGGTGCACCACGGTCCGAGGGTCGCGTCCGGCGAGCAATTCGAGGAATTCTGCGCGCAGCGTGCCGATGGGCTTGAAACGGCCGTCCGGACGGAGATTCTGCTGGATCGGGCGGTTGACGGCGCCAGGGATGTGTCCGGCCACCGGATCCAGCGGCTCGATTTCACCGCGATAGCGCTCAGGCGAGCGCGCATCGACGAGCAGGTGCCGTCCAGTGCCCAGCGCGGCGACGATGCGCTGCGTGTCGAATTGCGCCACCAGTGATGCGCGTCGCGACAGGCTGCCTGTGCGTGGTACCGGCTGCGCGTGCGAGAGTGGATGGCCGGCCATCCGCCAGGCCTGGATGCCGCCGTCGAGTACGGCTGCGCCAGGATGCCCGAGCCACCGTACCAGCCACCAGAGCCGGGATGCGGCAACGCCGCCGATGTCGTCGTAGGCCACCAACTGGTCGCCGTCGGACAGGCCGATCGACTCGAGCTTGCGGTACAGTGCCTCGGGCTCAGGCAACGGATGCCGGCCGTTGCGGCCATTGCGCGGACCGGCGAGGTCGAAGTCCTGGTGCAGGAAGAACGCGCCGGGAAGATGACCCTCCGCGTAGCTGGCACGACCCTTGTCCGGATCGGCCAGGTCGTGCCGACAGTCGACCACCACGCAACGGTCGAGTCGGGTGGCCAGTTCGTTGGCGGTGACGATCGTCGTCCAGTTCATCCTTTCGGGTCGCTCGGGATGCTGCGGATGTCCGGACGAAACGATACCGGAATGCCGCTCCGGTTGCCGCACAGACGAGGGGCGGCGATCCGTGCCCGGTTTTCCCGCAACAACGTCACCGGCTTCATGGGTGTAGCGTACGGCAGGTTGCCGCGCGCTATCGTGGCCGACGTGCCGGCCGGTTCGATCCGGTGTGTGCACTCGTCACGAGAGGAAGTCCCATGTTCAGGCGCATCGATCACGTCGAACTCGTCACGGCCGACCCGGCGCGTGCAGTGCGCTTCGACACCGAGGTGCCTGGTTCTGGCGTGCGATCGCGCCACAGCGTGCCCGGCGGACTGGGCCTCGTCTGCCTCGATCTCGGTGGCACGACCGTGGAACCGATGGCCTGGACGCAGGCGAAACCCGCACCGCATCCGGACGGCAACCCGATCGAGCCGAGGCAGTGGGTCGCTGCTCATGAACAGGAGAGAGCTCATGCAGGAACGTCTGAACTATCAGCAAGCGTCGCCCGAAGCCTTCAAGGCAATGCTCCACACCGAGCACCAGGTCCACAAGAGCGGGCTGCAGGAATCGCTGCTCGAGCTGGTGAAGTCGCGTGCGTCGCAGATCAACGGCTGCGCCTGGTGCCTCGACATGCACACCAAGGATGCCCGCGCGCGCGGGGAGACCGAGCAGCGCCTGTATCTGCTTCCGGTGTGGCGTGAAGCAAGGTGTTACACCGAGCGCGAGCGCGCTGCGCTCGCCTGGACCGAAGCGGTCACGCAGATCGCCGCGACGCACGACGTGTCCGACGAAGCCTACGAGCAGGCCCGCGCGCACTTCGACGAGAAGGCGCTCGTCGACCTCACGCTCGCCATCATCGCGATCAACGGCTGGAACCGGATGAATGTCGCGTTCCGCACCACCGTCGGCGACTACGTCAGCCCGCACGCCCGGGCGGGCTGAGGCGCCGGCCGAGCGCACGCCGCGACCCGGCGCGCAGTGTGCGGCTGCTCGAATACCGAGCGTTTGCACCCGTGGCGTTGGTTGCGCGCTGGGAAACGCCCGCTTTCGATGCGTTTCCGGCGCCACCGTGTGCGACCGGCCCCGAGCGCGGTCACGTCCCCAGGAAGCCGCGCAGGCGTGACACGTCGAGGATCGTGATCTCGGCACCGCGCACGCTGATCAGGGTCTCGCGGCTCAGTTCACCGAGGATGCGCGAGAAGTGCTCGGGCGTGAGGTTCAATCGCGAGGCGATCACGCCCTTGCCGGCGCCGAGTACCAGACGGATCGGCGCTGCTGGATCGTCCCGGCCGACGATGTCGCGCAACAGATAGCCGATCACGCGCTGCATGCCCGAGCGCAGGGAGTATCCCTCGACATCGTGCACCAGGCCGACCAGGCGCCGGCTCAATCCGGCCAGGATGCGCCGCGCGAGTCGCGGATCGCGCACGAGTTCACTGTCGATCGACGCCTTCGAGATGTGCAGCAGCAGCGAATCCGCCAGGCATTCGGCGTCCACCGGGTAAGCGCGGCCGAGGAACATCGCGGCCTGACCAAACGACTGGCCGGGCCCGAAGATCTCCATCACCTTCTCGGCGCCCTGGGGTGAGACGAATCCGAGCTTGACCTGGCCGTACATCACGGCGTGAAAGCCGCTGCAGGGTTCGCCGCGATGGAACAGTACCTGTCCCTTCGGGAGCCGCAACTCGGTGGTGCCGGCGGCGATGCGGTCGATGACGTCACTGTCCAGTTCGGAGAACAGCGCAAGGTTTGCCAGGAAGCTGCGGGTCATCGCTTTCGGCGCGCGCGCGAAAGCGGGGCTGCCGCCGGACGTGAAGCCGGTGATTGCGCCCGATGCCTTCGGTCCGCGGCGCGACCTCCCGCACGATGGACTCGTGATGGCCCGGCACCGGCTGTCCGCGTCACATTCACTTCGTCTTGCGCAGGCCATGCGCACCCTCCATGGGATCGCACCCACGCGGCGGGCAACCCCTTCGTGAACCCGGACGAGGCGGCCACGCATCGAGGGGTTCGCCAAATTCCGATTCGTGGTGTAGCCTACTAAAAGATAGATAGAGTGTACATCTTCATGACGGAGTCCGGGGAGCTATCCCGATGATGATCAGATCCGGGGTTTCGCGCTGGACGATGCTGCACTTCGGTCTGGCGGTTGCTGCGTTGCTGGCCGCGCAGGTGCTGTTCGTTCTCGGCTACTCCGATCCGGTGTCCGGTCTGCGCGCACCCGCCACGTTGATCGGGGTGCATCTGCTCACCATCGGCTGGCTGAGCCTGTTGATGCTCGGCGCGCTGCACCAGTTCGTCCCCGTCATCACCAACACCCGGTTGTACAGCCAGCGTTTGCCGCTGTACTCGCTCATCTCGATTGTCGCGGGACTCGCCGCCATGCTGGCGGGCTTCCTGGCACTTGGCGGGTCGATGCACTTCACGGCCGCCTGGCTGCCGATCGGGGGTAGCCTGGTGCTGACCGGCTTCGTGCTCGCGGCGATCAATCTCTGGGCGACGCTGCGCGGGGTGCGGCCGCTGCCGCTGCCGGCAGGCTTCGTGGCCTTCGGTCTGGGCTTCCTGTTGCTCACCGGCCTGATCGGTCTCGGGTTTGCGCTGGCTTTCGCGCTGCCGCGCCCACCCGGCTGGCTGCTGGCGCTGTCCGCCGAAGGCTTGAGCCTGCACGTCGCGGCGGGGCTGGGGGGCTGGTTCACGCTGACCGTGATGGGCGTCAGCTATCGGCTGCTGTCGATGTTCATGCTGGCGCCCGACGAACCACACCGCAGCACCTATGCGGCGTTGATCCTGACCGTGACGGGGTTGGCGGTCCTGATCGCCGCTGGCATGAGCGGTGTCTGGATCGGGACGGCCTCGGGCTGGGGCACGTCGATTGGTGCTGCGCTCGCTGCACTGGGCGCGCTTTTCTACTTCGTCGACATCGTGCGGTTCTACCGCGCACGCAGCCGGCGCCACCTGGAACTGAACAGTGTGACGGCGGCCGCCTCGCTCACGCTGGTCGCATTGGCGCTCGTGGCGGGCGCGCTGGCCGCGACCTTGGGGACACTCGATCGTGACGCTGCGGCGATCGGCTATCTGTTTGTCTTCGGCGGTCTGACCGGGCTCGGCCTGGGCCAGCTCTACAAGGTCGTGCCGTTCCTGACCTGGCTCGAGATTTTCGGGCCGAAGCTCGGCAAGGGCCCGGTGCCGCGGGTTCAGGATCTGGTCAACGAGCGCCGGGCTGCGCCGTGGTTCGCGCTCTATCTGGTGATGGCGCTGCTGGCGGCGGGGTCCATCGCGCTTGGCCATGCACTGGCGTGGAGAGTGACGGTGGCCCTGCAACTGGCGGCAACCGCCCTGATCGTGATCGAGCTGTGGCGTGCGCGTCACCCGGATCCGAACGCCAGGCCCGCACCGGTGCGACCGCCAGGCATGCCTGCGCCGCGCTCCGAATCGGCAGCCCTTGCGGCAACCCCATCCCGTCAAAGGAGTACGACATGACCGCTTCACTCCAGACGCTCGACGTGCGCCCGATCCTCGCGGCGGGTGGCGAGCCTTTCCCGGAAATCATGAACGCCGCCGCCGCACTCGGCAGCGGACAGGGCTTGCGCCTGCTGGCCACGTTCAAGCCGGTACCGCTCTTTTCGATCATGGAAAAGCGGGGCTACGCGCATCACGAAAGAGAACTGGGCGGTGGCGACTGGGAGATCGTCTTCGAACCCAATGCACCGACGCCTGGCGCTGCGCCGGTTGCACCGTCGGGGGCAGCCGGGGAAGCCGGTCGGGTCCATGCGGGCGAGGGCGATGCGGATGTCTGGCCGGCACCGGTGCACTCGCTCGACAATCGCGGTCTGATGCCTCCCGAGCCGATGGTCATTACGCTCGAAGCCATCGAGGCCATGGCCGCAGGCGAAGTGCTGGAAGGCTGGTACGACCGCGAACCGCTGCTGCTCTATCCGGAACTCGAAGCGCGCGGCCATCAGGCCCGCTGCGACAAGCGCGGCCCGGCTGAGTATCGCGTGCTGATCCGTTGCGGCGCCGCACGGGCGAGTGCGTGATGGGCTCGCCCACACGCGAACAGCTGCGCGAGATGTTGAAAGACGTGTTCGATCCGGAACTCGGCTACAACATCGTCGATCTCGGCCTCGTCTACGGGGTCGAGATCGCGGAAACCGTGGTGACGGTGACGATGACGCTGACGACGCCCGGGTGCCCTGCGTCGGACATGATCCAGGCGGGCGTCAGGAATCGGCTGGAAGAGGCCGAAGGCGTCGGCGAGGTCGTCATCGATCTGGTCTGGGAGCCGCCCTGGGGCCCGGACGCGATGAGCCCGGTCGCCAAGGAGCATTTCGGCGTCGAGAGCTGATCACCCATCGATGCACCCGATCCGCTTGCCTCTGCGTGCGGCAGCGGTGCGCAACCCCGTGCCGGCAAGGCCCCCGAGCCGGTTTGATCGACCCACCGTGTGATGAACAAGGAGCGTCATGATGAGCGATAGCGAAAACCTCGATGTCCGCCAGCTGATTCCGATGCAGCGGCACAGCACGATCTTTGCCACCTGGCAGAACCTGGGTGCGGGCAAGAGCTTCGTGCTGATCAACGACCACGATCCGAAACCGCTGTACTACCAGTTCGATGCCGAACACCGGGGTCAATTCACCTGGGATTACCTCGAATCGGGCCCGGAGACCTGGCGCGTCAGGATCGGCAAGACCGCGACAGCCTGAAGGAAACCATCGTCGATGCGCGATCCCGGATGCGGCCGGATGTGCGCAGCACATGCCGGCTGGCCGGGATCGGCTGGATTGCGGACGGCGATCAGCGACGCCGCCGATTCGAATATCTATTCAGAAACAACATGAAGGAAACTCTATAAGCAACGGAAACTGAATGCAAAAATCTGCTTGTTCAGGACTGTAAAACGCTGCGCTGCAGATTCCCGGGTCGCTGAAACCCTTGCGTTCGCATGGTCCGGGGGCGAACGCCCGTCATCCGTTTTCACGGGCAGGCCATTGACGATCGTTGCCTGAGCAAGTATCTTGCTGCGTGGCTTCGATCGAACCTTTCTACGATGCTCGCGACTATCCGGTCGGCCAGAGCGTCGGCTATCTCGTGCGCCGACTCCAGGTTTCGCTGCGGCGCTGCGTCGATGACGCGATGGCGCGTCACGGGCTCACCGACGCGCAGTGGGGCCCGCTGTTGCTGATTTCCAGCGGTCGCGCCGGCACTGCGGCAGCACTCGCGCAAGCGCTCGATCTCGACGCCGGTGCGATGACCCGCACGCTCGACCGCCTTCAGGGCAAGGGCCTGATTCGCCGCGTTCGCGCGCCTCATGACCGGCGCGTGTGGCTGCTCGAACTCACGGCCGCCGGCAAGCGTGCAGCCGCGAAAGTGCCGACCGAACTGGCCAACGCCAACAATCTTCACCTGGCCGGATTCGACCGGCAGGAATTCGAGCAGTTGCACGGTTACCTGTTGCGCATGCTCGAGAATGGCCGAGGCGCTCGCGCAACGCCGGACGCCGGGTTGTGACGCATGTGCCCGGTTGACGACGTGCAGGCAGCACGCCGCGCACAAATGCGCCGCTGTGCCGCACTGGCGACGCTGGTGGCACTGGCAGGCTGTGCAAGTCACGCCGGGATCGAACCTCGCGCCGTGCCGATCGATCCGCGCAGCCTCGGCGTGGCGACGGCGGACACGGCCGGCCTCGGGTGGCCGGGCACGCGTTGGTGGGAGCGTTTCGACGATCCCCGACTGAACGACCTGGTCGAGCGCGCGCTGCACGGCAACCCGACACTCGCGATCTCGGAGGCGCGGCTCGCGAAGGCCCGCAGCTTCGCGCAGGCGGCCGATGCCGTGCTCGCCCCGGGCGTCGCGGGTTCGCTCGCTGCGACTCGCCAGCGCTATTCCGCCAACGATCTGTTCCCGCCGCCGATCGCCGGCAGCGTGCGCACGGGCATCGCGATGCGGTTCGATGCGACCTGGGAACTCGATGTCTTCGGACGCAACCGCGCGCTGCTCGACGCCACCCTGGGCCAGGTGCGTGCCGCGCGCGCCGATCTCCAGGCGGCGCGCGTCCTGCTGTCGACCGAAGTGGCGCGCACCTGGTTCCAGCTGTCGCGGCTGGTGGCGCTGCAGGCGCTGGCGACCGACACGTTGCGCCAGCACGCGCAACTGCGGGAGCTGGTCGCGCAGCGCGTGCGCGCGGGCCTGGACACTGCGGTGGAGTTGCGACAGACCGAGGCAGCGCTGGCCGAGGCGGTCGGGCAGCGAGAATCCCTGGCCGAACAGGCGACGCTGGCGCGCCATGCACTGGCTGCGCTGACGTTTCAGCCCGCCGACGCGCTGGCGACGCTCTCGCCGGGCCTGCCGCGGAACGCCCGGCATGTGGACGGCGAGCGCATCGGCGCCGACCTGCTCGGGCGCCGCGCCGACATCGTCGCGGCGCGCTGGCGCATCGAGGCTGCGTTGCGCGATCGCGATGCGGCAGTGACGGAGTTCTTCCCCGACCTGAACCTCGCCGCCTTCGCCGGTTTCTCGAGTCTCGGTTTCACGGATTGGCTCACGGCCGCAAGCCGCATCTGGGGCGTCGGGCCGGCGCTGCGCCTGCCGGTGTTCGATGCAGGGCGCCTGCGCGCGAACCTGGGCGGCAAGACGGCCGATCTCGACGCAGCGGTGGCGACCTACAACGCGACGGTCGTGGGGGCCGTGCGCGAAGCCAGCGACCATCTCGCTTCGCTGCACTCGCTTGCGCGCCAGCAGGTGCAGCAGGGGGCGGCCCGTGAGGCCGCCGAAAGCGCCCATGCGCTGGCACTGCAGCGCTATCGCGCCGGGCTTGCCAGTTACGTCGCCGTGCTGTCGGCCGAATCCGGCGTGCTCGTGCAGCGGCGCAACGCCATCGAACTCACCGCGCGCTCGATCGACCTCGAGCTTGCGCTGGTGCGTGCGCTCGGTGGCGGGTACCGGCCGGACAGTGACGAACGTGCGGAGCGTATCGATGAGTGATCAGGTAGCCCCTGCGGCAGGTGCCCGCAGGCCGGGGCGCAGACGCAGGATCGGCCTGGCGATGGTGAGCCTGGCGACGCTGCTCGTAGCGGCCGGCTATGCAGCCTGGTGGACCCTGTACGGCCAGTACCGCGTCGACACCGACAATGCCTACGTGCAGGGCCACCTGGTCCAGATCACGCCGCAGATCGCCGGTACCGTGGTGGCGGTCGATGTCGAGGACACCGACCGGGTCGAGGCCGGTCAGGTACTGGTCCGGCTCGATCCGGCCGATGCCCGCCTGGCGCTGGCGCAAGCGCAGGCGCAACTTGCGCGGGCGGTGCGCGGGGTGGCGTCGCTCCGGGCCGAAGGTGCGACGTTGCGCGCCGGCATCGAGCAGCGCAACGCCGATGCGGCAAGGGCGCGCATCGAGCTCGAACAGGGACACGCCGATCTCGTGCGGCGCCAGCATCTCGGCGCCAGCGGTGCGGTCAGCGGCGAGGAACTCGCGCACGTGCGCGGCGGCATCGACAAGGCGAAGGCCGCGGCGGCGGCCGCGAGCGCAGCGGTGGCGGTGGCGCACGGTCAGTACGCAGCGAACCAGGCGCTCGTCGGCAGTACGCCGGTCGAGCAGCATCCCGATGTGCTGGGCGCCGAAGCGGCGGTGCGCGAGGCCCGACTTGCACTCGGGCGCACCACGCTGACGGCGCCGGTTGCCGGTTACGTGGCACGCCGCAGCGTGCAGACGGGTCAGCGCGTGCAGGCCGGAACGCCGCTGTTGACGGTCATCGCGCTCGACGACGTGTGGGTGGAAGCCAATTTCAAGGAAGTGCAGTTGCGCGACGTACGCATCGGCCAGCCGGCGAAGCTGACCGCCGATCTCTACGGCAGCAAGGTGGAGTTCGACGGACGCGTGGTCGGGCTCGCGGCGGGTACCGGGGCGGCATTTGCGCTGCTGCCGCCGCAAAACGCCACTGGCAACTGGATCAAGGTCGTGCAGCGCGTACCGGTGCGCATCGCGCTCGACGCCCGGCAGCTGCGCGAGCACCCGCTGCGCATCGGACTGTCGATGCAGGTCGGCATCGATCTGCACGACCAGAGCGGGCCGCTGCTCGCGCAGGCGCCGCGCACACCCGCGGCCGCCTCCACCGCATCCTCGGACGAGGCGGCCGATCCGGCCGATGCGATGATCCGGCGAATCGTCGAGGCAAATCGTGGCCGGGCCCCTGCCCGCGGACGCTGAGCCCGGCGGCGAGCCGGGTGCTGCCGGTGCGCGCGGCCCGGCGCGCGATGGGGCAAGCAACGGCCGCCGGCCACCGCCGCTTGCCGGTGCAACCCTCGTTCTCGGCACGTTCGCGCTGTCGCTGGCCACGTTCATGAACGTGCTCGACACGTCGATCGCCAATGTCTCGATTCCGGCGATGTCGGGCGATCTCGGCGTGAGTCTCAGCCAGGGCACCTGGGTGATCACCAGTTTCGGCGTGGCCAACGCCATTTCGGTGCCGCTGGCCGGATGGCTCACGGTGCGCTTCGGGCAGGTGCGCCTGTTCATCGCCAGCGTGCTGTTGTTCGTGTTCGCGTCCTGGCTTTGCGGATTGGCACCGTCGATTGAGTGGCTGATCGCGTTTCGCGTGCTGCAAGGGGCCGTGGCCGGCCCGATGGTGCCGCTGTCGCAGGCGCTGTTGTTGTCCAGCTATCCGGCACACCGCTCGGGCACCGCCCTGGCGATGTGGTCGATGACGACGCTGATCGCGCCGGTGGCCGGCCCGCTGCTGGGTGGCTGGATCACCGACAACATTGCCTGGCCGTGGATCTTCTACATCAACATCCCGGTGGGGCTGTTCGCCGTCGGGCTCACCTGGCTGATCTATCGTGATCGCGACACGCCGCGACGCAAGCTGCCGGTCGACGGTGTCGGCCTGGCGTTGCTGGTGCTCTGGGTGGGCGCGCTGCAGATCATGCTCGACAAGGGCAAGGAACTCGACTGGTTCGCCTCTGGCACCATCGTCTGGCTGGGTGTGGTGGCGCTCGTTGCACTGGCCCTGTTTCTCGTCTGGGAACTCACCGAAGAGCACCCGGTGGTGGACCTCTCGCTGTTTCGCGGTCGCAACTTCTCGGCGGGTGTCGTGTCGCTCGCGCTCGCCTATGCGCTGTTCTTCGGCAACGTGGTGATCCTGCCGCTGTGGCTGCAGCAGTATCTGGGCTACACCGCCACCTGGGCAGGCATGGCGCTGGCGCCGGTAGGATTGCTGGCAGCGGTGTTCACGCCCATCGTGGGTCGCAATCTCGGTCGGTGGGATGCGCGCGCGCTGGCGACGATCTCGTTCGTGATCTTCGCGTTGGTACTGTGGATGCGTTCGCTGTTCGACACCCAGGCCGATTACTTCTCCATCGTGATTCCGACCATCGTCCAGGGCATCGCGGTCGCCTTCTTCTTCGTGCCGCTGATGGCGATCGTGCTCTCGGGCATTGGACCCGAGCGCATCGCGGCGGCTTCGGGCCTGAGCAACTTCTTCCGTATCCTGGCGGGCTCGTTCGGGACATCGGTCGCGACCACGCTGTGGGATCACCGCGCGTCGATGCACCACGCGCATCTGGTCGAATCGGTGAGCCTCGGCAGGGGCGCCACGACGCAAGCCTTGACCCGGCTCGAGGCCGCCGGCCTGTCACCGGGTCAGGCGCTCGCGGCGATCGAGCAGATGATCGACCAGCAGGCCTACACGCTCTCGGCGAACGATCTGTTCTATGGCTCGGCGCTGCTGTTCGTCGTCCTCGCGGGATTCATCTGGCTTGCGCGGCCTTTGCCTGCGCATCGGTGAGCGGATCGCAGGACCGCGCCGACCTGACACCGGAGATGCCGTTCATGGATCGAGGCCCGCAATGAACCGGCCTCCCGTGTGTACGGTCGGCCATTCGAATCGGACGCTGGAGGCATTCGTCGGGTTGCTGCGCGCCGGCGAGGTGCAACGGGTGGTCGACATCCGGAGCGTGCCGCGCTCGCGCCACAACCCGCAATTCAACGCTGGCGTGATCGAACAAGGGTTGCGCCGCCAAGGGATCGGGTACGTGCGCATCGAGACGCTCGGCGGCCTGCGCGGCAGATCGAAAACGGTGCCGCCCGAAGTCAATGCCTTCTGGGTCAACGCGAGCTTTCACAACTACGCCGATTACGCGCTGTCGTCCGAATTCCGCACCGGACTCGAGCGCCTGCTCGGGCTCGCCGACGCGCAGCGCTCGGCGATCATGTGCGCCGAGGCGCTGTGGTGGCGCTGCCATCGTCGCATCGTCGCCGACTACCTGCTGCTCGGCGGCCGCCAGGTGCTGCACCTGATGGGGACGAACCGGATCGAGCCGGCGCGCATGACCAAAGCTGCGGTGCCCGCCGACGGCGGCATCCACTACCCGCTGCCGCTGCACCCGCCCTGACCGGATCACCGATCGGCACGGCCGCACGTCCGCACGCGCGCACACCGGGCTTCGGGATGGCTGCGCGGCCGCCCGATGTGCGGCACGCTGGTGTGGTTTCGGTGCAGGGCGCGCGGGGTCCTGGCTTATGCTTTCTTCGCGGGGTGGGTCCGTCCGCGGGGTGCTTCCGTCGTCCATGAATGCCGGGCTCGCTCCGCTTCACCGTCTGGAGGACAAGTGTCATGGCTTCGGATGCGATCGAAGACGCCGGTCCCGACCTGACCCGGGGTGTCACGCTCGCCGACTTCGGCGACAAGCCGATGTTGCGCGGTCATGTCGGAGACAAGGCGGTGCTGCTCGCGCGGGTCGGCGACGAAGTGCTGGCCGTCGATGCGACGTGCACCCACTACGGCGGTCCGCTGGCGGCGGGCATCGTCGTGGGTGACACGGTACGCTGCCCCTGGCATCACGCGCGCTTTTCCCTGCACAGCGGCGAGGCGCTTGGCGCTCCCGCCTTCGACCCGCTTTCGTGCTGGCGCGTCGAGCGCGAGGGTGGGCGGATCGTGGTGTGCGAGCCGACCGCCTGCGCGTCGCAACCGGCGCCGGCCGCGGTCGGCCAACCCGAGGACATCGTCATCGTCGGTGGCGGGGCGGCGGGCTTCGCCTGCGCCGAAATGCTGCGCCGGCGCGGCTACCGAGGACACCTGACGATGCTGAGCGAGGAGGCTGACGCGCCCTGCGATCGCCCGAACCTGTCGAAGGACTATCTGGCCGGCAATGCCCCGGAGGCGTGGATGCCGTTGCGGCCCGAGACGTTCTATGCGGACAACGACATCGACCTGCAGCTTCGCGTCAGCGCGACGCGGATCGACGTGGTGGCACGCACCGTGGCGAGCGCCGATGGCCGCGCATTCCCGTTCGAGCGTCTGCTGCTGGCCACGGGAGCCGAACCGGTGCGTTTGCCGATTCCCGGCGCCGATCGACCCCACGTCTTCACACTGCGTTCGCTTGCGGACAGCCGGGCCATCATCGAACGGACCCGGACGGCAAAAGCGGCGGTGGTGCTGGGTTCGGGTTTCATCGGGCTGGAAACCGCCGCCGCACTGCGCGCGCGCGGGCTGCAGGTGCACGTGGTCTCGCTCGACGAGCGCCCGCTCGAAAGGGTGCTCGGCGCGGCGCTGGGCGACTTCGTTCGCGTGCTGCACGAGCGCCACGGCGTCGTTTTCCACCTGGGCTCGTCGCTGGCGTCGATCGGCGCACAGACAGCACAGTTGAGCAACGGCACCGCCCTGGCAGCCGATCTGGTGATCGTCGGCGTCGGCGTGCGGCCGCGCAGCGCGCTCGCCGAAGCAGCCGGTATCGCCGTCGATCACGGCATCCTGGTCGACGAGTATCTGCAGACCAGCGTGCCCGGCATCTACGCCGCGGGCGACGTGGCGCGCTGGCGCGACCCGGACCGCGGCGACACGAATCGTGTCGAGCACTGGGTCGTCGCCGAACGCCATGGGCAGGTGGTGGCGGAGAACATGCTCGGGGTGCGAACGCGCTTCCAGGACGTGCCGTTCTTCTGGAGCGCCCATTACGACGTCACGATCCGCTACGCCGGCCACGCGCCGTCCTGGGACGCGATCGAGATCGACGGCGACATCACCGCGCGCGACTGTCTCGTCAGCTACTGGAAGGCCGGCCGGCGCGTGGCAGTTGCGGCCATCGGGCGCGACGTGCAGGCGCTCGAGTGGGCGACGGCCTTGCACTGACGCAGGCGCCGGCGCGACATCGTTGCCCGCGGCTCAGCCGCCGTATTCGATGATCTCCAGTCCCGCATTGTAGTCGGTGGCGTAGACAAGGCCCGATGCGTCGACGAACACGTCGGCCGACTGGATCACCTGCGGCCGACCCGGCCGGCGATCGGTCATCGTGCGCGGCGCCGCCGGCACCAGCGCGCCGGTCTCGCGAGGGCGGTACGGATCGGAGATGTCGAAGGCGCGAATGCCGGCGTTTTGCCAGGTGGCGAAGATCAACGCATCGGAGACGAACGTGCCCGGGCGGTTCTCGTGCAGATTGTGCGGCCCGAAGTGGCCGCCTTTCGCCGCGTAGTCGGCCTCGTCGGGCACCGGCAGGGTGGAGATGGAGATCGGGTTCGATGGCTCGCGGATGTCGAACAGCCAGGTGAGCTTGCGGCCGTCCTCTTCGTTGTCGAGCACCGCTTCGTCGGCCACGACGAGGAGGTTGCGCGCAACCAGCGGCAGCGCCGAATGGGTGCCGCCGCCGTACGGCGGGCACCAGTTGCGATGGACGACGAGCTTCGGTGCGCTACGGTCGGAGACGTCGAGCAGCGTGAGCCCGCCGTCGCGCCAGCAGGCATAGGCGGTGTCGCCACAGACGAGCGCGTGGTGCAGCGCCCAGCGCCGGCCGGGAGGCGCGGCAGACACCTCGCCGGCGGCCTTGTTCATGCCGGGCAGCCACCAGCGGCCGGCCATGGCGGGCCGCGTCGGGTCGGCCATGTCGATCGTCACGAAGACGTAGTCGGTGAAGCCGGGAAGCAGTGCCGATGCGTAGGCCCAGCGCCCGCCCACGTACCAGAGACGGTGAAACCCGATACCGCCCGAGTCGAGCTGGCCGATCTTTCGCGGGCGATCGGGCGTGGAGATGTCGAACACGCTCATCCCGGCACTCCACGCCTGCCGGCGTGCGGCACCGGAGAACGTCTCGCCCACCGATCTCGTGTAGTAGACCCTTTCGTCCTCGGCCACGTCGACGTCGGCGAACAGGTCGAGCGCATTGATGACCAGCAGCAGATCGTCGTGCGCCTGGAGGTGGATGTTCCAGGTGTTGGGCGGCGCTGCGACGTAGGCGACCGCCCCGGGGTTTCGCGGATCGCGCACATCGACGATCGAGAAACCCCGCGACCACGGGTGGCCGACATAGGCGAAGCCGCGATGCACCATCAATTGCAGGCCGTCGCCGCGCCCGCCGATGTCGGAGTGCCCGATCAGCGTCATGTTGCGGGCGAAATCGGGGCGCGGCAGGTCGCGACTCACCGCGGCACCGGCGAACGACGGCAGCGGCCGATCAGTGCTTCGGCGCCGGGATCCACTTCGCCGTGGCGGCGCTCGAGGCGCTGAAGGCCGGGAACTTCTTCTGCAGATCCTCGATGGTCCTGATCCTGTTGTCGATGAGGTCCTTGCGGGTCACCAGCGTCGGCTGCAGCATCACTGCACGCCCGGGGTTCTGGCCGGCGATCGCCAGCGACACGGCGCGCACTGCCACTTCGCCGACCACGGCGGCGTTGGTGGCAGCCGTCGCCACCCAGGCGCTGTCGGGTTCGATCATCAACTGGATGTCGGCTGTCGAGGTGTCGACGCCGTAGATCTTCACCTTCTTCGCGACGCCGAGTTCGTCGATGGCGAGCTTGACCCCTTTGGCAAACTCGTCCCACGGCGTGAAGACGACGGAGATGTCCGGATTGGCCCGCAGCACCGCCTTGGTCTGGTCGGCGACCGAGGCCGGCACGGTGTCGTTGACCACGCCCCAGACGGCCTTTTCGGTGAGCTTGTGGTTCTTGACGAACTCCTTGAAGACCGCGTAGCGGCGATCGAGCGGTGCGAAGCCGGCAACGTAGACGGCGCCCGCGGTGAATCCGTCGCCCTTGTCCCGGATCGCCTGTTCGAGCACCAGACGGGCCATGTCCCTGTCGCTTTGCTCGATCTGCGGGATGGCGGGATTGTCGAGGTTGACGTCGTAGGCCACCACCTTGATGCCGGCATCGAGCGCCTTCTGGGCGACGTCCTTGAGCACTTCGGGCCGACCGTTGTTGATGACGATGCCCTTGACGCGGCGGTTGATCGCCTGCTCGACGAGATTGCGCTGCGTGTCGTTGTCGTTGCGCGCCTGTGACAGCGTCAGCGTGACGCCGAGCGCGCTGGCCTGGCGCTTCGTGCCTGCCTCGAAGGCCTGCAACCAGTCGCCGCTGCCGAGGAACGAGACCACGGCGATCTCCACGCCGCCCTTGTCGAACGGCGCCGGAGCCCCGCGCAGGCCCTGGGCGGCCACCGGCGCGGCAACGAGGGCGGCACTCAGAGCGAGGCCGGCGACGGAAAGAATCGAGGTTTTCATTGGCACTCCGTTTCTTCGAGTTGAGGGATCGAGCGGTCAGTGGCGGGTCCGGCCGAGGCCGTAGGTCATCGCGAGTGCTCCGACGAGGACGGCACCCTTGACGAAATCCTGCGTGTAGTAGGGGGCGTTGAGCATCGTCAGGCCGTTGAGCAGCACGCCGACGAAGACGGCGCCCACCACGGTGCCGAACACGTTGGGTCGGCGCAGGCCGAGCACCGCGAAGCCGATCAGCGCAGCGGCGACCGAATCCATCATCAGCGACGAGCCGGAGGACACGTCGCCGCGGCCGACGCGCCCGGCGACCACGATACCGCCCACTGACGCGAGCGTTCCCGAGACGACATAGGCGATCACCTTCAGGCGGGCGGTGGAAGCGCCCGCCAGGCGCGCGGCGAGCTCGTTGCCGCCGGTGGCGAACAACAGGCGACCGATGCGGGTGTGCTCGGTCAGCAGGTACAGGACCACCGCGACCAGCAGCGTGAGCACGACCGGCACCGGAATGAAGCCGGCAATGCCCGCGCGGCCGATTGCGAGGAACAGCGGGTCGTATTTTCCGGGCGCGGTCGAACCGTCGGCCAGGATCAGGCCAGTGGAAATCGAGCGGCCGGCGGTGGGAATCAGCTGCAGGCCCGTCAGCAGGAACATCATCGACAGCGTCGCCAGCATGTCGGGAATGCGCAGGCGCACGACCAGGAAAGCGTTGACCAGGCCGACCGTGGCACCGAATGCCAGCACCAGCGGCACGGTGGCGAAGACGCCGAACTGCCAGACGATCATGGCGTAGCTCGCCGCCATCACCGACGAGGCGGCCACGGCGCCGACGGAGAGATCGAAGCCGCCGACGGCCATGGACAGCGTGACGCCGGTGCCGAGGATCGCCACCACCGCCACAGCCTGCAGGATGCTCATCAGGTTGTTGATTCCGATGAAGGCGGGTTGGGCCGCGGCGAAGCCGATCATCAGGGTCGCGAGCAGGATGAAGACCGCGCCGGTACGCACGAAGTCCGCAAGGCGGCCCGCGAGGCCTGGGCCGGTGGGCGGAACCGGGGTGGTGTTGCTGTCGGACCTCATGCCCGGGCGTCCCGATTCGGCATGGCTGTGCCCGACGCGAAAGCAACCAGGCCGTGGCCGTCGAGCACCACGAAGCGGTCCGCGACTTCGGCCGCTTCCTCCGGATCGGAGGTCGCGATCAGCGTGGCGCGACGGGTATCGGCGCGCAGCGCGCCGATGATGTCCCGGCGCGCGCCGAGGTCGACGCCCTGGAACGGTTCGTCGAGCAGCAACACGCGGCTCGGCTCGGCCTCCCAGCGTGCAATCACGGTCTTCTGCTGGTTGCCGCCGGACAGCGACCAGACGGAGGCGCCCGGCGAACTGGCGCGGATGCCGAGCCGGGCGATCGCGCGCGCGCCTTGCGCAGTCTCGCGATCCGCTGCGACGAAGCCCGACGGAAACCAGCGGCGCAGGTGCGGCAGGCTGATGGTGGCGCGTACCGCCTCGCCCGGCCAGCCCGCCGGCATCAGCGATGAGCGGTGGCGATCTTCGCCCGCCATCACCACGCCGGCGGCGATGGCGTCGGCCGGATCGCGCGGCGCATGGGGCCGGCCGTCGAGCAGCATCCGGCCGGCGGCGAAACGGCCATGACCGAAGATGCCCGAGAGCAGGCGGCTCTTGCCGGCGCCGAGCACGCCCGTCACGGCGACCACCTCGCCGGCGTGCAGTTCCAGGTCGAACGGCTGCGAGTGCGGCAACAGCCGGATGCCGATGAGGCTCAGCACTGCTGGTCCGCTCGCGGCGCGCGCATCGGGATGCGCAGCGGCGAGCGGGCGCCCGATCATCGTCTCGACGGCCGCATCGAAATCGACTGGGTGGTGAAAGCATCCGGCGTTGCGCCCGCCGCGCAGGACCTCGACCCGGTCGGCCAGCGCCTCGAGATCGGCGAGGCGATGGGAGATGAACAGGATGGCGATGCCGCGGGCGGCCAGGCGCTTCAGCGTGGCATACAGGCGCTTTGCCTCGGTGCCCGACAGGCTGGCGGTCGGTTCATCGAGAATCAGCAGTTCGGCCTTGCGGCCGATGGCGCGCGCGATGGCCACCAGTTGGCGGTCGGCGGGCGCGAGTTCGGCAAAATCGCGATCGAGCGGCAACCCGAAGCCGGCTTCCTCGACGATCGCGCGGGCGCGGGCGCGCACGCTGGCGCGATTCAGGAACAAGGGCATCGAACGATCGGCATAGCGGTCGATCAGCAGCGCATCGGCGACCGCGAGCCCGGGGATGCCGACGACGTCAGTCGACTGATGCACCGTGGCGATGCCCGCCGCTGCCGCTTCGGCCGGAGATCGTGGCGCAAATGGACGCCCCTTCAGCACGATGTCGCCGGCATCGGCGCCGGTCACCCCCGAGAGGATCCTGACCAGCGTCGATTTGCCGGCGCCATTGGAGCCCATCAACGCGACGATCTCGCCGGCTTCGATCTCGAGCGAGGCACCGGCCAGCGCCCGCGTCGAGCCGAAGGTCTTGAAGACATTGCGAAGCGAGACGAGAGGCATCTGCCCTGATCACGCAAACCGGACGACGCGCGTGCCTGTCATCCGGTCGAGCTTATCCGAACTCGAATTCGCCGCCAAGAAGGGCTCCCGGCGACGGGTTTCCGACGCTACCCTGTGCGTCACGTCGACCGGGCGAGCCCCGGACGCAGTGCACGCCGTGTCCGGCGGTGTGCCGGACGAATCATGAACCTCGCCCGACTCGGCCTGCTCGAAGCCGCGCCGCTCCCGTGAGTCGCCGCGGTTGCCGGCAAGGCGTCCGCGCGAGGGAACGCGCGACGCATGACGGCGCCGATCGGCGCCGCACCGTCATGGGCTGCGGTGATATCGTGGCGAACCCTCCGTTCCCCAGCAGGAAGCCGGGCCCTTGTCACCCGACGCAGCGAGCGGTGCCGTGCAGGCGCAATCCGATCGATCGGCATTCGACCGCGCGATGATGCGCCTGGCAATCGACCAGGCACACCACGCGTGGGCGGTCGGCGAGGTGCCGGTGGGCGCGGTGATCGTCCGCGACGGCGCGGTGCTCGCCACCGGCTTCAACCAGCCGATCGGCGCGCACGACCCGACCGCGCACGCCGAGATCTGCGCGCTGCGCGCAGCCAGCGCGCTGCTGGCCAACTATCGGCTGGTCGACTGCGACCTGTACGTGACGCTGGAGCCGTGCGCAATGTGCGCCGGTGCGATCATGCACGCGCGACTGCGCCGCGTGATCTTCGGCGCGCGCGACCCGAAGACCGGCGCGGCCGGCAGCGTCGTCGACCTGTTCGGCGAGGCCCGACTCAACCACCACACCGAGGTGGTCGCCGGGGTGCTGGCCGACGCGTGCGGCGCGCTGCTGTCGTCGTTCTTCGCCGAGCGCCGCGGCGCGCGCTGAACCAGGGCCTGTTGCCGCTACTGGATCTTCGCCTTCTCCCGGAGCGCCTGCTGCAGGGCCTGGACGCGGCGACGTTCGATTTCCTGCTGGATCTGCGGGCGCACTTCTTCCAGCGGCGGCGCCTTGGCTTCGCGCGTGTCGTCGAGCCGGATCACGTGATAGCCGAACTGGGTCTTGACCGGCGTGTCGGTGAGCTTGCCCTTGTCGAGCCTGACCATCGCCTCGGAAAACTCCTTGACGAAGGTTTGCGGCGTGTTCCAGTCGAGGTCGCCGCCGGACTGCGCCGAACCGGTGTCTTTCGACTTCTTCGCGAGCTCCTCGAATTTCGCGCCCTTTTTCAGCTGCTCGATGATGCCCCTGGCCTCGTCTTCGCTGTCGACCAGGATGTGGCGCGCACGGTACTCCTTGTCGCCAGCCTGCTTGCGGCTCTTCTCGTATTCGGCCTTGATCTCGTCGTCCTTGACCGGATTGACCTTCAGGTGGTCGCGGATCAGCGCGCGAATCAGGATGTCCTGACGCACGTTTTCGAGTTGACGCTGCACGTCGGCGTTGCGCGGCAGGCCTTTCTTCTCCGCTTCCTGGACGAACAGTTCACGGGCAATCAGCTCTTCGCGCACCGCGGCGCGCAGCTCCGGCGTGTCCGGGCGACCCTGGGCGACGAGCGCCGCGACGAAGTCGTCGACGCGCTGCTTCGGGATCGGCTTGTTGTTGACCACCGCCGCGTTCTGGGCGAGGGCCGCCGAGGCGAGCGGCAGCAGGGCGGCGGCCGCGAGCTTCGCCAGCCGGAGCGACAGGAAGGAGTGCGACATCGTGGGTCCTTGTGGCATTCGGGAGGTGGCCGACCCGCTGCCGGGGCACGGCAGTTCGGCGGTGCGTCAGGACGCTTCGGCCGGGGTACGGGCGTCGATCATCAGTGCGTGCACCCGCTGCGGCATCCAGTCGCGCACGGCATCATACACAAGCCGATGGCGAACCACGGTGCCCAGACCGGTGAAGCGCTCGCTGACCAGACGAACGCGGTAATGGCCGGCTCCGCCGGCGGCGCCCGCGTGCCCGGCGTGCAGGTGGCTGTCGTCGAGAACCTCGATCACGGCGCCGGGAAAGTGCCTGGCCAGGCGCGCGCGCAACTCGTCCATGCCAGGCCGCATCAGCCTTCCTCCTGGACGTAACGGCCAAGCCAGAGTGCCTGCGCGATGACGAAGGCAATCGTGAGACCCATGGTGCCGAACAGCTTGAAGTTGACCCAGACGTCGGTCGCAAAGCGGTAGGCGACGACGAGGTTCAGGCCGGCCATCGCGATGAAGAACGCCATCCAGGCGAGGCTGAGCCGGTGCCAGATCGGCTCGGGAAGTGCCAGTTGTCTGCCCATCACCGACTTCACCAGGTTGCGCCCGAAGATCACGCGCCCGCCGGCCAGCACTGCGGCGAACAGGCCGTAGAGCACCGTCGGCTTCCACTTGATGAAGGTCTCGTCGTGCAGGAACAGCGTCATCCCCCCGAAGACGACGATCGCCGCCAGGCTCGCCCACTGCATCCCCTCGATCGGCCGCGCACGCAATCCGAGCCATGCGATCTGCGCCACGCTGGCGGCGATGGCGATGGCGGTGGCGACATAGATGTCGGCCACCTTGTAGGCGACGAAGAACAGCAGGATCGGAAAGAGGTCGAACAGCAGTTTCATGCGCGCAGTATAGAATGACCGGTTCGATGGCGCCCGACCGGGCAATCCTGGAGTTCCACGATGGCCGAACGCACCCGCAACCGCCGCAACACGCTCGAACGCCGCTGTCTGCCCAAGTCGCTGAAGCGGCTGTTCAAGGGGTCATCGCGTCCGGTCTTCCGGATGCTCGAAAAGGTCAAGAAGGCCTGAATTCGCACTTGCGCGCGCCTCCCCGCCCGCGCGCTCTCGGTCTTTCGGCTCGAAGCGCAGCGACGCCGAATTGATGCAGTAGCGCAGGCCGCTCGGCGGCGGGCCGTCGTCGAAGCGGTGTCCCAGGTGCGCGTCGCAGGCCGCGCACAGCACTTCGGTGCGCAGCATCCCGTGGCTCGCGTCGCGTCGCAACGCCAGGTTGGCCGCGTCGATCGGCGCCCACCAGCTCGGCCATCCGCTTCCCGATTCGTACTTCTGCGACGACGCGAACAGCGGCGTGCCGCAACAGACACACAGGTAGCGGCCCGTCTCGTGATGATCCCGGTAGCAGCCGGTGAAGGCGCGCTCGGTGCCGTGGTGCCGCGCAATCCGGTATTGCTCCGCGGTGAGCAGCGCGCGCCATTCGTCGTCCGGTTTCTCGACGCGGGCCGGGGAGGAGGCGGACGGGTTCGTGGCGGTCATGGCGGGCAGCCCGGATTCGAGGCCGGCGTGATTCTACGTCGCCGGCGCCGCGAACGCCGGCCATCTCCCCGCGGGACTCGCTAGAATTCCGGCAGACTGCACCCCGCGTGCCCACAGACCACGGAGACACCCCATGCAAGGACTGATGATGGACATGCCGCTGCTCGTCTCGGGCATCCTGCAGCATGCCGCGCGCCACTACGGGGACACCGAGATCGTCTCGCGCCGCGTCGAAGGCGACCTGCACCGCTACACCTACGCCGATTGCGAGCGCCGCTCGCGACAACTGGCCGATGCGCTGTCGCGCGACGGCGTGTCGATCGGCGATCGCGTCGCCACGCTCGCGTGGAACGGTTACCGGCACATGGAGTTGTACTACGCGGTGGGCGGCATGGGCGCGGTGATCCACACGATCAATCCGCGATTGCACCCGGAGCAGATCGCCTGGATCGTCAACCACGCCGGCGACGTGCACCTGGCCTTCGACCTCACTTTCCTGCCGATCGTCGAGGCGATCGCCGCGCATTGCCCGAACGTGAAGAGCTGGATCGCGATGGCCGACGAAGACCGCCAGCCGGCCTCGGCCAGGGTGGTGAACCTGGTCAACTACGAGACGCTGCTCGCACGGGGCTCCACCGACTACCGCTGGCCCGAGATCGACGAGCGCAGCGCCGCCGGCCTGTGCTACACCTCCGGCACCACCGGCAACCCCAAGGGCGCGATGTACACCCATCGCTCCACGGTGCTGCACGCCTACGCGGCGGCGCTGCCCGACGCGATGGGGGCTTCGTCGCGCGACTGCATCCTGCCGGTGGTGCCGATGTTCCACGTCAACGCCTGGGGACTGCCGTACACCTGCCCGCTGGTCGGAGCGAAGATCGTTTTCCCCGGCGCGCAGCTGGACGGCAAGTCGCTGTACGAACTGTTCGAGAGCGAGGGCGTGACCTACTCGGCCGGCGTGCCCACCGTCTGGCTCGGGTTGCTGCAGCACGTGCGGCAGGCGGGCGTGAAGTTCTCCTCCTTCAAGCGGACGGTGATCGGTGGTTCGGCCTGCCCGCCGGCGATGATCCGCGCGTTCCGCGACGAATTCGGCGTCGAGGTGATCCACGCCTGGGGGATGACCGAGATGTCGCCGCTGGGCACGCTGTGCCGCCTGCAGAACAGGCACCTGCGACAATCCGAAGCCGCGCAGCAGAAGATCCTGGAGAAGCAGGGCCACGTGATCTTCGGCGTCGACATGAAGATCGTCGACGACGAGTATCGCGAGCTGCCGTGGGACGGCAAGACCTTCGGCAACCTGCTGGTGCGCGGTCCCTGGGTGATCCGCGAGTATTTTCGCGGCGAGGGCGGCGATCCGCTGAAATACGACGCCGACGGCCGTGGCTGGTTCCCGACCGGCGACGTGGCGACGATCGACGCCGACGGCTACATGCAGATCACCGATCGCAGCAAGGACGTGATCAAGTCGGGCGGCGAATGGATCAGCACGATCGACCTGGAGAACCTGGCGATCGGGCATCCGGCGGTCGCCAACGCCGCGGTGATCGGGGTGCCGCACCCGAAGTGGGACGAGCGACCGCTGCTGGTGATCGTGAAGAAGCCCGGTGCAGAAGTCACGAGAGACGAGCTGATCGCGTTCTACGAAGGCAAGGTGGCCAGGTGGTGGATGCCCGACGACGTGCAGTTCGTCGAGTCGATTCCACTGGGCGCCACGGGCAAGATCCTGAAGACGAAGCTGCGCGAGCAGTTCCACGATTACCGCCTGCCGGGCGCCTGATTGCGTGGCCGCCGCGGTGGCCGTCAGGGCTCGCCGCGGCAGTGTTGCGCGATCCGGCGCTTCGGATATGATCGGCCGGCACCCGGCTGGCCGCGACGGCGCCATGCGGCCATCGAACCCCTGACACGAGAGGAGACACCCATGACCGGATTTCGTATCGCGACGGCGATCTTCGCCGTATCCGCCGCCCTGGCATCCCAGACGGCGCTCGCCCAGTCGGGCACGGTAAAGGTCGCCTGGATCGACCCGCTGTCGGGCATGATGGCGCCGCTCGGCCAGAACATGGTGCGCAGCTGGCAGTACGCCGCCGACCTGGCCAACCAGCAGAAGTGGGCCGGCGACGTGAAGTTCGAGGTGGTGACCTTCGACAACAAGCTCAGTGCGCAGGAAAGCCTCACGGCACTGAAGTCGATCGTCGACCAGGGGATCCGCTACATCGTGCAGGGCAACGGTTCGGGGGTGGCGATTGCACTGAGCGACGCGGTGGCCAGGCACAACGAGCGCAACCCGGGCAAGGAGATCGTCTTCCTGAACTATGCGGCGATCGATCCGTCGCTGACCAATGCGCGCTGCAATTTCTGGCATTTCGCGCTCGACATCAACGCCGACATGAAGATGGAGGCGCTGACCTCCTACATGGCCAGGCGCCCGGAGATCAGGAAGGTCTACCTGATCAACCAGGACTACGCGTTCGGGCACTCGGTGGAGAAGGCCGCCGAGGAATACCTGAAGCGCAAGCGTCCCGACGTCCAGGTGGTCGGCAAGGACCGCCATCCGCTCGCGCAGGTGCGCGACTTCGCACCGTACGTCGCCAAGATCAAGGCGGCGGGCGCCGACACGATCATCACCGGCAACTGGGGCGCCGACCTTGCGCTGATGGTCAAGGCCGCCAAAGACGCCGGCCTGAACGCCAACTTCTACACCTACTACGCCGGAACCACCGGCGTGCCCACCGCGATGGGGGCCTCCGGCGCGGACCACGTCCGGCAGGTCAGCTACTGGCACCCGAACGACTCGGTGATCGACCCGCGGCCGATCGTCGAGGGTTTCAAGAAGAAGTTCAACGACGACTTCTACGTGATGGCCTCCTACACCGGCTTCAAGCTGCTCTCGGAGGCCATGAAGAAGGCCCGCTCCACCGATCCGCTGAAGGTCGCACTGGCCATGGAAGGACTGAAAGTGCAGTCGCTGAACGGCGAGGTCGAGATGCGCACGACCGACCACCAGGCGCAGCAGGCGGTCTACATCTCGTCCTGGCAGAAGACCGACGGCAAGGCGGTCAGGTACGACCAGGAGAACACCGGCTACGGCTGGCGTACGGAAGCGAAGCTCGACAGCTACGTGGCCGCGCAGCCCACTTCCTGCCAGATGAAGCGGCCGGCCGCGCGCTGACGCCCGAAGCCCGCGCGCACGCTGCCGGCGCAGCGGCGTGCGCCGGGACGGCCACGGGTGTGTCTGCCGGCACCCGTCGCTGCCCGTCATCCGGAATGTCCGCCCCTTGGAATTCTTCGTCATCTCGCTGCTGAACGGCATCAGCTACGGGCTGCTGCTGTTCATGCTCGCTTCGGGGCTCACGCTGATCTTCAGCATGATGGGCGTGCTGAATTTCGCGCATGCGTCGTTCTACATGATCGGCGCCTACGTGGCCTATCAGATCAGCACCTGGCTGGATGCGCTGCTGCCGGGAACCGGGTACTGGATCGCGCTGGTGGCCGCGCCGCTGGCGGTCGGCGCGCTCGGTGCGCTGGTCGAGCGCTACGGCCTGCGGCGCGTTCACAAATGGGGGCACGTGCCGGAGCTGCTGTTCACCTTCGGACTGTCGTACATCGTCGTCGAACTGGTCCAGATCGTCTGGGGCCGTGCGGCGGTGCCGTACCGGATCCCGTCCGGGCTCGACGGCGCGCTGTTCACGGTCTACGCGACGCACTTTCCGGCGTATCGCGGCTTCATGATGCTGGTGGCGGCCCTGATGCTGTTCGCGATCTGGCTGCTGCTCACCCGCACCCGCATCGGACTGGTGATCCAGGCCGCGCTCGCGCACCCGGAAACGGTGGAGGCGCTCGGGCACAACGTGCCGCGCGTGTTCATGCTCACCTTCGGCGGCGGCACGGCGCTCGCCGGCCTGGCCGGCGTGATCGGTGGCAACGCATACGTCACCGAACCGTCGATGGCCGCGCTGGTCGGTTCGATCATCTTCGTCGTGGTGGTGGTCGGCGGCATGGGTTCGCTCGCCGGCGCGTTCATCGCCTCGCTGCTGATCGGGCTCATGCAGACCTTCGCGATCGGCATCGACTGGACGTCTGCCGGGCTGCTGCAGGCGCTGGGCTTCGAGGTTGGCCCGGCCACGCCGCTCTGGAGCCTGTGGTCGCTCAAGGTGTCGCAGGTCGCCCCGGTGCTGCCCTACCTGCTGATGGTGCTGATCCTGGTCCTGCGTCCCAGGGGCCTGATGGGCACCCGCGAGAACTGAGGTGGGCCGGACGATCCGTTTCGCGCCGCGCAACGTCGGGCGCTGGTTCGTCTGGGGTGCCACCGCGCTGCTGTTCGCGCTGCTGCCGCTGGCGTTTACGAGCGGCTTCGCGATCACGCTGCTCTCGCAGATGGGCATCATGGTGGTGTTCGCCCTGTCCTACAACATGATCTTCGGGCAGGGCGGCATGCTGTCGTTCGGCCACGCCGTCTACTCGGGGCTCGGCGCGTTCTTCGCGATGCACGCGCTGAACCGGATCGGTGCGGGCGAGCTGTGGCTGCCGGTGTCGCTGGTACCGCTGGTGGGCGGACTGGCCGGCGCGGTGTTCGGCGTCGTCTTCGGCTACGTGACGACGAAGAAGGCCGGCACCCCGTTCGCGATGATCACGCTGGGCATCGGCGAGATGGTGTTTGCCGCTGCGCTGATGTTTCCCGCGTTCTTCGGTGGCGAAGGCGGCATCTCCGGCAACCGGGTGGCCGGCGAGCCGTTCCTCGGCGTCACTTTCGGCCCGGGCATCGAGGTCTACTACCTGATCGCGGCCTGGTGCTTCGCCAGCATGGTGGCGATGTTCGCTTTCATGCACACGCCGCTCGGACGCATCGCCAACGCCGTGCGCGACAACCCCGAGCGCGCCGAATTCATCGGCTACAACACGCAGCGGGTGCGCTTCTTCGTGTTGACGGTCGCGGCGTTCTTCGCCGGAGTCGCCGGGGGTCTGTCGGCGATCAACTTCGAGATCGTCACCGCCGAGAACGTCTCGGCGATCCGTTCGGGCGGCGTGCTGCTGGCCGCCTTCATCGGCGGGGCGATGTTCTTCTTCGGGCCGATCCTGGGCGCGGTGATCTTCGTCTTCTTCGCGGTGGCGCTGTCCGACTACACCAGGGCCTGGCAGTTCTACCTGGGCGTGTTCTTCGTCGCGATGGTGATGTTCGCGCCCGGCGGCGTTGCGTCGCTGATCCTGATGAACCTGAGGGTGGCGCGACACCGGCTGTTCGGCCGCCTGCGCGATCCGTATGCCGGCGTCCTGCTGTCGGGGCTGACCCTTCTGGTCGGCGCCGTGATGGTGGTCGAGATGAGCTATCACCTGACGCTGAACTTCGCGGCGGGATCGCGCATGCGGCTGTTCGGGTTTCCGGTCGACGCTGCCGCGCCCGAGACCTGGGTGCTCGCCGCCGGGGTGCTCGTGGGCGGCGCCTGCAGTTTCGAGGCCATGCGTCGCCACTTCGCTCGCGAATGGAGCGCGGTGCAGGTCGCGATCGAGGAGCAGTTGCAGCGCGAGGCCGGCGTGCGATGACGGCGGCCAACGCCCTGGACCTGGTCGGGCTGCGCAAGCGCTTCGGCAAGACCGAGATCATCCGCGGCGTGAGCCTGTCGATCCCGTGCGGCGAGCGCCACGCGATCATCGGGCCCAACGGCGCCGGCAAGTCGACGCTGTTCAACCTGGTGTCGGGGCGCTTCCCGTCCACGAGCGGGCGCATCGAACTGAACGGCGAGGACATCACCGGGCAACGCCCGTTCGAGATCAACCGCAAGGGGCTGTCGCGCAGCTTCCAGATCACCAACCTCTTTCCGCGGATGTCGGTCTACGAGAACATCCGCTGCGCGACGCTGTACGCGCTTGGCTATCGCTACTCGTGCTGGCACCGGCTCGCGAAGCTGGCTGACGCGGCGGCGCGCGCCGAGGAGGTGCTGCAGCGGATCGGGCTGCGCAACCGGCGCGACACCCCGGCTTCGACCCTCACCTATGCCGAGCAGCGTGCGCTCGAGATCGGCATCACGATCGCCGGCGGCGCCGACGTGATCCTGCTCGACGAACCGACGGCCGGCATGAGTCGTTCGGAGAGCGACCGCGCGGTCGAACTGATCCGGCGCGTCACCGAAGGCAAGACGCTGGTCATGGTCGAGCACGACATGAGCGTGGTGTTCGGCCTGGCCGACCGCATCTCGGTGCTGGTGTACGGCGAGATCATCGCCACCGGCACCCCGGCGGCCATCCGTGCGAACCGGGCGGTGCAGGAGGCCTATCTCGGCACCTCGGGCGCCGACGGCGAACCCGCAGCGGCGCACGCATGAACGCACCGCTGCTCGAAGTCGAGAACCTGCAAGCCTACTACGGCAAGAGCCACGTGCTGCACGGCGTCGACCTGTCGGTGGGGACGGGCGAGATCGTCAGCCTGCTCGGGCGCAACGGCGTCGGACGCTCGACGACGGTCAAGGCGATCATGGGGCTGGTCGCCGCCACCGGGCGCGTCGACTTCCGGGGTCAACCGATCCTCGGTCTGCAGGCGTACCGCATTGCACACCTCGGCCTGGGCTACGTCCCCGAGAGCCGGGACATCTTCCCGACCCTCACGGTCGAGCAGAACCTGGCTCTGGGGATGAAGGGCAGGCGCCCCGGGCGCTGGTCGTTCGGCGACATGTACCGCATGTTCCCGCGGCTGCGCGAGCGCCAGCACACGCAGGCCGGCGTGCTCTCGGGCGGCGAGCAGCAGATGCTCACGCTTTGCCGCACGCTGATGGGCGACCCCGAACTGATCATGATCGACGAGCCCACCGAAGGGCTGGCGCCGAAGGTGATCGAACTGGTGGCCGACTACCTGAACGTGCTGAAGGACCGCGGCATCTCCGTCCTGCTGGTCGAACAGAAGCTGGCGATCGCGCTGCGGATCTCGCAGCGCGTCTACGTGATGGGGCACGGGCACATCGTGTTCGAGGGTACCCCGCAGGCGCTGGAGGCCAATGCGCAGGTGCGGCGCGAGTGGCTGGAGGTCTGAGGGGCGTCGCGGCGCGCGGGTCGGGTTAAACTTGAAGTTCATCGCATTACGGGAAGCCTCCATGAGCCAGGCCCACTACGCGACACAGGGCGAGGTCGCGATCATCACGATGGACAATCCGCCGGTGAACGGGCTCGGGCACGCGCTGCGCACCGGCATCGTCGAGGGCATGCGCCGCGCGCAGGCCGATCCGGCGATCAAGGCGATCGTGCTCACCGGCGCGGGCAAGGCGTTCTCGGGGGGCGCCGACATCCGCGAATTCAATACGCCGAAGGCGCTCGCCGAGCCGACGCTGTTCACCGTGATCCGCACCGTCGAGCAGTGCCCCAAGCCGGTGGTAGCCGCGATCCACAGCGTGGCGATGGGCGGCGGACTCGAACTGGCGCTGGGCTGCCACTATCGGGTGTCCGCGCAGGGCGCGCAGATCGCGTTGCCGGAGGTCAGGCTCGGGATCATTCCCGGCGCCGGCGGCACGCAGCGGCTGCCACGGCTGGTGCCGCTCGAAATGGCGATCAACATGATCGTCTCGGGCAATCCGGTGAAGTCGGAGAAGTTCCGGGGCACGCGGCTGTTCGACGACATCGTCGACGGCGACCTGCTCGCGGGCGCGACGGCATTCGCGCACAAGGTGGTGGCCGAGGGACGCGGGCTGCCCCGGGTGCGCGATCTGACGGTGGAGCACGACGACGCCGAGGCGTTCCTGCAGTTCGCGCGCAACACCGTGAAGACGGTGGCGAAGAATTTCCCGGCGCCAGCGCGCTGCGTCGATGCGATTGCCGCAGCGCTGGACGACTCGTTCGACGCGGGGCTGGCGCGCGAGCGGACGATCTTCCTCGAAATGGTGCAGACGCCCGAATCGAAGGCGCTGCGCCACGCGTTCTTCGCCGAGCGCGCGGCGAGCAAGATTCCCGACGTGCCCCCAGACACGCCGACGCGCACGATCGCATCGGCGGCGGTCATCGGCGCCGGCACGATGGGCGGGGGCATCGCGATGAACTTCGCCAACGCGGGCATTCCGGTGAAGCTGCTCGAGGTGAAGCAGGACGCGCTCGACCGCGGGCTCGCCACGATCCGCAGGAACTACGGGAACTCGGCGAAGAAAGGCCGCATGAGCGCCGAGGACGTCGACAGGCGCATGACGCTGATCGAACCGACGCTCGCATACGAGGACATCGCCGCGGCCGACATCGTGATCGAGGCGGTGTTCGAGGACATGCCGGTGAAGGAGGCGGTGTTCCGCAGGCTCGATGAGGTGATGAAGCCCGGCGCGATCCTCGCGACCAACACCTCGACGCTCGACGTGAACCGGATCGCCTCGTTCACGAAACGTCCGCACGACGTGATCGGCACGCACTTCTTCTCGCCGGCCAACGTGATGAAGCTGCTGGAGATCGTGCGCGGCGAGAAGACCGCGAAGGACGTGCTGGCGACGACGATGCAGCTGTCGAAGAAGCTGCGCAAGACCGGCGTCGTGTCCGGCGTGTGCGACGGCTTCATCGGCAACCGGATGCTCGAGCAGTACCTCCGGCAGGGGCTGTACATGCTGGAGGAGGGTGCGAGCCCGCAGCAGGTCGACCGCGCAATCGAGAAGTTCGGTTTCGCGATGGGCCCGTTCCGGATGAGCGACCTGGCCGGCAATGACGTGGGCTGGTTCATCCGCAAGCGCCGCTACGTCGAGCAGCCGCACCTGGTCTATCCGAAGGTGGCCGACCGGCTGTGCGAACTCGGTCGCTTCGGCCAGAAGAGCGGCGCCGGCTGGTACCGCTACGCGCCGGGCAAGCGTGATGCACTGCCCGATCCGGCAGTCGACGAGCTGATTGCGGCGCACCGCAGGGAGATCGGCGTGACGGCGCGAGGCATCGGCGACGACGAGATCGTCCACCGGCTGGTATTCGCGCTGGTCAACGAAGGCGCGAAGATCCTCGAGGAGGGAATCGCCGCACGTGCATCCGACATCGACATGATCTACCTCACCGGCTACGGCTTCCCGCTGTGGCGTGGCGGACCGATGTTGTATGCCGACATGGCGGGGCTCTACAACGTGGTCAACCGGATGGCCGATTTCGCCGCGAATCCGCACGGCGACGCCGCGTTCTGGACGCCGGCGCCACTGCTGGCGCGACTGGCGGCGCAAGGCACGGGATTCAACGGTTGACGCACCAGGGGAAACATCGATCATGCGTGAAGCAGTCATCGTATCGACGGCGCGCACCGGCCTGGCGAAGTCCTGGCGCGGTGCGCTGAACATGACCCACGGCGCGACGATGGGTGGCCACGTGGTGCGCGCGGCGATCGAGCGCGCCGGCGTCGAGCCCGGCGAGGTCGAGGACGTGCTGATGGGATGCGCCACCCCGGAGGGCGCCACCGGTTCGAACATCGCCCGGCAGATCGCGCTCGCAGCGGGTTGCCCGGTCACGGTATCGGGGGTCACGGTCAACCGCTTCTGCTCGTCGGGCCTGCAGACGATCGCGATGGCGGCCCAGCGGATCATCGCCGGCGAGGGCGAGGTCTTCGTCGCCGGCGGCGTCGAGTCGATCTCGTGCGTGCAGAACGAGATGAACACGCACATGATCCGCGACACGCGGCTGCTGAAGACCAGACCCGAGATCTACTGGTCGATGCTGCAGACGGCCGAGACCGTGGCGAAGCGTTACAACATCGCCCGCGAACGGCAGGACGAGTACGGCGTGCGCAGCCAGCAGCGCGCCTGCGCGGCTGCGGCGGCGGGCAAGTTCGCCGACGAGATCGTGCCGATCACGGTGCGCATGGCGGTGGCCGACAAGGCGACCGGGCAACTCGGCACCCGCGAGGTGACGCTGTCCGACGACGAGGGGCGGCGCGCGGACACCACGCTCGAGGGCGTCTCGCAGATCAGGCCGGCGCTGCCGGGCGGCGTGATCGCGGCGGGCAACGCGAGCCAGTTCTCCGACGGTGCCGGTGCGTGCGTGGTGATGGACGCCAGGCTCGCCGAGAAGCGCGGCCTGAAGCCGCTCGGCTGGTTCCGCGGCTTTGCGGTGGCCGGCTGCGAGCCCGACGAGATGGGCATCGGCCCGGTGTTCGCGGTGCCCAGGCTGCTCGCGCGCGCGGGCCTGAAGGTCGACGACATCGACCTGTGGGAGCTCAACGAGGCGTTCGCGGTGCAGGTGCTCTATTGCCGTGACCGTCTCGGCATCCCCGACGAGCGGCTCAACGTCAACGGCGGCGCGATTGCCGTCGGGCATCCATATGGCGTGAGCGGTCAGCGCCTGACCGGACACGCACTGATCGAGGGGCGGCGGCGCGGTGCGAAACGCGCGGTGGTCACGATGTGCATCGGCGGCGGCATGGGCGCGGCCGGGCTGTTCGAGATCGCCTGAGCAGGCGCTGCGGCAGGCACACCCGCCGCAGCACCGTTCCGAAGGCCCGTGCATCGCGAGCGATCATGGCGACGCTGCGCACCCCCGACGAGCGCTTCGACGGATTGCTCGATTTTCCGTTCGCGCCGCACTACCTCGAAGACCTCGCCGGATGCGAGGGGATGCGCGTGCACTACGTCGACGAGGGCGTGGCGCATCACGGCACGGCACTGTGCCTGCACGGCAACCCGACCTGGAGCTACCTGTACCGGCGGATGATTCCGGTGTTCGCGGAGGCCGGTCTGCGGGTCGTGGCCCCCGACCTGATCGGCTTCGGGCGCTCGGACAAGCCGACCGACGAGTCGGCACACCGCTTCGATTTTCATCGTTCGATGCTGATGCACCTGGTCGAGCGGCTCGATCTGCACGACGTGATGCTGGTGGTGCAGGACTGGGGCGGATTGCTCGGGCTCACGTTGCCGCCGGAGATGCCGGGTCGCTTCACCCGCCTGCTGGCGATGAATACCGCACTGGCCGTGGGCATTCGACCGACCCGTGGCTTCCTCGAGTGGCGCGCGTACTCGAATCGCACGCCCGATCTTGCGATCGGGCGCCTGCTGATGCGCGGCAAGCCCGACATGAGCGCGGCGGAGGCCTCGGGCTACGACGCACCGTTTCCGGATACGCACTACAAAGCGGGGCCGCGAGCGTTTCCGAACCTGGTGCCCGATTCGCTCGAAGCGCCAGGTGCCGAGTTGTCGGGGCGGGCCGGCCAGTGGTGGCGCGAGAGCTGGAGTGGCCGCAGCTTCATGGCGATCGGCCTGCGCGATCCGGTGCTCGGCGAGGAGGCGATGCTGCCGCTGCGCTCGGTGATCCGCGGCTGTCCGGAACCGATGCGGCTCGCCCACGCCGGACATTTCGTGCCGGAGTGGGGCGGCCCGGTGGCGCGCGCGGCGTTGGCGGAATTCGACCTGCGTCACCTGCGGCACTGACGCCGGCCGCGCGCGACGACCGGATCCGATCCCGAAGCCCGACAGCCTCCCAGGAGTCCCACATGACGTTGAAGCAGGCGCTGGATCTCAACGGCCGCAAGGCCATCGTCACCGGGGGGTCGCGCGGGCTCGGCCTGCAGATCGCCGAAGCGCTCGGCGAGATGGGCGCCGAACTGCTGCTCGCCGCACGCAGGCAGGACGAACTCGAGGCAGCGGTCGCGCATCTGGCGAAGAGCGGCGTGAAGGCGCACGCGGTGGCCGCCGACCTCGGCAAGCCGGAGTCCGTGCACGCCTTCGCCGACGCGGCACTGGCGAAACTGGGACACTGCGACATCCTGGTGAACAATGCCGGGGCCACCTGGGGCGCGCCCGCCGCCGAGCATCCGCTCGACGCGTGGCAGAAACTGGTCAACCTGAATCTGACCGGCGTGTTCCTGCTGACGCAGGAAATCGGCAGGCGCTCGATGATTCCCCGCCACTACGGCAGGGTACTGATCGTCGCGTCGATCGCGGGCCTGCGCGGCAACCCGCCGGGCACCAACCACACGATCGCCTACAACACGACCAAGGGCGGACTGGTGAACTTCACCCGCGCGCTGGCCGGCGAGTGGGGGCAGTACGGCATCACGGTGAATGCGCTGGCTCCCGGCTTCTTCCCGTCGAAGATGACCCGGGCCACGCTGGCGGCGATCGAGGACGAACTGAAGGCGCGTACCCCGCTGAACCGGCTCGGCGACGACGAGGATCTGAAGGGCGCGGCGGTGCTGTTCTGCTCGAACGCCGGCAAGCACATCACCGGCCAGGTGCTGGCGGTCGACGGCGGCGCCACGGCGGTCTGAATCGTCACGAGAGAGGAGAACGGTGCGATGAGCGGGAACAACCTGCAGGTCCTGCTGGCGAGCCGCCCGCAGGGAAAGGTCACGCTCGCCAACTTCCGTCTGGTCGAAGCGCCGATCCCCGTGGTCGGCCCCGGCGAAGTGCTGGTGCGCAACCATTTCCTGTCGCTCGATCCGTACATGCGCGGGCGCATGAACGACGCGAAATCGTACGCCGCAGCGCAGGCGCTCGACGAGGTGATGATCGGCGGCACCGCCGGCGAGGTCGTCGAGAGCCGCAACCCGGCGTTCGCGGTGGGCGACCGGGTGATGGCGATGCTCGGCTGGCAGTTGTACGGCAAGAGCGACGGCCGCCTGCTCCGCAAGGTCGACACGTCGCGGGTGCCGCTGTCGGCGTACCTCGGCGCCGCCGGCATGCCCGGGGTCACCGCCTGGTACGGCCTGAACCGCATCGTCGCGCCCGAGCCGGGCCAGACCGTGGTCGTGTCGGCGGCCAGCGGCGCGGTGGGTTCGGTCGTCGGGCAGCTCGCGCGCCGCAAGGGTTGCCGCGTGATCGGCGTCGCCGGAGGCGCGCAGAAGTGCGCCATCGTCGTCGACGAGTACGGCTTCGACGCCTGCGTCGACTACAAGGCCGGGCAACTGTACGCCGACCTGCGCGCCGCCACGCCGGAGGGCATCGACGGCTACTTCGACAACGTCGGCGGGGCGACGCTCGACGCGGTGCTGCGCCGGATGAACGCGTTCGGACGCATCGCGGTCTGCGGCCTCATCTCGACGTATGACGGCCAGGCGATGCCGTTGCAGAACTTCGGCTCGGTGCTGGTGAACCGGCTGCGGGTCGAAGGTTTCATCGTCTCCGAGCACATGGAGGTGTGGCCCGAAGCGCTGCACGCGCTGGGCGCGCTCGTCGCCACCGGCGAACTGAAGTACCGCGAGACGATCGCACAGGGGCTCGAAACAGCTCCCGAGGCATTCATCGGCTTGCTCGCGGGACGCAACGTCGGCAAGCAACTGGTGAGGCTGATCGCGCCGTGAAAGACTTCGCCGGCAAGGTCGCCGTGATCACCGGAGCGGCCAGCGGCTTCGGACGCGAATTCGCACGCCTCGGCGCGCAACTCGGGATGAAGCTCGCTCTGGCCGACATCCAGGCCGATGCGCTGGCGGCCACCGTCGACGAGTTGTGCGGGCAGGGCGCCCACGCGTTCGGCGAGGTAGTCGACGTGAGCCAGGCCGCCGATGTCGAACGGCTGGCGCGGCGCACGATCGACGAGTTCGGCGTCCTGCACCTGCTGTTCAACAACGCCGGCGTGGCCGCTGGCGGCCTCGTCTGGGAGAACACCCTCGAGGACTGGGCGTGGGTGCTCGGTGTGAACCTGTGGGGCGTGATCCACGGCGTGCGCACCTTCGTGCCGATCATGCTGGCCCAGGGCAACGAGTGCCACGTGGTCAACACCGCATCGGTCGCAGGGCTGCTGTCGCCGCAGTTGATGGGCATCTACAGCGTCGGCAAGCACGGCGTGGTCACGCTCACCGAGACGCTCTACCAGGACCTCCGCGTCACCGGTGCACGCGTCGGCGTGAGCCTGCTGTGCCCGGCCTTCGTGCCCACCGGCATTGCACAGTCGCACCACCACCGGCCCGCTGCGCTGCGCAGCGCAGCCGCCCCCACCGCCTCGATGGTCGCTGCGCAGAAGGCCTCGGAGAAGGCGGTGTCGTCGGGGCGGATCAGTGCCGGAGAAGTGGCCCGCATGACCTTCGATGCGATCCGCGAGAACCGCTTCTACGTGATCACGCATCCGAAGATCATCGCCTCGGTCGAACTGCGCCTGCAGGACGTGATCGCGCAGCGCAATCCGGGCGATCCGTTCAGTTTCGCGCCCAAAGTGGCGCCACGGCCCCGCTGACGCGAGGCCCTGCCGCACGAGCGCGGAGCCGGTCGACGATGGCCCTTGACCCGCAGGTCGGGAAGATCCTGTACTGGGCGCAGCGCGCGTCGGTGCCCCCGTACCCGGAACTCGGCGCGGTGCAGGCGCGCGAGCACTACGCGAAAGCGTCGGCCACGCTCGACATCGTGGCCCCGCCACTGCACGCGGTCGAGGATCACGCGGTCGGACTGCCCGGAAGGGTGCTGCGCGTGCGCCAGTACGCGCCGTGGCCGCACTCGCGGGCCGAACCGCGACCGGCGCTGCTCTACTTTCACGGCGGCGGCTTCACGATCGGATCGATCGACACGCACGACCGCGTCTGCCGGATGCTCGCGGCGGGCAGTGACTGTCTGGTGTTCTCGGTCGACTATCGGCTTGCTCCCGAGCATCGCTTTCCGAGCGCACCGGACGACGCGTTCGACTGTCTTGCGTGGCTGCGCCGCGAATCGGCGGCACTCGGCGTCGACCCGGCGCGCATCGCGGTCGGCGGCGACAGCGCCGGCGGCACGCTCGCTGCCGCCTGCGCGATCCACGCGCGCGACCGTGGCTGGCCGCTGGTGCTGCAGTTGCTGATCTATCCGGGTCTGGCGAGCCACCAGGACAGCGACTCGTATCGGCGCTTCGCCACCGGCTACCTGCTCGACACGCAGACCGTGCAGTGGTTCTTCGCGCAGACGCTGCGTGACGAACGCGACCGCCTCGACTGGCGCTTCGCGCCGCTGTGCGCACCCGACCTGCGCGGCGTGGCGCCCGCCTGGATCGCAGGCGCCGAGTACGACCCGCTGATCGACGAGAACCGCGCCTACGCCGCGCGGCTGCGCGCGGCGGGCGTGCCCGTGGACTTCGTGCAGTACGATGGCATGATCCATTCGTTCTTCCAGCACGCCGGCTTCGTGCAGGCGGCGCGGCGCGCGCACCAGGATGCCTGCGCGGCGCTGCGCGAGGCGTTCGGCGATCCCGATGCGAGGCAATGAGATGAACTGCAACGACGACGACACGCCCGGGATCGCGTTGCAGACCGGCAACTGGGCACAGTTGGGCGAGGCGGCCGGTGCGCTGCGCCTGGCCGTGTTCGTGCGCGAGCAGGGCATCCCGGCTGCGCTGGAATACGACGCCTGGGACGCACGCTCGATGCACTGTGTCGCCTGGTGCGACGGCGAACCGGTGGCCACCGGCCGGCTGCTGCCCGATGGCCACATCGGCCGCATGGCGGTGCGCGCCGACCAGCGCGGCCGCGGCATCGGCCGGCGCGTGCTGCAGACGCTGATGGCACTCGCCAGGCAGCGCGGCGACACCAGTGTCGAATTGAGTGCACAGAGCCGCGTCGAGGGGTTCTATCGGGCGCAGGGCTTCGAGCCCGTGGGCGAACCCTACGAAGAGATCGGCATCCCGCACCTGAAGATGCGCCGCAGCCTGCTGGCGCTCGCCGCATGGGCGGGAGCGACGATCGCCACGGGTGGTGCCTCGCCGGCGCGCGCCGCCGCGCTCGACGCGGTCTCCAACGCCGATGCGATCGGCGCACTGCGTGCAACGCTCGAGCGCGGCGCCGGGCAGGCGGTCGCAGCGCTGGGCAGGCCCGGTGGCTTCCTGGACGATCCGAAAGCACGCATCCCGCTGCCCGACGGGCTGCGGCAGGCCGAAGGGCTGCTGCGCGCAACGGGTCGCGGACGCGAGCTCGACGAACTGGTCGCTTCGATGAACCGCGCCGCCGAACAGGCGGTGCCGCAGGCGAAGCAGCTGCTGCTGGCGGCGGTGAAGTCGATGAGCGTCGCCGACGCGAAATCGATCCTCACGGGTGGCGAGGATTCGGTCACGCAGTTCTTCCAGTCGCGCACGCAGGCGCCGCTCGTCGAGCGCTTCCTGCCGATCGTGACGCAGCAGGTGTCGCGACTCGGGCTCGCGAAGCGCTACAACGCGCTGGCCGGCCAGGCGTCGAAGCTGGGTCTGCTGAAAGCGCGCGATGCGTCGGTCGAGCGCTACGTCACCACACGCGCCCTCGACGGCCTGTACCTGATGATCGCCGAAGAAGAGCGCGCGATCCGCCGCGATCCGCTGAAGGCGGGCTCGAAAGTCATCGAGCGGGTATTCGGCGCGTTGCGTTGAAGCGCGCGCGCCGGTCGCCGGTGATCCGCACGGCGTCGCCGTCCGGCGTCCAGCCGCGCTCCACGGTCTCGATGCGCCCATCACGCCGGATCGCCACCAGCGTCGAAGCGCGCGTGCCGTAGCCCAGGCCAGGCGCAACGATCATGGCCGGCGCCAGGATGCGCTCGCGCACCAGACCCACGCCGGTGTCGGGCAGTGCTTCGTCGGGCGGTTGCGAGCGATCGGCGAGCGCCTCGAGCAGCACGGCTTCGAGCGGCGCGCGCGCATCGCCAAGGACCTCCGCGATGCGTTGCGTGAGCGTCGTCACTTTCGGCCAGTTGCTGTCCAGCAGGTGGTTGGACAGGCCGTGCACGCCGGGCGGCACTTCGAGCACGCGCCCGGGGTGGCGGTTCGAGACGTACAGCGCCGGCCGCTGGGCTGCCGGATCGAACAGCAGCAGATTGAAGCCCGGGTAGTCGTCGCCGCGGGCGGCGACCTGCTGCGCCCAGGCGTCGATCGGAACGTCTGCGCCGACGAAATCGGCGACGAGTTCACCACGCGAGCGCCGCCCCGGCGCTGCTGCGGGCTCGCGCACGTTGGTGACCGCCGCGAGCCGCCCGTGGCGATCGACGGCCAGCCAGCTGCCACCGGCGACGCAATCGCGCCCGCCCCAGGTGCCGGCGCGATCGCTCCACCAGGCCGCCGGGGCGGCCTCGCGCGCGTAGTACTCGTCGCGATTGGCCGCCAGCAACAGCACGAAATCGTCGTGCGCATCGAGCGCAAAGCCGATCAGACACATCGGGTTGCGATGCCGGGCAGCTCAGGCAGCCCAGTCGAAGGCTTCGACGTGACGCCCGTTGAGCGCCAGGGTATCGAGCCCCAGGGTGATCGCCTCGATACGCAGTGCCTCGACGAACGCGTCGCAGCGCGCAGGTGCCAGAGGTTCGTAGGTTTCCAGCCAGGTGCGGAATCCGGCTTCGTCACGCCATCCGGCGCGCGCCTCGATGCCGTAGGCATCGGCCATGCGTCGGCCGAGCTCGGTCAGCCGCTCGCGGCAGGCGCCATCGTCGGCGCGCGTGGCACGAAACCAGACCATGACGACGCGGCTCATGGTCGAAGCCGCTCAACCGCCCGCCGGCAGCGCGTAAGGCAACGGCTCGATGCGCAGCACGGAATCGCCCATGCGCAGGACCTCGCCGCCGGCCACCGCCACGGCCTGCGCCTCGAACAGCAGGTCGGCGCCGCCACCGGGGGCCGGCGCCGCGAGGACCACCACCCCGACCGGATCGGCCGCAGCACCGAACACTTCGGTGCCCGGTGTCGGCTCCGCGGCGTCGACGTGGGCAAGATGAACGCGGCGCTTGATCTTGCCGAGATAGTGACTGCGCGCGACGATTTCCTGGCCCGGATAGCACCCCTTGTCGAAGCTCACGCCGCCGATCGTGTCGAAGTTGATCATCTGCGGCACGAACTGCTCGGCGGTGGCCGGCACGATGCGCGCCACGCCGCTGCGCACGTCGGTCCAGCGCCACGCGGCGCTGCCAACCGGCTGCAGCGCACCTGCGAGCTGCGGCCACAGCGCCGCCAGCGAGTCGGCCGGCACCACCAGTAACCAGCGGGGCAGCGGCACGCCATCCTCGCCCTGGCCAGCGCCGATCGGCGCAAGCCCGATCACCGTGGCCTGCACCGATGCGTCGTCACCGGGCACTGTCGGCACATGGGCGCCGAGCGTTGCCTCGGCGACTTCGAAGGCGGCCGGTACCGGCAGGCCCAGCGCACCCAGTGTTTCGGCGGCGTGCGCGCCACACAGGCCGAGTACCACCTTCGCGTCGGAGCGGTCTTCGATCTTCACCCTGGCGCGCAACACGTACATCGCCAGCCGCTTGCGAACGGACTCCGCCTGTGGGCGCGGCAGCATCAGCCAGATGGCGGTGGCATCGCGCCAGGCGAGCAGGGTGGCGAGCAAGCGGCCCCTGGGTGTGCACAGCCCATGCCAGCGCGCCTGCGACACGGGTTGGTGCTCGACGTCGTTGGTGGTCATCGAGTGCAGGAAGCGCACCCGATCGTCGCCGGCGAGCGAAAGCAGACCGTGATCGGGCAAGAGCGCGACGGCGCCCGACTGCAGCAGCGCGAAATCCGGTGTGGCCCCGCCGCGCACCGCCTGCGGGCCATAGGCATCGGTTTCGAAGCGTGCACCGGAGATTTCGACCGCGTGCCGCAGGGCATCGGCATCGGCATCGGCAAGGGTGGCGGAAGCGGCGAGCATGGCTGATCCGGAGGAGGTCGGGATTATTATAGGCACCCGTGACGCCTGTAGAGGCCATGACCGCTGTTTCGCAAGGCCGATTCGCGCGCCTGCTGATCCTGTTGCTGCTGGCGCTGGTGCTGGCCGCGGGTGCGGGCGCGTGGGGCTGGCATGCCTTCATGGCCCAGCCGCTGAGCTTTGCCACGTCGCCGGTGCGCTACACGGTGCCCAAGGGCGCCGGCGTGCGCGCGGTGGCGGCCGGACTGCGCGCACAGGGTATCGACATCTCGCCGATGCGTCTGTGGATCTGGTACAAGCTGCGCCGCTACGACGGACGGCTGAAGGCCGGCACTTACGGATTCGCTGCGCCGCTCACCGTGGATGCGCTGCTCGACAGGCTGGTGCGCGGCGACGTGCTGCTCACCGAAATCCGCTTCATCGAAGGCTGGACTTTCCGCCAGATGCGTGAGGCCATCGACACCCATTCCGACCTGGCCCACGACACCCGGGGCCTCACCGAAGCCGCGCTGCTCGGGCTCATCGGCGCCGACGAGCGCCGCGCCGAAGGGCTGTTCTTTCCCGACACCTACGCGTTCTCGCCCGGCACGAGCGACGTCGAGATCTTCCGCCAGGCCTACCGCAAGCAGCAGCAGGCCCTGCGCAGCGCCTGGCAGGCGCGTGATCCGTCATTGCCGTACGGTACCCCGTACGAGGCGCTGGTGATGGCGTCGATCGTCGAGAAGGAGACCGGCCACGCGCTCGATCGCGACAGGGTGGCAGCGGTGTTCGTCAACCGACTGCGCCGCGGCATGATGCTGCAGAGCGACCCCACGACCATTTACGGCATGGGCGAGCGCTTCGACGGCAACCTGCGCAAGCGTGACCTGCAGGCCGACAGCGCCTACAACACCTACACGCGCGCCGGCCTGCCGCCGACGCCGATCGCACTGCCGGGCAAAGCATCGATCGAGGCGGCGCTGAAGCCGGCGAACGTGAACTCACTGTATTTCGTCGCGCGCGGCGACGGCACCAGCGAATTCTCCGAGGATCTGTCCAGCCACAACCGCGCGGTTTCACGCTACCAGCGTAACGGCCGATGACCGGGCGCTTCGTCACCTTCGAGGGCATCGACGGGGCCGGCAAGAGCACCCACATCGACTGGTATGTCGAGCGACTGCGCACGCGTGGCATCGACGTGGTGCAGACGCGCGAGCCTGGCGGCTCGGATCTCGCCGAGACGCTGCGCGAACTGCTGCTGCGCCGGAAGATGGGCATGCAGGCCGAGTTGCTGCTGATGTTCGCCGCGCGCAGCGATCACCTCGAACGACAGATCCGCCCGGCGCTGGCAGGTGGGCAGTGGGTGGTCTGCGATCGCTTTACCGATTCCACCTGGGCCTACCAGGGAAGCGGGCGCGGCGCGCCGGGCGAGCGCATTGCCTGGCTGGAAAGCTGGGTGCACGGGGTCCTTCAGCCCGATCGCAGCTACCTGTTCGACCTGGCCCCGGAACTGGCAGCACGCCGGCGCGCGTCGGTGCGGGCCCCCGACCGCTTCGAGTCCGAGGACAGCGCCTTCTTCGAGCGAGTGCGCCGCGGCTACCGCGACCGAGCGCAAGCCGATCCCGGGCGTTTCGTCGTGCTGGACGGCGAGCGGGCCGTTTCGGAAATTCGTGTCATACTTGAAGAAGATATTGCAGACCTTTGTAATACATGATTTATCCTTGGCTGGAACCGGAATGGAAGGCACTACTCGCGCAGCGCACCCGGTTGCATCACGCGTTGCTGATTCACGGGCCGGCCGGCATCGGGAAATCTGCGTTTGCCACCGAACTGGCGCGATCGCTGCTGTGCGAATCGCCGCTACGCGACGGTGCTGCCTGCGGGCGCTGCAGCGCCTGCGGATGGTTCGCGCAGGACAACCATCCCGATCTGCGCCGGCTCGCACCATCGGCGGCCGAGGAGGGCACGGACGCAGGCGCGGGCGTGACCGAGGAGCCGGTGCGCAGACCAGGCAGCAAGGGCGCGGGACGGCCCTCACGCGATATCCGCATCGACCAGATTCGCGCGCTGGAGCGCTTCATCGAGGTGAGCGGCCATCGTGGCGCGACGCGGATCGTGCTGGTCGATCCGGCCGATGCCTTGAACCCCGCCGCCGCCAATGCGCTGCTCAAGACTCTCGAGGAACCCGGCCGCGGCGCGCACTTCGTGCTGGTGACCGATCGGCCCGACACGCTGCCGGCCACGATTCGTTCGCGCTGTCGCGCGCTGGCGCTGCCTCGACCGGCCGCCGACGTCGGTGCCGCCTGGCTGGCGGCCGACACCGGGGCCGATCTCGCGCAGGCGCAGGCGTGGCTCGCAGCAGCCGGTGATGCACCGCTGCGTGCACGCCGATTCGCCGATCCCGCACAAGCCGCCATCCATCGGTTGCTCGTGGAGACCGTGGCGGGCCTTCCCGAGACTGGCATCGTGCAGGCTGCGGATGCGCTTGCCGACATCGCTCCGGCGATCTGGATGACGACGCTGCAAACCTGGGTCGTCGACCTGCAAAGGACGTGTGCGGGCGCGCAGCCGCGCTACTTCCCCGATCGGGCCGATCGCCTCGGGGTGCTGGCGCGGCAGGCGGGACTGGTGGCGCTGGACCGCCTGGCGGTCCGGCTCGATCGTGCCGCCCGGACGATCGATCATCCGCTGAATCCGCGGCTGATGCTCGAAGACGTGCTGCTGGACGTTCGTCACGCACTTGCGGCGCGGGCGTCGTAGGACTCCGGCACCGGATGCCGGCGTGGGAAGCAAAAGGGGCGAGCGATGAACGAGACTTCGAATCCGACGCTGCGTGGACCGACCACCGGGCCTGCCTTCACCGCCACGCTCGAGCCGGCGACGATGCCGGGAAGCGGTATGTCCGATGCGGCTCACCCGGGCGTCGTTGCTGCGCCGGCACCCGTGCCGCCGAGCGCACCATCGGCCCGACCCGGCGTGGTGCAGCTGGCCATTCGCGAGAAGGCTGCGCTCCATGCGGCCTACATGCCCTTCATCGACGGCGGCGGCCTGTTCGTCCCCACGACCCGAGTCGTGAACCTGGGCGACGAGTTGTACCTGATCCTGTCGCTGGTGGACGATCCGAACAAGCTCTCGGTCACCGGGAAAGTCGTCTGGATCACGCCAGCCGGCACACCGGGCAGGCAGCAGGGGCTTGCCGTGCAGTTCGCGAAGAACGATTCGGGCCAGCAGGCACGCGCGCGAATCGAAACCCTGCTGGGCGGCCTGTCCAGGGCGAACCGGGCGACGCACACCATCTGAGGCGCCGCCGGCCGCAGGGCCGGCAGGTCAGTCGGGGCTTCCGGGCCTCTTGGCAGCAGCCGATAGAATGTCGGGTTCTTCCCCGGCACTGCGGCCATGCTCGTCGATTCTCACTGTCACCTCGATTTCCCGGAGCTCGCGGGCCGCTTCGACCAGGTCCTCGGCGAGATGTCGGCCAACGACGTCGGCCACGCGCTGTGCGTGTGCGTCTCGCTGGACGGGTTCGAGCGCGTGCTCGCACTGGCGGGCCGTGATCCGCGGCTCAGCGCTTCGGTAGGCGTGCATCCCGACCAGCACGACACGCGCGAGCCCGACGTCGCAACGCTGGTGCGGCTGGCCAGCCATCCGACCGTGGTGGCGATCGGCGAGACCGGCCTCGACTACTACCGCACCACAGGCGACACCGAGTGGCAGCGCGAGCGCTTTCGCGTGCACGTCCGCGCCGCGCGGCAAGCGGGAAAACCGCTGATCGTGCACACCCGCGCGGCGGCGGCCGACACGCTGCGGCTGATGCGCGAAGAGGGTGCCGCGGCAGCGGGCGGCGTCATGCACTGCTTCACCGAAGACTGGGACACCGCCCGGGCGGCGCTTGACCTCGGTTTCCACCTGTCGTTTTCCGGGATCGTCACCTTCAGGAACGCGGCGGCGCTGCGCGAAGTGGCAGCGCGCGTGCCCGACGACCGCCTGCTGATCGAAACCGATGCGCCCTATCTGGCGCCGGTGCCGTTCCGGGGCAAGACCAACGAACCGGCATTCGTGCGCTTCGTGGCCGCCTGCCTGGCTGAGCTCCGACAACAGTCGCCCGAACAGATCGCACAAACGACCACGGAAAATTTTTTCAGACTTTTCAAACATGCACGCAGGATTATTAATGCGTGACTTTAATTTCAGACGTGACCTTGTACGCCTCGCGACGGCACTGCCGCTGCTGCCGTCGTTGTCGTCGGGCCTGCTGTGCGCCGTTGCGACAGCGGCGCCCCTGGGCGCCCCCCACGAGTTCTGGGAGGCGCTCGCGGGCGACCAAGTCGCCCGCGTACAGACGCTGCTGCTGCGCGGCGTGGACGCCAACGCGGTGCACCCCGAACTGGGCCCGGCCATCGTCGTGGCGGCGCGCGAGAAGGCCTGGAAGACCGTGACGCTGCTGGCCGGCCTGTCCGGCACGCGGGTGGACGCGCCGAACCGGCGCGATGAAACCGCGTTGATGCTCGCGGCGCTGCACGGGCAGGCGGAAGTCGCACGGTTGCTGGTGCGGCGCGGCGCCGAGATCAACCGCGCCGGATGGACGCCGCTGCACTATGCGGCCACCAATGGCCATGCCGAACTGGTGCGCTACCTGCTCGACGAGAATGCCTATATCGACGCCCAGTCGCCCAATCGGACGACGCCGCTGATGATGGCAGCGCGCCACGGGCATGCGGAGGTCGTGCGCCTGCTGATCGAGGCGGGCGCCGATCCGACGGCGCACAACGAAGCCGGATTCGATGCGGCCGGCTATCTGCAGCGCGAAGGGCAGCCCGAAACGGCCGCCTGGGTGCGTCAGCGTGCCGCCGACTATGCGCGCCGCTACGGCACGCTGGAGCGGCCGCGCACCGTCGAGATGATCGAGGCCGACGAGCGCCGCACCGAGCGCCGCGGTGCCACGAGGCTGCCCGGCGTCCGCGATTGAGCCTCGGGCCGCGACTCAATCGCGGCGTGCGAAGTCCACTCAGGAGAAGGCGACGTCCAGGAACAGGGTCAGGCCGAAGCCCGCAAACAACGCCGCCGTCGCGCTGTCGCCGAAGCCCGCGCGATGGGTTTCTGGGATCACCTCGTCACTGATCACGAACAGCATCGTGCCGGCCGCGAAGGCCAGCGCGAGCGGCAGCAGCGCCTGCGAGACCGCCAGCAATCCGCCGCCGACCAGGCCGCCGAACAACTCGACCACCCCGGTGAGCGCGGCCACCCCCAGGGCCTGCGCCCGGCTGTAGCCGAGGCCGGCCAGCGCCATCGCCACCGCGAGTCCTTCCGGAAGGTTCTGCAGGCCGATTCCGAGCGTGACGCCAATGCCGATGGCGGCGTCGCCGCTGGCGGCACCCACACCCATCGAGAGCCCCTCGGGAAAGTTGTGGACCGCGATGGCCAGCACGAAGAGCCAGACGCGCGCCAGCCGTTCGCTGCCGGGGCCTTCCGGGCCCTTCTCGAAATGCTCGTGAGGCAGGAACCGGTGGATTGCCGCCATCGCGAGTCCGCCGGCAATCAGCGCACCGACCACCGCCAGCGTGCCGGCCTTGCGCCCGCCGAGCAGCGGTTCGGCCAGCGCCAGGCCGGGCAGCAGCAGCGAAAACACGGTTGCCGCCAGCATCACGCCCGCCGCGAACGCCAGCATCGCGTTGCTGGTGCGCGCCGACAACTGCTGCATGAACAGTGCCGGCAACGCGCCCACCGTGGTGGCGAGCGTGCCGCCGACGAAACTGGCCAGCAGCGCCAGGGGGAGCGGCGAGGTTTCGCGAAAGAGGGCGGACACGTCCATCGGTCATTGTCCTGCCGCGAGGCGGTCGATCAGCGTCGGGACGGTCGAGCCGGCAGGCGCCCCGGCGGTCAGCGCGAAGGCCTGGCGAATCGCTTCGGCGGTGAGGTGCGCGGCGCCCAGTTCGCGGGCCATCGCCGTGTAGTAGTCCATGTCCTTCAGCGCGTTGGCGATCGTGAACCGGAAGCCCGAATCGTCACCCGACTCGATGAACGGGCGAAGGCGTTCGAGTACCACGCCGCCGCCGCCGCCGTGCGCCAGCACCTGCAGCAGGACGCCGCTGTCGACGCCGGCGCGCCGCGCACACGCAGCGGCCTCGGCCAGCACCGTGGCAAAGCCGAGCGACACGAAATTGTGCAGCAACTTCAAGGTGTGGCCCGAACCGACCGGACCTGCGTGGACGATGTTCTCCGCGTAGCTGGCCAGCAGCGGCCGGCATTGGGCGAACAGCGACGCATCGCCGCCGACGAGGAGGTTCAACCGGCCTTCGGCGGCTTCCTTCGGCGTGCGCGTCATCGGTGCGTCCAGGAAGCGCCCGCCAGCCGCTTCGACCGCGGCGGCCATGCGTATCGTCGACGATGGCATCGCGGTCGAGCAATCGATCACCACGGTGTGCGGTCGCAGGCCGGCCAGCACCCCGTCGTCACGCAGGAGCACGTCTTCGACCTGCGGCGATCCGGTGACGCACAGAATCACCACGTCGACATCGGCGGCCAGCGCCGCACCGCTCGCCACGGCCCGCGCTCCGGCCGCCAGCAGGTCTTCGGTCGGCTGATTGCCCGGATGCTCGACAAACGCGAGCGAAAAGCCGTGCCGCAGCACGCTTTGCGCGATCCCGTGGCCCATCAGCCCCACGCCGATGATGCCGATACGCTGCTTTTCCGCCATGTCTTTTCATCCCGCCGCGATGGCATCGACTGTACCTGCTCGCGCACGGGGTCGGGGGTGCCGCCGAGTGCCTCCGCGAGCGTAGAGTCGCTACTGCGACTGTTGCCGAGCGGAGGAGAGCATGACGACGATCCGGGTCAAGCGCGTCTACGAGGCGCCGGCCGATGGCGATGGCTTCAGGCTCCTGGTCGACCGCCTGTGGCCGCGCGGGCTGGCACGCGAGCGCGCGCACATCGACGCCTGGCTGAAAACGGTGTCACCGTCGGACGAACTGCGCCATCGTTTCCACCACGATCCGGCCCAGTGGGATGCGTTTCGGGCGAGCTACTTCGCCGAACTCCAGGCCAATCCGCCCGCCGTTGCCGAGCTGATGGAGGTGCTGCGACAACACCGGGTGGTGACCCTTCTTTACGGCGCGAAGGAGGAACGGTTCAACAACGCGCAAGCGCTTGCGGAGTTCATCGCGAAGAAGAAGGGCGCCCGGCATTGACGGGACAGGTGCCGATCGGCCGGGGCACGTCGATTCGCTCGGGTCGGGATTGGGCGATGAAAATGCGCATAATGTGTATTATGTCAACTCAAGAATCGGAAGGTGATCGTCAGCCCGACGCTCATGCGAAGCGTCCCGCGTTCCCCCGGCGCCGCAACCACAACCACAGCCTCCAGCCCAGGAATCCCACCCGTGCACCGTTGCCGACGAGCACGACGACGCTCTGCCAGGCGGGCTCGTGCCACAGGTGTCGCAGGTGGACATCGTGGTGGACCAGGCTCAGCCAGCCGAGCAAGGCAGCCAGCGCCGCAAACCCCTTGGTCGCTTCGAAGAGTGCTACCCCGCGCAGCGCGACCCGCGTTGCGCCGTAAGGCGACGCCTTTGCCGTCGGCGGCACCTCTTTCGTTCCATTTCAATTTATTACATTAAACAAACCGTATAACTTCTTGAATTTTGAATAATAAATACATGCTTATTCCTTGTCTGGCGACCCCCCCTTGCGCTCCGCGCGAGCCGCGAGATGCGCCTGCGCAGTCGGCGAGGAGGCGAACGCCCGTGCATAGCGCTCCAGCAACTTGCCGATGCGCGTCGGCTCGTAGCCCAGCTGCGTGAACGCCACCCCGCGGTCGAACGCCTCGTCGTATTCGGCGATCAGCCCATCACGCAATCGCAGTTGTGCGATGCCCTCGAAGACGACGACCTGCCCGTTGCTCCCGGGTCCGCAGGAGCGGTAGCTGAAGACGTATCGCGCGTAGCCCAGCTCGCCGTTTGCGACGACGTCGTCGAATTGCCAGAAGAAGGCTTCGCCGCCGGGGTGGAAGCGCCCGAGCAGTGCCGGCAGGGCGGCGCCCGGCGCAGCCTCAGCGACCATCGCCCTGTGCCAGTTCGCCGGCCAGATAACGTTGCCGGTAGGTTTCGAACGGCATGTCGTCGGCGGCCTCGATGCGTTGCTGCTCGGCCAGCGAATCCCGTGCCATCCGCGCGAAACGGGCCTGCGTGTCGTCGTCGAAGGGCAGCGCGAGCAGCGTGCGGTGATGCTCGCGCGACTTCGTCAGCGCAAAATCCGGGAACGAATTGTCGAAGTGCTGCGCCATGTCGCGCAGGCTGCGCGCCGACGGCGTCAGCGTCGCGTCTTCGAGCAGCGTCGCGGCCGCGGCGAGCGCGTCGCGATGACGGGTCACCGGCGCCCCGGCACCCGAACCCGCCGGGCGCGCGCTGTCCGTGGCGGCGCTCGCGGCCGCGTCGAGCGCGGCGGCGATCGGCGCGCAGTCGCGCAGCACCTCCCTGCCCCAGTCCGCCAGCCCGATCTGTGCGTCGCCGCGCTGCAACTGCAGGCCGGGCTCGCGCCCGTGCTGCGCAACCCTGTGCTGGTTGCGCGACATGGCGGCGATCTCCTCGGGCGTGTCGGGCGGACTCTCGTCGAGCAGGCAGTGGAGCAGGAACACGTCGAGAAAATCGAGCGTAGCCACTTCGATGCCGATCGGCACGAACGGGTCGAGATCGAGACAGCGCACCTCGACGTACTCGACGCCGCGCTCGGCCAGCGCGCGCAGCGGCCGCTCGCCCGGGCGGATCGTGCGCTTGGGCCGGATCGTGCCGTAGAACTCGTTTTCGATCTGCAGCAGCGTCGTGGCCAGTTGCCGGTACAACCCGTCGCCGTCGTGGATGCCGATACGCTCGTAGGGTGGATATGGCTCGGCCAGCGCCCGCGACAGCGACTTCGCGTAGCTGTCGAGACAGTTGAAGCTGACCGCCAGCGACGACTGCACGTCGCTCTGGTAGCCGAGCGGCCCCATGCGCAGCGAGGTCGCGTGAGGCAGGTGCAGCGTGCCGCCTTCCAGGCTTTGCAGGGCGTGCGGGTAGCCGGCCAGGAACGTGCTGCAGGCGGCCGGCGACGCGCCGAACAGGTAGAGCAGCAGCCACGAGCGCCGGCGAAAATTGCGGATCAGCGAGAAATACGCCGCGGTGCGGTAGTCCTGCTGCGATCGGCCATCCCCATCGACTTGCTGCAGGATGGGCCAGGCCGCCTGCGGCACCGAGAAGTTGTAGTGGATGCCCGAGATCGTCTGCATCCGCCGGCCGTAGCGATGCGACAGCCCCTGGCGGTAGACCGTCTTGGCGCGGCCGACGTTGGAGGTGCCGTAGCGCGCCAGCGGAATCGCATCGTCGGGCGGCAGCCCGCAGGGCATGCTCGCGGCCCAGAGGATCTCGCTGCCGATCTGCCGGTGCACCGCCTGGTGAATCGCAGTGAGCTCGGCCAGGCAGGAGCGCGCATCGGCGTGCACGCCGGTGATCAGCTCGAGCTGCGCTTCGCTGAAATCGGTGGTGATGTGCGGATGGGTGAGCGCCGAGCCCAGGCCGCGCGGGTGCGGCGTGTCGGCCAGCACGCCGTCGGGCCGCGCGCGCAGGCTCTCTTTCTCGATGCCGCGCGCCAGCGCCCCCAGGACGTCGGGTGGCAGGCAGTGCAGGCGCCTGGTCAGGCGGCTGGTCGGTCGGGTCGAGGGCACAGCCGGATCTTACCCGCTTGACGGTGCCGCACCGGCCTGGCGCCTGGTCAGAGGCGGTGGTGCCACGACTCGCCGGAGAATTCGCGCACCAGATCGAGCGTCGAGCGGCGGCCGATGTGCGAGAAGTTGTGCGCAAGCCAGGCGGCGGCCGCCGCCGACCCCAGGTGGTGCAGGCGTCGCAGCGTCGCCGGGTCGGTCGACAGCCGGCTGCTGTCGCCCGCCTGCGCCAGCTCGGCGCCGCCGTCGAGCCGGTGCAGCCGCAGATCGTGAACGCGCTGGAACAGCGGCTCGCGATAGCGCTCGATCGGCCGGCCTTCGTCGCGCAGCAGCCGCTTGAGCAGCGCGATCGTGCGCATCTCCCTGATCAGGCTGCCGTTGAAGGTGATCTCGTCGATACGTGCGAGAATTTCCGGTGCGCGCGTCGGCACCTCGTCGCGCTCGATCGGGTTCACCTGCACCAGCAGCACGTCGTTGGCGGTGTCCTCGTCGATCAGCGGCAGCAAGGTCGGATTGCCCATGTAGCCGCCGTCCCAGTAGGCCTCGCCGTCGATCTCGACTGCCTGGAACAGCATCGGCAGGCAGGTCGATGCCAGCACGACGTCGACGCTCAACTCGGGGTTGCGGAACACCCGCAGCCGGCCCGAACGCACGTGCGTGGCGCCAATGAACAGTTCGATCCGGTCGCAGCGCCGCACCGCGTCGAAATCGACCGCCTCGGCGATCATCCGGCGCAGCGGATTCAGGTTCAGCGGGTTGAACTGGTATGGCGAGAGAACGCGCGTGGCCAGATCGAGGTACTGGCCCAGCGGCGACCAGCTCGTGGCGCTGCCGAACAGCGTGCCGAACAGGCCGCCGTTGAGCGGATTGAGCTGCGCGGAGGCGCCCATGCCGACCCAGAACGTGCGCAGCATCTCGCGCGCCTCGCGGCGCCCTCCCGCCATCAGGCCAGCGGCCAGCAGCACGGCGTTCATCGCGCCGGCGCTCGAGCCGCTGATCGCACTGATCTCGAGCCGATCGTCTTCGAGCAGTCGATCGAGCACGCCCCAGGTGAAGGCGCCGTGCGCGCCACCTCCCTGCAGGGCGAGATCGATGCGCTTGCGGCGGCGTGATGGTTGGCGCGTGAGGCTCATGGATAATGGACGATGCCGGCGAACGCGGAGATACGATCCACGGGCCGCACGGCGAGGCTCGGGCGGATGATAAGGGAACGGGGGCAGTGGCGATGGGCACGGCGTTGACGCTCTACATCGGCAACCGGAACTACTCGTCGTGGTCGATGCGCCCGTGGGTGCTGATGCGCCAGGCCGGTATCGACTTCGACGAGGTGATGGTGCGCTTCGATTCGCAGGCGCCCGACTCCGAGTTCAAGCGGCGACTCGCCGTGGTGAGCCCCACCGGCAAGGTCCCGGTGCTCGGGGCGGTCGTCGACGGCAGCCCGCTTGTCGTCTGGGACACGCTGGCGATCGCCGAATTCCTCGCCGAGCGCTTCCCGGCGCTGCACCTGTGGCCGGCGCAGCCGGTCTCGCGGGCGCGCGCGCGCTCGGTCACGGCCGAGATGCACTCCGGTTTCACCGCGCTGCGCAGCCGCTTCGGCTTCAACGTGGAGGCCGAACTGCCGCAGGTCGGCCAGCGCGCGCTGGCCGAAGATCCGGCGCTGCGCGCCGACGTCGCCCGCATCACGCAGATGTGGCACGACTGCCTCGCCGTCTCGGGCGGGCCGTTCCTGTTCGGCAGCTTCGGCATCGCCGACGCGTTCTACGCGCCGGTGGTGCTGCGCTTTCGCACCTACGGCGTACCGCTCGACGCAGCCTGCGTGGGCTATGCGCGGCGCATCGTCGAATGCGTCGCGGTGCGCGAGTGGATCGATGCGGCGCTCGCCGAGCACGACTTCCTGCCTTTCTACGAACCCTACCGCAGCGCACCGCAGGGCGCGTCGCGCTGAATCATCGAAGCCGAAGCAACCGGGGAGAATCCTGCCGATGAGTGCCGAAAACGTGACCGTACGCCTGGCGCAACGCCACGATTACCAGTTCGAGGTGCGCTACGGCGCCGGTGTGCCGGCCATCGTCGGCGACGAGCCGCCGCCCCTTGGCCAGGGGGCCGGCCCCTCGCCGATCGAGTTGCTCGCGTCGGCGGTGGGCAACTGCCTGTCCAGTTCGCTGCTGTTCGCGCTGCGCAAGTTCAAGCAGGCGCCCGAACCGCTGTCGGCCGAAGTCATCGCCGAGATCGGCCGCAACGCCGAGAACCGGTTGCGCGTGCTCGCATTGCGGGTGCGCCTGACGCTGGGCGTGCCGGGCGCCTCGCTCGCGCACCTCGATCGCGTGCTCGGCCAGTTCGAGCAGTTCTGCACCGTCACGCAGAGCGTCGCTGCGGGCATCCCGGTGGCCGTCGAGGTCTTCGATTCGCAGGGCACGAAGCTGAATTAGCGGCGCGCCGCACTCACTTCGCCAGCGTGCGGATCGGCTGTGGACGCGTCAGTTCCTCGGGGCGCATGACGCGGTCGAGTTCCTCGCGCGACATCAATCCGCGTTCGAGCACGATCCGGTAGACCGAACCGCCGGTGGCGTGCGCTTCGGCAGCGACCGCGCTCGCATTGGCGTAGCCGATGTACGGGTTGAGCGCGGTGACGATGCCGATCGAATTCTCGACCATCGCGCGCAGCCGCTCGCGGTTGGCAGTGATGCCGCGCACGCAGCGCTCGGCCAGCGTGAGGCAGCCGTTGCGCAGGTGCGTGATGCTCTTGAACAGGCTGTGCGCGATGATCGGCTCGAAGGCGTTGAGCTGCAGCTGGCCGGCTTCCGCCGCATAGGTGATGGTGACGTCGTTGCCGATGACCTCGTAGGCGATCTGGTTGACGACTTCAGGGATCACCGGGTTCACCTTGCCCGGCATGATGGAGGAGCCGGCCTGCATCGCCGGCAGGTCGATTTCGTTCAACCCCGCGCGCGGGCCCGACGACAGCAGCCGCAGGTCGCTGCAGGTCTTCGACAATTTGACTGCGACGCGCTTGAGGACGCCGGAGAGCTGCACGAAGCCACCGCAGTCCTGGGTCGCCTCGATCAGGTCGGGCGCAGTGATCAGCTGCACACCCGAGATCTCCGAGAGGCGCCTGCAGACGAGCGCGGCGTAGTCGGGATGCGCGGTGATGCCGGTGCCGATGGCGGTGGCGCCGAGGTTGATTTCGCGGATCAGGTCGGCCGCCTCGCGCAGCCGCTGCTGGTCCTCGCCGAGCATCGTCGCGTAGGTGGTGAACTCCTGGCCGAGCGTCATCGGCACGGCGTCCTGCAGCTGGGTGCGGCCCATCTTCAGCACGTCGGTGAATTCGTGCGCCTTGTCGGCGAACGCGCGCCGCAGCGTCTCCATGGCTTCGATCAGCCCCGCGATGCCGAACCAGGTGGCGAGTTTGATGGCCGTCGGGTAGACGTCGTTGGTGCTCTGGCTCATGTTGACGTGGTCGATCGGGTGCAGCGCCGCGTAGTCGCCACGCACGCGACCCATCAGTTCGAGCGCGCGGTTGCAGATCACCTCGTTGGCGTTCATGTTCGTCGAGGTGCCGGCTCCGCCCTGGATCACGTCGACGACGAACTGTTCGTGCAGCCTGCCCTCGCGCACCTCCTCGCAGGCACTCACGATCAGGCGGGTGCGCTCGTCGTCGAGCAGGCCGAGTTCGTTGTTGGCCACGGCCGCGGCCTGCTTGATGCAGGCCAGCGCGCGGATCAGCTCCGGATAGATCGAGATCGGCGTGTCGCTGATCGGAAAATTTTCGAGCGCACGCAGCGTGTGCACGCCGTAATAGGCGGCGTCGGGAACGTCGCGATCGCCGATCAGGTCGTGCTCGATGCGGGTGCGTTGCGGGTCCATGGGTCCGTTCGGAAAGAGGGGTCGGAAGCCGCAATGGTACCCGCGCCGCGCACCCCGATCGGCGACGGCGCCGGGCGCCCGCCGAGGCGGCGCCGCCCGCCAGTGCGCGGGGACGATCGTAGTGTGAACAGGCCTAGCCCGGCTTGCCGTCCAGACGCGGGCGTGTGAGCACCGGCCAGTAGCGCACCACGTAGAGCCCGAAGCCGGCCACCCACAGCAGGCCCGAGACCTGCACGCAGGCCAGGTACTGGCCGGGCAGCAGCATCGGCCCGAACACCCGCGCCAGCGCCGCGGCGAACACCAGCAGGTAGGCGGTGGTCTCGTAGCCGTCGGCCTTCAGCGGGCGCGCGGTGTGCCCGCGTGCGGTGCGCGTGATCATGCCGATGGTGAGGCCACCGATCGCGCCCACCGTGAGCGCATGCAGCGCCAGTGGTTCGGCCACCCACCCGGCGGCGGCCAGTGCGCGCAGCAGCAGGTGAACCACGATCCAGGCGTACGCCAGGTGCAGCACCCACACCAGTGGCGTGCGCAGCGTGCGCCAGCCCTGCCACAACGCCAGCCGCGCCGCGTGCACGATCGCCGCGACCAGCGCCACCACCCCGGCCAGTGCCGGCATCGCCGGCACGTGGTCGGCGAGGAACAGCGCAATGATCGATCCGAGTGCCAGCCGCTCGATCCACGGGCGGCGCGTGGCATTGGTGCCCGGCACGCCGTTGTTGGTGAACATCGGCACGACGCGCCCGGCCATCACCGTCATGACGAACAGCACGACGTCGAGCGCCAGCTGCAGCGCGAAACGCGGCGCCACGTCGATGACCCCGTTCAGCGCCGCGTGCGCGGCCAGCGTGATCACGCCGAGCAGCGCGAGCAGCACGACGAAGAAGTAGTTGCGCCGGTTGCGCGAACGCACGATCGGCCGGGCGATCGCCGCGGCGACCGCGAACGGGAAGGCGGCGTCGACCAGCGCGGCGGCCAGGCTCCAGGGCGTGAGCACGAGAATGCGCCCGGCCACCCACAACGCTGCCAGTGCGGCCAGCGGTGCCCCGTCGGGCGTGGGCAGGCCGGTCCAGTTGCGCACGGCAGTGAGCAGGAACCCGGCGATCACCGCCACCGTGTAGCCGAACAGCATCTCGTGGCCGTGCCACAGCGGCCCCTTCAGCAAGGCGCCGCCCAGCCAGCCCGAGTACTGCAGTGTCCACAGGCCGACGCTGAGCACCGCGAAGATGCTCGCCAGCAGGTAGAACGGCCGGAACCCCAGCTGCCACAACGCAAACGCCGGCACCGCGGGCGGCGCGGCCGCCTTGCCCGGTCGCTTCAACTGCAATTCGTCCATTTCGGTCCGGGAAATCAGTACAGGATGCGGCAGCGGATCGTTCCGTCGATCGCGCTGATCTCGTCGAGCGCGACCTGGCTGGCCGCCGCGTCGACGTCGATCACCACGTAGCCCAGCAGCGCGTCGGTCTGCAGGTACTGGGCGGCGATGTTGATGCCGGCGCGCGAGAAGCGCTCGTTGATGCGCGCGATGATACCCGGTACGTTGCGATGGATGTGCAGCAGGCGGCACTTGCCGGTGTGCTCGGGCAGCGACACCTCGGGAAAGTTCACCGCGGTGACGGTGGAGCCGTTGTCGCTGTAGCGCAGCAGCTTCGCGGCCACCTCGCCGCCGATGTTCGCCTGCGCTTCCGAGGTGGAGCCGCCGATGTGCGGCGTGAGGATCACGTTGTCGAAGCGCGTGAGCGGCGACTCGAACACGCCCTCGTTGCCCTTCGGTTCCACCGGGAACACGTCGATCGCGGCACCGCGCAGATGCCCGCTTTCGAGCGCGGCGGCCAGCGCGTCGATGTCGATCACGTTGCCGCGCGAGGCGTTGATCAGGTGGGCGCCGCGCTTCATCTTCGCCAGCTGCGCCACGGTGATCATGTTCTTCGTGGCCGCAGTGGCCGGCACATGCAGCGTGACCACGTCGGATTCGGCGAGCAGCGCGTCGAGCGAAGCGGCCTGCCGCGCGTTGCCCAGCGGCAGCTTCTTCTCGATGTCGTGGAACAGCACCGACATGCCGAGCTGCTCGGCCAGGATGCCGGTCTGCGTGCCGATGTGGCCGTAGCCGACGATGCCCAGCGTCTTGCCGCGCACCTCGAACGAGCCGGCCGCACTCTTCTCCCAGCCATTGCGATGCAGCTTCGCGTTCTTCGCCGGAATGCCGCGCATCAGCATGATGATCTCGCCCAGCACCAGTTCGGCGACGCTGCGGGTGTTGGAGAACGGCGCGTTGAACACCGGGATGCCGCGGCGTGCGGCCGCCCCGAGGTCGACCTGGTTGGTGCCGATGCAGAAGCAGCCGATCGCGTTGAGCCGGGGCGCCGCGGCGATCACGCTTTCGGTGAGTTGCGTGCGCGACCGGATGCCCACGAAGTGCGCCCCCCCGATCGCGTGCAGCAGTTCGTCACCCGACAGCGACTGCCGGTACGTTTCGATGTGGGTGTAACCGTCGGCGCGAAGGGTCTCGAGGGCCGTGGCGTGGATGCCCTCGAGCAGGACGAACTTCAGTTTTTCTTTCGGGACGGAGAGGCGGGCGGGAGGCGGAGATGGAGGCGTCATCCCGAAATTGTAGGGATCGTCGCTCGGGTATTCTTCCAGTACGGGTATTGTTGCAGCCCGGGAGCCCGATGATGCCGACGATTTTCGAGAAATTGCACTCCGGCGAACTGCCGTGCGCGCGCGTCTACGAAGACGGGCGCGTGTTCGCGTTCATGGACGCGGGCCAGGTCAACGACGGGCACGTGATCGTGGCGTCGATCCACCCCTACGAAACGCTGATGGACGCCGACGAAGAGACGGCCGCGGCGCTGATGCGCGCAGCGCGCCGCATTGCGATCGCGGTGGAACGCGAGTTCGCCGCCGACGGCGTGACCCTCCTGCAGGCCAACCGTGTCGCCGGCTGGCAGACGGTGGCACACCTGCACCTGCACGTGCTGCCGCGGCGCCAGGGCGACGCGGTCACGCTCGGCTGGCCGCGCCGCGACCCGCCGTTCGAGGCGCTGCAGGCGATGGCTGCGCGCATTCGCGTCCGGGCTTCCGAACGCACCGACGCCTGAAGCCCGGCTTGCCGGACGACATGACGGGGTTTGCGGGCCTCGGGGGGATCCAGATCGCGGTGATCCTGGCGTTCACCCTTGCGGCCGGACTCCTGCGGGGCTTCTCGGGCTTCGGCTCGTCGTTGCTGCTCGTGCCGGTCCTGGGGCTCACGATGGGACCGGTCCCGGCCGTGGCGATCGGCACCCTGCTCGAGGCCCTGGCGACACTGATGCTGGTGCCGTCGAGCCTGGCACACACCACCCGAGACCGTCTGGTGACGATGGGTCTGTCGGCGCTCGTCGCGATTCCCGCGGGGCACTATGCGTTGCGCGAACTGGACCCGCTCGTGAGCAACCTGGCGATCAGCGCGGCGGTCGTCGCGATGGCCGGACTCATGTGGCGCGGAACAGCCGTGCCGCTGCCACGCGGCAGGCGCGGGGAGACCGCAGCCGGCGTGATGTCGGGGTTCCTGACCGGCTTCGGTTCGATCGGCGGGCCACCGCTGGTGCTGTACATCCTCGCCGGACGCGAGCCGGCGCGGCACAAGCGTGCCGACCTGATCGTCGTGTCGGGGGTCGCGCAGCTGGCCGCGGTCGGCTCGATGCTGCTCTTCGGCCTGCTGGGCTTCGACGGCGCGAGCAGCGCGGCATACCTCGTCCCGGTGTTCTTCGGCGGAGGCGTGTTCGGTGCATGGCTGTTCCGGCATGCAAGCGAACGCACTTATCAGCAGGTGGCACTGGGTGCGCTGTTCGTGGCAGCGGTCGCGCTGCTGTGCACCAACCTGGCCAGACTGCTCCTGTAGCGCTCGCCCCCGCGCACGCCCGCCTGCTCTTCGCGCCACGCCATGTCCCTGCCCGTTTTCGTCGACGTCCAGGCCGCCGCCGAGCGGCTGCGTGGCCACGCCAACCGCACGCCGGTGCTGCGCTCGGCCACCGCCGACGCGCGCGCCGGCGCGTCGCTCTTCTTCAAGTGCGAGAACTTCCAGCGGACGGGGGCGTTCAAGTTCCGCGGCGCGTTCAACGCGATCGCCAGGCTGTCGCCGACGCAACAGCGCGCGGGCGTGGTCACGTTCTCGTCGGGCAATCACGCACAGGCGATCGCACTGGCGGCGCGCGAACTCGGCGTGACGGCAACGATCGTGATGCCCTCGGATGCGCCAGCCGCCAAGCTCGCTGCCACCCGCGACTACGGCGGCGAGATCGTCGCCTACGACCGCTTCACCGAGGATCGCGAGGCGCTCACACGCCGCATCGCCCGCGAACGCGGCGCCACGCTGATCCCTCCGTACGACCACACCGACGTGATCGCCGGCCAGGGCACTGCGGCGCTCGAGTTGTTCGAGGAGGTGGGCGCCCTCGACGCACTGTTCGTCTGCCTGGGCGGTGGCGGACTGCTCGCGGGCTGCGCACTCGCGGCGCGGCAGATGGCACCGGACTGCGCGGTCTACGGTGTGGAACCCGAGGCGGGCGACGACGGCCGACAGTCGCTGCGCGCGGGCCGCATCGTGACCATCGCGGTGCCCAGGACGATCGCCGACGGCGCGATGACCACGCATCTGGGCGAGCTGACTTTTCCGGTCATCCGCGAGCGGGTGCGCGACGTGCTCACCGTCGCCGACCGGGAGCTGGTGCAGGCGATGCGCTTTTTCGCCGAGCGGATGAAGATGGTGGTCGAGCCCACCGGGTGCCTCGCTGCCGCCGGCGCGTTCGCCGCGGCGCCCGGTTGGCGCGGCCGACGCGTGGGCATCGTCGTCAGCGGCGGCAACGTCGATCTCGCCGCCTATGCCGGCTGGATCGGTTCCGGTTGAGGCATCCGCCGGCCCTGCCCCCACCAGAGCAGCGCCACCAGCAGCAGCGCCGGGATGTAGACCCAGTGCATCGACGGCCGCTCCGTCGGCACGAGCACGCCGCCCACGGTCCAGCCGATCTCGAAGCCGTTCCTTTTCGCGCGGCTGCCGAAGCGCACGTTGGCGATCTGTACCTGGTCGCCGAGTGCGGTGACCGTGAGCCCCGCCTCCTCCAGCCGCCTGCGGCCGTCGCCGGGCTCGCCGCGCAGTTGCACGCCGACGGTCTTGCGCACTTCGTCACCCTCGAGACGGGTGCCGCGGATGACCAGCGCCAGCCGGTCACCCGGACCGAGGTTCTTCGCGACGTCGAAGATGCGCGCGGCGGGCACCTCGAAGTGAGGAGCGGCGATCCGGTCGATGAAGTAATCGGGGCGAAACAGCGCGAAGGTGGCCACCAGCAGTGCCACGACCTCCCACCAGCGGCAGCGTACGCGAAACCACGCCATCGTCGCGGCCGCGAAGGTGAGCGACGCGACGATCGCCGCAAACGCCACCAGCGCGACTTCCCACCAGCCGTGCACGTCGATCAGCAGCAGCGCCGGGTTGAAGACGAACACAAAGGGCAGCACGACCGTGCGCAGCGCGTAGAGCGACCCCTGGATCCCGGTCTGGATCGGATCCTCGCCCGAGATCGCTGCAGCGGCGAAGGTCGCGAGCCCCACCGGCGGCGTGATGTCGCCCATGATCCCGTAATAGAAGACGAACAGGTGCACCGCGATCAGCGGGATGATCAGGCCGTTCTGCGCGCCGAGCTCGACGATCACCGGCGCCATCAGTGACGCGACGAGGATGTAGTTGGCGGTGGTCGGAACGCCCAGGCCGAGCACCAGACAGACGAATGCCGTGAACAGCAGCATCACGATCACGTTGCCCTGCGAGACCACCTCGACGAAGTCGGTCATCCGGAAGCCCAACCCGGTGAGCGTGATGCCGCCGACGATGATCCCGGCGGTGGCGGTCGCAATGCCGATGCCGATCATGTTGCGCGCCCCGTCGTTCAGCCCCCGGACGACTTCGCGCACGCCGGTGCGCCAGGCGTCGAGCTTGCCGGTACCGCGAAAGAACGCCAGGATCGGCCGCTGGGTGAGCATCAACGCGATCAGCGTCGCTGTCGCCCAGAACGCGCTCAGCGCCGGCGACAATTGCTCGATCATCAGGCACCAGATCAGCACACCGATCGGGACGAGGAAGTGCAGCCCCGCGCGCACCGTCGGCCAGGTGTCGGGCAGAACCGGGTTGTCGATGTCGATGTCCTGCGGCAGATCGGGATTGCGCGCGGCGTCCCGCAGCAATGCCACGTGCGTGACGAGCAGCAGCCCGCCGGTGATCCAGATCGCGTTCGCGCCGAACAGTTGCTGCGCGCCGAGCGCGATCCAGTAGACCAGCGCGCACACGACGATCGTGCCGCTCAGTCCGAAGCCCCAGCCGAGCGCACGCTCGCGCATGCTGCGCGGCCGGCGCGCCGCGCTCGGGTTCATGCCGAGCTTGAGCGCCTCGAGGTGCACGATGTAGAACAGTGCAATGTACGAGATCAGCGCGGGCAGGAATGCGTGCTTGACGATGTCCGAATACGGAATGCCGACGTACTCCACCATCAGGAAGGCGGCGGCGCCCATCACCGGCGGCATGATCTGGCCGTTGACCGACGAGGCGGTCTCGATCGCGCCGGCCTTGACGCCGCCGTAGCCGGCCTTCTTCATCAGCGGGATCGTGAAGATGCCGCCCGAGACGACGTTCGACACCGACGAGCCCGAGATCAGGCCGTTCAACCCCGACGAGACGACCGCGACTTTCGCGGGGCCGCCGCGCAGGTGGCCGAGCGCGGCGAACGCCACCTGCATCATGTAGTTGCCCGCGCCCGCGCGATCGAGCAGCGAGCCGAACAGCACGTAGATGAAGATGAACGACACCGACACGCCGAGCGCGACGCCGTAGACTCCCTCGGTGGTCAGCCACATGTGCGAAATCATCCGCTCGAGCGATGCACCCTTGTGCGACACGACGTCGGGCAGCCACGGGCCGAGGAAGATGTACGCGAGGAACACCAGCGCGAGGATCGTCATCGGCAGGCCGACGGCGCGGCGCGTGGCTTCGAGCAGCAGCACCATGCCGACGGTGGCGACCACGATGTCCTGCGTGATCGGCACGCCCGGGCGGGTGGCAAGTTCGTTGTAGAAGAGCAGCAGGTAGGCGCCGGCGAAGGCCGCGGCGAAAGCCATCAGCCAGTCGCTGACGGGGACGCGATAGCGCACGCCGCGCCGGCGCGAGCCGGGGTACGCGAGGAAACCGAGGAACAGCGCCAGGGCCACGTGAAGCGCGCGCGCCTCGGTGTCGTTGAGCAGGCCGAAGCCGAGCGAGAACGGCAGCGGCGAGGCGTACCAGAGCTGCCACAGCGACCAGGCGATCGCGACCACGCTGATCACCGCGCCGGAGAAGCCCGAGGCGGCGCGCCCGCCGGTGTCGACGTCGGCGACGAGCTGCTGCAGTTCGGCCGAAGGCCTGCCGCTCTGGCTCATGCGGATCTCCCGATCAATCGCCTCGTGATCGCCTCGCGGGCGGCGCGTCACGAAAAAGCGGGCCGCGGGCCCGCTTTGTCGAAACGTCGGCTCAGGCTTGCGCCCCGGGCGCTCAGTTCACCCAGCCCTTTTCCTTGTAGTACCGCAGCGCCCCTTCGTGCAGCGGCGCCGACAGGCCGTCCTTCGCCATGTTCTCCGGCTTCAGGTTGGCCAGCGCCGGGTGCAGCTTCCTGAACTCGTCGAAGTTGTCGAACACCGCCTTCACCACCTGGTAGACCGTGTCGGCCGGCGTCTTCGCCGAGGCGACCACCGTGGCGAGCACGCCGTAGGTTTCGGTCGGCTGCGGGTTGATCGGATACAGGCCGCCGGGGATCGTGGCCTTCGCGTAGTACGGCTTGTCGGCGAGCAGCTTGTCGATCGCCGGGCCGGTGAGCGAGACGAGCTTCGCGCCGCACGAGGTCGTCGGGTCCTGGATGTTCGCCGACGGATGGCCGACCGCGTAGAAGAAGCCGTCGATCTTGCCGTCGCACAGCGCCGGCCCGTGCTCGTCGGCCTTCAGCTCGGCGGCCAGGCCGAAGTCGCCGAGCTTCCAGCCCAGGGCCACCAGCAGCTCTTCCATCGACGAGCGCGTGCCCGAGCCGGGGTTGCCGACGTTGAAGCGCTTGCCCTTGAAGTCGGCGAACGTCTTGATGTTGGCTTCCTTGCGCGCGACGACGGTGAACGGTTCGGGGTGCACCGAGAACACCGCGCGCTCGTCGGCGTAGGGGCCTGCGTCCTTGAACTGGCCGACGCCCTTCAGCGCGTTGTACTGCACGTCGGATTGCGCGAAGCCGAGGTCGAGCTCGCCGGCCTTGATCGTGTTCACGTTGAACACCGAGCCGCCGGTGGACTCCACCGAGCAGCGGATGCCGTGCTTCGCGCGGTCCTTGTTGACCAGCCGGCAGATCGCGCCGCCCGCCGCGTAGTAGACGCCGGTGACGCCGCCGGTGCCGATGGTGATGAACTTGCTCTGCGCCGCGACCGGCGTGGTGAACGCGGCGGCCGACAGTGCAGCACCGACGATCGCGGCGAGCCGCGCAGCCTTCAGGATCTTGCTCATTCGTGCGACTCCTTGGATTCGTGCCGTTGAGACGGCGCCATTATGCTGATTGGGCCGCGCGAGGCAAGTCGGGAACACCCCGACGTGCAGCGGCGGCCCGGGTGGCGCGGCAAGCCCCGGGCCGGCGCGGGTCAGCGTGCCGCGGGCGCCAGCGCAGCGATCGACGCGTCGACCGCCTCGCCCAGCCGCTCGACGATCTGCCCGACTTCCTGCGGCGTGACGATGAACGGCGGAGCGAGCAGCACGTGATCGCCGAGCCGTCCGTCGATCGTGCCGCCCATCGGGTAGACCATCAGGCCGCGCGCCATCGCCTCCTGCCTGATGCGCGCGTGCAGCTTCAGCGACGGGTCGAACGGCGCCTTCGTCGCGCGATCGGCCACCAGCTCGATCGCGCGAAACAGGCCCCGGCCGCGGATGTCGCCGACGTGCGGATGCGCGCCGAAACGCCCGGTCAGGGCCTCGCGCAGCTCTTCGCCGTGCTGCACGCAGGCGTCGAGCAGCCGGTCGCGACGGATCACCTGCTGCACCGCCAGCGCAGCCGCGCACGCCACCGCGTGGCCCAGGTAGGTGTGGCCGTGCTGGAAGAAGCCGGTGCCGCGCGCGAATGCATCGACGATGCGCTGCTGCACCAGCACCGCCCCGATCGGCTGGTAGCCGCCGCCCAGGCCCTTGGCGATCGTCATCAGGTCGGGCGACACCCCTTCCTGCTCGCAGGCGTGCAGCGTGCCGGTGCGGCCCATGCCGCACATCACCTCGTCGAGGATCAGCAGGATGCCGTGGCGGTCGCACAGTTCGCGCACGCCGCGCAGGTAGCCAGGCACCGGGGTCAGCGCGCCGGAGGTCGCGCCGCCCACCGTCTCGGCGACGAACGCGATCACGTTGCCCGGCCCGAGCCGCTCGATCTCGGCCGCCAGTTCGGCCACCAGGCGCCGGCCGTAGGCTTCGGGCGTCTCGTCGGCACCGCGGCCGCGGTATTCGTAGCAGGGCGCGACGTGTGCAACGTCGATCAGCAACGGCGCGAACTGCGCGCGGCGCCAGGCGTTGCCGCCGACCGCCAGCGCGCCCAGCGTGTTGCCGTGATAGCTCTGGCGACGCGCGATGAAGTGCCGCCGCTCGGGTTGCCCGATCTCCACGAAATACTGGCGCGCCATCTTCAGCGCCGCCTCGATCGCCTCGGACCCGCCGGAGACGAAGTACACCTGTCCGATGCCCTCGGGCGCGTCGGCCACCAGCGTGTCGGCCAACTGTTCGGCGACCTCGGTCGTGAAGAAGCTGGTGTGGGCGTAGGCGAGCCGGTCGATCTGCGCGTGCATCGCGGCGACCACGTCGGGATGGCCATGGCCGAGGCAGGAGACGGCCGCGCCGCCCGATGCGTCGAGGTAAGCCTTCCCGTCGGCGTCGCGCAGCACCGCGCCGCTACCCGAGACGGCGACCGGATACCTGCGCCCGAGCGTGCGGTGGAATACGCGTGTCATGAAGCGCAGGATAGCGTATTCGCCGGGTGCGTCAGCGGCACGTCACTGCGCGCGTGTCCACGGCACGCGCATGCTCACTGCGACGCCAGCACCTGGTCGAGCGCGCGTCCGCTGCGCTCGGTGACGCGCATGCGCACCGGCACGATGCGCTCGTCCAGCGCGAGCCAGACGTCGATCGCCGGATCGTCGCCCGCGCCGGGGCGATTCAGGCGCAGCGCACGCACGGCGCCCGCGTCGGTGTTCACCGTCTCTTCGCCGATCACGGACCAGTCCACCGGTTCGACGCTCGAATTGCCGAGCATCGACAGGCGGATCGTCGCACCCGGCTCGAACTGCGCCGGGCGCGACTGCCGCAGCAGCGCCAGTTGTACCACCACCGACAGCCGGTCCTGGACGCCCTGCGGCGCTTCCCGGCGCCGGCCCGACCCGAAGATCACCTCGCCCTGCACGGTGTCGATCGTCGCCGAGCGCGGCGGGCGGTCGCCGCGACGCTCGTGATAGTTCGATGGAGCCAGACCCGCCGCCGACACGGTACCGACACTGTCCTGCACCAGCGAGCCGCGATAGAACCACGAGACCAGGCCCTGCGCCCTGCCCTCGCTGTGCAGCCGGTAGTGCTGCGGGCCGATCTCGAACGACTGCTCGAGCGTCGCCACGACGTTGCCGTCCAGCGGGTCGCCGTAGTGCACCCGGTAGTGCACCGTGCCCGATTGCGGTGTCACCACGATCGGCGCTTCGGCCAGGGGCGCAGCCGGCGTGGTCGCCGCGGCAGCTGCGGCCACCGCCACGCCCTGTTCGTCGGCGTGCTGCGCGGGCGTCGCGGCGCCCGGCGAGGCGCCCGTCGGCGACCCGGTGGTCGCTGCGGCATCGCCCTGCGCGGCAGCGTCGGTGGCACCGGCCGGCAATGCGTCGTCGTCCGCCAGGTCGAGCATCGCACCGAACGGATCCGAGTCGGCGAACGACGCCGTGGGGGCCATCACCGCAGGCGCCGCTGCGGCAGCTTCGGCCGGCGCCGGCACGGCGCGCGGCGTCGCGCGCGGCCGCGCACGCGGCGCCGGCTTCGGTCGGGCCGGTGCGGCGGCAGAGGCGACGGGCGGCGCAGCCGCTGGCGGTGCCGGCACGATCAGCTCGACCGTCACCTGCGCCGATTCGCGCGGCGGCGGCGCGAGCCAGCCCGACACGCTCGCGCCGCGCAACGCGACGAGGTGGGCGACGATCGAGCACAGCAGGAAGGCGATGACGGCCGGCGCGCGTGCGGCCGGTCGCGCAAGGGCACGCATCGTCCGATTCTATCCGCGCGGTTCGCGTCGGCACCGCGGACTGCGCGCGCAGCCCGCGCATGGCTGGACGTTCAGGCGCTGCGCAGCCGGGCCAGGCGCACCAGCGCGATCGTCGCCAGTGGCGCGACGAGCGCGATCAGCAGCACCAGCAGCATCAGCTCGCCGAGCTCGCTGTAGTCGGCCGGCACCGAGATCACCCCGCTCGTCGGATCCTTCACCTCGCGCGTGACCACGAAGGCCTTGTTCAGCCACTTGGTACCCAGTTGCGAGGCCGACAGCGCCAGATTGGTGAACGAGGCCATCACCGCGAAATAGGTTGCCTTCAGTTTCCCGGGCGCCGAGTTGGCGATCCAGGCGAGCATCGGCACCATCGCGATCTGGCCCAGCGGCGACTCGATCGCGGTGTCCACCAGCGCGATGAAGCGTGCATCGACCAGGCCGCCGGTGTGCGCGGCGCTCCAGTGGTGCAGCCCGTAGAACATGCCGACGATCGGCAGCATCAGCAGCATGCCGATCACCGTGAGGAAGCCGACGATGTAGTAGATCGAGCGCTCGGCCATGAACCGCCTGAAAACGAACAGGCCCGCCAGCGTGAGCGCGCTGCCGATCACCGAGAGCACCGACAGGAACTGCTGGTCGAAGCCGAGTTCGTCGATCATCCACCACGTCTGGCCGGCGCCGGCCGTCGGCGTGGCGCGGAACACGAACACCACCAGCGCGGTGCCGAGCAGCGTCGCGCGCGCCTGCGGCGCGAGTTCGCGCAGCAACCGCCACATCAGCGCGACGACGATCGCCATCGATGCGCCGAAGATCAATTCCTCGTTCCACGGGAAATCGCTCAGGCCGACGGTGATCGAGATCACGGCGAACGCCAGTCCGCCGCCAAGCACCCACCCGTTCACCGGGGGACGTTGGGGGTGGACATCGAGCCGCGCCGCGATCGCGGCCGCATCGAGACCCTGGGCACGCAGCCGGCGGCCGGCGCGCCGGCGCAACCACGCAGCGAACACCACACCGGCCACCGACACCACCGGGATCAGCAGCGCCAGCTGGTGCACCAGCACGTAGACCGCGACTTTCTGCGCCTCGGGCAGCGCGCCCGCACCGCGCAGCAGGAACACGTTGGCCAGCGCCACCAGCACGCCGCCGCCGATGATCGCCACGCGACCGAGGGTCTGCATCGTGGTGTGCATCGAGCGCCGCCGCTCGTCGCCGATCGGCTGGCCGGCTTCGTCGTGATGCGGCACCGCCTCGACGGTCATCGCGTCGGCGACCACGTCCTGGGTCACGTAGCCGATCGGCGCGAGCAGTGCGGACAGCACGTACCAGGCTTCGATGCGCATCACCGTGGCCATCGCCCGCGGATCGGCGAGCAGCGCGATCATGATCAGCAGGCTGGCGGCGATCAACGAAGCGCCGAGCCAGACGAGCCAGGCCTTGTAGCGCCACATCAGGTCGACCAGGTGGCCCAGCGGCATCTTCAGCGCCCAGGGCAGGCCGGCCCAGAAGCCGAGCGCGGCCAGGAACTCGGCCGACAGGCCGAGGTATTCCTTGACGAAGAAGGTGCCGACGATCGCCGTGAGTCCGGAGATGCCGGCCGCCATGTAGACCATCAGCGGCGGCAGGTACGACAGCCGCATGTCGCGGCCCAGGGCAACGACGTTCTCGTCGAGCCAGCGCGCCAGGCGCGCGGGGCCGCTCATCGGCACCTGGCGCGATTCCGCTTCAGTGGACGTCGCGCTGCTCGCGCTGGATGTCCTCGGCAGTCCAGAACGACAGCGCGGCGATCGCGACGCCGCAGGCGAGCGCGTTGATCATCGCGATGCGCTCGTCGTCGTAGCCGAACAGCCAGGGCGACGCGGCCAACCCGACGCCCACGGCCAGGTTGCCCCATTCCTCGACGATTTCGGGGTAGTAGAAGGCCTCGACCGCCAGCGTGACGACGGCCACGCCAGCGAGCATCGCCGACCAGGCGGCCGGCTGGCGCGTGACGCCGAGCACGAACGGCGACGCCACCAGCCACAGGCCCAGCGCCACCTCGATGCGATCCTGCCAGTGCGCCCTGATCATCTGCTTCGCCCTTGTCCCTGACGCCTGCACTGTAACCTATCGGCTGCGCGCGATCGACCGCCCCATGCCCGCCATCGCTCCCCATCCGCCGCTGGTCTTCGACGAGTCGGGCACGCCGCTGAGCACGCTCTACGGCGACGTGTTCCGCAGCCGCGCGGGGGCGTGGGCAGAGGCCCGCGCGGTCTTCGTCGACGGATGCGCGCTGCCGCAGCGCTGGGACGAAGCGGCCCGGGAGTCGTCCGGTGCCTCCTTCACCGTGCTCGAACTCGGCTTCGGGCCGGGAGTGAACTTCCTCGCGACGCTCGAGGCCTGGCGCGAGCGCCGCGACCCGTCAGCGCGCCTGCACTTCTTTTCGGTCGAGGCCCATCCGCTGTGCCCGGACGACCTGGGGCGCGCGCTCGATGCGCTTGGTGCGTTCGGTGCGGCGCCGGCCGACGTACGACGACTGCTCGCACAGTGGCCGGCGGCGCTGCCGGGGATGCACCGCGTGGCCTTCGAAGCCGACGCGGCCACGCTCACGCTGTGCTTCGGTGACGCACGCACGCTGGTGCCGAAGCTGCGGCTGGGCGCCGACGCGTTCTTCCTCGATGGCTTCGCGCCGACGCGCAATCCGCACATGTGGGAGCCGGCGCTGCTGCGCACGCTGGGCCGTCTCGCGCGTCCGGGCGCCACGCTGGCGACCTGGTCGGCCGCCGGCGCGGTGCGCGAGGCGCTCGCCGCGGCAGGCTTCGAGGTCGAGCGTGTGGCGGGCCACGGCGGCAAGCGCCATCGCCTGCGCGCCCGCCACGCCCCTCGCTGGC
>JAJTYR010000013.1 GCA_021463505.1 Burkholderiaceae bacterium | reverse complement strand
GCGCCCGCACCGGCGGCGGCCGCGGCGGCACCATCGGGCCCGCCGGCCAGCGCGCTCCCTGCACCGGCACCGGGACCACTCGATCTGCGCACTCCCGGAGCAGCCACGGCCGCCCCGTCCGCGGCGAACCCACCCGCCGAACAGCCGGGCATGCCGGGCGCCGTGCTGCAAGGCCAGCCGGTGCCACCGTCGACCGGCGAAGCGGAACAGCAGCGATGACCGGTCGGCGCGCCAACCCGGTCCGCGGCGGACGATGAGGCCGTATCTCGATCTCCTCGGGCGCATCCTGCGCGACGGTGTCGATCGCCCCGATCGCACCGGCACCGGCACGCGCGCCGTGTTCGGCCACCAGATGCGCTTCGACCTGGCCGACGGGTTCCCGCTGGTCACCACCAAGAAGCTGCACCTGCGCTCGATCGTCCACGAATTGCTGTGGTTCCTGAAGGGCGACACCAACATCCGCTACCTGCGCGAGAACCGCGTCAGCATCTGGGACGAGTGGGCCGACGCCCATGGCGATCTCGGGCCGGTCTATGGCAAGCAATGGCGCGACTGGACCGCCGCGGACGGACGCCACGTGGACCAGATCGCCGAGCTCGTGCGCCAGATCCGGCACGATCCCTGGTCGCGACGGCAGATCGTCAGCGCCTGGAACGTCGGAGATCTGCCGTCGATGAAACTCGCGCCGTGTCACTGCCTGTTCCAGACCGCGGTGATCGGCGGGCGGCTGCACCTGCAGCTCTACCAGCGCTCATGCGACGTCTTCCTGGGTGTGCCGTTCAACATCGCCAGCTACGCGCTGCTGCTCGCGATGCTGGCGCACCAGTGCGGGCTCGAACCCGGCGAATTCGTCTGGACCGGCGGCGACGTGCATCTCTACAGCAACCACCTCGGGCAGGCGCGCCTGCAACTCGAACGCGCGCCGTTGCGGCTGCCGCGGCTCGAATTCGCACGCAGGCCGGCGTCGATCGATGGCTACGAGTACGACGACATCCGCATCGTCGGCTATGAGGCCCACCCGCACATCGCCGCGCCGGTCGCGGTGTAGCAGGTCCGCCGGCACGGGTTCCTCGCCCGTGCGCCCGCGCGTTTCCGGGCACGGCCGGCTGCGCTCAGCGCCCTTCGCGCGCACCCTGCCGGCGACCGCGCCCGACCACCGCCGCGCCCGCAGTCGCCGCGCGAGCCGCCGCCTTGCGGCCCCCGCGCCCCGCTTTCGACGGCTTCGCCGGCTCGACAGGTCGCACCGGCTCGCCGTTCAGCGGCGCAGCCACCGGACCCACCGGCCGGCCCTGCTGGCGCTCGATCAGCCGCAGCATCGTCGCCAGCGTGATCGAACTGAGCGTGGCCTTGGCGATCTCGTCGATCTCCGAGAGCACCGCACCCAGTGCCGTGCCCACAGGCGTCAAGTCGCCCGGCTCGCGCCGCTCGGCCGGCGGCGCGGTGAGATCCTCGAACAGACGGATCACGTCCATCAGCGTGGCGCGCCGCGCATTGCCTGCGAAGCGATAGCCGCCGCCGACGCCACGCACCGATTCGACGATGCCGCTGCGCGCGAGCTCCGACAGCACCTTCGCCAGGTGGTGCGGCGAAACGCCGTACTTGCTGGCGATCTCGGCCGCCGGGATGTGCCGCGTCGGATCGATGGCGAACTCGAGCACGCTGTAGAGCGCGAGCGAAGTGTTCTTCTGCAGCCTCATCGCACGTGGTCGCGGTCAGACATCGAGATCCATCTCCAGTGGAATGAACGGCCCGGTCATCATGCCCTGGCTGCGAAAGAACGACAGGATCAGCGTGTTGTCGCGCGCCAGGATCGTGCGCAGCTTGCGCACCCCGGAGCGGCGGAACCCCGCGCGCAGCGCACCGAGCAGGCGCGTGGCGACACCCCCGAGCCGGAACTCCGGCGCCACGTCGATCGCGAACACCCAGCCGCACGGCGGCTCGCCGAATTCCCAGTCGCGCAGCTCGCCGATGATGAAGCCGACGACGCGGCCGTCGATCTCGGCGACCAGGAAGTGCCGCTCGGGGCCCTCGCCGTCGCCATAGCGACGGAACACCGACAGCCAGTAGACGCGCCGCTCGACCCCGGTCGCGCCGGCGTCGATCTCGATCACCTGGTCGAGATCCCGGCGGCGCACTGCGCGAATCGCGATCCTGCGTTCCGGCGTGTCTGCAGGAGGCCGCGTGCCGCCCGCCTGGCGGCGCCGGCCGCGCGTGTTGCCTCCGCCCGCGCGTATGGTTACCCTCGTCACTGGCGCCCTGAAAGAACTGATTCAGATCAAGTGAATACCTGCATTCCGGTACCAGAATAGGGGCTAACGGGCGCGTTGTAAATGACTTTGCCGCGCCCGTCGCTCCGCGCAGACACCGTCGGGCGACCCCGTCCGGGAATTCGTCCGATGGCGCAGCTGTCCCGCCTTGCGCAAGACGCGCGGCGGGGCGAACCCGGCAGGCCGCGAGGCCGTGTCGTCGCAGACAACAAGGGGAGACTCGGATGAATTTCGTTGCAAGTGCCCGAAGCGCGATCCGCCTGGCCGGCACCTTCGCCGCGGCCGCACTGATCGGAACCGGAACGGCCGCGGCCCAGGAGCCGATCAAGATCGGGGCGTTCCTTGCCGTCACCGGGCCCGCCTCGTTCCTCGGCGATCCCGAGCAGAAGACGCTCGACATGTACGTCGAGCGCATCAACGCGGCCGGCGGCGTCCTCGGACGCAAGCTGCAGCTGATCTCCTACGACGCCGCCGGCGACGCCGAAAAGGCGCGCACCTTCACCAAGCGGCTGATCGAACAGGACAAGGTCGACCTCATCATCGGCGGCACGAGCACCGGCGAGACGATGGCCGCGGTGCCGCTGGTCGAGCAGGCGCAGATCCCGTTCATCTCGCTGGCAGGCGCGGTGGTCATCATCGAGCCGGTGAAGAAGTGGGTGTTCAAGACACCGCACACCGATCGCATGGCCTGCGAGAAGATCTTCACCGACATGAACGAGCGCAAGTTGAGCAAGCTCGCGCTGATCACCGGCGCCGGCGGCTTCGACAAGTCGCTGCGCAGCCAGTGCATCGCGGTAGCACCGAAGTACGGCATCGAGATCGTCGCCGACGAGAGCTACGGCGCGGCCGACACCGACATGACCGCGCAGCTCACCAAGATCAAGGGCACGCCCGGCGTGCAGGCGGTGATGAACTGCGGATTCGGACAGGGTCCGGCGATCGTCACGAAGAACTACCGCCAGCTCGGGATCACCCAGCCCTTCTACCAGTCGCACGGCGTGGCCTCCAAGGATTACATCAAGCTCTCCGGCGGAGCGGCCGAAGGCGTGCGCCTGCCCGCCGCCGCGCTGCTGGTGGCCGACGTCCTGCCCGCCAGCGATCCGCAGAAGCCGGTCGTGACGGCCTACAGCAACGACTACAGCGCGCGCTTCAAGTCCGACGTCTCCACCTTCGGCGGCCACGCCTACGACGCACTGATGATCGCGGTCGAGGCGATCAAGCGCGCCGGCGGGACCGACAAGGCCAGGGTGCGCGACGAGATCGAGAAGACCAAGGGCCTGATGGGCACCGGCGGGCAGTTCAACATGTCGCCCACCGACCACATGGGGCTCGATCTCACCGCCTTCCGCATGCTCGAAGTGCGTAACGGCAACTGGACGCTGGTCAAGAACTGACGGCGACACCACCGGTCGCCCGGCGAGAGACAGCGATGAGTGGAGCATGGCTGCAGTTTCTCGCCGGCGGCCTCACCATCGGCGCGATCTACGCGCTGGTGGCCCTCGGTTTCTCGATCATCTTCAACGCCAGCTACGTCATCAATTTTGCCCAGGGCGAATTCGTGATGATCGGCGGCATGAGCGCGGTGTCGTTCATCGGCTCGGGGCTGCCGATGCCGATCGCCCTCCTCGGCGCCGTGGCAGCCACCGGCGTGGTCGGGCTGCTGCTCGAGTGGCTGGCGGTCGGACGCGCCCGCAAGGCCGACGTGGTGACGCTGATCATCATCACCATCGGCGCATCGATCTTCCTGCGCGGCCTGGCGCAGGTCGTCTGGGACAAGAGCATTCACGCGCTGCCGCCGCTGTCGGGCGATGCGCCGATCGCGATTCTCGGCGCGACCATCGTCCCCCAGAGCCTGTGGGTCATCGGTGTCACGGTGATCATCGTGGCCATGCTGTCGTGGTTCTTCAACCGCACGCTGCTCGGCAAGGCGATGCTGGCCACCTCCTACAACCGCTTCGCGGCGCAACTGGTGGGCATCGAGGTGCGCAAGGTCCTGTTCGCCAGTTTCGGCCTCGCGGCGGCACTCGGCGCCGTCGCCGGCGTGCTGATCGCGCCGATCACGTTCACGTCGTACGACACGGGGATCATGCTCGGGCTCAAGGGATTCGCCGCGGCCATGCTCGGCGGGCTCGGCAGTTTCCCGGGCGCCATCGTGGGCGGGCTTGTGCTGGGGCTGCTCGAGAGCCTCGGCGCCGGCTATCTGTCGTCGGCCTACAAGGACGTGATCGCCTTCGTGATCATTCTCGTCGTGCTGATCGTGCGTCCCGATGGAATCCTTGGTGCCGTCAAGAGCGACCGTGTCTGAGGGCCCGAGGCACCGCGCACGCTGGTGGGTGTCGCCGCGAACCGGCGGGTTGACGGCGCTCGCGCTCGCCATCGCGCTCGCGCCGCTGGCGCTCGCCAATGACTATTTCTACGACGTCGCGATCCTCGTCGGCCTGAACGCGATCGTCTGCGTCGGATTGAACCTGCTGATCGGCTATGCCGGCCAGATCAGTCTCGGTCACGCCGGTTTCTTCGGCCTGGGCGCCTATGGCTCGGCGCTGCTGTGCGCGCGCCTCGGACTGCCGCCACTGGCCGCGCTGATCACCGCCACCGCGGTGGTGGGGCTGATGGCCTTCGTCGTCGGACGCCCGATCCTGCGCCTGAAGGGCCACTATCTCGCGATGGCCACTCTGGGCCTCGGCGTCATCGTGTCGATCGTGCTCGCCAACGAAGACCAGGTCACCGGCGGACCCGACGGCATGCCGGTGCCGGCGTTCGCGATGTTCGGCTGGGCGGTGCACGGCGAGCAGACCTGGTACTGGATCGTCGGTGCCTGCCTGCTGCTCGCGGTCTGGGTGGCGCTGAACCTGATCGAATCGCCCACCGGACGGGCCCTGCGCGCATTGCACACCTCCGAAGTGGCTGCCGAGGTGGTGGGCATCGACAGCACGCGACAGAAATTGATGGTCTTCGTCGTCTCGGCGGTGTTCGCTGCGATCGCCGGCGGCCTCACCGCGTTCTACAGCGGCTTCATCACGCCCTCGAAGGCATCGTTCCTGCACTCGGTCGAGCTGGTGACGATGGTCGTCTTCGGCGGCATGGCCTCCACGTTCGGTGCCGTCGTCGGCGCCGCGATCCTCACGGTGCTGCCGCAGGCCCTCACGGTGGTCAAGGATTACGAAATGGTGGTCTTCGGCGCCATCCTGATGATCACGATGATCTTCCTGCCGCGCGGCGCGGTCCCGACGCTGGCCGGATGGCTCACTCGCAGGCGGGGCTGACAGTGTCCGATCCGGCGAGCGACTCCACGATGGCGAGCGCGTGCACGGTGCCTGCCGACGCCACGCACGGAACCGACGACGGCCTGCACGTTCAGGGCCTGTCGAAGGAGTTCGGTGGCATCCACGCCGTCCAGGACCTCTCCTTCTCGCTGCGCGAAGGCATGGTCCATTCGATCATCGGCCCCAACGGCGCCGGCAAGACCACACTGCTGAACCTGCTCACCGGCGTCTACCTGCCCAGTACCGGCCGCATCCACATCCGCGGCCGCGACCTCACCGGTCTGCCCGCGCACGCGTTCGCCGCTGCCGGCATCGGACGCACGTTCCAGAACCTGCAGATCTTTTTCAACATGACTGCGCTCGAGAACGTGATGACCGGGCGTCACCTGCGCGAGCGCTGCGGCCTGCTGCCCACGCTGCTGCGAACCCCGCAATTGCGGCGCGCCGAGAGGGATTGCCGCGAGCACGCGCTGCGTCTGCTGAAGTTCGTCGGGCTCGGCGCCCAGGCCGAATCGAGCGCGGATGCCATGCCCTACGGCGCGCTCAAGCGGCTGGAGATCGCCCGCGCGCTGGCCGGCGAGCCGAAGATCCTGCTGCTCGACGAACCGGCCGCCGGGCTGAACCCGACCGAATCGGCCGACGTGGCGGTGCTCATCCGCCGTCTTGCCGAGGGCGGCACCACCGTGGTGCTGGTCGAGCACAACATGCGGCTCGTGATGGGAGTGTCCGACCACATCCTCGTTCTCGACTACGGCCGCCGGCTCGCCGAAGGCACCGCCGAGCAGGTGCGCAATGACCCGCGCGTGATCGAGGCCTACCTGGGCGCCGCGGCGCAGCCGGAACAGGCGCATGCTTGAAGTCGACGGGCTCTCCAGCCGGTACGGCCGCATCACCGCGCTCGACGCGGTGAGCCTGCGCGTGAACGACGGCGAACTGGTCGCACTGGTGGGCGCCAACGGCGCCGGCAAGTCGACGCTGCTGCGCGCCCTCTCGGGCATGCAGCCCGCCGCCTCAGGCAGTGTGCGTTTCGGCGATGCCGACATCACCCGTCTGTCGCCCCGCGCGCGTGTGCGCATGGGTATCGTCCAGGTGCCCGAGGGCAGGCAGGTGTTCGGCCCGCTCACCGTCGAAGACAACCTGATGCTCGGCGCCTACGTGCGCCCCGCCAGCGAAATCGCCGGCGGGCTCGAAAAGGTCTACGCACTGTTCCCGATCCTCGCGTCGAAGCGCCACGACGCCGCCGGGACGCTGTCGGGCGGCCAGCAGCAGATGCTCGCCATGGGCCGGGCGCTGATGACGCGCCCCCGGCTGCTGCTGCTCGACGAGCCCAGCATGGGCCTGGCGCCGCGTCTGGTGGCCGAGATCTTTGCCACGATCCGTTCGCTGAAAGACGCCGCCACCACGATCCTGCTGGTCGACCAGAACGCACGCGCAGCGCTGTCGGTGGCCGACCGTGCCTACGTGCTCGAAGTCGGTCGCATCGCGCTTTCGGGCAGCGGCGCCGAGCTGCTCCACAACCCGGCGGTCCAGCAGGCTTACCTCGGGTTGTAGCGAGCTACGTAAGCGCTTCACGATCCCGAGCCGGCCCCTGCCGTCCCGCCCACGAACCCGGAGAATCCGATGAAAGCTTCCCTCGTCCCCGGCGCAACGCGCACCGACAGGCACACCGTCGATCGTGCGCGCACGATCGGCTTCATGGGCGAGAACGCCCGCGTCTATTCGACGCCGATGCTGGTCTACGACATCGAGATGGCCTGCCGCGAACTGCTTCTCGAACATCTCGACGCCGGCGAAGACTCGGTGGGCACACGTGTGGAGGTCGATCACCTCGCAGCCACGCTGCTCGGCATGCCGGTCGAGTTGAAGGTGACGATCGCCGAGGTGAAGGGTCGCGCGGTCACCTTCGAGATCGAGGGCCACGACAGCGTCGACGCCATCTGCCGCGGCCGGCACAGTCGCTTCGTCGTCGACCTCGAGAGCACCGCCGCACGCCTGGCGTCCAAGGCGAAGAAGGCGGGTCTGGCGTGAGCTTCGCAGGCGCCTCGCAGCCACCGGCGCCGGCGCCTGGCTCGAGTACACGCTGGTCACGCGGGCTGCGTTCAACCAGGGCTTCGCACCCGCGAAGCTGCCGGTGCGCGGCGTGCGTCCCTGACGGCCGACACCACGTGAATCCGGGGAGACGTCGATGAGCACGAGCACCGCCACCCGCTCCGTCCGCGCTGCGCAGCCCGCGCACGCCCGCCATCTGCACCCCGAGGTCGAAACCATGCCGCGCGAGCGGCTGGCGGCGCTTCAGCTGGCGCGACTTCGCGAGACGGTGAAGAGCGCCTGGGAGAACGTGCCGCTGCATCGCTCGCGGCTCGACGCGGCCGGCGTCGCGCCCGACGACCTCCGGTCGCTCGACGACGTGCAGCGGCTGCCGTTCACGCTCAAGAGCGATCTGCGCGACCACTATCCGTTCGGCATGTTCGCGCGCCCGGTCGGCGAGCTGGCGCGCCTGCACGCCTCTTCGGGCACGACCGGCAAGCCGACGGTGGTGGGCTACACCGGCGGCGATCTCGACAGCTGGGCCGACCTGATGGCGCGCTCGCTGCATGCGGGCGGTGCGCGACGCGGCGACGTGGTCCACAACGCCTACGGCTACGGCCTGTTCACCGGCGGGCTGGGCGCGCACTACGGCGCCGAACGGCTCGGTGGCGTGGTGGTGCCGATGTCGGGCGGCTCCACCGAGCGCCAGGTGTCGCTGATCATGGACTTCCGCGCACGCGTGCTGTGCTGCACGCCGTCGTATGCGCTGGCGATCGCCGAGCTCGCCGAGCAGCAGGGCGTCGATCTCGCGAAGGATTCCGCACTCGAGGTCGGCGTGTTCGGCGCCGAGCCCTGGAGTGACGGGATGCGCCGCGAAATCCAGGCGCGCCTGGGCATCCGCGCGGTCGACATCTACGGGCTGTCCGAGATCATGGGCCCCGGCGTGGCCTGCGAATGCGAACACCAGGCCGGCCTGCACGGCTGGGAGGATCACTTCCTGTTCGAGGTGATCGACCCCGACACCGGGCGAGCGCTGCCCGAGGGCGAAACCGGCGAGCTGGCCATCACCACGCTCACCAAGGAAGCGCTGCCGATGCTGCGCTACCGCACGCGCGACATCACGCGGATCACCACCGCACCGTGCGACTGCGGGCGCACGCACCTGCGCATCCTGCGGGTCACCGGGCGCAACGACGACATGCTGATCATCCGCGGCGTGAACGTCTATCCGTCGCAGGTCGAGGCGGTGCTGGTCGGCCTGGAGAACATCGCGCCGCACTACCAGCTGGTGGTCGAGCGCCACGGCCGGCTCGACCACGTGACGGTCGAAACCGAAGCGCAGGCCGGCGTCGATCCCGGCGCCTACGACGGCATCGCGCGCAAGGTGGCGCACCAGATCAAGTCGATGCTCGGCATCACCACCGACGTCGTCGTCAAGCGCCCCGGCGAGATCCCGCGCTCGCAGGGCAAGGCGGTGCGCGTGCGCGACCTGCGACCGAAGGGAGTCTGAAAATGGCCAAACGACTGCTTGCCCTGACCGTGAACGGACGCGCCCGCGAGGACGCCGTCTCCGATCACGCGCTGCTCCTCGACTACCTGCGCGACACCGCCGGCCTCACCGGCACCAAGCAGGGCTGCGACGGCGGCGAATGCGGCGCCTGCACCGTGCTGGTCGACGGCGAAACGCGGCTCGCCTGCATCACACTGGCCGCGAGCTGCGACGGCAGGCAGGTCGAGACCATCGAGAGCCTGGCGGCAGGCGGCCGGATGAGCCGCCTGCAGCAGGCTTTCCACGAGAACCTGGGCACGCAGTGCGGCTTCTGCACACCGGGCATGATCATGGCCTCGGAAGCGCTGTTGCGCCGCACGCCCCATCCGGCCGACGACGAAATCCGCGCAGCCCTGTCGGGCAACCTGTGCCGCTGCACCGGCTACGTCAAGATCATCGAATCGGTGAAGGCTGCCGCGGAGGAGTGACCCAATGAATCCGACCGTTACTTCCGGCGACGTCGTTGCCCCGGCCGCGCCCGGAACCGGCCGCGGCGAGCACTCCGTGGGACAGCGCACGCCGCTGATCGACGGCATCGAGAAAGTCACCGGGCGCGCGCGCTACACCGCCGACCTGCCGTTCGGCGAAACCCTCGTCGGCAAGATCCTGCGCAGCCCGATCGCGCACGGCGTGATTCGCGGCATCGACACCGCGAAGGCACGCGCGCTGCCCGGCGTGCACGCAGTGGTCACCGGCGAGGACTTCGCCGCTCCCTACGGCGTGATCCCGATCGCGCAGAACGAATGGCCGCTGGCGCGCGGCAAGGTGCGCTATCGGGGTGAACCGGTCGCCGCAGTCGCAGCGGTCGACGAGGCCACCGCCGAGTCCGCGCTCGCCGCGATCGTGCTCGACATCGAGCCGTTGCCGGCCTACTTCGTCGCGGCCGACGCGCGCGCCCCCGAGGCCACGCTGCTGCACGAGAAGAAGGCGGGCAACGTCGAACGCGAAGTCGACCACACCTTCGGCGACGTCGAAGCCGGATTCGCTTCGGCCGACCTGGTGCGCGAGCGTACTTTCCACTACGCCGAGGTCTCGCACGGGCAGATCGAACTGAACGCGGCCGTGGCCTCCTACGAACCTGAGCGCGACCGCCTGACCACGCATTCCGTCACCCAGGTGCCCTACTACCTGCACCTGACGCTGGCGCAGTGCCTGGGCATGGACAGTTCGCGCATCCGCGTGGTCAAACCCTTCGTCGGCGGCGGCTTCGGCCACCGCGTCGAACCGCTGAACTTCGAGATGGTCACCGCAGCGCTGGCGCGCGCCGCAGGCGGCACGGTACGCATCGAGCAGTCGCGCGAAGACAGTTTCCTCACGCATCGCGGCCGCCCCGAGACCGACATCCGGCTCAGGATCGGCCTGAAGAAGAACGGCGAAATCACCGCCGTCGACGCCGAAATCGTGCAGCGCGGCGGCGCCTACGGCGGCTACGGGCTGGTCACGATCCTCTACGCGGGCGCACTGCTGCACGCGCTCTACCGGATGGGCGCCGTCAAGTACCGGGGTTTCCGCATCTACACCAACACGCCACCTTGCGGCGCAATGCGCGGCCACGGCGCGGTCGACGCGCGCCACGCATTCGAGACGCTGCTCGATCGCATGGCCGAGGAACTCGGCCTGGACCCGTTCGCGGTGCGCCGTGCGAACCTGATCACCGCACCGTATCGCACGCTGAACGACCTGCAGGTCAATTCGTACGGCATCCCCGAGTGCCTCGACTGGGTCGAACAGGCTTCGGGCTGGAAAGAGCGACACGGCAGACTGCCGCGCGGGCGCGGCCTCGGCATGGCCTGCTCGCACTACGTCTCCGGCTCGGCCAAGCCGGTGCACTGGAGCGGCGAACCGCACGCGGTCATCAACCTGAAGCTCGACTTCGACGGCGGCATCACGATTCTCACCGGCGCCTCCGACATCGGCCAGGGTTCGTCCACGCTGCTCACGCAGATCGTCGCCGAAGTGCTGGCGCTGCCGATCGCGCGCATCCGCGTCGTGGCCACCGACAGCGCGCTCACGCCGAAGGACAACGGCTCGTATTCGTCGCGCGTCTCGTTCATGGTCGGCAACGCGGCGCTGCGCGCCGCGCAGGCGATGAAACGCGCGCTGCTCGAGGCCGCGGCCAGGCGGCTCGAAGTCGGCGTCGATGACGTCGAGTGGGAAGGCGAGCACTGCCGTGTCGCCGGCACCGACCGTACCCTCGCTTTCGCGCAGGTGGTCGAGGCCGCGCTCGCCGACAGCGGCACGCTCACCATCAAGGGCGCGTGGTCTACACCGCCCGAGACGCAGGGAGGCAAGTTCCGCGGTGCAGCGGTGGGCTCATCGGCCGGATTCTCGTACGCCGCACAGGTGGTCGAGGTGTCGGTGGACGAAGACACCGGACTGGTCCAGGTCGAGCGCGTCTGGGTCGCGCACGACTGCGGCCGCGCGATCAACCCGCTGGCCGTCGAAGGGCAGGTGCAGGGCGCCGTCTGGATGGGCATGGGCCAGGCGATGTCCGAGGAAAACCAGTACCACCTCGGATTGCCGATGCGGCCGAACATGCTCGACTATCGCATCCCGACCATCGCCGAGTCGCCACCGATCGAAGTGAAACTGGTCGAGAGCAACGATCCGCTCGGGCCGTTCGGCGCCAAGGAGGCCAGCGAAGGCGCCCTGCACGGCTTCCCGCCGGCGCTGGCCAGCGCGATCCACGACGCGATCGGCATCCGCCTCGACGAGCTTCCGCTCACCCCGGACCGCCTGCTCGAGGCGATCCACGCCAAACGCCGCGACGAGCGGTTGCGCGCATCCCGGCCCGCGACGGCGCGCGCCGCAGACGCTGCGCCGGCGGCGAGGAGCTGAACATGGACAGCATGCCCGCATTCGTCCTGAAGCGGCCAACCAGCGTCGCCGAGGCTGCGACGCTGCTCGCCAGCGATCCGCAGGCACGGCTGCTCGCCGGCGGCACCGACCTCGTCCCGAACATGCGCCGCGGCATCGCACGCCCCACCCTGCTCATCGATCTCGCCGAGGTGACCGGACTCGACGCGGTCACGCTGGCGCCCGAGGGGACCTGGATCGGCGCACGCGTCAGGCTCGCGCCGCTGGCCGCCGACACGTCGTTCGCCCTCGCCTGGCCCGCGGTCACCGAAGCCGCCAGCTCGATCGCCGGACCCGGTCATCGCGGTGCCGCCACCGTCGGCGGCAATCTCTGCCTGGACACGCGCTGCGTCTTCTACAACCAGAGCGAGTGGTGGCGCGCCGCCAACAACTACTGCCTGAAGCTGGGCGGCGACACCTGCCACGTCGCCCCGCAGGGCGCGCGCTGCCACGCCGCCTTCTCCGGCGACCTCGCCCCTGCGCTGCTCGTGCTCGATGCCGAGGTCGAGCTGGTGTGCAGTCGCGGCACGCGGCGCATCGCGCTCGCCGACATGTACCGCGACGACGGCGCCGCACACCTCACCATCGCCCGTGACGAGATCCTCACGCGCGTGCTGATCCCGGCAGGCGCCAACGCGCGGGTTTCGGGCTACCGCAAGGCACGCGCGCGCGCCGCGATGGATTTTCCGCTGGCGGGCGTGGCCTGCGCCGTCACGCCCGGCGATGGCGGCGTGCTGCGCTCGTTGCGGGTTGCCCTCACCGGCACCAACGCACATCCGCTGGTGCTGGCTGGCACCGAGGCGCTGGTGGGCCGCGCCGTCGACGACGCGATGCTCGCCGCGCTCGGCAAGCTGGTGCAGAAGCAGGTGAGCCCGATGCGCACCACCGTCACGCAGTCGAACTACCGGCGACAGGTCGCTGCGGTGCTCGCCCAGCGCCTGCTGCGCACGCTGGCGCAGCAGGCCAGCGTGACCACGGCGTGACGGAGGCGACGATGCGTTCGCGCGCTGGCAAACCCGCCGACTCGCCCGCTGCCGTCGCGGGCGGTGTCATCAGGCGCTGGACCGGAACCGACGGCATCCACATCGACGTGCGCGGCCTGCCTGCGCCCGAACCGCTCGTCGCGATCCTCGAACTCGTTGGATCGATCCGCGACGCCACGCCGGTGATCGCGCATCTCGACCGCGATCCGACGATGCTCTACCCCGAACTGGCCGAGATCGGCTGGAGCGCCGATCCGATCGAGGGCGCACCGGGCGAAGTGCGCCTGCGTCTGGCCCAGGCGGGCTGAACGAGCGGCGCGCGAGAGCGCAATGGCCACCAGGCTTGCGGCGGGCAACTTCCTCGCGGGTGCGACGAGCCGCCTGCTGCCCGCGTCGATTCCGTTGCGCTTCTTCGGCGCGGCGGTGGCCAGCCACCTGTTCGCGTGGCTTGCGCTGCTCGCTGGCAGCACCGGCCTGCCGCGCTTCGCCGGCGGCCTGGGCTGGACGCTGGCCGCACTGCACCTGGTGACGCTCGGCGTTCTGGCGATGACCGCGATCGGCGCCAGCCTGCAATTGCTGCCGGTGGCCACGCGCCAGCCGGTGCGTTCGATGCGCTGGCCGGTGCTGGTGTGGTGGCTGTATGCGCCGGGCGTGGCTGCGGTCGCCCTCGGGATGGGGTTGCCCCAGCCGTGGTTGCTCGCCACCGGTGCCGCGGCGGTCGTGGCCGCACTGCTCGTCTACGCGGCGCTGCTCGCGCAGAACCTGGCCGGTGCACGCGGCATGCCGGTGGTGGTCGCCCACGGCTGGACCGCGCTCGTCGGGCTGCTGCTGGCGCTGCTCACCGCGTTCTCGCTCGCCTTCACCTACGTCGGCCTGCCGCTGCTCGACCGCGGCACGGGACTCGCACTGCACGTGCTGTTCGCCGCCTACGGCTTCATGGGCATGCTGGCGCTCGGGCTGTCGTACATCCTGGTGCCGATGTTCGCACTGTCGGCAGCACCGCACGAGCGGCGCGCACTCGCCTCGTGCGCGCTGGCGCTGCTCGCGCTGGCGCTGGCCGCGCTGGCCGCGCTGGGCGTCGCACCGGGCCCGTTGCGCATCGCCGCCGTGCTGGCCGCGGCCATCGCCGTCGCGCTGCACCTGCGGCTGATGGCAGTGGCGCTGAAAACCGGGATGCGCCGCGAACTGGGCCGCTCGTTCCGGCTGGTGCGAATCTCGTGGGCGCTGCTGGCACTGAGCCTCGTCGCCGCACTGGCGCTCGCGCTCGACGTTGCGTTCGAAGGCATGCCCGCCCTGTTCGGCCTCGTGCTGATCGTCGGCTGGCTGCTCACTTTCCTGCTCGGAATCCTGCAGCGCATCGTGCCGTTCCTCGCCTCGATGCACAAGCCGCCTGGAAAATCGCCGCCGCGCACGCCGTCATCGCTCACCGCGGACCGCCCGCTCGCCGTGCACTTCTGGTGCCATCTGGCTGCGCTGACAATGCTGGCACTGGCGATCGTGCTCGACAACTCCTGGATCGCCGCGGCCGGCGCGCTCGTCGGGGCAACGGGCGCCGGCGCTTTCGCGGTCTTCTACGTGGTCCTGCTGCGGCGCATGCGTCGCCCTGCGGCGGTGCGCGCGCGACCCGATACGAAGGTTGCTTGACCCGTATCAATGGACCAATCCGGTCCTCGTTGGATATTCCAGTATTCGAATACCGGTATTGGACCAACGATGAATTTCCAGCGCCAGGTCAGCCACATGCTCGACGACGAGCACCGCACCAACCTCGACCTGCTCGGACGCATCGAGCAGGCGTTCGCGCGCGCACCACGCTCGGGCGCAGGTCGGGATCCCGAACTCGCGCGTGTGGCGGCGGGTTTCGCACGCCACCTCGAGCAGGACGTGCACCGCCACTTCGACTTCGAGGAGCAGGAACTCTTCACGCGGCTGGCCGACGCTGGCGAGGGCGACATCGCCGAATTGCTCACCGAGGAACACGCAGCGATCCGCACCGTGGCCGACGAAATGCTGCCGCTGGCGCGCGCCGCTGCCGCGGGCACGCTCGACGACAGCGGCTGGAACACATTGAAGGTCGGCGCCCTCGAGATGGTCGAGCGCCAGGTCGCGCACATCCAGAAGGAAACCATGGCCCTGCTGCCGATGCTCGACGATCTTCTCGACGACGACACCGACCGCGAACTCGCGTTCGCCTACGCGGCCGCCTGAGGCGGCGCCCACCACCACGAGGCTACAGGACATGCAAGTTGCTTTTGCCCCTGCCATCACCATCCGGGCGCTCGCGCGCGACGACCTCGACGCCGTCGTGGCCATCGACGCTGCCATCCAGGGCCGATCGCGCCGCGCCTACATCGAGCGGCGTCTGGCCGCCGCGCTGCGTGATCCCGGCACGCACGCGCAATTCGCTGCAAGCAGCGACGACGGCCTGATCGGCTTCATCGAGGCACGTGTCACCGAGGGGGAGTTCGGCCGCAGCGGCCGCGACCTGCGCCTCGAGACGCTCGGCGTGCGCACCGAGGCCCAGGGGCGCGGCATCGGCAAACAGCTGTTCTCCGTTCTGTCGCAGTGGGCAGCGCGGCACGGCATCACCGAGTTGCGCACCCAGGCCGCCTGGAACAACCATCGGATGATGGGCTGGCTCGACAACGCCGGGTTCACGCTGGCCCCCAACCACGTGGTCGACTGTGCGGTGCGTGGTGGCGAGTACGTGCAGAAGCGTGACGAACCGGTGTCGGTGCCGGTCGGCGACGGCCCCGGCCACGAAATCAACTTCGGCGGCCGGGAAGGCAACGACTTCGAACGCCTGGCGCGCGACACGGCCGACATCCGTCCGATGAGCGCCGCCGACCTCGCCGACATCACGCGCATCGACCGCGGCATCACCGGGCGCGATCGCCACGGCTACATCGGCGGCCTGCTCGCCGAGACGCTCGCCGACTCCGCAATCCGCGTCTCGCTCACTGCGCGACTCGACGACGTGATCGTCGGTTTCGTGATGGCACGCGCCGACCTCGGCGACTTCGGTCGCACCGAACCGGTGGCAGTGATGGACACGATCGGGGTCGATCCCGAATACGGACATCGCGGCGTCGGCCACGCACTGCTGTCCCAGCTGTTCCTGAACCTGGGGGCGCTGCGCATCGAGCGCGTCGAGACGCAGGTGGCGCCGCGCGACCTCAGCCTTCTCGGCTTCCTGTACGATGTCGGCTTTGCCCCGTCGCAGCGGCTGGCCTTCGCACGCAGGATCGGCTGACCGACAGGCCCTGGGGAGGCGGCTCCCATGATCACCTCGATGCCCGACGACGAAGCGGTGCGCGAAGCGCTGCGGCAGGTCGAAGACCCCGAAGCCGGCATGAACATCGTCGACCTCGGCCTGATCTACGTGATCGAGGTCGCCGGCCCGTCGGTGCATGTCGAAATGACGATGACCACCGCGGCGTGCCCGATGGCCGACATGATCGTCGACCACGCGCATCGCGCCATCGCGGGCATCTGTCCGCCGGACACGCCGATCGGCATCCACCTGGTCTGGGATCCGCCCTGGTCCCCGGACAAGATGACGGGCATCGCGCGCGACCACTTCGGCTGGTAGCGCGGCTTGGCCCGCCAGCCCGCGCCTTCCGCCGCCCCCGTCACCGGTCTGCCGCCGCCGTGGCGGGTGCCGCTGCTCGTGCTCGGTTTCCTTGGCCTGGTGGTCGGCGCCGGTGCGGGGCTGGCGCGGCTCGGCTGGGCCGTGCCCGACGTCGCGGCCTCGGCGGCCGCGCTGCACGGACCGCTGATGATCTGCGGTTTCTTCGGCGTGGTGATCTCGCTCGAGCGGGCCGTCGCGATCGGGCGCTACTGGGCCTATCTCGGCCCACTGCTGGCCGGCATCGGCAGTGCCACCACCGTCTTCGGTGCGAGCGCGCTGGCGCCCTGGTTCTTCCTCGGCGGCGGCCTCGTCCTGCTCGCCGCCTCGCTCGACGTGTTCCGTCGGCAGGCGGCACTGTTCACGTTCACGCTGGCACTCGGCGCCGCCTGCTGGCCGGTGGGCGTGGCGCTCTGGGCCGCAGGTGCGAGCGTGCACGACGTGGTCGGCTGGTGGCTTGCCTTCCTGATCCTGACCATCGCCGGCGAACGGCTCGAGTTGTCGCGCTTCCTGCCGCCGTCGCCGACAGCGCGGCGCGTGTTCGCGGTGATCCTCGCGGTGGTTCTCGCCGGACTGGCCGCCTCCGACCTGTCGTGGGGCCTGCCGCTGTTTGCTGCCGGCCTGCTGGCACTGGCCGGCTGGCTGCTGCGGCAGGACATCGCGCGCCGCACGGTGCACAACCGGGGACTCACCCGTTTCATCGCGGTGTGCCTGCTCTCGGGCTACGCCTGGCTCGCCGTGGGCGGCGCGATCGCGCTGTGGGCCGGCCTGGCGCCCGGCACCCGTGCCTACGACGCGGCCCTGCACGCGCTGACGCTGGGCTTCGTCTTCTCGATGGTGTTCGGCCACGCCGCGATCATCTTCCCCGCGGTGCTGCGGGTCGCGGTGCCGTATCACGCGGTCTTCTATCTGCCGCTCGCCCTGCTGCACCTGTCGCTGCTGGTGCGGATGGCGGGTGACGCGACCGGCCGCTTCGGCTGGACGCAGGCCGGCGGGATGCTCAATGCCGTGGCGCTGGCGGCCTTCATCGTCACCATGGTGAGCGCGGTGGTGCGTGGCGCGCTCGGCGGCAACGCGGCGAAGAGCGTGCCATGAGAAACGGGCGCTGCCGGGCGCACGCAATGCGCCCGGCAGCGATGCCGTCGGGCCCGCCTCAGCCGTGCAACTGCTGGTACTTCTCCAGCAACTGCTCGGGCGTCTCCTGAAAATCGGGATGCGGCACGATGCAGTCGGCCGGGCACACCAGCACGCACTGCGGTTCGTCTTCGGCGCCCACGCACTCGGTGCAGCGCATCGGGTCGATCACGTAGATCGGGTCGCCGGCAGTGATCGCCTCGTTCGGGCACACCGGCCTGCACGCATCGCAGGACGTGCAGCCGTCGTTGATCATCAGGGCCATCGAATCTCTCCTGGTTACGCGATTGCCTGTTCCTGCAATCCTGCCAGCTTCTCGTGCCGGAATGCGCCCCACAGCGCAGCTCCGATGGCGCCGGCGTAAATCGAATCCGGATGGTTGACGACCTCGACATTGGCCTTTTCGTTGGCCATTTCCTCGCGGATCGCCGCGAGCAGGCCCGTGTCGAGCGCCAGGCCACCGGTCATCAGCGCGGTGCCTTCCTTGATGCCGGTGACTTTCAGCAGCTTGACGATGCGCGAGGCCATCGACAAGTGAATCCCTTTCAGGATGTCGGATGGTGCAATGCTGCGCGACACCATGTTGATCACGTCGGTCTCGGCCAGCACCGCACAGATCGAGCTCACCTTCTCGGGATTCTCGGCCTTCTCCGACAGCGGCCCGATCTCTTCCACTGCGACACCGAGGTAGCGCGCAATGTTCTCCAGGAACTGGCCGGAGCCCGACGCACACTGGCTCGTCATCTTGTAGGCCAGCACCTTTCCGCGCTCGTCGACGTAGATCGCACGCCCGTTCAGCGCGCCGATGTCGACGATCGCACGCGCACCCGGATGCAGGTAGACGCCGCCGCGCGCGTGCGTGGTCATCGAGTAGAAGTGGCCGGTGGCGAACTTCACGTTCTCGCCCTCGCCGGTGGTGGCGATGTAGTCCACCTGATCCAGGTCGATGCCGGCATCGGCCAGCACGTCGTTGCGGCCTTCCTCGGCCAGTTGCATCGGGTCGCGCCGGCGGATGCGCTCGCAGCGCTTGGCCAGCCATTCGTGGCGATCTCCGTCCACCTTGAACAGCACGCTCTTGACCGCGCCGGAGCCGATGTCGATACCGATCGTATAAGTCATGTTCGTTCTCCTGGATGTTCGCTGCGGCTCAGGCGCGTGCCTCGGCCGTCTTGCCTTCCTCGACCACCGCGCGCCATGCGAACGTGGCCCCTCCCAGCGCACCGGTGTAGATCGAGTCGGGGTCGATGTTCAGCGTCATCTCGCCGTAGTTCTCGAAGACCAGTTCCTTCAGCGCTTTCACGGCCGCCTCGTTCTTCGCGACGCCGCCGGTGAAGGTGAACTCGTTGCGGATGCCGCCCGAGCGCGCAAGGATCGACATCGCGCGCAGGATGATCGAGCGGTGCAGGCCCGCCATGATGTCCTCGCGCTTGTCGCCCAGCGCCAGGCGGTCGCGCAGCTCGGCACCCGCGAACACCGTGCAGGTGGAGTTGATGCGCACCGTCTTGGTCGACTTCATCGCCAGCGGACCCAGCTCGTGCAGGCCCATGTTCATTTCGTCGGCGATGTAGCCCAGATAGCGCCCGCAGCCCGCCGCGCAGCGGTCGTTCATCTGGAAACTCTCGACGATGCCGGCCGGATCGACCTGGATCGCCTTCGTGTCCTGGCCGCCGATGTCGAGCACGGTGGCGGTCTTCGGATACATGACGTGCGCGCCCAGCCCGTGGCACAGGATCTCCGAGCGCACGTGTTCCTTCGAGAACGGCAGGCGCGCGCGACCGTAGCCGGTGCCGATGACGTAAGTTTCCTCCATCTCCGTGTCGAGCACGCCCTTCACCGGCGCTTCGACCTGCGTGCGCCTGCCCGCGGTCTCGGGCATGGCCTTGAAGGTGCGCTCGAGCGCCGCCAGCAGGTGGCGGCGAATCGATTCGGCGTAGACGCGGTTTTCCACCTCGATGATCGAGCGGTCGAACACGTTGAGCAGGTAGTCGTAGCGGGTGCCCATGTCCCTGGCCACGGCCTCGCCGGTGGACAGGTACTGGCTGCCGGCGATGTCGCGGAAGAAGTCGGACTTGCGCTTGGCACCCGGCACGAACAGCGCCGGCGCCTCGGCCGTGATCCGCTTGAACGTCTCGTCGAGCGCCTCGCCGACGATCTTCGCGTCGTCACCGAATTTCGCACTCTCGATGCTGCGATGACAGGTTTCGTGCAGGTCCGCCAGCTGTTCGAGGTACTGCTCGGCACGGAAGTCGCGCTCGAGTTGCGCGAGGAAGCCCTCGAGCTGGCCGTTCAGCGCCCCGGTGCTCGCCAGCGCCTGCCGGAACAGGTGAAAGCGTCCGTTGACCAGCGCCTCCTGCTTGGCGATCGTGGCCGCGGTGTCGTAGTTGGAGCGCGAGTTGGTAATGCCGCGCCCGATGACGTTCTGGTTCTCGTCGACGACCACCGCCTTGGTGGTCGTCGAGCCGAGGTCGATACCGATGAAACAGCGCATGGAAATCCCCTTGATCAGTGCGCCGCGGCGGCCGCGCTGCGTTTCTGCTTGACCATCTGCAGGTAGCTCTCGAGCCGGTTCTTGACGTTCGCGGCCGAGAAGTAGCGCGGATCCACGATGTCGGTCTCGATGAACGCCGCCGGCTTGCCGGTGCGCCGCTCGACCTCGCGCAGGATCAGCAACTGCCCCGCCGAGAAGCTGTTGCAGCTCTTGATCGAGTTGATCAGCAGTCCGTCGGCCTGGTACTCGTCGATGTACTTGACCATCATGTCGATCCGCGACGGCAGGCTCAGGTTGGTGTAGCAACCGAGGCAGTACTCGGCCAGCGACTCGAGCGGATGATCCGGGTCGTGCCTGAAACCGAAGTCGTAGACGCCGCCCACCTTGGCGTAGGTGGACGCCACCACCACCGCTCCTTCGTCGTAGAACAGCTTCCAGAACTCGCGGAAACTCGTCCACGCCGGCGGCCCCTCGACCACCAGCCGGTATTTTTCCTCGCCCATCTCGCCGTCGGGCGTGACGGGTCCCTTGCCCTGGCGTACCCGCTCCTCGATCTCGCTGTGCACGAGACTGTAGAAGCGCGTCGCCTCTTTCGTGCCGCGGAATGCCCCGAACATCGGCCCGATGTAGTAGACCGCGCCGAAGTAACCGTCGATCGGCGACGGCCGGTTCTTTGCCGACTGCAGGATCTTCACCATGTCGTCCTCGGCCTTCGCCGATTCCTTCATGTACTCGCGCAACCGGTCGATGTCGAACTTCACGCCCGAGACGCGCTCGAGGGTCGGGATGACCGTGTCCTTGAGCTGGCGCACCACGTAGTCGCGCATGTTCGGCGCGATCTTGCCCTCGCCCTGGTAGGGCACGTGCAGCATCACCGACTCGCCGCCGTACTTGTGACGCACGAGTTCGAACCACTTCATGAACGTGAAACAGCCGGTGTACGACAGCATCAGCAGGTCGGGCGGCGGCAGCTTCTCTCCAGTGGGGCCGAGCCCGGTGTCGAGCATCCCGAGGTCGGACTTGACGTAGGTACAGACGTCCTCCGAGTGACCGTCGCGCTCGGCGTCCATGATGAGTTTGCCCGACTTCTTGCGCATGCCCATCTGCAGCGCGTTCGTTTCGGGCAGGCTGCGCGCGAAGTCGAAACACATCATCAGTTCGTTCAGGTTCCCGGGCACGAAGGTGGCCGAGATCTTGCGACCCTGCTCGTGGGCGGTGGCGAGGTCGTGATAGTTCCGGTTGATCATCTCCTTCTGAAGCAGCATCGCCTCGTCCTTCTGGACGTTCAGCGGCTTCTTCGAGGCGGGGGTCGTTGCGGCGGTGCTCATGCTGCGCTCCAGAGTTTGATCGAATCGGCGAAGGTGCCGGATTGTTCGCGAATCGGCGCCATCTGGCCGGTATTCTCCGCGTACTTGAACGCGGTGTAGGGGATCCTGTGCTTCTTGAGCACCTCCTGCAGCATCGGACGCTCGAGCAGCGCCGGGTCGCAGAACGAGGGCGCGGCGAAGATCACTCCTTCGGCGACGCCGCTCTTCACCTGGCCGAGCAGGTGCTGGCCCTTGTCCTCGCGCCTGGCCTCGTACTTGGACGCCGTGGCCGCCGAGCGGTGCAGGAAGGCCTTCGACAGCTCCTCGAGCGGATTGCCGTTGGCGGGCACGTCGTCGAGCAGCCAGCGCGTGACCAGCATGAAGTCGTCGTCGACGATGTAGCAGCCCGACATCTCGATCGACTTGATGAGGTTCAGCGGCGGCTGCTCGCAGAACGCTCCGTTGATCACGATGCGGGCATTGTCGCGGCGTTGCCGCGGCACTGCGTCGGTAGCCGCGATGTAGTCGCGGATCAGCTGCGTGTGCTCCTCGGGCGGCAGCACCATGCCGGCGCGCAGGATCAGGTACACCTCCGAGGTCGGCGCCTGCCACGGCCTGGCCGCGCGATACGCGTAGAGATCGCGCACCGCCTTGCGGTTGGCGTTGTAGACCACGATCGACGCGTTGAGTTCGGCGTCGGTCACCGGCTTGCCGCGCAACTCGCCGAGATCGCGGCGCAGGACGTCCATCTCCTCGGCGTAGAAGCGTCCGCCGATCGCGTCCTCGTAGTTCTGCGGCACGTCGAAGTAGCGCGCGTACTTGTCCTTGAACAGCACCTGCCAGGTGCCCGTGAGGTTGCGGATCACGTCGCAGATCGCCGGGAACAGCATGCCGTCGAGGCTGTCGAGGCGGCCGGTGAGCCCGAGCTCGAGCGTCGAGCGCGGGATCCGGCAGATGTAGCTCTGGTAGTAGGCGTCGCCCTGGATCACCTCGAGCTGGTCGCCACCCCCGAGGATGCCCACGGGCAGCATGCCGGCCGCGTGGATGATCTCGCGCGGCACGTAGACCGGCATGTAGCCGATCGCCTTGCGGCCCGGCGCGGCGGCTTTCCATTGCTTGACGACGTTGAAATGGAGATCGTCGAACAGCGTCTGGCAGCGATCGACGATCGCTTCGACAGAAGATGCGTTCTTCATCAGTTGTGCTCCCAGGAAGGCTTGCGTTTGGCGAGGAACGCGGCGAGGCCCTCGTTCGCGTCGCGGGTCTTCATCAGACGGTCGAGGTACAGACGCTCGACTTCGGCGAACCGGTCGCGCACGTCGCGCAGCATCGCACCGCGCGCGGCCGTCAGCGCCAGAGACAGGCTGGCCGCGCTCTTGCCGGCCAGGTGTGCATCGAACCAGGCCAGCGCCGCGGCCTCCGGGTCGTCGGCCACCCGCTGTGCCAGCCCGAGCGCCAGCGCCTCGTCGGCCCCGATCGTTCGCCCGGAGAACAGCAGGTCTTCGGCCGCCTGCTGGTTCACCCGGTAGGGCATCAGCACCGAGGCCGCCGGCGCGAAGACGCCGAGCTTCATCTCGGGCTGGCCGAACTGCGCGTCGCGGGCTGCGAAGATCAGCCCGCCGGCCATCGCCACCTCGAGCCCGCCGCCCAGACACTGGCCGCGCACCGCCACCAGGATCGGTGCCGGAAACGCAAGCATCTGCAGCAACACGGCGTGCATCGACGCGAGCATCGTGGCGCAATGCTCCGGCAGGTGCTCCTCGACGCTGGCACCGAAGCTGAAGTTCGGGCCCTCGGCATCCAGCAACACCCCGCGCAGGCCGCGCGTTGCGGCGTGCGTCGCCAGCGCATCCGACAGCGAAGCGAACATCGCCGCATCGACGATGTTCGCTTTCGGGCGCGCCAGCGTCAGGCGCACCAGCGCCCCGTCGCGCTCGAGCGCCTGCTTCAGCGGGGAAGCGTCGGCCATCGCTTCAGGCCTTGCGCTTCGCCTTCGGCTGGATCGAGTCGTGCAGCGGGCCGACCCAGCTCTCACCGGCAGCGATCTTCTGTCGCAGCAGCACGAAGTCGACCTCGCGATCCTCCTTCGTACCCTCGTTGAAGGCAATGAAGCCCGAGCGCGCCTCGGTCATCATGTTCAGCGAGAGCCAGGCGCGCGAGTTCTCCTTGTTGCGGTTCCAGGCCTCGAGCTTGGGCTTGCGCAGCTCCTCGAGCGACTTGGTCGTGCAATCGGGCAGGGTGAGCAGCATCTTCGCGCACAACTCCTCCACCCGCGCATCGAGCAGCGAGAGATCGACCGTACCGCGCGCCATCAACGCCTTGCCTTCCTTTGCCGCCTCGCCGGTCTTGAATTCGCCGTAGGCATTGCGTCCGTATTCGTCGACCATCCGCTGCGTTTCCACCAGCGGGTTGGCGACGAACCTGCCGTCGATCTTCAGCGCCGGCACGACGTCGGTGATCAGGCCCATCTGGTAGGCCTTGTGCGCCGAGAACGGCTCGCACAGCACGCAGGCGGCCATCGCGCGCTCGGCACCGATCATCACCGGCAGGAAATCGGTGGCGCCGCCGATCGGCGCCGAACCGTGCTTCGGGCCGGCCTGACCGAAGCGGGCCAGATCCTGGGCGACCGAGAAGTCTGCGGCCATGCCGATTTCCTGGCCGCCGCCGATGCGGATGCCGTTCACCCGGTTGATGACCGGCTTGTCGCAGCCGAGGATCGCCGACACCATGTCGTTGAACAGGCGCATGTATTGCCGATACTCGAACGGATGACCGGCGTAGTACTCGGCGTATTCCTTGGTATTGCCGCCGGTACAGAAGGCCCGGTCGCCGACGCCGGTGAACACCACGCAGTTGACGTCGCGCGCCTGCGAGGCGGCCCGGAACGCCATGATCAGAGCCTTGACCATCTCGGTCGTGTACGAATTGAGCTGGGTCGGGTTGTCCAGCGTGATCCAGACGTTGAACAGGCCCGGTACGGTCGATCCGTCGGGCCGCTTCGCCGGCCGCTTCTCGTAGCTCACGCCAGGCTTCGAGAAATCGTCGACGAGGTTGAAACTCTTCAGTTCACGCACTTTTGACTCCTGATTCAGGGGGTGAGCACCACGCGCCTGCGGATCGCGCGATGGTGAACGGCTTCGAACACGTGGTTGATGTCGTCGAGCGGATGCGGCTCGACGAACGGCTTGACCTGCACCTTGCCATCGAGCACGAGGTCGAGCGCGGCCGGATAGATTTCCGGCGGACAGCCCCAGTTGCCGATCGCCCGGGCGTCGAACGCCATCAGGTTCGACAGCCTGACCTCGACCTTGTCCATCGTGAAGCCCACCACCGACAACGTCGCGCCGTGCACCAGCAGGCCGAACGCGGTGAGTTGCCCGGGCGCCGTGCCCGAGCACTCGAAGATGAACCACTCGGTGGAACGCAAACCATTCTTCTTCGCGAACTCGGTGATCGCCGCCTTGATGCCGCGCGCGTCGAGCTGCCGGCTGTTCAACGTGAGCGCGGCGCCATGGCTGGCGATGGCCTGAAGCTTCGCGTCATCGACGTCGATCGCCACGACCTGCGCACCGCTCGCAGCGGCAATCTGCACGCAGTAGCCGCCAACCCCGCCCGCGCCGATCACCACTGCGAGGCTGCCCGGCCCGACGCCGGCGCGGCGCACCGCCTGGTATGGCGTGGTGAGCGCGTCGGCGACGATCGACACTTCGGCCAGTTCGAGTCCGGCTGCAGCCAGCCGCGCCTCGTCGACTTCACAGAGTCCGCGGCCGGGAACCACGATGTGGGATGCGAATCCGCCGTGGATGTCGTTGCCGGGCATCTTCTGGTTGCGGCAGATGGTGCCCAACCCGCGGCGGCACAGATCGCACTCGCCGCAGGGCAACACGGCCGGAACGATCACCGCCTTGCCAAGCCAGTTCCGTGCGCCGGGGCCGGCCGCGACCACGCGCCCGCTGATCTCGTGGCCGAGCGCGAGGGGCAGTGCGTGGTTGGTGCGCACGCCATCGTAGAAGTAGCCCAGGTCGGTGTGGCACACGCCGCAACCGGCCACCTGCACCACCACTTCGCCGTCACCGGCGGTGGCCGTGAACGTCGCGCGTTCCAGCGGCGTGTTCACCGCGTTCATCAGCCAGCGGCGCGCTTCGATGCCCATTGTTCCGGAACCTCCCGTGACGTACTCTGCCCGCTGTCGCGCCCCGCCTTGCGACCCGCCGTTCGGGGTTGACTGACGTGTGCCCGCCGCTTATTCTTGTATTGTGGTACCGCAATACTGCTTTCTCGATACGGATGTTGTAGTAGAGCGGTTTCAGGTGCCTTGATGTGAATCAAACCCCCTTCTGCATGGACCCGGCGGACAATCCGCAGGCCACGCAAGAGAGCCCATCTTGAATCCCACACGACAGACTCCATCACCCGGTGCAACCACCGCTGCCGGGCCACGCGCCGGCGTCGCGAGCATCTCGATCGCACTCGCCGGCAGCGGCGGCAGCGGCGTCATGACGGCCGGCAACCTGCTGCTCGACGCCGCCGCCAGGGCGGGGCTCTACGGCCTCATGGTGCGCACCAGCGGCCCGCAGATCCGCGGCGGCGAAGCGGCCGCGCTGCTGCGGCTGGCGCGCACGCAGACCGAATCGCTCGACGACGGCTTCGACCTGCTGCTCGCGATCGACTGGCAGAACATCAACCGCTTCGCCGACGAGATTCCGATGCGCGCATCGGGCCTGCTGGTGGGCGACTCCGACGAGGGCGAACCTCCGGCGGTGTTCCTCGCCGGCGGCGCGCGCTTCGTCCCGCTGCCGTTGAAAAAGATCGCCAGGGGGATCGCCGGCAGCTGGATCAACATGGTGGCACTGGGCGTCTCGGGCGCGCTCGCGGGCTTGTCCGCCGAGGTGCTCGGGGAAGCGCTGCGCGCCTCGTGGAAGCGCGGCGACACCGCCTTGCAGGCGAACCTGCAGGCACTGCATGCCGGTGTCGAGGCAGCCAGCGACATCGAAGGCATGCCGCGCTTCGGCGCCGGCGCAGCGCCGGAACACAAGCGCTGGCTGCTCAGCGGAAACGAGGGCGCCGGTTTCGGTGCGGTGCGCGGCGGCGTGCGCTTCGTGGCGGCCTACCCGATCACACCCGCCACCGAGGTGCTCGAGTGGCTCGCACCCGCCCTCGCGAAGGTGGGCGGCACGCTGCTGCAGGCCGAGGACGAGCTCGCCTCGATCAACATGATCATCGGCGCCTCCTATGGCGGCGTGCCGTCGCTCACCGCGACCGCCGGCCCCGGTCTGGCACTGATGACCGAGGGGATCGGCCTGGCGGTCAGTGCCGAGGTGCCGGTCGTGGTGGTCGACGTGATGCGCGGCGGCCCGTCCACCGGCATCCCGGCCAAGAGCGAGCAGAGTGACCTGTCGTTCGCCGTCAGCGGCCTGCACGGCGATGCGCCGCGCGTGGTCGTCGCCCCGACCTCGATCGCCGACTGTGTGGCCACCACCCAGTGGGCGGTGGAACTCGCCGAGACACTGCAGGCGCCGGCGATCGTGCTGTCCGACCAGTTCATGGGCCAGTCGCGCGCCATCATCGATCGCCCCGCCGACCCGGGCTTCGTTGCGCAGCGACTCGTGGCCGAAGCCCATGCACCCGACTTCAAGCGCTACCGCAACACCGAATCCGGCATCTCGCCGATGGCGATCCCCGGCACGCCCGGCATCGTCTACACCGCCGACGGCCTGGAGAAGAACGAAGCCGGCATCCCGAGCAGCCAGGCGCGCGATCACGTCACGCAGCTCGAAAAGCGCCAGCGCAAGCTGCTGCAGCACGACTACGGCCGGTGGTGGGCGGATGTCGAAGGCGAAGGCGACATCGCGATCATCACGTTCGGCTCGGTCACCGACGTCGCGCGCGAGGCGCTCGGCCGGCTCGCCGCGCAGGACGTGAAGGCGCGGCTCGTCGCGTTGCGGCTGCTCGCTCCGGCACTGCCCGAGCGGCTCGAAGAAGCCCTCGAAGGGGTCAAGCGCGTGCTCGTGGTCGAGCAGAACCACACGGCCCAGCTGTTCCGCTACCTGCGGTCGATGTACGACCTGCCCGGCAAGCCGGCGAGCTTTCACCGTCCCGGCCCGTTGCCGATGCGGCCCGGCGAACTCGCGAACGTCATCCTGGAATGGAGGCAGCAATGAACGAGGCGGTCAGCGTGACCGATCGCGCCGCGGCAGCCGCACCGCTGGCGGCCAAGGACTACAAGTCCGACTACAAGCCCATCTGGTGTCCGGGCTGTGGCGACTACTCCGTGCTCGCCGCGATCACCAAGGCGTTCGCGCTGGTGCAGGTGCGCCCGGAGAACATCGCCGTGGTGTCCGGCATCGGCTGTTCGTCGCGCATTCCGGCGTACACGTCGTGCTACGGCTTTCACGGCGTGCACGGGCGCTCGCTCGCCGCGGCCACCGGGCTGAAAGTGGCGCGCCCCGACCTCACCGTGCTGGTGGCCAGCGGCGACGGCGACGGCTACTCCATTGGCGGCAACCACTTCCTGCATGCGTGCCGGCGCAACGTGGACCTCACCTACATCGTGATGGACAACCACGTGTACGGCATGACCAAGGGCCAGCCCTCGCCGACCACCGAACCCGACTGGGATTCCAAGCTCGCGCCGGGCGGCACTGGCGTACGCTCGTTCCACCCGCTGGTGATCGCGCTGGCCTCGGGGGCCAACTTCGTCGCCCGCGCCTTTTCGGGCGACCCCAACGGCACCGCCGAGACCGTCGCGCAGGCGATCCGCCACCCTGGCTTCTCGTTCGTCGAGATCCTCAGCCCCTGCGTCACTTTCCGGCCGGAGCAGCGCTCGTGGAAGGAACAGGCACGGCCGGCACCGGTCGGCCCCACGAAGGATCCGGCCAAGGCCGCGCGTCGCCTGATGACCGACGACGGATTCAACATCGGTGTGCTCTACGTCGGTGACCGCACACCCTATCCGCTCGGCCCGCGCAGCGCGCGGCGCGACATCGCCGAGATCGGCGCGGAGTTCGAAACATGAACGCAAGGAAGACGAACGCGCCGCGCACGCTCGAGGAGTTCATGGCCAAGGCCTACGAGATGGAGATCGAGGCCGCCGATCGCTATGCCGACTTCGCCGACGCGATGGAAACGCACAACAATCTCGAGGTCGCCAGCCTGTTCCGCAAGATGTCGGAAATCGAAGGCAAGCACGCCACGCAGATCATGGCGGAGATGGGCTGGAAGGCCCCGCCGGCACCTGGCAAGGCGGTCTGGGAAGGCTTCGAAGGGCCCGAAACCGTTCCGATGGACGAAGTGCACTACCTGATGCAGCCCTACCATGCGCTGACGCTCGCGCTGGCCAGCGAAGAGCGCGCCGAGCGCTTCTTCGCGCGCATCGCCGAAGCGGCCACCGTCGATTCGGTGCGCTCGGCGGCACTCGAACTGCAGGGCGAAGAGCGCGAGCACGTCGAGCTGATCAAGGCCTGGCTCGCGAAGGTTCCCAGGCCCGATCGCAACTGGGCGGACGATCCCGATCCGCCACGCTACACCGACTGATTTCCTCCCTCAACGCAACCAAGGAGTCTCTCGACATGCAAGTTCTTCTTCCCGACGGCTGGGCGCCGCCCATCGGCTACGCCAACGGTATCGCTGCCGAAGGTCGCATCGTCTTCGTCGCCGGCCAGGTCGGCTGGGACGCGCAGCAGAAGTTCCACTCCGCCGACATCATTCCGCAGTTCGACCAGGCGCTGCAGAACATCATCGCGATCCTGGCGAAGGCCGGCGCGAAGCCCGCGCACATCTGCCGGATGACGGCGTTCTGTTGTGACAAGCCCGCCTACATGGCGGCGCGCAAGGAGCTCGGCAAGATCTGGCGCAAGCACATGGGCACGCACTATCCGGCGATGACGATGATCTTCGTCGTCGACCTGCTGGACAATCCGGGCAAGATCGAACTCGAAGCGACGGCGGTCATCCCGAAGTGAGGCCCGCCCGATGCCCGGCCCGCGCACGGGCCGGGCAGGCCACACGTGACTTCCCCGCGCCCGGCGCTACGCCGGCGTCACGGGCCGGGCGACAACGAAAGATCCATCCAGATCTCGTCGTGGGTTTCACCCGGCAGGGTCACTTTCGCGATTTCCCGCAGCAGGCGTCCGGAACCCTGATCCGCGATGAGCCTGGAGCGAAAGCGCTCCAGTTCCCCGGCGTCCCGGTGATGAGACACCAGCGCCACCTCGCCGACGGGGCCGCCGAAGCGGACCCTGAGGTCGATGACGACCCCGTGCTGCTGCTCCAGGTAGTCCTTGCGCTTCCTGAGCAACTCCATCGCCTCGTCGAAGTAGCCGTTGCGCATGCGCACGCGGCGCACGAAGGTGATCATTCGTCGTTCTCCCGGTTGTTCGTCGCGATCGACGGCGACGTCAGGCGCCCAGGTAGGTCCGCTGGATCCCGGGTTCGGCCCTGAACGCATCCGAATCTCCCGCCCAGACGATCTGGCCCTTTTCGACGACGTAGTGCCGATCGGCCAGGGCCAGCAGCGGCGCCAGGTTCTTGTCGATGACCAGGATGGCCATGCCGTCCTGGCGCAGTCTGGCCAGCGCCGACCAGATCTCCTGGCGCACCAGCGGTGACAGCCCCTCGGTCGCTTCGTCGAGGATCAACAGGTCGGGATTGGTCATCAGCGCACGGCAGATGGCGAGCATCTGCTGTTCGCCGCCCGAGAGCTGGTTGCCGAAGTTCGACGCCCGGTCCGCGAGTCTGGGAAACAGGTCGTAGACGCGCTGCAGCGACCAGGGCGACGGCTTGCGGTGGCGATCCGCGGCCGTCGCAATCAGGTTCTCCCGCACGGAGAGGTTGGGAAAAATCTGTCGGCCTTCGGGCACCAGGCCAATGCCGCGCTGCGCGACCCGATAGCTCGGCAGGCCGAGGATCGGTGCGCCCTTGAAGGAGATCCGGCCTTTCCACGCCGGGTGCATGCCCATGATGTTCTTGATGGTCGTCGTCTTGCCCATGCCGTTGCGGCCCAGCAGACTGACGCACTGCCCCGCCGCGATCGACAGCTGCATGCCATAGAGAACCTGGCTGCGCCCATAACCCGACACGAGTTGCTCGACATCCAGCAGGGCAGTCACGCCGGCACCTCCTCGTCGCCGAGATAGGCCTCGCGCACCTCGGCACTCTCGCGCACCGCCGCCGGATCACCGCAGAAGATGACCCTGCCGTAACACAACACGCTGATGCGGTCGGCCAGCGCAAACACCGCATCCATGTCGTGCTCGATCAGCAGAATGCCGAAGCGCCCTTTCAGCTGGCGCAGCAACGCGATCATCCGGTCCGATCCGGTCGCGCCGTGGCCCATGCCCGCCATCGGCTCGTCGAGCAGCAGCACCCTGGGCTCGGCGGCCAGGGCCATCGCGATCTCGAGCTGACGCTGTTGCCCGTACGACAGCGCCATCGCCGCGACATCACGGTTTGCGCCCAGGCCCATCGTGGCGATCAGCTCGTCGGCCCGACTCACCAGGGATTCGGTCTCGGTCACCGGCGTCCAGAAGTGGAATCCATGTCCGCGACAGCCCTGCACCGCCAGAATGGCGTTTTCGAGCACGGTGAAGTGCGGAATCACCGAGGTGATCTGGTACGAACGCCCGATGCCTGCACGCACGCGCGCGGCCGTGTCCAGAGCGTCGATGGATTGCCCGGCGAGGCTGGTCGTGCCTTCGTCGCTGCGCACCTCGCCCATGATCTGGCTGATCAGGGTCGTCTTGCCGGCGCCGTTCGGGCCGATGAGTGCATGGATCTCGCCCGGCAGGATGTCGAGATCCACGCGGTCGGTCACCACCAGGCCGCCGTAGCGCTTGACCAGACCGCGGATCGAAAGCAGTGGCTGCATTCAGGATGCTCCCTTGCGCCCGCCATCGACCAGCATGCCCCACAGGCCGTTCCTGAGGAACAGCACGATCGCCACGATGACCGGTCCCATGACGACCATCCAGTGCTCGGTCAGGCTCTTGAACCACTCCTCCATCAACAGGAATGCGGCGGCGCCCACGACCGGACCGACCAGGGTGCCCACCCCGCCCAGCAGCACCATGATGATGAGTTCACCGGATGCCGTCCAGGCCATGTAGGCAGGCGAGGCAAACGTGGTCAGGTTCGCCAGGAAGTAACCGGCCACGGCGCACAGTTCGGCCGACAGCACATAGGCGGCGAGGCGATAACCCAGCGGGTTCATGCCGACCGCCCGGACACGTCGCTCGTCGGCGCTGGCGGCGCGCAGCACCAGGCCGAAGCGCGAGTCGATGATCCGGCGCATCGCCAGCAGTGCAGAACCGAGCGTCGCCACGATCGACAGATAGAGCGCCGTTCGGTTCCCGGTCAACGGACCGAAAGCACTGACGAAGTTGACCGGCAGACCCTCGTCGCCGCCATATTGCTTCAGGCCGAGCGCGAGAAAATAGAACATCTGCGCCAGCGCCAGCGTGATCATGATGAAGGCGATGTCGCGCGTACGCAGTGCGATCAACCCCACCAGCGGCGCCACCAGTGCCGTCACCACCACCACCGCGGCCAGGTGCAGCGGGCCGCTGGCGATGCCGTAATGCGACAGGATCGCCACACAGTAGGCGCCGATGCCGATGTACATCGCATGCCCGAAGCTGACCATGCCGCCGTAACCGAGGGCGAGATTCAGGCCGACAGCCGCGAGGGCGAACACCAGCACCCGGCCGACGAAAATCAGTGCGTAGTCGCTGCCGGTCTGTTGCGCGTAGAGCGGCACCAGCAGGAACAGCACGAACAAGGCGGCGGTCAGCGCGGGCCGCAACTGCGGTCGCCACCGGCGTGCAGCGATCGTCTGCATGCCCCGTGTCTCGATGTCCACTCGACGCTCCCTCAACGGTTCTTCACGGGGAACAGGCCTTCGGGCTTGAGCGCCAGAATGACGATCATCAGCAGGTAAACGGCCAGCGACGAGATCGCCGCACCCAGCGTGCTGGCAGCCTCCTGGGCAAGCGACATGCGCAGGAGTCCCGGGATCAGCGTTCGACCCAGGGTGTCGACCAGGCCGACCACCAGTGCGCCCAGGAAGGCACCGCGAATCGAGCCGATCCCGCCGATGACGATGACCACCAGCGTCAGGATCAGGATCGAGTCCCCCATGCCCGCCTGGACCGACAGGATCGGCCCCACCATGGCACCTGCCAGGCCGGCCAGGCCTGCGCCGAGCGCAAAGATGAACGTGTTGAGCCAGCCGATGTTGACCCCCAGGGCCGCCACCATGCTGCGATTGCTGGCGCCCGCGCGAATCAGCATTCCGATCCGGGTGCGCTCGATCAGCAGGTAAAGGCCCAATGCAACCAGCAACCCCGCCAGGATGATCAGCAACCGGTACCCCGGGTATGGCAGCCCCAGCAGCGTCACCGAACCGGCCAGGGCATCCGGCAGGCTCATGAAGACCGGAGCGGGTCCCCAGATCATGCGGGCGACTTCATTGAAGAAGAGCATGACGCCGAAAGTGGCCAACACCTGGTCCAGGTGCGTGCGCGGATAGAGCTTCAGAAAGCCGATCCGGTCCAGCACCACGCCAAGCGCCACGGCGCCGCTGAAACCCACCACCACCGCGAGCAGGAACGACTGGGTGTGGCCAAAGGCAGTCGCGGCGAAATACGCCCCCATCATGTACAGCGCGCCATGGGCCAGGTTGATGAAGCTCATGATGCCGAACACGAGGGTCAGGCCGGCCGCCATCAGGAACAGCAGAACGCCGAACTGGAGTCCGTTCAGCGTCTGCATGAACAGCAGGTCAGGGCTCATCGGAAGCCTCCGCGCGGACGGCGCCTGCCGCCCGCGAACCTGTCGTCCGGATCAGGGCTTGCACTGGGCGGCATACGCGTCCGCGTGGGCCTTCAACGGCGTGGCGATGGTCTTGAGCGACACACGACCCTGGCCGTCCCTGGCCACCTCGAACATGTGGAGGTCCTGGATCGGAAAGCCGTTCACGTTGATCTTGTACGCGCCGCGCAGCGATGGAAAGTCAGCGGCACGCAACGCGGCACGCAGCGCCGCCTTGTCGCTGACCTTGCCGCCCGTCCTGCGCAGTGCGCTGTCGATCAGCAGGGCCGAATCGTAGGCCTGCGCGGCGTACTGGGAGGGAATCCGGCCGTACTTCTTCTCGAATGCAGCGACGAAGCTCTTGCTGGTGGCGTTCTGGAAATCCGGCCCCCAGAACGTACCGGCATAGGCGCCCAGCGCGACGTCCTTCAATGCAGGAAGCGTCGAACCATCCACGGTCGAGACCGTGAGCAGCGGCACCTTGCCCATCAGACCGAACTGGCGGAACTGCTTGATGAAGTTGATCCCCATCCCGCCCGGCAGGAAGACGTACACCGCATCGGGCTTCGCGGCCGCGAGGGTGGTCAGTTCGGCGGAATAGTCGACCTGGCCAAGCTGCGTATAGACCTCGCCCGCCACGGGTCCCTTGTAGAAGCGCTTGAAGCCTTCGACCTGGTCGCGGCCCGACTGGTAATTCGGAACGATGATGTAGACGTTCCTGTAGCCGCGATCGGTGGCGAACTGGCCCACCACTTCCGCCTGGTTGTCGTTCTGCCACGATGCGAAGAAGAACCCCGCATTGCACTGCTTGCCCGCCAGCGGACCCGGGCCGGCGTTCGATCCCACGAACGTCATGTCCGCGTCGGCCAGCGGCTTGGCGATGGCCATCATCACGTTGGAGAACGTGACGCCCGCCACCAGGTCGACCTTGTCCTTTTCGATGAACTTCTGGACGGCCTGCACGCCGATGTCGGGCTTGAGCTGGTCATCTTCCTTGAGGAAGACGATCTTCTGCCCCCCCAGTTTTCCGCCATGTTCCTCCAGCGCCAGCGTGAATCCATCGACCATGTCCTGGCCAAGGGCCGCGCCACCACCGGTCAGTGTGGCGAGAAAACCGATCTTGACATCGGCAAGCGCGCTACCCGCAGCGAACGTCGCGACCAATGCCAGCGCAGCGGCGACAGACGGCTTCTTCGACTTCATGGTTGCCTCCTCGAGTCAGCAGGTTGGAAATGATGCATCGGTGGATCGCCCGAACGCCGCAGCGCCCCTTCGGCATGGCCGGACCCTGCACGACAGGGTGGGACGGATCTGGTTCCTTCGAGCGAGTTCTGGTTGGGGGAAACCGGACGGAACAGACTGCAAGCCGCTCGTCGCCGGTTCGCAGTGCCGACAGGTTACGAATTCAGGTGGATTTCCTGCAACCTGCGCCGCAACAACTTCCCGGTGGGTGTGCGTGGCAACGTGTCGACGGCGTGGAACTGCCGGGGACGCTGATACGACGGCATCGAACTGGTGTGTGCGCGCAGCGACGCCTCCAGGTCTGCCTGGCCGACACCGCTTCGCGGCACGTAGAACACGGCAATCGTATCGAGCCCGTCGGCGTCGGGGACCAGGACAGCCGCCACTTCCAGGACTTCCGGGCAGACCACGGCGAGCTTTTCCTCGATCGCCACCAGGTCGACCCAGCGGCCGTGCACCTTGACCAGCGTGCCCTCGCGGCCGACGAAACGAAACGAACCGTTCTCCCGGATTTCGAACAGATCGCTCGGGCAGAACATGCCGTCGCGGAAATGCTCGGCCTGTTCGAGTGGCCGGTTCAGGTAGCCGAGCGCGATCGCGGAGCCGCCGATGCACACGCGTGTCGGGGAGGTATCGGCCCCCTTGTTCAGCGGCGTGACGCTGATGCCCGGCGACGGCTGCAGACCGCGCCCGTCGTCGCGGTCGGTCAGCACCAGAACGAGCGTCTCCGACGCGCCATAACCGTTGACGATCGAGGCCCCCGTGTGCCGCCGCCATTCTTCTCTCAGATCGACCGACAGGGCCTCGCCGGCCGAGACGAACCGGCGCACGCCGTTGCGCACGAGTTCCTCGGCCAGTCCCTCCTTCAGCAGATTGCGATACAGGGAAGGCACACTGCACAGGACAGTGGGGCGCGTGGCCGAGACGGTCGCGGCCACGTCGGCGCCTGTGGGCCAACGCGGGTCGAGCACGACGGAGGCGCCGAGTTTCAGTCCCGCGAACAGCGAATTCGTCTGGGGATATGCAAAAAACAGCTTCGACGTGGCGAAGAGGCGGTCGCTGCGGTCGACACCGACCACTTCGCGGATGATGCGCTCGATCTCGATGGCGAAGCGATGTCCGTGAACGATCGCCTTGGGCTTGCCGCTCGTGCCCGACGAGTACGCCCACATGCCCGGTTGCGTGGGCTCGACCTGCATTGCCTCGACCGGATCGCACGCTCCCTGATCGGCGATCAACTCGTCGGGCGTCACCACCGATGTGTCGTGTGCCCGGGGAAGACGATGGTCGGCTTCGGCCAGCACGAAGCGGAAGCCGGCCTCCTCCAGAACCGCCGCCCAGTCGTTTTCGGCAAAGCGCGGATTGATCGGCACTGCGACGCCGCCCGCCCAGATGCAGCCGAGCACCGCATCGACCCAGGCAAATCCGTCGGGCACCGCGACGGCAATCCGGTCCCCGGGCTTCAATCCGCGCCTGCACCATACTGCCGCAGCACGGGCCACCGCATCGCGCAGTTGACCGAAGGTACGCGTTTGCCCGCCACAGAGAAGGGCGGTGTCCCCCTCACGACCATTCGACAGCAGCAGTGAGGCCGCGTTCAGCTTCATCGTGAATATCTCGTCCGCAAAGACACGCGGAGGCTATTCCACGCGCGCCGATACTCTAGTTGCCTGACGCCCCGACCGACTTGATGTGCATCACTCTTTCAAAACGTGGCGACGACGGACCGCCATGGCCACGTCGCTCGCAGGGGCGAGGCAGACGCCGCACGCCCGCTTCGGGCAGCGCGTGCGCCGCAAGGTAAAATGCACACCTGCCATGATCTCACTGCCACAGCCGGCATCAAAGCACCATTCGGGCGCCTCGCTGGCACGACGGCTGCGGCTGCAGCAGTTGCTGGTGTTCACCAGGGTGGTCCAGGCCGGCTCCATTCTCGCCGCCTCGCGCGAGCTGGCCATGACCCAGCCAGCGGTCAGCAAGTCGGTGCACGAACTGGAAGCCCAGCTCGGCGACGCGCTGTTCGTGCGCGGCAAGCGCGGTGTTGCGCTCACGGAATTCGGACGCCTGTTCGAGCGTCACGCGAAGACCCTGATGGCCGATCTGCGCTACCTGGCCGAGGATCTGAACGCCTCCCAGTCCGGCAGTGCAGGACACATCGTCGTCGGCACACTGATCACGGCGTCGGCGACACTGCTGCCCGAGGCGATCCGGCAGATGCGTCAGAGCGCGCCGAACGTCGTCGTGACGGTGCGTGTCGGTCCCAATTCGACGCTCTTTCCGGCGCTCGCGCGCGGCGAGCTCGATCTCGTGGTTGGCGTGCTGCCCGAGGAAGGCGATGCCAACGCCGCCGCGCACGACCAGCAGTTCGTTCACACGCCGCTCTACCGCGAGGCCGTGCAGGTCGTGGTCGGTCGCAACCACCCCCTGGCACGGCGGCGCAGGCTGGCGTTGAGCGAGCTCCACGACTTCGACTGGATCGTTCCGACGCCGGAATCCGCGGCGTACCCGTCGGTGCGCGCGTTCTTCGCCCGGGCGGGCCTGACGGTGCCGACGCGCGTGGTCGAATCGGTGTCGATCCTGACCAATCTCGGACTGCTGGCCGGGACTTCGATGGTGGCGCTGATGCCCCAGTCCGCAGCAGAACACTTTGCCCGGGCAGGCTGGCTGACGATTCTGCCGGTGCACGGCCCGGGTCCGTTCGGCGCGGTCGGCTACACGCTGTGCACCCACCGTGAACCGACCGCAGCAACCCGGCGCTTCCTCGTCACCCTGCGCGAGGCCGCAGCACGGCGCTGACGGCCCAGATATTCCTGCCAGCTATGGAACACGGCCGGATGTTCATTGTTCAGCCGCGTCGATCTTTCCTAGACTGCGTCACAGTGGTTACCGGAGCCGGAACCCGACGCGAGAGGAGCTGCGATGTCACTGCAACTGCAATATGGCAGGCCGCAAAGCCTGATGGGCTGGGCCGAGACGAACCGCGCGCGCCTGAAGCCGCCGGTGTGCAACGCAGCCATCTATCCGGACGGCGACTACATCATCAACCTGGTCGGCGGCCCGAACACCCGCACCGACTTCCACGACAACCCGACCGAAGAGATCTTCTACCAGGTCCAGGGCAACTGCCACCTCAACATCTGGGACCGCGGCCGCTTCGACCGGATCGACATCCGCGAAGGCGAGCTGTTCCTGTTGCCGGCACACCTGATCCATTCTCCGCAGCGCCCGGAACCCGGTTTGTGCCTGCTGATCGAGAAGCCGCGGCCACAGGGTGCCCACGATTCGCTGCGATGGTATTGCCCGAAATGCGCCAACCTCGTGTGGCAGGCGAGCAAACAGCTCGAGAGCCTGGTGGACGACCTGCCGAAGATCTACGACATGTTCTACGCGACCAGCGACCAGGAACGCACCTGCAGGCAATGCGGCACGGTGCACCCGGGCCGCGATTACGCGGCCTGGCACGCGTTGCGTCAGTCGGGCGCCTGAAGGTGTCGGCGATCCGCGCGACCGACACTCGCTTCGATCGCCGATGATCGACATCCATTCGCACTTCTTTCCGCGTCTCGACAAGGCAGAGGCGCGCGTCGGCGTGGCCGGGGACACGCCCTGGCTGGCCATCGACGCGGACGGCCACAACGGCCAGATCATGCTCGGCGAGCGCCCCTTCCGCCCGGTCACCGAGGAACTCTGGGATGCCGAGGCCCGGGTGCGCGCACTCGACGCGGCCGGTATCGATCTGCAGATCGTCTGTGCGACGCCGGTGCTGTTCGGCTACGACTGGGAGGCGGGCCGCGCTGCGGAGTGGGCGACGTGCGTCAACGACCAGGCAGCCCGGTATTGCGCCGTGCGCCCGGCACGACTGCGGTGGATGGCACAGGTGCCGTTGCAGGATCCGCGTCTGGCCTGCGCCGAAGCGGCACGAGCAATGCGCGCAGGCGCCGTGGGTGTGCAGATCGGCAACCACGTGGGACCGAAAGACCTGGATCACCCCGACCTGGTCGGGTTCCTGGCGTTCTGCGCGGAGAAGGCGATTCCGGTGTTCGTGCATCCCTGGGACATGATGGGAAGCGCGGGCCGAATGCGGCAGTGGATGCTGCCCTGGCTGGTCGCCATGCCGGCGGAAACGCAGCTCGGCATGCTGTCGCTGATCCTCTCCGGTGCGCTCGAGCGCATCCCCGAAACACTCAGGATCTGCTTCGCTCACGGCGGCGGCAGCTTCGCCTGGACGCTGGGCCGCGTCGACAACGCCTGGAAGCACCGCGACATCGTGCGCCGCGACTGCCCCGAATTGCCGTCGTCTTACGCGCGGCGCCTGCACGTGGACAGTGCCGTGTTCGACGCCGGCGCGCTGAAACTGCTCACCGATGTGATGGGCGCCGATCACGTGATGCTCGGCACCGATGCGCCGTTCCCACTGGGCGAACAGCAACCCGGCGCGCTGGTGCGCGCCTGCAACTTCCTGGACGACCACGCACGACGCGGCATTCTCGGGGACAACGCGCGGACCTTCTTCGGCCTTGGAGCCTGAACCCTGTCCCGACGCTCCCCGTGGCGTTCCGGAGCCTCGCTCCGGAGCGTTCATCGGGCGCGCAGCACCTTCCAGGTCGACGTCGCGAACGCCGCCGGCTCGCCGGCGGCATCGAACAGCCGCGACTCCAGGAACCACACGCTGCGGCCGCGGCGCAGCACACGCCCCTCGGCACGAACACGTCCCGTGCCCACCGGTGCCAGGTACTGCGTCTTCATCTCCAGCGTGGCGCCCGCACCTTGCAAGTGCTTCAGAAGATGGCCCATCGAGACGTCCATGGCCAGCGCGATGATGCCGCCGTGCAGCGTCCCCTGGGGGTTGAACATGAAGTCGTGCACCTCGAAGACGACGCTGCAGGCATCCGCCTCATAGGTGATCTCGAACCCGAGCAGGCGGGCGAGAAAGAAGGTGCCGAAGGCCTGGTCGTGGGAGTCGAGCGCGGACTCGAAGGCGCGTCGTGCCGCGCCGGCGTCGATCTGCTTTCTCGTCATGCGTGCAACCGGCCAGCGACAGGGTCCGGACCACGGTTCTGCCGAAATCGTCTCATCTGCAAGGAACCCCCGGACGCGCCTGATCACGACGCACGCGAGAGTAAGCGAGCCGGACCGCGACGGTCAAGGCGACGGCTGCAGTCCCACCACGACGGTGCGCGCGCGCACGCGCGAAAAGACGCCCGCGGGCACGTCCACCGGGATCGACTTCACCTGGCGCAGCGTGCGCGACTCGAAGATCGCCAGCTGCCCCGCCGGGGTTCCCATGCTGCGATCGCCGCGGTAGCGCGCGCTCACGTAGAAGAAGTCGCCGCGCGCGGTGTACTCCGGGAAGTGCGAGTGGCCGAGCGTGCCCGCCACTTCGAGCGTGCGCACCACGTCGAGCGACTCCTTGTCGACGAACTGCAGCTTGTTCGCGTTCGGCCCCTTGCCGACGATGTCGACGATCACGTAGGGCGCGTCGGGGTGCGCCGCCGGCGATTCGGTGGGGCCGATGACCGGAATGCGCTTGACCACCTCGAAAGTGTTCATGTCGAAGACAGTCACCTCGAACGACTTGCAGTTGTCCTCGCCGATGTTGGTGCCGATGCCGAGCAGGCGGCCCTTCGAGCGGATGACCGCACCCGACCCGAGGTGCGGCTTGCAGCCCGACGGGATCTTGCGCACGATGCGCGCTTCGGCGAGGTCGATGACCGTGTTCAGGTGATCGTCGTACGACGACACCACCAGGTGCCGGCCATCAGGCGACAGGAAAGCGTCGTGCAGGTGGCGACCGACGTCGGTGATCGCGGTCACCGGCATGCCGCGCCGGTCCAGGTCGACGATCCAGACCTGTCCGGCCTGTTCGAGCGCCACCACGAACCAGTTGGCGAACGGCGTGGCGGTGATCATGCCCGCATCGGCCCCCACCATCCTGCCGTCCGGATCGACGCCCGCCAGTTCGAGCAGGTGCAGCGGCTCGAGCGTGGCCGCATCGAGGATCACCATCGTGTGCGGTACGTACGAACCGGCGGCCACGTAACGACCGTCACGCGATACCGCGAGCGAGGTGCCGTTCAGGCCCGCGCGCACCTTGCGCACCGTGCGCATCGAGTAGAGATCCACCTTGTGGACGTAGCCGACGTCGTCACGCACGTAGGCCCAGCGCGGATTCACCGGATCGAAATCCATCAGGTGCGGCGCGTAACCCGTGGCGACCTCGCCCACCTTGCGATGCGTGCGCCCGTCGTAGAAGAGCACTTTCGCTTCGTCGCCGGCCGCCCGGCGACCGCGCGACATGACCGCCATCAGGTCGTCGATGTGCCCGATCCGGTAGCGTGGCGCAGCCGGTAGCGTCGCTTCGTCGGCCACGAGCACCTGCAGGGAGTCGCGGATGTCCTGCATGCCCCAGGTCAGCGTGCGCCTGGGCTGCGTCGTGATCAGCGCGGCCAGCAGCTCGCGATCTTTCTGCGACAGCGCGCCGCGCCATGCCGGATGCTGCGGCATCAGCGTCGAAGGACTGCCGCTCAGGATCGTCTCGGCGACTTCCCCGGAGCTGAGCCGCGTCTCGTCGCGGTTCAGCGCCGGGCCGATGTAGCCGCCGCGGTCGGCGCCGTGGCACACCGCGCAGTGCCGGGCGAACAGACGCTCCGCCCGGTCCAGGTCGAGCGCCTGGGAAAGCGCCGGCATTCCCGCGACCGCAAGCAACAACGCGACTGCGCGCAATTTCACTGGAAGCACCCTCTTCCGATTCCGGCCATCCCGGGCCGCTCGCCCTGTCCCACGCTGCGCCCCGCACAGAAGGCGCTGCGCGGGCGCTGGCGGGATTGTCCGCCAGGCCCGCCGGCTGGCTGCGAATGGTCGAGCGCAATCGTGCGACACTCCGACAACCCCGGGTGAGGTGAAAACCCGTGCGAAGCGAAAGGAAAGCTGCAATCGCCGCTCGTACCGGACCGCGGCGGACGCCGCCGGTCGCGTCCAGGGCAAAGCCGCATCGGAAATGAACACACGCCCGGACGACAGCAGTCACGCCGCGCCGATGGCCGCGAAACCGCGCGTCACGCTCGTCGTCGCCCGCGCGCGCGGCGGTGTCATCGGCGCCGCCAATCGCCTGCCGTGGCACCTCCCGGAAGACCTGAAGCACTTTCGCGCGACCACGATGGGTCACGCGATCGTGATGGGGCGCAAGACCTTCGAATCGATCGGCAGGGCGCTGCCGGGCCGCCGCACGATCGTCGTGAGCCGCGACCCGCACTGGAGGCACGCCGGTTGCGAGCGCACGGCCTCGCTGCAGGCGGCGATCGAGCTGGCTGCAAAGCCCGGCACCGATCCGTCGATCGCCACCGACGAAGTGTTCGTCGTCGGCGGTGCGCAGTTGTATCGCGACGCGATCACGCTCGCGCAGCGGGCAATCGTCACCGAGATCGATGTGGAAGTCGCCGGCGACGCCCATTTCCCGGAATTCGATCCGGCGCAGTGGCGCGAGCACTCGCGCAGCGAGCACCACTCGACCAGTGGTCTGCGCTACGCGGTCGTCGACTACCGTCGCGGCTGACGCTCGACGCTTGCCGAACGCGGTCGCCGCACCGAGGTCCGGTAAAATCCGTCCCGGCCGCCCCCGTAGCTCAGTGGATAGAGCATCCCCCTCCTAAGGGGAGGGTCGCACGTTCGATTCGTGCCGGGGGCGCCAATGAAATCAGGCAGTGGCGCTGATTGAACGATATCACCCACTAACCTGTGCCGGCCGTACGGCAACCGTACGGCAAACAACATCCACAACGCGCCAGCCCAACCGGCCGACCGATGCCGGGGCCGATCGATCGGGTGTAGACTTCGTCCCGCTGGCGTCAATGCCAGCCCCGTGGATTTACAGACCACTTGCCGACGGGAACCAACCGGCTAAAGCGTCGAGCCAGCGCTCCCACCCCGCCGCAGGCCAGACGTTGCAACGACGTCTGCGGGGTTCGGAGAGTGTGATGCGATTCGAACCCGGTGATCTCGCGGTTGTCGTGAACAGTCGCTGGCCCTCGAACAACAGCCGACTTGTCGTGATCCAGGACATCTGGCCGCCACGCATCGAGGCGCCCTGCCAGATTCGACCGGTCGACGGGCAACCGCTCCTCGCCGGCGGCGTGCCGGCGACTACGGAGTCGATCTTCTCGGCGGGCCGGTACCTCCGGCCGCTGCGGCCGATCGGCCCGCTCGAACACGACGAGCTGGAGGCGGTCGCATGAAGACCGTTGAAGCCGGCGAGTTCTACCGCATCCGCTGGACCGGCACGATCGTCGAGGCGCTCGAAGGCGGCAGTGCGCGGGTGAAGGTTGTTCGGGTCGATGGTGCGCGCGATCCGTTCGACATCGGCACGTGCTACCTGGAGCAACTCGCACCCGGAGTGCATCGTGCGATGTGGCGCACGTTCGCCGACGCGATGCAGGCAGCGGCTCGGGATATGCCAGGGTAAGGGGGCTCGGACCAGCAGCACTGGCGACGACGACGACGACGCGCGCCGGCCCGAAGGCCCACCACCGGTGCGGCCGCGATTGACTGATGTCTTTCAAACGAACTCCTCACTCGGAGCGCGTGTATCAGGAACGGTCGCTCACTCCTCCATTGACCACCCTGCCCGGCATCGACGACGATCTCGCCTTCCCGCCTTCGAATCCGGACCTCCGACATGCCCGAAGCACACCCCGATGCGCCGCGCAGCACCGACGCCGCCTCGCCTGCCGAGCCGGCCTACAAGGCCCTCACCAACCACCTGCCCGAGCCGCGCTTCGTGCCGCTTCCCGGTTACACGCGCGTCGGCGAAGCGCAGATGCTGGCCAGTGCCGAAGCGTTCTACGCAACGATGGACCGACGCCGCACCACGCGCCACTTCGCCACCGATCCGGTGCCGCGACGGCTGATCGAACTGGCGATCCTGACTGCCGGCACCGCGCCCTCGGGCGCGCATCGGCAGCCGTGGCGCTTCGTGGCCATCGACGATCCGGCGCTCAAGGCGAAGATTCGCGCGGCTGCCGAAGAAGAAGAGCTGAAGACCTACCGTGACCGGATGACCGACGAATGGCGCGAGGCGCTGCACCCGCTCGGCACCGATCACGTGAAGGAGCACCTGACCGACGCGCCGTGGGTGGTGGTGCTGTTCGCCGAGAAATTCGGCCTGCGCGCCGACGGCTCGCATCGCAAGAACTACTACGTCGACGAGAGCGTGGGCATTGCCGCGGGGTTGTTCATCGCCGCGATCCACACGATGGGACTGGTGACCCTCACGCACACGCCGAACCCGATGGGCTTCCTGCGCGAGGTGCTCGGCCGCGGCACGAACGAGAAGGCAGTGCTGGTGCTGCCGGTGGGCTATCCGCGTCCCGATGCCAGGGTGCCCGACCTGCAGCGTCTGCCGCTCGACGCAATCGTCCAGTGGAACGCCTGAATCAGCGCCGAAGTACCTGTCAGGCCCCCGGCGGCGGCGTCACCTCGCTGGCCGCCTGCCGTATCGTATCGATTGCCAGCGCCGAGTGCGCATAGGCGCCTCCGGCGCGCATCTCGGCGGCCACCCAGATCGCCTCCATGATCTCCTGCCCGGTGGCGCCGGCCTTCAGTGCCGCCTGCGTGTGGCCGCGGATGCAGTACGGGCATTGGGTCACGTGCGCGACCGCCACCGCGACCAACTGCTTGGTCTTGCCCGGCAGCGCGCCGTCGGCGAACACGCTGGCGCTGAAAGCCCTGAAAGCTTCCAGCGGCCCGGGGGCCAGTTCGCGACGCCTGCGCGGGATTTCCGCGTCCGACTGGGGGTAGACCGGTGCATTCATGGTTTTTCTCCTCAGGATCGACCGATCCGGGCGATGATGCGAAGCGATGCCCGCAACCCGCGATCAGTCATGAAACTTCACATCCTGTCCGACCTGCACCTGGGCGTGGGCGGACTCGGGCATCCGCGCAACGACGCCGACCTGGTCATCCTGGCCGGCGACATCACGCGCCCGCGCGAGGCCGCGGCCTGGGCGCAGGGGTTCGACAAGCCGGTGCTCTACGTGCCCGGCAACCACGAGTTCTATGGCGGCAGCATCGAGGGCACGATCGCCGAACTGAAGCGCTTGTGCGCCGGCACGCCGGTGCAGGTGCTCGACGACACCGAAGTGGTCATCGGCGGCGTGCGGTTTCTCGGCAGCACGCTGTGGACCGACTTCCGCCTGTTCGACGACGAAGCGCGCCGCGCCGCGTCGAAGGCCGAGGCGCAGCGCCTGATGCGCGACTTCAGCCGCATCACGCTCGACGGTGCAGCCGGGCGCGTCTTCACCCCCGACGACTCGGCGACGCTGTTCGATCGCCACGCCACATGGCTCGACACCAGGCTGTCGGCGCCCCACGACGGGCCGACAGTGGTCGTCACGCATCACGCGCCGTCGCGCAGGAGCATTCACCCGCGCTTTGCCGACTCGCTGCTCAATGCCGGCTTCGTCTCCGACGCCGAACGACTGATCGGTGCCGATCGCGCGCAACTGTGGATCCACGGCCACACCCACGACAGCTTCGACTACCGGGTGCACGGCACGCGGGTGCTCTGCAATCCGCGCGGTTACGCGAAGGACGGAGTCAACGAGAACCCGCTCTTCGACCCGGACCTGGTTGTCGAAGTCGGTCAGTGAACTTCGGCCGCCGCTGGCCGACGGGCTCGTGGCAGCGGCGGCGGAATCGACACGATGGCCGGTGCCGTCGGATCGCTGGCCGGAAAGGTCTCCATCAGCGCCTCGTCGAGCAGCCACTCGTCGTGACCCGACGATTCGGTAGCCTGTGCCTCGGTCTCGGCTGCGCCATGCGCGCTCGTCACCCGGTTGCGCGAAGTCATGTCCGCCTCCCGTGAAATCGCTGCAGACCCGATAACGGTATCACGATACCGATTACCATTCGCGGGCCATGGATGCGCGCACATCCGACGCTCGTCACATTGACAGCGATCCCTCGCGGAAGTCCGTCCGGTCGAGCCACACGTTGACCAGCACCGGCCTGCCCTGGCGCGCCAGTTCGCGCGCGCGCTGCAGCGCGCCGACGACCTCGTCGCCCCGCGTCACCAGCAGCCCTTCGGCGCCGAAGCCGCGCGCCACCTCGTGATAGGCGGTGCGTGCGAGCACCGTGCCCACGTCGTCGTGCAGCATCTTCACCTGTTCGCGCGCGATCTGCGTCCAGCCGGCGTCGTTGCCGACCACTGCGATCACCGGGATGCCGTGGCGCACGAAGGTGTCGAACTCGGCGAGCCCGAAGCCGCAGGCGCCGTCGCCGAAGACGATCCACACTTCGCGCCCGGGCCGCACCGTGGCCGCGCCGATCGCGAAACCGGCGCCGACGCCGAGCGTCCCGAAGGCGCCGGGGTCGAGCCAGCCGAGCGGCGCGCGCGGGTGCAGCACGTAGCTCGCCGTGGCAACGAAGTCCCCGCCGTCGGCCACGAACAGTGCGTTCTCGCCCGCTTCGCGCTCGAGCGCGCGCAACAGCGCCAGCGGATTCACCCGCTCGCCGTGCACCTGCGCCTGACCGTCGATCTCGGCTTCGCGCAGCGCGTCGCGCGCGCGCAGCGCCGCCAGCCACTCGCCGCGCTGCGCGGCGCCGGCCTGCGGCAGCCGCTGCAACGTCCGCTCTGCCAGCGCCTGCAGGAACCGGCCGGCGTCGCCGAGTGCCAGCACGTTCGGGCGCCGGTTCAATTTCGCGTCGCGCGCGCTGCGATTGGCCGCGATCAGCGTGGCGCTGCGTCGAACGTGGCGGCCGTAATCGAGGCGGAAGTCGCACGGCACGCCCGCGAGCAGTACGCAGTCGGCCTCACGCAGCGCCTGGCGCCGCTGGTGGCGCACCTGCAGCGGATGATCGCGCCCGAGCAGGCCGCGCGCCATCCCCGACAGGTAGACCGGAATGCCCAGCGTCGCCACGGCCTGCGCGACCCGGTCGACCTCGGTCGCATTCACCACCGACTGGCTGCCGATCACGGCCAGCGGCTGGCGCGCGCCGGCGAGAGCGCGCAGCGCCGCGCCGAGCGCGGCGTCCCCGGCCACCGGCACGCCGACTTCGCGCACCTGCGACGGCGCTGCATCGCCACTTCGTTCGAACATGCGGCGCACGTGCCGGTCCAGGTACCAGCGCAAGGCCCGGTCGGCCAGCGAGCGGCCCTTGCCGCCCGCCTCGGCATACCACTGGCGGATCGACGGCTCGTCGTACAGCAGGTCCACCGGGCATTCGACGAACACCGGCCCCGGCACACCCGAGCGCGCCAGCGCGAACGCCTCCTCGACCGCCGGCCCGAGTTCGCGCACACGCCGCAGCTTGAAGAACCGCTTCACGTGCGGCTCGACCAGCGGGCGCTGATCGATGTCCTGCAGGGCCCCGCGCCCTTGCAGCGCCGTGGGCGCCGCGCCGCCCAGCAGCAGCAGTGGCGATTGCGCGAGTTGCGCGTTCTTCAGTGCGGTGATCGTGTTGGTGATGCCCGGCCCCGCCGTGACCGCTGCCACGCCCGGCAACCCGGACAGCCGCGCGGCGGCGTCGGCAGCGAACACCGCGGCGGCCTCGTCACGCACGTCGACCACGCGGATCCCGCACGCCCGCGCCGCGCTCAGGATCGGCGAGATGTGGCCGCCGCACAGCGTGTAGACGCAGCGCACGCCGTGCGCCCGCAGCACGTCGGCGACACGGTCGCCACCGTGGCGTGCGGAGATGTCGATCGGCGCCATGCGTTCAGGCCCACATCACCTTGCCCGCCTGCGCGAACCAGCGCGACACCTGCGACTCGACGGCCGACTCGATGCGGCTGCGACGCACCTTCATCGTCGGCGTGAGAAAACCATTCTCGATCGACCAGGGTTCGCCGGTGATCACCAGCATCCGCAACTGCGCGTAATCGGCCAGTTCGCGATTCACGTCGTCGAGCAGGCGCCCGAGCTCGGCCTGCACCCGGGCGCGCACCGCCGGATCGCCAACGCGCGGGCGCAGGTCTTCGGCGAGCTGCACGATCGCATAGGCGGCCGGCTGGCCGACGCCGGAGACGAGCGACAACTCGACCATCGGATGCGCGTTCAACCGGTTCTCGATCGGCGCGGGCGCCACGTACTTGCCCTTGGCGGTCTTGAACAGCTCCTTCGCCCGCCCCGTGATCTTCAACAAACCGTCCGTGCGCAACTCGCCGAGATCGCCGGTGCGGAAGAACCCGTCCTCGGTGAACGACCCGGCGGTGAGTTCCGGCTGCCGGTAGTAGCCAACCAGCCGCGCCGGCGACCTGATCAGGATCTCGCCCTCGGGGCTGATGCGCACCTGCACGCCCGGCAACGCCACGCCGACGTAGCCCGGTGCGTTGAATTGCGCGTTCGAGGTGTGTGAATACGAGTTGTCTTCGGTCATCCCGTAGCCCTCGTACAGCGGCAAGCCGATGCGGCAATACCACTCGATCAACTCCGCGGGAATCGGTGCCGAACCGCTGCCGGCCACGATCACCTTGTCGAGCCCCAGGCCCTTGCGCACCTTGCGCGCGACCAGCGCCCCGACCAGCGGTATCGACAACAGTCGATCGAGCTTCGCCGGAGGCAGCTTCGCGAACACCCCCTGCTGGAACTTCAGCCACAGCCGCGGCACCGAGATGAACAGCGTCGGGCGCGCGCGCCGCAGGTCGTCGAGGAAGGTGTCGATCGACTCGGCGAAAAACAGGTGCGTGCCGCCGTCGACCAGCGACAACGCCTCCACCCACGAGCGCTCGAAGCTGTGCGCCAGCGGCAGGTACGACAGCACGCGGTTGGCGGCGCCCTCGCCCACCCGCGAGCGGGTGTCGCGCGCGATTCCCTCGCCGGCGAAGGTGAAGCCCGCGAAGCTGGTCATCACACCCTTGGGCGTTCCGGTCGAACCCGAGGTGTAGAGGATCATCGCGACGTCGTCGGCGCGGCGCTCGGGGGGGCCCGCGATCGGCGCGGTGCGAGCGACGATCGCATCCCAGCTTTCGAATACCGTCTTCGGCGCCAGCGGAAGGGCGATGCACGTCAGTCCCTGCGGCACGCCCGGCTGCTGCTGCGGCCAGGTGTCGAGCTTGCCGACGAACAGCAGGCTCGAGCCGCTGTGCCCGAGTATGTAGCGCACGGTCTCCGCGGTTTCGGTGGGAAAGATCGCCACCGTCGTATGGCCGGCCATCCAGATCGCCAGTTCGGCCATGATGAAGTGCGCGCAGTTCTTCGACAGGATCGCGATGCGCGCGCCCGGCTCGAAGCCGCGAGCCTGCAGGTGCGCGGCCATGCGGCGCGACTGGTCGACGACCTGTGCCCAGGTGTAGTCGATCACCTGGCCGTTGCCGACCGGCTGCGTGAGGTAGACACGCCCGGGCGTCGTCGCGGCGTGCCCGAGCACGTAGTCGAGGATCAGCTTGCCCTGGGTCGCCATGGGAGCGCTCCACGCGGATCGACAGCCCGCAGCCTACCGGCGCGTGCTGGCGGCGTCCACGGCAACGGTTGCCGCAGCGCGGCGCTTCGCCGTGGGCCCGGCCATGGAGCCCCGGCGAAACAGCCGCAACACCCTCTCGCGCAGCCAGATCTGCGCGGCATCGACGTCGGTGGTCGCGTGCCAGACCATGCCGACTTCGAACAGCGGCATCGCCAGAGGCACCGGCCACATCGCCAGTTTCAGCCGCGCGCACGCGATCTGCGCGAACATCTCCGGCACCACGGCCACCAGCTGCCCCCCGGAGACGAGATCCGGAATGGCCGCGTAGTGCCGCACGTGCACCACGATGCGGTGCCCCAGTCGCTGGCGCTCCAGGCTCTCCGCGATGCCCTGATGGTGGGTAGCGGCAGGCGCCGCGACCACGAGTGCCGCATCGACGAAGCCGGCGCGCGCGCGCCATCCGGCCGGGACGCCCCGGCCGCTGAGCGCCACGTAGCGCTCGCGAAACAGCAGCGTGGAGCGAATGCCGCGCTGCTTCGGGTCCATGATGCCGATCGCCAGATCGATCTCGCGTCGGCCGAGCGCCTCGGCGACCCGCTCGGCCGGCACCGCCACGTTCGTCAGCCGGGTGCGCGGCGCCTCGCGCAACACCGCGTCGGCGATCGGCGGCAGGAAGACCATCTCGCCGAGGTCCGACAGCGACAGTCGCCATTCGGCGCCGCTGCGCAGCGGATCGAAGGCCTGCGGCTCGGTGAGTGCCGCCTCCAGCGACTCGAGGTGCTGCGCGGCAATCGGCACGATCCGCTCGGCGAGCGGTGTCGGCATCAGTGCGCCGGCGGCACGCACGAACAGGCGGTCGCCGAACGCCTCGCGCAAGCGGGCGAGCGCATTGCTGGTTGCCGGCTGGCTCAACGCGAGCCGCCGCCCCGCTTCGGTGACCGAACGGCAGCGGTCGATCGCCACCAGCACGCGCAGCAGGTTCAGATCGAGTCGATGGAACTGGGTTAACATTGATATTATCGATTCACGTAATTCGTAGAATCCATTGGACGAATGGATAGCCTACGGTTAACGTCGACCGGAATCAATGCGGTGCGCAGCCGGTGGCGGCTTCGCCGGCGGGCCACGTCTTTCCGGAGGCCGATCGGTGGAACGTTCCTTCAGTGCCGAAATCCGCTCGCTTTCGCTGGGCGCCGGCGAGACCTTCCACGGCGAAGGCATCCTCGCGGTCACCAAGGCGCTGCTGCAGTCTGGAGTGAGCTACGTCGGCGGCTACCAGGGCGCGCCGGTCTCGCACCTGCTCGACGTGATGGTGCAGGCGCGCGACGACATGGACGAACTCGGCGTGCACGTCGAGGCCTGCACGAACGAGGCATCGGCCGCGGCGATGCTGGGCGCCTCGATCATGTATCCGGTACGTGGCGCGGTCACCTGGAAGTCGGTGGTCGGCACCAACGTGGCCTCCGACGCGCTGTCCAACCTCGCCTCGCCCGGCGTGATGGGCGGCGCGCTGATCGTGGTCGGTGAAGACTACGGCGAAGGCGCCAGCGTCATCCAGGAGCGCACCCACGCGTTCGCGATGAAATCCGGCCTGTGGCTGCTCGACCCGCGGCCCAACCTGCCCACGATCGTGCGCATGGTCGAACACGGCTTCGAGCTGTCGGAGGCGTCGAACACGCCGGTGATCCTCGGGTTGCGCATCCGCGCCTGCCACGTACGCGGCAGCTTCGTGGCGCGCGACAACGTCGCACCGAAGATCTCCACCCGCGAGTTGCAGATGGAGCCGGCCGCGTTCGACTACAGCCGGCTGTCGCATCCGCCGGTCACCTTCCAGCACGAGAAGCTCAAATACGAAGTACGGATGCCGGCGGCGCGGCGCTACATCATGCAGGCCGGCCTGAACGAACTCTTCGACGGCGATCGCGGCGAGCTCGGCATCATCGTACAGGGCGGTCTCTACAACAACCTGATCCGGGCGCTGCAGGCGCTCGACCTGGCCGACGCCTACGGACGCTCGCGCATCCCGATCCTGAACCTGAATGTCGTCTACCCGCTGGTGCCCGAACAGGTCGGCGCCTTCTGTGCGGGCAAGCGCGCGGTGCTGGTCGTCGAGGAAGGCCAGCCCGATTTCATCGAACAGGAGATCAACACCATCCTGCGCCGCGCCGACCTGCAGACGAAACTGCACGGCAAGGACCTGCTCTCGATGGGCGGCGAATACACCGCGGAACTGATCCTCGCCGGACTGACGCGCTACCTCGCGGCGCACGCACCCGAGCTGCCGCGCGCCACTGCCGAAGGGCTGCTCGCCGACATCGCCAATCTGAAACAGCAGGCGGCCGAGGCGTTCAGCGGTCCGGTGCCGGCGCGCCCGCCCAACTTCTGCACCGGCTGCCCCGAGCGCCCGGTGTTCGCCGCACTCAAGCTCGTCGAACAGGACATCGGCAAGCTGCACGTGTCGGCCGACATCGGCTGCCACTCGTTCGCCACCTTCGCGCCGTTCTCGTTCGGCAACTCGATCCTCGGCTACGGAATGAGCCTGGCCAGCAGCGCCGGCGTGCGCAACTTCTCCGCGAAGCGTCCGGTCGCGATCATGGGCGACGGCGGGTTCTGGCACAACGGCCTGCTCTCGGGGGTGTCGTCGGCGTTGCTGAACAAGGGCGACGGCGTGCTGATCATCATGAAGAACGGCTACACCTCGGCCACCGGCACCCAGGAGACGATCTCCACGCCGTCCTCCGAGTCGCGCCGGGTCGCCGAAGGCACGAGCGCCACCTCCACCGAGGTGACGATCGAGAACACGCTGAAGGGCCTGGGTGTGAAATGGCTGCGCACGGTGGACAACTACAAGGTCGCCGAGGTGCGCAAGACGCTGGAGGAGGCGCTCACCACGCCGTTCGAGGGCCTGAAGGTGATCATCGCCGACGGCGAATGCCAACTCGAGCGCCAGCGCCGCATCAAGCCGCTGCGCGCGAAGATGCTGAAGGAAGGCAAGCGCGTGGTGCGCACCCGCTTCGGCGTCGACGAGGAAACCTGCACCGGCGACCACTCGTGCATCCGGCTCTCGGGCTGCCCCACCCTCACCGTGAAGACGCCGACCGACCCGCTGAAGGTCGACCCGGTGGCCTACGTCACCAACGACTGCGTCGGCTGCGGGCTGTGCGGCGAGGTGGCGCACGCGGCCGTGCTGTGCCCGTCGTTCTGGCGGGCCGAGATCACCCGCAACCCGAACCGCTGGGATCGCCTCAAGGCCCGCATCCGCGAGGCCTTCATCCACGCGATCCAGCCTGCCTGACATGAGCGACGCGAAACCCTTCACCTTGCTGATCGCCGCGCTGGGCGGCGAAGGCGGCGGCGTGCTCGCCGACTGGATCGTCGAGTGCGCGATCGCCCACGACCTGCCGGTGCAGGCCACCTCGGTGCCGGGCGTGGCGCAACGCACGGGCTCCACCAGCTATTACGTCGAAATGATGCGCGCGCCCGCACCCGAGGGGGCGCAGCCGGTGTTCGCGCTCAATCCGATGCCGGGCGGCGTCGACGTGGTGCTGTGCAGCGAACTGGTCGAAGCCGGCCGCATGATCGAGCGCGGCTTCGTTCATCCGAAGCGCACGACGCTCGTGTCGGCATCGCACCGCGTCTACACGACGCAGGAAAAGATGCAGATGGGCGACGGCCGCTTCGACGACGAGCGCATCCACGCGGGAGCGCGCGCGCTGGCGGCGCGCTACCTGAGTCTCGACATGGCGTCGATCGCGGCCTCGCACGGCACCGTGATCAGCGCCGTGATGTTCGGCGCGCTGGCCGGCGCCGACGTGCTGCCGTGGCCGCGCGAAACCTGCGAGCGCGTGATCCGCGAAGGCGGCGTGGGCGTGCAGGCAAGCCTGGCCGGCTTCGGTGCCGCCTTCGACATGGTGGCCACCGGCGCGGCGCGCCAGGCACTGGCCGGCGCCGGCGCCGGGCTTGCGCCGAAGACCAGTCCCGAAGTCTGGGCGCCGCTGCTCGCCACGCTGCCCGCCCCGATGCGCGAGAACGCCGCGCACGGTGTGGTACGCATGCTCGACTACCAGGACGCCGCCTACGGCCGGCTCTACGTCGAGCGCCTGCAGCGCATCGCCGCGGCCGCCGGTGACGCCGCGGCGCAACCCGTCGCCACCCGCGCGCTGGCCGAGGCGGCGCGCCTGCTGGCGCTGTGGATGAGCTACGAGGACGTGATCCGGGTGGCCGACCTGAAGTCGCGGCGCAGCCGCGTCGCGCAGATCCGTGGCGAGGCGCGCGCGCGCGACGGCGAGATCCTCGAAGTCTTCGAGTACCTCAAACCCGGCGTCGACGAGGTGGCCGCGATCCTGCCGGGCGGAATCGGAGGCCGCCTGCGCGACTGGGCCACGCGCCACGGCAGGCTCGACACGCTCAACCGCGGGATGCACCTGGCGAGCACTCGCATCCACGGCTACCTGATGCTGCGGATGCTCGCGCGGCTGCGTCCGATGCGACGCGGCTCGCTGCGCTTCCAGGAGGAACAACAGGCCATCGAGCGCTGGCTCGTCGCCCTCGAGCGGATGTTTCCGGTCTCGGCGGTCTTTGCTGCCGCGCTGGCCGAACTGCCGCGCGTGCTCAAGGGCTACGGCGACACGCATCGCCGCGGACGCGCGAGCTTCACGCGGATCTTCGACTCGCTGGTCGCCCGTGCGCTCGCCTCCGGCAACGGGCCGGCGGCCGGTGCCGCCCAGGAGTTGCATGCGGCCATCGAAGCAGCATTGGCCGAGCCCGAGGGCCGCGAACTGGAGCGCTCCCTCGAGAAGGCCGGCATCGAGCCGCGTCCGCCTGCCGCCAAGCCCATCGTCTGGATGAAAAAGCCGCGCACCTCGGCCTCGGGTGGTATGACTTCGCGCTGATCCGGGTACCAGACCGGACAACGCCGCCTGCGAATCCAGGAAGGCCTTGCATCAATCCGGCAGTTCGATCGCCGCGGCCACGCCGAACAGCACCAGCAGCCCGTACACGGTCCAGCGACTGCCGCGATCGCTCAGCGTGTAGACCAGCGGATCGTCGTGCATCCGACCGCGCGCGGTGTCGAGCCACAGGCGGCCCAGCCAGACCAGGAGCCCGAAGAGCATCAGCCACAGCACCTGCGGCGAGGCGTAACGGCGCGCCGCGTCGGGATCCTGGACGTACAGCGCGAGCACCACCAGCGCCGCGCACGACGTGGCGATGCCCAGCGACTGCAGTACCGCGAGATCGCTCACCTCGTAGCCGCGCCCCTTGCCGGTTGCTTCGTTGCGCTCGCGCCGTGCGACCAGTTCGCCGCAGCGCTTGAGCAGCGCCAGGCTGAAGAACAGGAACACCGAAAACGCAAGCAGCCAGACCGACACTGCAATGCCGGTGGCTGCGCCGCCCGCGAACACGCGCACCGTGTACAGGCCGGCCAGCAGCGCGACGTCGAGCAGCGCGACCCGCCGGGCGAACGCCGAGTAGAACGCGGTCATCGCCAGATAGACGAACACCGTCGCCATGAAGCGCTCGCCGACGACCCAGGCAATCGCCAGCGAGGCGAGCAGCAGCGCCGCCGAGCCGGCGAAACCGCTGCGCACCGACAACTGCCCCGCAGCGAACGCGCGCTCGCGCTTGCGCGGATGGCCGCGATCGGCGGCGAGGTCGAGAAGGTCATTGAGCAGGTAACCGCTGGAGGCCGCAAGGCTGAACGACACGAACGCGAGGAATCCGACGCGCCCAAGCGCCGGATCCTCGATGCGAAACGAGGTGAGCAGCGGCACCAGCACCAGCAGGTTCTTCAGCCACTGGTGCGGACGCAGCGCGCCCAGCCACCACTCGAGCCGCTGCGGGCGCGTCGGCCTCGGCTCGAACACCGCCGTCACTTCGGCCTGGCTTTGCGCCGCGCGCTGCACGCGCGGTGACGCGCCGACCAGCACCGCACGTCGCGCAGCAGCGAAAATCGCGACGTCCTCGGGGCCGTTGCCACAATAGTCGAACGGCGCGCCGCCCGCGTCCCCGCGGATCGCCGCGAGCTTGCGACGCCCTTTCAGATTGCGGCGCCCGTCGCTGGCGAGCACGTGGTCGAACACGCCCACCCTCGCGGCCAGCGCCTCGGCCAGCACACGATCGGCAGCGGTCGCGAGCACGACACGCCTGCCAGCCGCGCGCTGCTCACGCAGCCAGGCGACGAAGCGCTCGTGCAGCGGCAGCGTCTCGATCTCGGGCGAACCCAGTTGCGCCAGCCGCCGCTTCAGCGCCGCCCGACCCGAGGCCAGCGCAAAGAGCGCGGTGACGGTGCGCACCGGGTGCCGCCGCAACGCGCTGGCGAACGACTCCCACAAGGTATCGCCGCGAAGCACGCTGCCATCCAGGTCGACGTACAGCGGCACTTCGCGATCGGCGCACATGCGGTCGATTATAGTGACGTGATGCAAACACCGAGCGCGTCCCGGACCACGCAGTCACAACGGCCAGCGCTGCCGCAACCCGGCGCCAGCGTGCCGCGGCGCGATTACGGTGCGCTGCGCCGCCTGGGCCTCGCGTGGCTGCGACTGAGCGGCTGGCGCATCGAGGGCGAGATCCCCGACCTCGACCGGGCGGTGGTGGCAGTGGCGCCGCATTCGTCGAACTGGGACTTCGTCCACGCCGTCGCGGCGGTGTTCGCACTCGGCCTGCGCGTGTCCTTCATCGGCAAGCACACGCTGTTTCGCGGCATGCTCGGCCGCTTCATGACCTGGCTGGGCGGCATACCGGTCGATCGCGCGCGCCCGGACGGCGTGGTCGAGGCACTGCAGGCACGTTTCGCCGGCGGCCTGCCGCTGTGGTTCGGCGTCGCACCCGAGGGCACGCGACGTGCCGGCGCACCGTTCAAGTCCGGCTTCTATCGGGTGGCCCGCGCGGCCGGAGTGCCGATCGTTCCGGTGTATCTCGACCATCGCCGGCGCGCCATCGGCGTCCTCACGCCCTGCCCGGCGAGTCTGCCGGTGGACGAAGGCGTCGCGCTGATCCGCGAACGACTGCTCGCGCACGGGCGCCGGCGCTGACGGCTGCACGCCTCGCCGTGGGACTTGCAGGGCGATGAACGCGAAACGCACAATGTCGAACGTCACTCGATCACCCCTTGTCATGAACGCTTCCGCCTACCGGTCGATCTTCCGCCCCGGCCTCTTCGCGGGCCGCGTCGTGCTGGTGACCGGCGCCGGGTCCGGCATCGGCCGCTGCACGGCGCACGAACTCGCCGCGCTCGGTGCGTCGCTTGCGCTGGCCGGCCGCAGGGTCGACAAGCTCGAGACGGTGGCGGCCGAGATCGCCGAAGCCGGCGCACGGGCGAGCTGCCATCCAGTGGACATCCGTGACGAAGACGCGGTCACCGCGGCCGTCGGTGCCGTGATCGCCCGCCACGGGCGACTCGATGCGCTGGTGAACAACGCGGGCGGCCAGTTTCCCACGCCGATCGAATCGATCTCGTCCAGAGGCTGGGACGCCGTGGTGCGCACCAACCTGACGGGGGGCTTCTTCGTGGCACGCGAGGCGTGGCGGCAGTGGATGAAGGCGCACGGCGGCGCGATCGTCAACATGATCGCCGACATGTGGCACGGCATGCCCGGCATGGCGCACTCCGGCGCGGCACGTGCCGGCATGCTGAACTTCACCGAGTCGGCCGCCTGCGAATGGGCCGTCAGCGGCGTGCGGGTGAACGCCGTGGCCCCCGGCTGGATCGCTTCGAGCGGCCTCGACACCTACGACGAGGCGACGCAGGCGCAGTTGCGCCGCCTGCGCGACGTCGTGCCGCTGCGGCGCCTCGGCACCGAGTCGGAAGTGTCGGCGGCGATCGTGTTCCTGCTGTCCGATGCGGCCGCCTTCATCACCGGCACCTGCATCCGCATCGACGGCGGCGTTCCGAACGCACGCCACACCTGGCCCGCGCGGGCGCCCACCCACGCGAGCCGGGCCACCGCCGCCTTCGACGGGTTTCACCTGGCCAGTTCGCCGCGCATGCTCGACGAACGCTGAACCGGGGCACCGGCATGCCACGCCTCGATTCGCGCATCGATCCGCACGACGCTCGCTTCACCGCGCAGCGCCCGGCGATGCTCGCACTGGTCGAGCAGTTGCGCGCGCTCGAAGCGCGCACGCGCGCGGCCTCGGCGCGCGCCGCGCCACTGTTCGAACGCCGCGGCCAGCTGCTGCCGCGCGAGCGCGTGGCGCGCCTGCTCGACCCCGGCAGTCCGTGGCTCGAATTGTCGACGATGGCCGGCCACCTGCTCGACGATGCCGATCCCGAACGCAGCGTGGCCGGCGCCGGACTCATCTGCGGAATCGGTTTCGTCGCGGGTACCCGCTGCGTGGTGAGCGCAAGCGACTCGGGTATCGAGGCCGGCGCGATCCAGAGCATGGGCCGCGAGAAGATGCTGCGCGCCCAGGCCATCGCACTCGAGAACCGACTGCCGTTCGTGCAACTGATCGAATCGGCCGGCGCGAATCTGCTGCGCTACCGTGTCGAGGACTTCATCGAGGGCGGCCGGCTGTTCTTCAACCTCGCCAGACTGTCGGCCGCCGGGATTCCGGTGATCGCGGTGGTTCACGGTTCTTCTACCGCCGGCGGCGCCTACCTGCCCGGCCTGTCGGACCACGTGATCATGGTGCGCGGGCGCGCGCGCGCCTTCCTGGCCGGTCCTCCGCTGCTGCGCGCGGCCACCGGCGAGATTGCCACCGACGAGGAGCTGGGCGGCGCGGAGATGCACACGTCGGTCTCCGGGCTCGGCGAGTACCTCGCGCAGGACGACACGGACGCGATCCGCATTGCGCGCGAAGTGGTCGGGCGGCTCGGATTCTCGCGCGAGCCGCGGCTCGCCGCCTTCGAGGAGCCGCGCTTCGACCCCGACGAACTCGCCGGCGTGGTGCCGCTCGACTTCCGGCAGCCGTTCGACATGCGCGAAGTCGTCGCGCGCATCGTCGACGGCTCCGACTTCCTGGAGTTCCAGCCCGACCACGGTCCGCAGACCGTCTGCGGCCACGCCGAACTGCACGGACACCGCATCGGCGTCGTCACCAACAATGGCCCGCTCGATCCGGCCGGCAGCAACAAGGCGACCCACTTCATCCAGGCCTGCTGCCAGAGCGGCGCGGCGCTCGTCTACCTGCAGAACACCACCGGCTACATCGTCGGGCGCGCAAGCGAACAGGCCGGCATGATCAAGCACGGCTCGAAAATGATCCAGGCGGTGGCCAATGCGAGCGTGCCCGCGGTCACGATTCACTGCGGCGCCTCGTTCGGCGCGGGCAACTACGGCATGTGCGGGCGCGCGTTCGGACCCCGGTTCGTGTTCTCGTGGCCCAACGCGCGCACCGCCGTGATGGGCGGCGAGCAGGCGGCGCTCACGATGCGCCTGGTCACCGAGGCCACTGCGCGCCGTCGCGGCGAACCGGCCGACACGGCGAAGCTCGACGCACTCGGGCGGCGCATCGTCGAGAACTTCGAACGCCAGTCCGGCGCACTGCACACCAGCGCCCGCCTGCTCGACGACGGCGTCATCGACCCGCGCGACACCCGCAGGCTGCTCGGCTTCGTGCTCGACACCTGCGCCGAGGCGGGCCGCCGCGAATTGCGCCCGCTCAGTTTCGGCGTCGCCCGCCCGTAGCCACCCCCCGACCCCACCTCGACATCGATCCGATCCGTGCAGGAGCACGCCCGATGATCTACACCGAACAGCACCTCCAGTTGCAGGATTCGCTGCGGCGCTTCCTCGACGCCGAGGTCAACCCGCACGTCGACGAATGGGAGGCCGCCGGCACGTTCCCGGCGCGCGAGCTGTTCCGCAAGATGGGCCGGCTCGGCTTTCTCGGCGTCACCAAACCGGTCGAGTACGGCGGTGCCGGGCTCGATTACTCGTACTCGGTGGCGATCGCCGAGGCGCTCGGGCACGCGCGCTGCGGCGGCGTGCCGATGGCGATCGGCGTGCAGACCGACATGGCCACGCCGGCGCTGGCGCGCTTCGGCTCCGACGCGCTCAAGCGCGAATTCCTCGCACCGTCGATCGCCGGCGACCTGGTCGCCTGCCTGGGCGTGTCCGAAGTCGGTGCCGGCTCCGACGTTGCCTCGATCCGCACCGCGGCGCGCAAGGATGGCGCCGACTACGTCATCCGCGGCGGCAAGATGTGGACCACCAGCGGCACGCAGGCCGACTGGATGTGCCTGCTCGCGAACACCTCCGAGGGTGCGGCGCACCGGAACAAGACGCTGATCTGCGTGCCGATGGACACCCCGGGCATCGCAGTGGCACGCAAGCTGGTGAAGGCGGGCATGCGCTCGTCCGACACCGCGCAGATCTTCTTCGACGACGTGCGCGTGCCGCAGCGCTACCGCATCGGCGAGGAAGGCATGGGCTTTGCCTACCAGATGATGCAGTTCCAGGAGGAGCGCCTGTGGGCGGCGGCCAATTCGCTGGCCGCCAGCGAGATCCTCGCCGAAACGATCACCTACCTGCGCGAGCGCGAAGCGTTCGGCCAGCCGCTGCTGGCGAACCAGTTCATCCACTTCAAGCTCGCCGAACTGAACGCCGAGGTCGAGGCGGTGCGCGCGCTGCTCCATCGTGCGGTCGAGCTCTACGTCGGCGGCACCGACGTGACGCAGCTCGCGTCGATGGCCAAGCTGAAGGCCGCACGGATGTCGCGCGAGGTGGCCGACTGGTGCGTGCAGTTCTGCGGCGGCATGGGGTACGTCGAAGACACGCGCGTGAACCGCTATTGGCGCGATTCCCGCCTGGCCTCGATCGGCGGAGGCGCCGACGAGGTGATGCTGGGCATCATCGCGAAGACGATGGGCATCCTGCCGCGCCAGTGAGCGAGCGCGTGAGCTTCGATACGCTGCTGGTCGCCAATCGCGGCGAGATCGCCTGCCGCATTCTGCGCAGCGCACGCGCGATGGGCCTGCGCACCGTGGCCGTCTACTCCGAGGCCGACCGCGGGGCACGCCACGTCGCGCTGGCCGACACCGCGGTGGCGATCGGTCCGGCGCCTGCGCAGGAGAGCTACCTCTGCATCGAACGCCTGCTCGCGGCCTGCACGACGAGCGGCGCGCAGGCGGTGCACCCGGGCTATGGATTCCTGTCCGAGAATCCCGCGTTCGCGCGCGCCTGCGACGCAGCCGGCCTGGTCTTCGTGGGCCCGCCTGCCGGCGCGATCGAACGGCTTGGCGACAAGCGCACCGCACGGCGCCTCGCCGAGCGCATCGGCGTGCCGTGCCTGCCTGGCTACGAGGGCAACGATCAGTCACCGGCAGCGCTGGCGCGCGCAGCGGTCGAACTCGGCACGCCGTTGATGATCAAGGCGGCCGCCGGCGGCGGCGGGCGCGGCATGCGTCGGGTCGACGCGCTGCCGGAGTTCGAGGCGGCCCGTGAGGCGGCACGCCGCGAGGCCATGGCGGCCTTCGGCAGTGGCGAACTGCTGCTCGAGCGCCTGGTTCATCGCGCACGGCACGTCGAAGTGCAGGTGCTGGCCGACCGCTTCGGCCAGTGCATCCACCTCGGCGAACGTGACTGCTCGACCCAGCGGCGCCACCAGAAGATCATCGAAGAGGCGCCCGCGCCCGGCGTGACGCCGAGCCTTCGCGCGGCCCTCGGCGACGCCGCGGTGAAGCTGGCGCTCGCCGCCGGCTACGTCGGCGCGGGCACGGTGGAATTCCTGCTCGACACCGAGGGCCGATTCCATTTCCTCGAGGTGAACACGCGACTGCAGGTCGAGCATCCGGTCACCGAGGCGGTCACCGGGCTGGATCTGGTCGAGCTGCAGTTGCGCATCGCACGCGGCGAACCCCTGCCGCTGCGTCAGGATGACGTGCGCCTGCAGGGGCACGCGATCGAGGCGCGGTTGTGCGCGGAGGACGCCTTCGACGGTTTCAGGCCGCAAGCCGGGGCGATCCTCGCCTGGCGGCTGCCCGAGGAAAGTCCGCAGCTGCGAATCGACCACGGTCTGGCGGTCCGCGCTCACGTGCCGAGCCACTACGACTCGATGATCGCCAAGCTGATCGCCGTCGGCCGCGATCGCGACGAGGCACGCGGCCGGCTCGCCGATGCCGTCGCCCGTACGTCGATTCTCGGGCTCGCGACCAATCGGCAGTTCCTGCTTGCGTGCCTGGATGCGCCGGAGTTCGCGCAGGCCCGGCTGTCGACCAGCTGGGTCGATGCGGCGGCGACGCTCTGGCCCGCGCCGCGAGCCGATTCGCGCTGGCAGGCGGCGGCCACCGCGCTGTGGGCTCGCGCGCACGCGCGTGTGCACGGCGCGCTGGCCGAGTGGTCGTCGACCGGTCCGCGCACCCAGATCGCCTCGCTGGCCTGCGGCAACACGCAGTGGCAGGCGCGCGTCGTCCCTGAGGCTGGCGGCTACCGGATCACGGTCGGCGAGCACCAGCATCGGGTCGCGATCGACGCCGACGATCGCATCGAGGTCGACGGCCGGGCCGTGCGCGCGCACGCGCGCTGGCGCCGCGACGGCGGCGTACTCGCCGGCTGGCTCGACTTCGACGGCGTCTGCGCCGGGTTTGCCGACGTGTCGGCGCTGCCCCCGCGGCGCGCCGCCGTCGGTGCCAGCGGGGAAGTGCGCGCGACGATGCACGGCCAGGTCGCCGCCGTGTCGATCGCCGCCGGCGACCGGGTCTGCGCCGGACAGCCGCTGCTCGAGATCGAGGCGATGAAGATGCAACACCGCGTCGATGCCCCGATCGATGGGCGCATCGCCGAAATCGGCGCGCGCGTGGGCGCGCAGGTCGCGCCCGGGGCGCTGCTGGTGCGCATCGACCCGGAACTGAACAACGCATGAATCGCGCCCCCGACTCCCTCGCGAACTGCTTCGATCCCGCCTGCTCGCCGGGCGGCGCGCGTGATGCGCGATTGCGCCGACGAGGCGGTCCAGATCCTCGGCGGAGCCGGGTACATGCGCGGCACCCGCGTCGAGCGGATCTACCGCGAGGTGAAGGTGATGATGATCGGCGGCGGCGCCGAAGAGGTGCTGAACGACCTCGCGGCACGCCAGCTCGGCATGCTCTGAACGCACCGGAAAGGACACTTCGATGACTGCGCCGCCCGTGATGTACGAATCCGGCGAGGGAATCGCGACGATCACGCTGAACCGCCCGGAGGTGCTCAACGCGCTGAACGACGCGTTGATCGGCGCGCTGCGCGACGCCCTCGAGCGCGCGGCCGCCGACGAGACGGTGCGCGCGGTGCTGGTCACCGGCGCCGGGCGCGGCTTCTCGTCGGGCGCCGACCTCGCGTCGGTGCCGCCCAGCCCCTCGCTCGATCTCGGCGAGCTGCTGCGCAGGCGCTACCACCCGGTGATCCTCGCGATGCGATCGATGCCCAAGGCGGTGATCTGCGCGGTCAACGGGCCGGCGGCCGGCGCCGGCATGAGCATCGCGCTGGCCGGCGACATCGTGCTCGCAGCACGCTCGGCGTCCTTCGTGCAGGCGTTCGCGCGCATCGGCCTGGTGCCGGACGCTGGCAGCACCTGGTTCCTGCCACGCTACGCGGGCGACGCGCGCGCGCGGGCGATGGCACTGCTGGCCGAGCCGATCGACGCGGCCGCCGCCGAGCGCTTCGGCCTGGTCTGGAAGGTGTTCGACGACGGCGAGCTGATGCCGCAGGCTCGCCAGCTCGCCGCACGGCTTGCCGGGCAACCCTCGCGCGCGATCGCGCTGATCAAGCGGGCCCTGAACGAAAGCCCGGCGCACGAACTGCCCGCGCAACTCGAACTCGAGGCGTCGCTGCAGAGCGAGGCCGGCCGCACCGAGGATTTCGCCGAGGGGGTCGCAGCGTTCCTGCAGCGGCGCACCCCGGTCTTCAGGGGACGATGATGGCGACGACCAGCCAGCCCCTGCCGCCGCGCCCGCCCGAGGACCAGCAGCGCTTCGAGGCCGCCCTGCGCGACGTGTTCGAACAGCGGATCCCGTTCAACCGCATCCTCGGATTCACCATCGAGTCGTTCGATCCGGCCGAGCCGCGCGTGCGCTTCGAGATGCGCCCCGAACTCGTCGGCAACTTCCTCTCCGGCCGGCTGCACGGAGGCGTGACTTCCGCGGTACTCGACGCAGCTGGCGGTTTCGCGCTGATGTGCGCGATCGCCGACAAGCATCGCGACGAACCCGCCGCGCAGGTGATGCACCGCTTCGCGCGTATCGGAACCATCGACCTGCGCATCGACTTCCTGCGCCAGGGGATCGGTACGCGCTTCCACGCGGTGACGCGGATCACCCGCCTGGGCGGACGGATCGGTTCGACGCAGATGACGCTGAAGAACGACGCCGGCCTGCTGATCGCGACCGGTTGCGCCTCCTACGTCCTGAGTTGATTGCGGGTTTCCCCGGTGCCTCGGAAACCACCGGTTCTGTACTACCATTTGTGCCGAACATCGAAAGGCTCCCCGGGACGCCGCCGTGGCGCCCTGGCGGCGCGCCCTCCCGGAGATACCGCCTTTGCAGGTCCTGCAGGTTCTGGTCAGCGGCATCGCGCAAGGTTGCATCTACGGACTCATCGCGCTCGGCTTCGTCCTGATCTACAAGGCCACCGAGACGGTCAGCTTCGCGCAGGGCGAGTTGATGATGCTCGGTGCCTTCCTCGGCCTGGCGCTGATGACGGTGCTCGGCTTCCCGTTCTGGCTGGCGGTGCTCGCATCGACCGCGGCGATGTGCGTATTCGGCATCGTCGTGGAGCGCGCCGTGATCCGACCGATCCTCGGCCAGCCTGCGTTCTCCATCGTGATGCTCACCATCGGCATCGGCTACGTCGCGCGCGGCGCAATCACGATGATTCCCAACGCGGGCACCGATACGCACACGCTGCAGGTCCCCTACCGCAACCAGACATTCGAGTTCGCCGGGGTGGTGTTGGCGATCGAGCAGCTCGTGGTGATCGCGGCCACTGCCGCGCTGTGCGCGCTGCTCTACCTGATGTTCCGCTTCAGCAGGATCGGCATCGCGATGCAGGCGGCCTCGCAGAACCAGCTCGCCGCCTGGTACATGGGCATCCCGGTGAAGCGCCTGAACGGCCTGGTCTGGGGCCTGGCGGCGGCCGTGGCGGCGGTGGCCGGGCTGCTGCTCGCGCCGATCACCTTCATCCACGCGAACATGGGCTTCATCGGCCTGAAGGCGTTTCCAGCGGCCGTGGTCGGCGGATTCGGCAGCCTGCCGGGCGCGATCGTCGGCGGCCTGATCATCGGCGCAATCGAATCGCTGTCGGGCTTCTTCCTCCCCGAGGGCTTCAAGGACGTGGCCGCCTACGTGGTGGTCCTGATCATGCTGATGATCAAGCCGAACGGCTTGTTCGGCGAGACCCTGCGCAAGAAGGTGTGAGGCGGTGCGCTTCGTCTTCAAGACCCGCTACGACCAGGACATCGACCTGGCCCGGCACGGCGGCCACCGCTTCTGGTATTCGGCGCTGGCCGTCGCCCTGGTGCTGGCCCCGTGGGTAGCGCCCGAGTACTGGCTGGCACAGCTCACCTTCATCCTGATCTACGGCATCGTCGGCATCGGGCTGACGCTGCTCGCCGGCTACACCGGCCTGTTCTCGCTCGGCCACGCGGCCTTCCTCGGCGTGGGCGCGTACACGCACACGGTGCTCGCCTCGATGGGCTGGCCGTTTCCGCTGTCGCTCGCCGCGTCGGCAGCGCTGAGCGCAGCGGTGGGCGCGGTGGTCGGCCTGCCCGCCCTGCGCGTCAAGGGCATCTACCTGGCCATTGCGACGCTGGCCTTCGGGTTCATCGTCGAAGAGGTGCTCGCGCGCTGGGAGAGCGTCACCGGGGGCAACGCCGGGAAGATGGTGCCGGGCGTCGACGTCTTCGGCTGGAAGGCCGACACCGCCGGCTCGTTCTACTACGTCTGCCTCGTCTGCGCGGTGGCCTGCACGCTCGCCGTGCTGAACCTGCTGCGCTCGCCCACGGGCCGCGCGTTCGTCGCGATCCGCGATTCCGAGATCTCGGCGCAGGGCATCGGCATCCACCTGGCCCGCTACAAGACGATGTCGTTCATGATCTCGGCGGCGCTCGCCGGCATCGGCGGCGCGCTGTATGCGCACCAGATCCGCTTCCTCTCCCCCGACCAGTTCGGCATCATCCAGTCGATCGACCTGCTGCTGATGGTGGTGATCGGGGGCCTCGGCTCGATCCACGGTGCGTTCCTGGGGGCGGCGTTCCTGATCTCGATGCCGCAGGCCATCGCGCTCGGCAAGGATTTCCTTCCGCCGGCAATCGGGCAGGCGCCGGGCCTGCAGGCCGCGGTCTACGGCGTGGTGCTGATCGCATTCGTGCTGTTCGAGCCGTTGGGCCTGTACGGACGATGGTTGAAGATCCGCACCTGGTTCCAGCTGTTCCCCTTCTACCGCCGCGGCCTGTACCGGCGCCAGAAGGCGTTCCAGAAATCGGATCGCCTGCGATGAGCGAGCCACTGCTCGACGCACACAACCTGTCGGTACGCTTCGGAGGCGTGCTGGCAGTCAACGACGTCAGCTTCGACGTGCGGCGCGGCGAGGTGTTCACGCTGATCGGCCCCAACGGCGCCGGGAAGACCACGGTGTTCAACCTGATCAGCCGCATCTACACCGCCACCGCAGGCACGATCGATTACGACGGCCAGCGACTGGACCGGGTCGCGCCGCACCGCATCGCCGGCCTGGGCATCGCGCGCACCTTCCAGAACATCGAGCTGTTCGAGCACGCCACGGTGCTGCAGAACCTGCTGATCGGGCGCCACATCCACCGTCGCAGCGGCTTCTGGAGCGAGATCGTGTTCACGCCCCGGGTGCGCGCGGCCGAGCGCGAGACGCGGCGCAAAGTCGAGCAGGTGATCGACTTCCTCGACCTGCAGCACTATCGCGAGACGCTGGTCGCCGGCCTGCCCTACGGCGTACGCAAGGTGGTGGAACTCGCGCGTGCGCTGGCCAGCGAGCCGAAACTGCTGCTGCTCGACGAGCCGTCCTCGGGCCTGAACGTCGAAGAGACCGACGACATGGCGTTCTGGATCCAGGACATCCGTGACGATCTCGGCATCACCGTGCTGATGGTCGAGCACGACATGGCGCTGGTCTCGAAGGTCTCGGACCGGGTGCTGGCGATGAACCAGGGCGAGGTGCTCGCGCTGGGCACGCCCGCCCAGGTGCAGGCCCATGCCGGCGTCGTCGAGGCGTATCTGGGCACCGCCGATGACGCGACCTCGCTGCGGAGGCCGGCGCCGTGACCGAGGCGATCCTGAAGCTGCTCAACGTCGAGAGCGCCTACGGACCGATCAAGGCGATCCGCGGTGTGAGCCTTCAGGTGCGCGACGGCGAGATCGCCACCGTACTGGGCGCCAACGGCGCCGGCAAGACGACGATCCTGAAGACCATTTCGGGGATCATCGACCCGCGCAAGGGCTCGATCTCGTTTCACGGCGAAGACATCACCGCGCGTGATCCTGCGCTCATCGTGCGGCGCGGCCTGTCGCACGTCCCGGAAGGTCGCGAAGTGTTCCCGCTGCTGTCGGTGCGCGACAACCTGATGATGGGCGCGTACACGCGCAACGACCGCGACGGCGTCGAACGCGATCTCGAAGCCGTCTACGGCTACTTCCCGATCCTGCGCGAGCGCGCCGCGCAGGATGCCGGCCTGCTCTCCGGCGGCCAGCAGCAGATGCTGGCGATCTCGCGGGCGATCATGGCCGCGCCGCGGCTGATCCTGCTCGACGAACCGAGCCTCGGGCTGTCTCCCCGGCTCACGAAGGAGATCTTCGAGATCGTCGTGCGCATCAACCGCGAGCGCGGCACGACGATGCTGCTGGTCGAGCAGAACGCCAACATGGCACTCAATGCGGCCGACTACGGCTACGTGCTCGAGAACGGGCGCATCGTCCTGGAGGATCGTTGCGCGGTGCTGCGCGAGAAGGAGGACATCCGCGAGTTCTACCTGGGCATCCGGGACACCGGCGCGCGCGGCGAGCGACGCTGGAAGAGAAAGAAGACCTGGCGGTGAGCGCGATGAGCGTCCTCTGGAACCTCGACCACATCCGGCCCGAACCCGGCATCGTCGTGCACGGCGAAACCATCCCGGAGATGTTTCGCAACGCGGTGACGCGACGCGGTGACGCGGTGTTCATGCGCGAGAAGGAACTCGGCATCTGGCGCAGCTGGTCCTGGAACGAAACTGCCCGCGCGGTGCGCGAGACGGCGATGGGGCTGGCGGCGCTGGGCTTTCGCCCTGGCGAGTGCGCATCCATCCTGTCGAACACGGTGGTGGAATGGGTCATCGCCGACCTCGGCGTGCTGTGCGCCGGAGGCGTGGCCAGCGGCATCTATCCGACCGACGCCGCCAGCCAGGTCCATTATCTGTGCGAAGACTCGCGCACGGTGATCGTCTTCGTCGAGAACGACGAGCAGCTCGACAAGATGCTCGACGTCCGCGAGCGGCTGCCGCTGCTGCGCCAGATCGTCGTCTTCGACATGGACGGGCTGCGGCACTTCGACGATCCGATGGTGACGAGCCTGGAGGCACTGCGCCGCCTCGGCGCCGGATACGATGCGGCACATCCCGGGGAATACGACGCACGCTGCGCCGCGGCCGGACCCGGCGACCTGGCGATCCTCATCTACACCTCGGGCACCACCGGGCGTCCCAAGGGGGCGATGCTCAGCCACGCCAACGTGGTCTACACCGCGCGCGGCTTCAACCTGGTGATCTCGCAGACCGACCAGGACGAACGGATGTGTTTCCTGCCGCTGTGTCACGTGGCCGAACGGCTCGGCGGGGAATACTTCGCGCTCTACACCGGTGCACGGCTCAATTTCGTGGAGAACCCCGACACCGTGCCGGAGAACGTGCGCGAGATCGCGCCCACGGTGTTCATCGCCGTGCCGCGGGTCTGGGAGAAGTTCTATTCGGCGGTGTCGATCGCGATCTCCGAGGCGACGCGGCTGCAGCAGTTGGCCTACCGCTGGGCGCTCGGCGTCGGCCGGCAGGTGGCCGAGCGCGTCCTGGAAGGAACGCCGGTGCCGGCGAGGCTGAAAGCGGCCTTTCGCATCGCGCGCGTCCTGGCGCTCGACAACGTACGCAGGATGATCGGCATCCATCGCGCCCGCTACCTCGTCACCGGAGCCGCGCCGATCTCGCCCGACCTCGTGCGCTGGTACCTGGCGCTGGGCGTGCCGATGCTCGAAGTGTGGGGCCAGACCGAATCGGGCGGCGCGTCCACCGGAATGCCCGCCACCCGGATCAAACCCGGTTCGATCGGCCCGGCCGCCGCCTACAACGAGGTCAGGCTCGATCCGGCCACCGGCGAGCTGCTGATCCGCGGCGCCAACGTCTTCATGGGCTATCTGAACCAGCCCGGAAAGACCGCCGAGGCCATCGATGCCGACGGCTGGCTGCACACCGGCGACGTGGGCACGATCGACGCAGACGGCTACTTTCGCATCATCGACCGGATGAAGGACATCATCATCACTGCCGGCGGCAAGAACATCACGCCCAGCGAGATCGAGAACGAACTGAAATTCTCGCCCTACGTCACCGACGCGGTGGTCGTCGGCGACCGGCGACCCTACCTCACCGCGCTGGTGATGATCGACCAGGAGAACGTCGAGAAGTACGCGCAGGACCACGACGTGCCATTCTCGAATTACGCGAGCCTCACGCGCGCGCGCGAGGTACAGGCGTTGATCCAGGCCGAAATCGACCGGGTCAACCGCGAGTTCGCCCGTGTCGAACAGGTCAAGGCGTTTCGCCTGATCGAGACGCAGTTGACCGCGGAAGACGAGGAGTTGACGCCCACGATGAAGCTCAAGCGGAAATTCGTCGAAAGGAAGTACGCGGACCTGATCGAATCGATGTACAAGGGGGGCTGAGGGACCCGGGTTCCGAAGCCAGGCAGGTGGACAGCAAGGAGATCGATCAAATGAAGGGAATCGTCGTCGCACTGGCGCTCGCGTTGAGCGCACCGCTCGCAATCGCGCAGACCCAGGGGGTCACGAAGGACAAGGTCGTCGTCGGGTCGCTGCTCGACCTCTCGGGCCCGCTTGCGGGCTTCGGCAAGCAGTTGCGCAACGGCATGATCCTGCGCACCGAGGAACTCAACGAGCAGGGCGGCGTCAATGGCCGCAGGTTCGAGCTGCTCATCGAGGATGATGGCTACGACCCCCGCAAGGCGGTGCTGGGCGCCCAGAAACTCGTCAACCAGGACAGGATCTTCGCGATGGTGGGCCACCTCGGCACCGCGCCCAACATGGCCGCGATGCCGATCCAGTTCGAGAAGAACGTGATCAACTTCTTCCCGATCACCGCGGCCCGCGAGATGTACGAGCCGTTCCACCGGCTCAAATTCGCGTTCGCCGCCACCTACTACGACCAGGTCCGGCATGCGGCCCCGCAGCTGGCGAAGCAGAAAGGCGCGAAGAAGGTCTGCACGGTCTACCAGGACGACGAATTCGGGCTCGAGGTGTTGCGTGGCGCCGAGGCCGGACTGAAAACGATCGGCATGGAACTCGCCGAGAAGACCACCTACAAGCGCGGCGCCACCGACTTCTCGTCGCAGGTCGCTCGCATGAAGGCCGCCGGGTGCGACTTCGTCGTGCTGGGCACGGTCATCCGCGAGACGATCGGCGTGATCGGCGAAGCGCGCAAGACCGGCTTCAACCCGACCTTCCTCGGCTCGAGCGCGGCCTATACCGAGTTGATCCACAAGCTGGGCGGCAAGGCGATGGATGGCCTGTACGCGTCGATGACGGTCCAGATTCCCTACCTCGACGACGCCTCGCAGCCGCTGCGCTTCTGGGCGAACAAGTACAGGACGCGCTTCAACGAGGATCCGAGCGTGTTCTCCGTCTACGGCTACCTCGCGATCGACACTTTCGTGCGCGCGGTGGGCAAAGCCGGTGCGAACCTCACCACCGACAGCTTCGTGAAGGCGATGGACACGATGACCATCCCGACCGACATCTTCGGCAGCGCCGAGATGACTTTCGGGCCGAAGAAGCGCCTGGGCAGCAACCTGGCCCGGCTGTCGCAGATCCAGGATGGCCGCTGGAAGGTGATCTCCGACTACTTCAAGGGCGATTGATCGACGTTCGCCGGGTCTGTACCCGGCACGGATCCGGCACGGGGCCGCCTGCGGGCGGCCCCGTCGCGTTTCAGCGGGCGCCCAGACCCATCGCCCGCGTGATCACCTCCTTCATGATCTCGTTGGTGCCGCCATAGATGCGCTGCACCCGCGCATCGGCGAACGCACGCGCGATCGGGTACTCCCACATGTAGCCGTAGCCGCCGTGCAACTGCACGCACTCGTCGATGACCTTGCACTGCAGGTCCGAGCACCAGTACTTGGCCATCGACGCCGTGGCAGTGTCGAGTTGCCCGGCCATCAGCAGTTCGATGCACTTGTCGACGAAAACGCGGGCGATCTGCACCTCGGTCTGCAGCTCGGCCAGCTTGAAGCGCGTGTTCTGGAACGTCGACACCGTGGTGCCGAACACCTTGCGCTCCTTCACGTAATCGGTGGTCCAGGCGATCGCCGCCTGCGCGTTCTCCACCGCACCGATCGCGATCTGCAGGCGCTCCCAGGGCAGCTCCTGCATCAGGTAGGCGAAGCCCTCGTTTTCGTTGCCGAGAAGATTCGACGCGGGCACCTCGACGTTGTCGAAAAACAGCTCCGACGTGTCCTGCGCCTTCATGCCCACCTTCTTCAGACGCTTGCCCTTCTCGAAACCCTTCATCCCGCGCTCGACCAGCAGCAGGCTCGTGCCCCTGGCGCCGGCCTTCGGTTCGGTCTTGGCGACGACGATCACCACGTCGGCGTGCCAGCCGTTGGTGATGAAGGTCTTCGAGCCGTTCAGCAGGTAGACGCCACCGTTGCGGATTGCGGTCGTCTTCACGCCCTGCAGGTCGGAACCGGCTGCCGGCTCGCTCATCGCGATCGCACCGATCGCCTCGCCCGCGGCCATCTTCGGCAGAAAACGCTGCTTCTGTTCCTCCGAGCCGTAGTGGAGGATGTACGGGGCGACGATCTCCGAGTGCAGGCCGAAGCCCAGCCCGGTGGCGTTCACGCGCGCCGTCTCCTCCATCACCACGATCGAGTAGAGCCTGTCCGCGCCGGCCCCGCCGTACGACCCGGGCATGGAGGCGCACAGCAGACCGTTCGCACCGGCCTTCTGCCAGACCTCGCGATCCACGTAGCCCTGCTCCTCCCACTGTTCGTGGCGTGGAACGACTTCGTGCTCCATGAAGCGCCGGACGGCATCGCGGAATATCCGGTGCTCGTCGGCAAACAGCGTGCGCTCGATCATGATCCTGCTCCAGTGGGTACGGTGCGTGCGGGCAGCATAATAGAATCGGGCACTTTCCCGGGAGCCTGCAATGGCCGAAGCATTCGTCTACGACGCGATCCGCACCCCGCGCGGGCGCGGCAAGTCATCCGGATCGCTGTACGAGGTCAAGCCGGTACGGCTGCTCACGACGCTGATGCACGAAATGCAGCGCCGTCACGGCCTCGACACTTCGCAGGTGGAGGACGTCGTCATCGGCTGCGTGACGCCGGTGGGTGACCAGGGTGCGGTCATCGCCAGGACCGCAGCGCTCGCTGCCGGATGGGCCCTCGACGTCGCAGGGGTACAGGTGAACCGCTTCTGCGCCTCGGGGCTCGAGGCGGTCAACCTGGCGGCCCAGAAAGTGCGCTCGGGCTGGGAAGACCTGGTCGTCGCGGGCGGCGTGGAGTCGATGTCGCGCGTACCCATGGGTTCGGACGGCGGAGCGTGGGCGCTCGACCCCGAGACCAATCTGGCCACCGGCTTCGTGCCGCAGGGCATCGGCGCCGACCTCATCGCCACGCTCGACGGTTTCTCGCGCGAGATGGTCGACGATTTCGGTGCCGGTTCGCATCGGAAAGCGGCCACTGCCCAGCGTGCCGGGCACTTCCAGCGCTCGCTGGTGCCGGTGTGCGACGACCTCGATCTGGCCATCCTGGAGCGCGACGAGACGATCAGGCCCGAGACTTCGGTGGAGAAACTCGGCCAGCTCACGCCGTCGTTCGCGAAAATCGGCGCCATGGGTTTCGACGCGGTGGCGCTGCGCAGGTATCCGCAGGTCGCGCGCATCGAGCACGTGCATCACGCGGGCAACTCGTCGGGCATCGTCGACGGCGCCGCGCTGGTGCTGGTCGGCAGCGAGGAGGCCGGCAAACGCCTCGGCCTCGCACCGCGTGCGCGCATCGTCTCCGCCGCACTGGCCGGCACCGACCCGACGATCATGCTCACCGGCCCGATGCCCGCGACGCGCAAGGCGCTGCGCAAGGCGGGCCTGGACATCGGCGACATCGACCTCTTCGAGGTCAACGAGGCGTTCGCCGCGGTCGTCATGCGCTTCATGCGCGAGCTCGACGTGCCCGACGAGAAGATCAACGTCAATGGCGGCGCGATCGCGATGGGCCATCCGCTGGGTGCCACCGGCGCGATGCTGCTCGGCACGCTGATCGACGAACTCGAGCGGCGCAGGCTGCGGCGCGGCCTGGTCACGCTGTGCGTGGGCGGCGGCATGGGCATCGCCACCGTCGTCGAGCGCATCTGAGACCCCCGGAGCGCCCGTCCTACGCCTGAACCCCGTTCCGTGCGAAGGCGGCCAGCAGTTCGCGAAGCCTGGCGACTTGCGGCGGCTTGGCCATCACGTGCACGTCCCCGGGAGCATTTTCGCTCAACGTGTCGACGCGAAACTCGCCAGACAGCAGAATCGCCGGCGTGCGCCGCCCTTCGAGGCGGCGCAACTCGTCGATGAGGCGCAATCCGTTCCATGCGCCAGGCAGCCTGAAGTCCGAGATGATCGCATCGAACGAACGCTCGGCCGCTGCCACCAGCACCAGCGCTTCCTCGCCGCTGGCCGCCGCATCGACCAGCACGCCCCACTGCTGCAGCATCTGGCCCAGCGCATCGCGCATCGAATCGTCGTCCTCGATGACGAGCACATAGGCGCCGACCAGAGCATCCCCGGGCGCCACGGCGCCCGATGCCGGAGCGACGACACCTTGCTCCGTCACGCCACCGCCGGTCGATTCAGCCGACATGTACCGGGCAACCGGCGTCTCGCAATGCGGGGCACTCAGCGACAGCGGCGCAGCGGCGAACGCCTGCGTGGCCCCATCATCCGTGAACGTGAGGACATGCGGCGGCCCGTGGCGAGTCACGGACCCGGCAACCGGCGCATCCGGACACTCCGCGACGTCCGTCGCCTGCACCGCCGCCGCGGGCATCGACAGCGTGAACCGCGTGCCGCGCCCGGGACGTGATGCGAACTCGAGCGCATGTCCGGGCAGGCGCGAGACGGCCTCGCGGACGATCGACAGACCCAACCCATGTCCGTGCTCGGGGTTGCGCGCGTGATTGGCGACCTGGAAGTATTCCTCGAACATGCGGCGCTGATCATCCGGCGCGATTCCGATGCCGTTGTCGCGCACCTCGATGACGAGGCTGCCGCCCGAACGCCTGACACACACGAGAACCCACGCGACCCGCTCGGTCGACGAAAACTTCAGCGCGTTGCCGGTGAGGTTCGACAGGATGTCCCAGAGCCGGTTCTCGTTGCTGAGCGCGAACCCGCGATCGCTCGGCGGTGGGCGCACCACGAGTCGGACACTGCGCCGCGCGGCCTCGGCCGCATAGACGCTGTCGAGACGCGCCAGCACACTGCGAAGGTCGGTGGCAGACACCGCAAGGGGTGCCGCGCGTTCGCGCAAGCCACCGAGTTCCGCGAGACGATCGAGGTTTCCGCTCAGCGCAGCGACGCAGGCACCGAGCCGCCCGACCGTTCCCATCAGACCGGCCGGTTCCAGCACATCGTTGCGTGTGCGCAACAATTGCGCATAAAGCGCCAGACTGGCCAGAGGCTGCCGCAGGTCGTGACTGATCGCCGCCAGCACCCGCGTCCTGGCTGAACTGGCATCGGCAGCATCGTGGGCCATTCGCTCGAGCGACCGCGTCGCCTCGGCCAACTGCCGCGAACTCCAGAAGAGCGCCCGCTCGCGCCGCTCGATCTCGAC
>JAJTYR010000120.1 GCA_021463505.1 Burkholderiaceae bacterium | reverse complement strand
GTCCCATGCGGGAAGACCAGCGAAGGCCAGACGACGTTGTCGCGTCCGGCAGAACCAAGGATGGTGATCCGGCTAGTGAAGTCGATGGCGTGCGCCAGTTCGTGGACAGCGGTTCCTCGCACATAACTGTCGCTGCCGACAAACAGCACGTCGTAGAACTGAATCAGGGTGCCCAAGGTACAGGCCGCCTTGTTGGCGCACTTCCCCACGCCCGCAGCCCGACGCTCGACCTCGGCAGGCAGAGCTAACAGGTCATCCAGCCGACTGGCGCCGCCGACCGCGTTCATCAGGTCCACCACGCCTTGGCCGACCAGGCTCAACTCGCCGAAGTCCCAGGCGCCGATGACCGCAATCCCGGCCTCCGCCAGCACGTCGTTGAGAATGCCGGCGTCATAGAAGAGCGCCGACCCCAAGGCACCTAACGACCAGCCGCCCCCGGACCAGTGATAGTTGTGTGCCGTGTACCAGCGGTTCTGCCAACACCAGTC
>JAJTYR010000012.1 GCA_021463505.1 Burkholderiaceae bacterium | reverse complement strand
GCTGCCGCGGCCGCCGTGGCCACTGCGGCAGCCGCGGCAGCCGCGGCGGCCGCCGCGACACCGCCCAGCAGCCGGACGAAGACGCGCCGGCGCACCGCGCGCCTCAGCGCGCCGCGTAGCGCACGCCCACGAACAGCGAGCGCGGCGGCGAGCGGTAGCCCGCCGCGGTCTCGTAGTCGCGGTCGCCGAGGTTGCCGATGCGTGCGAACAGCTCCCAGTCGCGGTCGATCCGGTATGCCGCCCGGCCATCGACGAACAGGTAGCCGCCCATGCGCTGGCCGAGCGTGTCGAAGCGGCGCGCCTGCGCGATCGCCTCGACGCCGACACGCCATGGCCCCTGCCGGTAATCGACGCCGGCCACGCCGTAGCGCGGCGCACGGCGCGCCAGTTCGGTTCCGGTGCGCGCGCCACCGAGCGGGTCCACGTGGACGCCTTCGGTGTGCTGCAGCGTGGCCCCACCGTGCAGCGTCCAGGCGCCGATCGTCTGCCGCGCCTCGAGCGCGAGGCCGCGCACCCGCGCGTGCGCGAGATTGCGCGCGGTGTAGAACGCATCGAGTTCGATCGCCTCGTCGATGCGACTGCTGAACGCCGTGGCGCGCAGCAATCCGGCCGCGGCATGCCGCTCGAGCGCGAACTCGTAGCCGCGCGACTTCTCCGGCCGCAGTGCCGGGTTCGGCGAGAACGGGTTGTACAGGTCGTCGAAGGTAGGCGCGCGAAACGCGGTGCCGTAGCTCGCGCGCAGCAGCCACTGCGGCGCAACGCGCCAGCCCCAGGCGAGCGCGCCGGTGGTCTCGGAGCCCACCGATTCGATGCGGTCGCGGCGCAGCGTGGCGCGCAGCGTGTGTCCGCCCCAGCCGTGCTCGTAGCCACCGAACACCGAATCGGTCGCGCGTCGATCGCGCGCGTAGAGGAAGGCGCCGCCGCGGGTGACGCCATCGCCGTCGATCGCCTGCACCAGCGACTCCAGACCGAACAGCAGCCTGCCGCCCCAGGCGGCGACGCTGTTCTGCCAGGCGATGGTGCGCGAATCGGTGCGCGGCGCGAAGGTGAAGGCCCGATAGCTGTAGTCGATCGACGTGTTGCCGGCACGCAACTCGGTCTGCCAACCCTCCAGCGGGCGCCCGCGCAGCCACGCGGAAAACGCGGAAGAGCGGTACGCCTGGCGCGCGGTGGCGGCGGTGGAGAACGCGTCGTCGTAATCGACGCGGCCGTCGTTCACCAGCGCGCTCGCGCCGGCTTCCCAATGCGCGGCAAGCCGATGCGCCAGCGCCGCCGTGAACGAGTGCTGCCGATGGCCATCGCGATCGGCCTGGTAATCCGGGCTGCCCGGAGGCGTCGACTCGAAGCCACCGGTGCTCTCGCGCGCCAGCGACAGGGCGACGCGCGTGCCCTCGCGTGCCGCACGAAAGCCCACCTGGAGTTGCCGCGTGCGCTGGCTGCCGAAGCCGACCGACGCGTACGGCCACCAGCCGTCGGCGTCGGCCTGCCGCGTGAAGACCTGCACGACCCCGCCGATCGCTCCCGAACCGTAGAGCGCCGACGCGGGCCCGCGCACGACCTCGATGCGATCGATCGCCGACAGCGGCAGGTGTTCCGGGATGCCGCCACCGCCCAGCGGGCTCTCGATGCGGATGCCGTCGACCAGCACGATCGACTGCGAGTTGCGCGTGCCGCGCACGAACAGGCCCGAAACCGAGCCTGCGCCGCCGGTCTGCGAGATCTCGACGCCGCCGGCGCTGCGCAGCAACTCGGGCAGACCCGCTGCGCCAGCATCGCGGATCGCCTGCGCGTCGATCACCGTGACGTCGGCGAGTGCCCGATCGATCGTGGTCGCGGTGCGCGTGGCGGTCACCACCACCGGGTTCATCGTCTGGGAATGCGCGTAGGAGGAAAGCAGGCCCGCAACCAGGGCGCTCGCGCACCGGGTGGCGACCGCGAACGCGTGCGCGGCCACCGGGCGTGTGGACATGTCGGACATGGGGACTCCTGTACACCTTGCCCACCGCAAGGCGTCGGTTCGTCAATGGATCGACGGCGCGAGGCCGCGACCCTCCCTTCCGGCCGGTATCCGGGCTTGCAGCGTCGGGAGCCTCGCGATGCGGGGCCGGCCCGGACGGGCACTGCCTTCCCGGACCGGCGCGCGCGAGGCGACGCCAGGTCCAGTGGCGATGGGTGCACGACCGTTCGCGAACACGCGAACGCCGCTGCTTACCGTTGCGGGGGCAGCACAGGTTGGCGACGGCTCGTGGGACCGCGCTCCCTGTTTCCCGTTTAACCGCGCATGAACGACTTGCGGCGCGGCACCGGAAGCGACGCGATTATAGGCCGGCCGTGCAAGGCCGCAAGGCGCACCGCGCGACCGACCCTCGGGCCGGGTTCAACGATCGCCCGAGCGCGCGACCGCGGACGGCGCCATGGCTGCCAGCGCATCCATGACGATGCCGCTGGTCAGCAGTTCCGGAAGGATCCGGGGCGCGGCCTGGCCCGGCGTGAAGAGCAGATAGAGGGGCACGCCGTTACGGCCGTAGCGCGCGAGCTCTTCGGTGATCGCCGGATCGCGGTTGGTCCAGTCGGCCCTCAGTCGCACGACGCCGCGCTGCGCCATCGCCGCGACGATCGCGTCGCGTTCGAGCACCAACCGCTTGTTGGCCTGGCAACTGACGCACCAGGCTGCGGTGAAGTCGACGAACACCGGCTGCCCGCCCGCCAGCGCCTCGGCCAGGCGCTCGCGCGACCAGGGTTGCCAGCCACGTGCCCGGCCAGCGAGCACCGCGCCACCCGCCAGCGCCGCGCCGCCGCTGGCCGCGACATCCGGGCGCGCCCGCGCCGCCGACGTCCCGTCGGCGTCGCGATGCGGCCAGGCGGTCCAGATGCCCAGCGCCAGCACCGCGACCGCCAGCGACGCCGACCAGGCCCGGCGCCGGCCGCTCGCCGGCTGCACGAAGCGCCCCGTGAGCCACAGCGCGAGCGCGAGCAGCACTGCGCCGATCGCCAGCGCAAACACCGCGTCGATGCCGGCCTGCTGACCGAGTACCCAGCCCAGCCAGGCCGCCGTGGCGTACATCGGAAACGCGAGCGACTGCCGGAAGGTCTCCATCCAGCGCCCCGGCCGCGGCAACCAGCGCAGCCACCCCGGGAACAGGCCGAGCAGCAGATACGGTGCCGACATCCCGACACCGATCGCGGTGAAGACGACCAGCGCCTCGAACGTCGTGCTGCCGAGCGTATAGCCGAGTGCCGAGCCCATGAACGGCGCGGTGCACGGCGTGGCCACCAGCACCGCCAGCACGCCCGAGCCGAACGAGCCCGCGAGCGGATGGGGAGCGCCCGTGGCGGCTGCGGCGCCGCGCCCGACCCGGCCGAGCCGCGTGAGCGACAGGCCGATCTCGTAGACGCCCGAAAAGTTGAGTGCGATCGCGACGAACAACAGCGCCATCGCAGCGACGAACAGTGGTGACTGCAGCTGGAAGCCCCATCCGGCCGCCTCGCCGGCTGCGCGCAGCCCGAGCAGCAGCGCCGCGAGCACCCAGAACGAGACCACGACACCGGCGCAGAATGCGAGCGCGCCGAAGCGCGACGCGGCGCTTCCTTCGCTGCCGTGGCGCGCGAAGCCGAGCACCTTCAGGCCGATCACCGGGAACACGCACGGCATCAGGTTGAGGATCAGCCCGCCGATCGCGCCGAACAGCGCCGCGAACCACAGGCTGGCGGCGCCCACCGGACCCGCACCGCCCGGCTCGGGTGCCGCTGCGGTGCCGGGCACGGCCGCGCGCGGCGACGCGAGCGTGTCGCCGCGCAGCCCGGAGAGATCGAGGCGACTGCCCTGTGGTTCCGCCGTGGTCGGCGGCGCGCCTTCCACCCGCGCGATCCCGGTGCCGACAGGCAGCGCGATCGGTGCAATCGACACCGCGAGTTCGCGCGCCGTGCCGTCGATGACCACGATGCCCTCGGCCGCCCGCACGAGTCCGGCTGCATCGGTGCCGGCCTGGCGCGCGCCATCCTCGCTCAGGCGCACCGCGAGCCGCACGCCGCCGTCGCCGATGGCAAAGAGCAACTGCTCGTCCGCGTTGCGCAGCAACCCCTCGCGATACGGGAAGAATTCGACCGCGGCCGCACGCTGTGCCAGTCCGATCGACAGCGTGTCGCCGTCGGCGAACACGCGCGCAGCAATTGCCTCGCGTGGCATGCGGCGTTCGGCCTCGTCGAACAAGGCGGCGAAACGCGACCTCGCCGCCCCTCCGGAGCGCTGCACCGGCAGTTCGAGCGCCACATCGGCTTCGCCGGGAATGCAGAGCTCGCGGCACATCAGCCACGAGGCGCGCCCCGCAATGCGCAGCCGCTCGCCAGCAACCTCGGCCGGCACCTGCACCGGCACCGGCAGCACGATTTCGTCCTCATAGCCGTAGTTGGCCAGCGGCGGAATGAACAGACGCCGCGGCGCCGGCCACTCGATGGCGCCAGCGTGAAAGCCCGCCGGCAACTCGAGCGCGAACTGCGTGGCCAGCCCGGAATCGCCGGGATTGCGCCAATAGGTGTGCCACTGCGGGTCGTGCCGGATGCGCAGCCCGAGACGCAGCGGCTGGCCGGGAACGATTGCCGCACTGTCGGAGACCAGCTCCACCTCGACGGCTTCGACACGCGTCGGGCCGGTGCGGGCAGAGGCGGCGAGCCCCGCAGGGGCGCTGGCCGACGTTGCCGTCGGCAATGCGACCTGCACCGATGGCGCGGGCGGGCTGGCAGCGGGCGCCTGCGCGAAAGCGTGCGGCGCGCCGGAACCCACCAGCGCGAGCGCAGCCAGCGCACAGCCTGCCAGCCAGGAGCGAAGCAACGAATGCGCGGTCATCACAAGTCCGGGTCGATGCGCCAATGCTACCGGAACGCTCGCCGTGCCCCGGCCAAAGCCCGCGCCGCCAGGGTGCGCGCGACCGCCGCCCGGCGGCCCGCCCCCCGCGGGGCGTCTTCATATACCATTTCGCCATGGACCATGAAGTGGATCAGCTGGGCGAGCGCGTCGAGCGCATCCTGCAGGTCGTGCGCCGGCTCGCGGACGAAAACGCCAACCTGCGTGACCAGCTCGCGGCGAGCCGCAGCGTCAACGAGCAATTGCAGCAGCGCATCGCCGAGGCGCGCGCGCGCGTCGAATCGGCGCTGGCGCGACTGCCGCTGCCTGCCGAAGGCGGCGAATAGCGGCGCTCCCCCGACGGACCCCGACGATGGAACAGATCGACGTCAAGATCCTCGACCGCGACTACCGGCTGGCGGTGAGCGGCGACACCAAGCCGCAGCTGCTCGAAGCGGTGCAGATGGTCGACGAGAAGATGCGCGCGATCCGCGAGGCCGGGCGCATCTCGGGCGTCGACCGCATCGCGGTGATGGCGGCGCTGCAGCTCGCGCACGAACTGCTCGGCGCGCAGAGCCCGGCCGCCGGCACGCCGAAGGCCGAGATGGCCGGCAAGATCCGCAAGATGCGCGAAGACCTCGAAGCCGAACTGGCGCGCCAGGAAAGCCTGTTCTGATCCGCGTTCCGCGTTAGAATGCCGGCGACCCTGCGGTGCTCGACAAGGCCATACATTCCTTGAACCAATGCATTGCATCCAGGTCGCGGCTTTCTGCGCACCGCTGTTGTGATCGTCCCTCGTCGGACGAACCTGATGTGGTGCCTGCTGCGGCCGAACTGAACTGATCGGTTCAGGATGCCGGCCTGCCGGCACAGGCGGGGTCGCTCCGCCTTGCTCCTCTTCGCTCCACCTCGATCTGCTCTTCCCGGTTGCCGCTCGCGGCACCGGCCTGCCCTCGCAACCCGATGTCCGCCCCTTCCTTCTGGCTGATGAAGTCCGAGCCCGACGAGTGCTCGGTCGACGACGTGCTGGCGATGCCGCACCAGACGGTACCGTGGTCCGGCGTGCGCAACTACCAGGCACGCAACTTCATGCGCGACGCGATGCGCATCGGCGACGGCGTGCTGTTTTATCACTCGAGCTGTGCGCAGCCGGGCATCGCCGGCATCGGCGAGGTCGCCTCCGCGCCGTATCCCGACGACACGCAGTTCGATCCGGCCTCGGCGTACTTCGATCCGAAGAGCACGCGCGAAGCGCCGCGCTGGGTGCTGGTGGACGTGCGCGTGCTGCGCAAGACGCGCCTGCTCGGAATCGCCGAACTGCGCGGGCACACGGCGCTCGCCGACATGGCGGTGCTGCGCCGGGGCAACCGGCTGTCGATCACGCCGGTGACGGCCGACGAGTGGCGCTACCTCGGCGGCCTGCTCGGCACGTCGCGCTGAGACGCGCCGTACGCCGTACGGGGTTGCGCAGGGGGCAGGCCGTGCCGGATGCGGTGCTGGCTGCGGCGGTCGGTGCTTCGCAGCGACCGCCCTTGTGCTGCCCGCCACGGGGTCGTGCGGCAAGCGGCAAGCGGCAAGCGGCAAGCGGCAAGCGGTCGATGCTACAGTTCGTAGCCTTCCGACCGACGAGCACTCCCATGAACGCGCCAAGCGAACTGCCCGACCTGTCCGCGCTGTGGATGCCGTTCACCGCGAACCGGGCCTTCAAGACGAAGCCGCGGCTGCTCGCCGGCGCCAGCGGCATGCACTACACGGCGCTCGACGGCACGCGCATCCTCGACGGCACCTCGGGGCTGTGGTGCGTGAACGCCGGCCACTGCCGCACCGAGATCGCCGAAGCCGTCGCGCGCCAGGCGGCCTCGCTCGATTACGCGCCGGGCTTCCAGCTCGGCCACCCGGATGCCTTCCACGCCGCCGCGGCGATCGCGGCGCTGATGCCCGAGGGCCTGGACCGGATCTTCTTCACCAATTCCGGCTCCGAATCCGTGGACACCGCGCTCAAGATCGCACTGGCCTATCACCGCGCGCGCGGCGAGGGCCAGCGCACGCGCTTCATCGGGCGCGAGCGCGGCTATCACGGCGCCGGGTTCGGCGGCATCTCGGTGGGCGGCATCGTGGCGAACCGCAAGGCGTTCTCGGGCGCCCTGCTGCCGGCGATCGACCACCTGCCGCACACGCACCTGCCGCGCGACAACGCGTTCTCGCGCGGCCAGCCGGCCATCGGCGCGCACCTCGCCGACGAGCTCGAGCGGCTGGTGACGCTGCACGACCCATCGACCATCGCGGCAGTGATCGTCGAGCCGATGGCGGGTTCCACCGGCGTGCTCGTGCCGCCGGCCGGCTACCTCGAACGGCTGCGCGCGATCACCAGCCGGCACGGCATCCTGCTGGTCTTCGACGAGGTCATCACCGCGTTCGGCCGCCTGGGCGCGGCCACCGCCGCCAGCGCGCTCGGCGTCACCCCGGACCTGATCACGCTCGCCAAGGGCATCAGCAACGGCGTGGTGCCGGCCGGCGCGGTCGCTGCGCGCCGCCAGGTGCACGACACGATCGTCGAGGCCGCGCACGATGGCATCGAGTTCTTCCACGGCTACACGTATTCGGGGCACCCGCTGGCCAGCGCCGCGATCCTGGCCACCCTCGGGCTCTATCGACGCGACGGCCTGTTCGAGCGCGCCCGCAGTCTCGCCACGCTCTTCGAGGACGCGGCCCATGCGCTGCGCAACGCGCCGCACGTGATCGACGTGCGCAACCTCGGCCTGGTAGCCGGCATCGAACTCGCGCCGCGTGACGGCGCACCGGGCGCACGCGCCGCCGAGGCATTCCAGCGCTGCTTCGATCGCGGTCTGCTGATCCGCGTGACCGGCGACGTGATCGCGCTCGCGCCGCCGCTCATCGTCGAGCCCGACCAGGTCGCATGGATGTTCGAGACGCTGCGCCAGGTGCTCGGCGAGATCGACGCTGCAGCGGCGCGGCGCTGAGCGCCTGCCCCGGAGTGCCGAAGCCGCCGCCTGCAGCCCGATGACTCTCGCCCTCGTCGGCTGGTTCCTGCTGCTGGGTGCCGCCACCGGCTTCGCGGCCGGCCTGCTGGGCATCGGCGGCGGCATGGTGATGGTGCCGTTCATCACGATGCTGCTCACCAGCAAGGCCTTCCCGCCGGAGCACATCGTCAAGGTGGCCATCGCCACTTCGCTCACCACGATCCTGTTCACCTCGGTATCGAGCGTGCGCGCGCACGCGCAGCGCGGCGCGGTGCGCTGGGACATCGCAAGGACGCTGGCCCCCGGCATCGTGATCGGCTCGTTGGCCGGAGCCCAGATCGCCGCAGCGCTGCGCGGCAGCGTCCTGTCGATCGGCTTCGGCGGATTCGTCGCCCTGATGGCCACGCGAATGCTCGTCGAACGCCCGCGGGATGCGCACGGCAGTCTGCCCGGCAACGCCGGACGCTTCGGCATGGGCACGGTGATCGGACTGGCCTCCGCGATCGTCGGGGCGGGCGGCGGCTTCATCACCGTGCCCTTCCTCACCCGTGCCCGCGTGAAGATCCACGAAGCGGTGGCAACCAGTGCGGCCTGCGGCTTTCCGATCGCGCTGGCCGGCACCGCCGGCTACGTCTACGCCGGATGGCAGCGCGACCTGCCGGCGGGCACCATCGGCTACATCTACCTGCCGGCGCTGGCGTCGATCGTGACCACCAGCATGGTCACCGCGCCGCTCGGCGCGCGCGTTGCGCACGCGATGGACGTGGGCAGGCTCAGGAGCCTGTTCGCGATGCTGCTGTACGCGCTGGCCGCGTACATGCTGTGGAAGGGACTGTACGGGCACTGAAACGCGCAGGCGCCGGGCGCGCGCGTATCACGAGGCGTAACGCTCGCGCAGCAGGTTCTTCTGCACCTTGCCCATCGTGTTGCGCGGCAACTCGTCGACCAGATGCACGCGCCTGGGCACCTTGAATGCGGCAATGCGTCCCCTGAGCGCAGCGATGAGCGCGCCCTCTTCGAGCCTGGCACCCGGCCTGGCCACCACCACCGCGGTGACCGCCTCGCCGAAGTCGCGATGCGGCACGCCGATGACCGCGGACTCGGCCACCCCGTCCAGCCCGTCGAGGTACGACTCGATCTCCTTCGGGTAGACGTTGTAGCCGCCGGTGATGATCAGGTCCTTGCTGCGCCCGACGATCGCCAGGTAACCGTTGGCATCCCGCTTGCCCACGTCGCCGGTGCGAAAGAAGCCGTCGGCGGTGAAGTCCTCCTTCGTCTTCTGCGGCATCCGCCAGTAGCCCCCGAACACGTTCGGCCCGCGCACCTGGATCGCGCCGATTTCGCCGGTGGCACAGTCGCGCCCGGCATCGTCGACGACGCGCACCTCGATGCCGGGCAGCGGCAGTCCGACGGTGCCGGCCACGCGGTTGCCGTCGTAGGGGTTGGAGGTGATCATCGCGGTCTCGCTCATCCCGTAGCGCTCGAGGATGCGCTGGCCGGTGCGTGCCTCGAACTGCCGGAAGGTGTCCGGCAGCAGCGGCGCCGACCCCGAGACGAACAGCCGCATGTTGCGGCACGCCTGCGGGCCGAAGCCGGGCTCGTCGAGCAGGCGCACGTACATCGTGGGCACGCCCATGAAGACCGTGGCCTGCGGCAGCAGTCGCACCGCCTCCTGCGCATCGAACCTGCGGCGCCAGATCATCCGGCTGCCCGACAGCAGCGCGCCGTGGATCGCGACGAACAGGCCGTGCACGTGAAAGATCGGCAGCATGTGCAGCAGCACGTCACCGGCGCGCCAGCGCCAGTACGCGTGCAGCGTGCGCGCGTTGCTGCCGATGTTGCCGTGCGAGAGCATCGCCCCCTTGCTGCGTCCGGTGGTGCCCGAGGTGTAGACGATGCAGGCCAGATCGTCGGCGCGGCTGCGTGCGGTGGCAAAACGGTCGGGTTCGCGCGCGGCGGCCTCGAGCAGCGTACCGTCGCGCTCGACGCCCAGCGTGAACAGGTGCGCGACGCGATGACGCCGCGCGATCGGCTCGATCCAGCCGAGGTGGGCCGGGCTGCACACCACCACCGAGGGTTCGGCGTCGCCGACGAAGTAGTCGATCTCGGCGGCCTGATAAGCGATGTTCAGCGGCAGGAACACGCAACCGGCGCGCAGCGTCGCCAGGTACAGCAGCACCGCCTCCGGAGACTTCTCGACCTGCACCGCAACGCGCGCACCCCGCGGCAGCGCAAGGCGTGAAAGCAGGTTGGCGATCATGGCGCTGGCACGCTCGACGTCGTCCCAGCTGTACCAGGCGCCTTCGCCCGCATCGATGCAGCAGCCGTTGCGGTCTGCCGGAAAACCGGCGGACAGGACTGCGAAGAGATTCCCGTTGTCGCGTTCCCGCATGTCTTCGCCCCGCGTGCTCAGGAGGTCGGGTGCTTCGCAGCCGGCTGGCGTCGCGCCCACACGAACAGCGCGATGCCGGCGACGAACATCGGCAGGCTCAACCACTGGCCCATCGTGAGCCCCAGCGCCTGCAGGCCGAGGAACGAATCGGGCTCGCGCGCGAACTCGGCGGCAAAGCGCAGCACCGCATAGCCGGCCAGGAACAGGCCCGAGACCGCGCCCGCAGGCCGCGGGCGCGCCGAGTACCACCACAGCAGCGCGAACAGCAGCAGGCCCTCGCCGGCGAACTGGTAGAGCTGCGACGGATGCCGCGGCAGCGCGTCGATCTGCGGAAACACCATTGCCCACGGCAGGTCGCTCGGGCGGCCCCACAGTTCACCGTTGATGAAGTTGCCCATCCGCCCGGCCGCCAGGCCCAGCGGCACCAGCGGCGCGACGAAATCGATCACCGACCAGAACGGTCGCGCGCGGCGCCTGCACAACAGCCAGGTCGCCACGATCACGCCGAGCAGGCCGCCGTGAAACGACATGCCGCCATGCCAGACCGCGAGCACCTCGAGCGGATGGCCCAGGTAGTAGGCCGGCTTGTAGAACAGCACGTAACCGAGTCGTCCGCCCAGCACGACACCCAGCGCACCCCAGAAGAGCAGGTCTTCGAGGTCGCGCGGTGTCAGGCCGGTGGACTGCGCAAATGTCGGTTGCTTCAGGCGCCAGCGCCCGAGCACGAAGAACGCGGCAAATGCCAGCAGGTACATCAGGCCGTACCAGCGCACGGCAACCGGTCCGAGACTGAAGGCGATGGGGTCGAACTGGGGATGGATCAGCATCGGCGCACCGGTCGTCCTGAGGCGCCTATTGTTGCACGCACGCCCACCACCGACGGGCGCCGGCCTCGCCCCGTGCAACGTGGTCAATGACCATCGAGTCCGCCGTGGCGGCGATAATCACGGCACCGACAGGCGTGGGAGACGCACCATGAAGGGCGACCGGAAGGTCATCGAATGGCTCAACAGGCAGTTGCGCAACGAGCTCACCGCGATCAACCAGTACTTCCTGCACGCGCGGATCTTCGGCAACTGGGGGCTGGCGGGGCTGGAAAAATTCGAGCACGACGAGTCGATCGGCGAGATGAAGCACGCCGATGCGCTGATCAAGCGCATCCTGATGCTCGAAGGCCTGCCCAATCTGCAGGACCTCGGCAAGCTGAACATCGGCGAGAACACCGAAGAGATCCTCGCCGCCGACCTCGCCCTCGAGCGTTCCGTGCTGCCGACACTGAAGGACGGCGTCGCCTGTTGCGAAAGCGTCGGCGACTACGTGTCGCGCGAATTGCTGGTGGCGATCCTCGACGACTCCGAGGAGCACATCGACTTCCTGGAGACGCAGCTCGAACTGATCGGCAAGGTCGGCCTGCAGAACTACCAGCAGACGCAGATGCGCGGCGGCCCGGCTTCCTGACCCGCCCGCCCCGCCGGGCGCTCGCGCCCGGCCCGGTCGCGGGCGTCGACCCTCAGGCGCAGGCGCAGACGCCGGCGTTGCAATCCTGCGACGCGTTCTCGTGCTCGTCGATCAGTTCGCGCACCTGGCGCGAGCACTTCCCGCAGCACTCGCCGGTGCCGAGTTCGGCGCGAACCTGCGACAGCGAGCGGGCGCCCTGGCTGACGACGGTGCGGATCTGGCGGTCGGACACCGCCCGGCAAATGCAGACGATCATGATGTGGTCGACGATCGGTGTTGGGGGGATGGCGCGGGTTTCACAGGGCAACGCCTCACGGGCCGTTTTTCCAGACTATGCGAATGCTAATCATTCTTGTTCATGTTACGCCACACCGGGTGCTTGTGCAAGACCCCGGATCCGCAATGGCGCGTCGGGGGATTCGCAGCCCTAATTCCGGTATCGCAATGCCGGAATCGGCCGCTGCGGCCCGACCCGTTTGCTACACTCGCCGCTCGGGCGCACGCTCGCTTCTGCTCGCCTTTGCGTGCGCCCGCCTTCGCGTGTCTTCCGTCTCTCCCCGATCCGGATCCCCGACGCCATGAGCGCCAACCGCCGCAGCCGCAACATCACCGAGGGCGTCGCCCGCGCCCCGAACCGCTCGATGTACTACGCGATGGGCTACAGGCGCAGCGACTTCGCCAACCCGATGATCGGCGTGGCCAATGGCCACAGCACGATCACCCCGTGCAACTCGGGGCTGCAGGTGCTGGCCGATGCCGCAGTCGCGGCGATCAGCGCGGCCGGCGCCAACCCGCAGCTGTTCGGCACGCCCACCATCTCCGACGGCATGGCGATGGGCACCGAGGGCATGAAGTACTCGCTGGTCTCGCGCGAGGTGATCGCCGACTGCGTCGAAACCTCGGTGCAGGGCCAGTGGATGGACGGCGTGGTGGTCATCGGCGGCTGCGACAAGAACATGCCCGGCGGCATGATGGGGATGCTGCGCGCCAACGTGCCGTCGATCTACGTCTACGGCGGCACGATCAAGGCCGGCCACTGGAAGGGCAAGGATCTGAACATCGTGTCGGTGTTCGAGGCGGTGGGCGAGTTCTCGCGCGGGCGCATGAGCGAGGAAGACTTCTGCGGCATCGAGGAACACGCGATTCCCGGCACCGGCTCGTGCGGCGGCATGTACACCGCCAACACGATGAGTTCGTCGTTCGAGGCGCTCGGAATGAGCCTGCTCGGCTCCTCCACGATGGCCAATCCCGATGCCGAGAAGACGGGGTCGGCCGCCGAGTCGGCGCGGGTGCTGATCCGCGCGGTACGCAACGACCTGAAGCCGCGCGACATCGTCACACGCAAGTCGATCGAGAACGCCGTGGCGCTGATCATGGCGGTGGGCGGCTCCACCAATGCAGTGCTGCACTACCTGGCGATTGCTCACGCCGGCGGCATCGAGTGGTCGATCGACGACTTCGAGCGCGTGCGCAAGCGTGTGCCGGTCATCTGCGACCTCAAGCCCTCGGGCAGGTACCTGGCCACCGACCTGCATCGCGCCGGCGGCATCCCCCAGGTGCTGAAGATCCTGCTCGGGGCCGGGATGATCCACGGCGACTGCGTGACGATCACCGGCCGCACGCTGGCCGAAGAACTGAAAGACGTGCCGGCGGCGCCGCGCGCCGACCAGGACGTGATCTTCCCGATCGACAAGGCCCTGTACCGGGAAGGCCACCTGGCGATCCTCAAGGGCAACCTGTCGCCCGAGGGCAGCGTCGCCAAGATCACCGGCCTGAAGAACCCGGTCATCACCGGCCCGGCACGGGTGTTCGACGACGAGCAGAGCGCGCTGGCCGCGATCCTGGACGGACACATCGTCGCCGGTGACGTGATGGTGCTGCGCTACCTCGGGCCGCGCGGCGCGCCGGGCATGCCCGAGATGCTCGCACCCACGTCGGCGATCATCGGCGCGGGGCTTGGCGAATCGGTCGGGCTGGTCACCGACGGCCGGTTCTCCGGCGGCACCTGGGGCATGGTGGTCGGCCACGTCGCCCCCGAGGCCGCCGCCGGCGGGCCGATCGCGCTGGTGCACGAAGGCGATTCGATCACCATCGATGCGCACCGACTGGTGCTGCAGCTGAACGTCGACGCGGCCGAACTCGCGCAGCGCCAGGCCGCCTGGCAGGCGCCGGCACCACGCTACACGCGCGGGGTGCTCGCGAAGTTCTGCAAGCTTGCGGCGAGCGCCAGCCGTGGCGCGGTGCTCGACGATTTCTGACGCGCGCGCTCGCGAACCGCAGGCCGGCCCGAAGACCGGTGCGGCGCGCCTTCAGCGCTGCGAACCGCTGCGGCGGCCCGCCGCAGCGTTGCCGCTACCCGGAAACTGCGCATCGATGCGTTGCCTGCGCAACTTCGCGTAGTTGTCCTCGACGCCCTTGCGCCGGTCGAAACCGAACAGCGGCTCGATCAGCTCGAACCAGGCAAACGCGAGCGCCAGCGGCAGCAGGATCCACCACCACGACCACTGCCCGAAGGGGCCGACTTCCAGCCACTTCAGCACGATCAGCAAGGCTCCAATCCAGACAAACGGCATGGGGTGCGACGATTGCGGTCCGAACGGCCAATGTGCCGCAGCGCGGCACCCACGTCTGTGCCGATCGGCCAGGCGGCGCCCCACGCAGTGTCAACGGCGGGCGCCGCGGCGCGTTATGAACCCGGACATCCCGCTCACCCGACCGGTTTCCATCCCGACGGAGATCTCATGAAACGTCTCGCCTCCCTGACCCTCGCCGCCGCTCTCGCCTGCGCCTCGGGCGCTGCATTGGCGAGCGCCGACCTGGCCAAGGCCAGGAACTGCACCGCCTGTCACGCCTCGGACAAGAAGCTGATCGGCCCTTCCTACAAGGACGTTGCCGCCAAGTACGCCAACGACAGGGACGCGGTGGCGAAGCTGACGAAGAAGGTGCGCGAGGGCGGCGTCGGAGTCTGGGGCCAGATCCCGATGCCAGCCAACCCGCAGGTGTCGGCCGACGAGGCGACGACGCTGGTCAAGTGGGTGCTGTCGCACAAGTGACGGGCGTCGGCATCACGCCACGGGGGCGCCGCCGGCGCCCCTTTTCGTTGCTGCCGTCTCCACGCGCGCTCATCGGCGGGCCCGGTCCCGTCCGTCCGCCGGCCCGGGCCACCGATCGCCGGCTGCGCGCACCCGGCGGCCCGCGCGACTAGATTGGCACTGCGGAGCGTGTTGCGCTCCACCACAGGCCTCCTCTCCCAGCCCCGCAACGTTTTTTTCCTCCCTGGCTGGTTCGCCCCGGTTCGCCGGGGCGCTTTTTTTCCCCCGGGATTACCCTCGGGCCAACCGCGAGCGGCTTCGCCCGATCGCCGATTGCGCTTATATTCGCGCGGTTTCGCACCCGCGCTCGCAGGCGCAAGGGCCTCGATTGTTCGATTTCGACACCCTGCTGCAACAGATCCTGAACGGGCTCGTACTCGGGTCGGTCTACGCGCTGATCGCCCTGGGCTACACGATGGTCTACGGCATCCTGCAGCTGATCAACTTCGCGCACGGCGAAGTGCTGATGATGGGCGCGATGGTCGCCGCCTGGATGGTGCCGAAACTGCTGGCCGCCGGCGTGCCGGCACCGCTGGCGCTGGCCATCGTGGTGCTGGCTGCGATCCCGGTGTGCGTGGCGCTGTCGGTGGCGATCGAGCGCGTCGCCTATCGGCCGCTGCGCAACGCACCGCGACTGGCTCCGCTGATCACCGCGATCGGCATGTCGATCGTGCTGCAGACGGTGGCGATGATGATCTGGAAGCCGAACCCGATCGTCTTCCCCGACCTGCTGCCGACCGAGCCGGTACCGATCTTCGGTGCGATCCTCGCGCCCAAGCAGATCCTGATCCTGGTGGTCGCAGCGACGATGATGGCCGGGCTGCTGCTGCTCGTGCACCGTACCCGGCTCGGGCGGGCGATGCGCGCCACCGCCGAGAACCCGCGCATCGCCAGCCTGATGGGGGTGGACGCCAATGGCGTGATCGCCGCCACGTTCGCAGTGGGCGCCGCGCTGGCGGCGGTGGCCGGCGTGCTCGTCGCGCTGAACTACAACATCGCGCATTTCGCGATGGGTTTCATTCCGGGCCTGAAGGCGTTCACCGCTGCGGTGCTCGGCGGCATCGGCAACATCGCCGGCGCGATGCTCGGCGGCCTGCTGCTGGGCATCATCGAGAGCCTGGGCGCCGGCTACATCGGCGACCTCACGGGCGGTTTCCTCGGCAGCCACTATCAGGACATCTTCGCGTTCGCGGTGCTGATCCTGGTGCTGCTGTTCCGGCCCTCGGGCATCATGGGCGAGCGGGTGGCCGATCGCGCCTGACCCGCCGAGCCGCGCATGATCCGCACCTTCTTTCCCTCGCTGCACGACCGGCCGCGGGCCGCGCTCGCCGCAACCCTCGCCGTGGCGATCGTGCTGGCCGCGCTGCCGTTCGTCCTCGGCATGGGCGGCAACCGCTGGGTGCGGCTGGCCGATTTCGCGCTGCTCTACGTGATGCTCGCGCTCGGGCTGAACATCGTCGTCGGCTACGCCGGCCTGCTCGACCTCGGCTACGTCGCGTTCTACGCCGTGGGCGCGTACATGTATGCGCTGCTCTCGTCGCCGCACCTGATGGAGAACTTCGAGTGGATCGCGGCCGCCTTCCCCGACGGCCTGCACAACTCGATCTGGCTGGTGGTGCCGCTCGGGGCATTGATCGCGGCGTTCTTCGGCATCCTGCTGGGCGCGCCGGTGCTGCGTCTGCGCGGCGACTACCTGGCGATCGTCACGCTGGGCTTCGGCGAGATCATCCGCATCTTCCTGAACAACCTGAACGCACCGCTGAACATCACCAACGGCCCGCAGGGAATCACCAACATCGATCCGGTGCGCATCGCCGGCGTCGATTTCTCGAAGGCGATCGAGATCGGCGATCTGCGGATTCCGTCGGTCACGCTGTACTACTACCTGTTCCTGGTGCTGACGATCGCCGTCATCCTGGTCTCGATCCGGCTGCAGGACTCGCGGATCGGTCGCGCCTGGATGGCGATCCGCGAGGACGAGATCGCGGCAAAGGCGATGGGCATCAACACGCGCAACGTCAAGCTGCTCGCGTTCGCGATGGGCGCTTCGTTCGGCGGCGTCTCGGGCGCGATGTTCGCGTCGTTCCAGGGCTTCGTCTCGCCCGAGAGCTTCGTGCTGATGGAATCGATCGTGATCGTCGCGATGGTCGTGCTCGGCGGCATGGGGCACGTGCCGGGCGTGGTCCTGGGTGCAGTGCTGCTTTATGCCATCCCGGAGACGCTGCGCGAGATCGCGCGGCCGGTGCAGCTGGCGGTGTTCGGCACCGAGCTGGTGGCCCCCGAAGCACTGCGGATGCTGCTGTTCGGGCTGTCGCTGGTGCTGATCATGCTGTATCGGCCCACGGGCCTGTGGCCTGCGCCGAGTCACGGCGTCAACCCGGCGCAGCGCAGGGCCGCCACGGCGGACCTCGCTGCCGGCGCTCCTGCGCCGACCGGACGGCGCTGACTGCGATGGGCGGGACTGCCGTGCTCCTTTCGGTGAGCAGCGTCAACAAGCGCTTCGGCGGCCTGCAGGCGCTGTCGGACGTCGGCCTGGAGATCCGCCACGGACAGATCTACGGCCTGATCGGCCCGAACGGCGCCGGCAAGACCACCTTCTTCAACGTGATCACTGGCCTGTACACCCCGGATGCCGGCGTGTTCGTCCTGGACGGCGCGCCCTACGAACCGAGCGCCGTGCACCGCGTCGCCGAGGCCGGCATCGCGCGCACCTTCCAGAACATCCGTCTGTTCGGCGAGATGACCGCACTCGAGAACGTGATGGTCGGCCGCCACGTGCGCACCGGCGCCGGCGTGTTCGGTGCGGTGTTCCGCACCGGCGGCCAGCGCCGCGAGGAAGCGGCGATCCGCCGCCGCGCGCTCGAACTGCTCGACTACGTAGGCATCGCGCGCTACGCCGACTTCCAGGCGCGCACGCTGTCGTACGGCGACCAGCGCCGGCTCGAGATCGCGCGCGCCCTCGCCACCGAGCCGAAGCTGCTCGCGCTCGACGAACCGGCTGCCGGCATGAACGCCACCGAAAAGCTCACCTTGCGCAGCCTGCTCGCGCACATCCGCGACGACGGCCGCACGATCCTGCTGATCGAACACGACGTGAAGCTGGTGATGGGCCTGTGCGACCGGGTCACGGTGCTCGACTACGGCAAGGTCATCGCCCAGGGAACGCCCGCGCAGGTGCAGCGCGATCCGGCGGTGATCGAAGCCTACCTCGGCGCGAGTGCCGCGCACTGAGCGTCGGGAAGACAGCCACGATGAGCACCACGATCGCCGACCCGACGAGCGTCCCGATCCTCGCAGTCACCGGCCTGCAGGTCGCCTACGGCGGCATCCAGGCGGTCAAGGGCGTCGACTTCGAAGTCCGCGAAGGCGAACTGGTCGCGCTGATCGGCGCCAACGGCGCCGGCAAGACGACCACGCTGAAGGCGATCACGCGCATCCAGCCGTGGGCGGCCGGCGAGGTCACGTACCTCGGGCGCTCGATCCGCGACGCCGGCGCGCACCAACTGGTGGCGCGCGGGCTGGCGATGGTGCCCGAGGGCCGCGGCGTGTTCGCGCGCATGACGATCACCGAGAACCTGATGATGGGCGCGCACACGCGGCGCGACCCGGCTGGCGTGCGCCGCGACATCGACCGGATGTTCGAGACCTTCCCGCGGCTGAAGGAGCGCGCCGACCAGTTCGCGGGCACGATGTCGGGTGGCGAGCAGCAGATGCTCGCGATGGCGCGCGCGCTGATGAGCGCGCCGAAGCTGCTGCTGCTCGACGAACCGTCGATGGGACTGTCGCCGATCATGGTCGAGCGGGTGTTCGAAGTGGTTCGCGACGTCGCCGCGCAGGGCACGACGATCCTGCTGGTGGAGCAGAACGCGCGGCTCGCGCTGGAGTCGGCCTCGCGCGCCTACGTGATGGACTCGGGCACGATCACCATGTCGGGCGATGCGCGCGCGATGCTCGACGACCCGCGCGTGCGCGCGGCCTATCTCGGCGAGCAAGCGCCGGCCTGAAGCGCGCGGCCGCGGCTCAGCGTGCGACCACGCGCGCGCCGTCGCCGAGATCGTTGCCCGGATGGCGCACCAGCGCGTCGCCTTCGGCCACCCCGTCGAGCAGCTGCACTTCCAGTTCGTTGCGCTGCCCGATCCGCACCTCGCGGCGTCGCGCGCGTCCATCCTCGACGACGAAGACGCACCACCCCGGGTCGCAACGGAATGCCGCGCTCGCGGGGGCGCGCAGCACGTCGGCGGCGCTCCAGATCGCGATGCGCGCCTCGATGCGATAGCCGTCGCCCAGCGGCCCCGGCGGATCGAGCAGGTCGGCGATGACGTTGGCGCGCTTCTCCTCGACGCCCAGCGCCGACACCTTGGTGAACGCGAACGGCTCGACCAGCCTCACCTTCGCCCGCAAGGGGTCCGGTCCGCCCCACCCCTCGATGCGCGCCGGCATGCCCGGGGCGACCTTGACCGCCTCGGAGGACAGCAGTTCGATCACCGCCTCGAGACGCGACTGGTCGCCGATCGTCATCAGCGGCGCGCCGGCCGCCACCACGCGCTCGCTCTGGTCGGGAATGCGCAACACGCGCCCGGCCACCGGCGCGCGCACCGGCACCAGCGTGGTCGCGCCCGCTTCGGCCGGCGCCTGCGCGATCAACGCCGAGCGGGCCACGCGCACATCGGCAGCGGCCGAGCGCGCGCGAAACCGCGCGGCATCGGCCTCGATGGCGGCCTCCGTCTCGTCGCTGCGCGCCTTGTCGGCGGCCTGCGCCGAGACGAAGCCGTCGGCGACCAGTCGCTCGACGCGCTCGCGCTCGCGCCGCGCCTGCGCCAGGCTCTCCTGCGCACGACGGGCACCTTCCACCGCCTCGCGCCCGAGCGCCTCGGCCGCGGCCACCCGCGCGTTCCACTCGCTGCGCTCGCGCGCACCCAGCGGCGCCGGCGCAATGTTCGCGACGACCTGGTTCTCGTCGACGCGGTCGCCGTCGCGGATCTCGATGCGCATCAGGCGCCCCGCGACCGGCGCGACGATCGTGAACCGGTCGTGGCTGCGCATCTCGCCCTGATCCCCGACGGTGACCTCCATCGGCCCCTTCGATGCGCGCGCGAGTTCGACCTCGATCGGCTCGGGTCGCAGTACCCAGGCCGCGAGCGCGGCCATCGCGAGCGCGCCGGCAAGGTACCCGATGGTGCGCAGGGATCTGTTCATCGGACCGCTCACTCCCTCGTCCCGAGCACCGCGATCAGGTCGAGGCGGCGGATGCGCCGGGCGACGATCGCCCCCGACAGCAACGCCGCGACGATCGCGGCCAGCGTCGCCCAGGCATAGGTGAGCTTCGTGATCACCAGCGGCAGGCGGAACATTTCGCGATCGAAGACCGGTACCAGCGCCGCAGCCAGTCCGTAGCCGATCGCAAGGCCCAGTGGAATCGCCGCGGCCACCAGCAGCGCCTGCTCGCCGAGCAGGATCGCCACCACCTCGCGCTGGCGGAATCCGAGCACGCGCAGGCTGGCCAGCTCGTTGCCGCGCTCGGCCAGCGCGATCCGCGCGCTGTTGTAGATGGTGCCGGCGACGATCACCGCGGCGAAGCCGACGATGACGCGGCTGAACATCTCGAATGCCCGGTCGAGCGAATCCTCCACGACCTTGCGCACCGTAGCCTTGACTTCGGCGCCGGCCACTGCCGGAATCTGCTTCAGCCGGGCGTAGAGCTGCCCGGCGTGCGCGGGATCGATCCTGAGCCAGGCGCCCGTGACGAGCCGGTCCTCGCGCAGCAGTCGCGACAACGCGCGACGATCCATCCAGGCGCCCAGGCCCAGGTACTCGTCGACCACGGCTGCGACCGGCACCTGCCGCGTCGGACGCGCACCTTCGAGCACCTCGACGACGACTGTATCGCCGACCGCGAGGCCGAGGATCTCCGCAAGCTTCCTGCCGAGCACCACGCCGTCGGGCGGCAGGCCGACACGGCGCAGGCGCCGGTCGACCAGCCGGTGCAGCGTGGCATCCGCATCGACGCCCGTGAGCGCGACCTTCTTCGAGCGATGGCCGTTGCGCAGCCACACCGGCACCGTACGAAAACCCTCGGCGCGCAGCACGCCGGGAAGCCGCGCGAGTTCCTCGCGCGCAGCAGCCTCGCGCGGCTCGCGCAGCGTGACCGTCACGTCGTCGCGCTTGACCACGTCGAGCTGCACGTGCATCAGGTGGCCCGAGGCGTCGATCCCGAAATGGCCCACCACCATCATCCCGATCGCCAGCGCAACGCCGAGCGCCGACAGCGCCGCGCGCCACGGTCGCCGCGCCAGGTTGCGAACGATCATCCGCAACGACGGCGGCAGCAGCCGGGCCGCGCCGCTGCGCTCGATCGTCCCGGCGCGAAAGCTCGCCGGCGGCTCGGGTCGCATCGCCTCGGCCGGCGGCAGCGCCGCGGCGCGCCGCACCGCCGCCAGCGCACCGACGCTGGCCGCCGCGAGTGCGATCAGCACGGCCTCGAGCAGCAGCGACGGCGGCACCTCGAACGCCAGGCGCGGAAAGTGAAAGTAGTCGGCGTACAGATCGATCGTCAGACCCCCGAGGTAGACGCCCAGCACGATGCCCGCGCCGGCGCCGATCGCCACCGTCGCCAGCGCGAACGACAGGTAGAGCAGCCCCACCTTGCGGTCGGAGTATCCGAACGCCTTGAGCAGCCCGATCTGCGCGCGCTGCGTGCTCACCAGCCGCGACAGCACCGTGTAGAGCAGGAACGCAGCGACGCCGAGGAACAGCGCGGGAATCCAGGTGGAGGTGATCCCGATCTCGCCGAACTCGTCGGCGAGGATGCGATGCGACACCTGGTCGCGCCGTGGATACGCGCTCAGGCCGCCATAGGGTTCGAGCAGGCGGTCGAGACGGTCGATCACGTCCTGCTGCGTCGCGCCGCCGGCGAGCGTGAGCGCGACGTCGTTGAACGCCCCGTCCATGCGGAACGCTGCCGCCAGCGCGGGCCGGCCGATCCACAACACGCCGAAGTGCCGGTTGTCGGGGAACACCACGCCGGTGCCGACCTCGTAGATGTACTCGGGCGACAGCGCGAGCCCGACGATCGTGAGCTTCGTCCAGCGGCCGTTGAGCACCGCGCCGATCGAGTCGCCCACGCGCAGGCCGTTGGCCTCGGCGAAGGTTCGACTGGCAATCGCCTCGTCGCCGCGGCCGGGCTCGACGTAGCGGCCCTCGCTCAGCGCCAGGTCGTTCAGCATCGGCTCGCGTCGCTCGGGGATCGACACGAGCCGCCCGGTCGCCGGCTCGTCGAGCCCGGGCACGTCGAGCGTCACGTCGGCCACCACGCGGGTGTCGACGGTCGCGACGCCGGGGATCGCGCGGATGCGCTGTGCCACCTCCAGCGGCGCCCGCTTCAGGCCCGCGAACACGTCGGCGAAGCGGTAGCTCGCGTAGTAGTCCTGCTGCGCGACGACCAGCGAATGCCAGGTGCCGCGCATCGCGACGAACGCGGCGATGCCGCAGGCGACCACCAGCGCGGCGGCAAGCACCTGCCCGCGCAGGTGCCACAGCTCGCGCAGCATGATCCGCGCCAGCGGCGTCACCACGAAATCTCCGACGGCGCCGCGCGCCGCGCGTTGCGCTCGATGCCGACGATGCGGCCACTGCCGATGCGGATCACGCGATCGGCCATCGCCGCGATCGCCGCGTTGTGCGTGATCAGCACGGTGATCGTGCCCAGTTCGCGGTTCACCCGTTCGAGCACCTCGAGCACCACCTTGCCGGTGGCGTAGTCGAGCGCGCCGGTGGGCTCGTCGCACAGCAGCACGTCGGGCCGCTTGGCCACCGCGCGCGCGATCGCCACGCGCTGCTGCTCGCCGCCCGAGAGCTGGGCCGGGAAATGGTTGCGCCGGTCGCCCAGCCCGACGAGTTCGAGTGCCTGCGCCGGATCCATCGGATCGGGCGCGATCTGCGTGACCAGCGCGACGTTCTCGAGCGCGGTGAGGCTGGGAACCAGGTTGTAGAACTGGAACACGAAGCCGACGTGCTCGCGGCGGAACTCGGTGAGCTCGGCGTCGGTGGCCGCGGTCAGCAGGTGGTCGCGATAGTAGACCTCGCCGTGAGTCGGGCGGTCGAGCCCGCCGAGGATGTTCAGCAGCGTCGACTTGCCGCTGCCCGAGGCGCCGAGCAGCACCACCAGTTCGCCCTCGTAGAGGTCGAGGTCGACCTCACGCAGCGCGTGCACCTCGACCTCGCCCATCCGGTAGACCCTGGAGACGCCGTGCACGTGGAAGACCGCGTCACCGCGCACTGCGCCGCTCCCGGGGCTATCCGGCCTTCGCGAGGTCGGCCGCCGAGGTGAACGAGTCGGCGAAGAACTCGGCCGGTGGCAACCCGCAGGTCGTGGTGAAGTCGCGCCGCGCGGCCTCGACCACCACCGGCGCGCCGCAGGCGTACACCTGGTGGCCCGACAGGTCGGGCAGGTCGGCCATCACCGCGCGATGCACGAAGCCGGTGCGCCCGTGCCAGTCGTCTTCGGGCAGCGCGTCGGAAACCACCGGCACGTAGCGGAAGCCGTCGATCTCGCGCGCCCACTGCCCGGCGAGCGCGTTCAGGTAGAGGTCGTGCGGACGCCGCCCGCCCCAGTAGAGGGTCATGGGCCGCGCGCAGCCTGCGTGACGCGCATGCTCGATCATCGCCTTGACCGGCGCGAAGCCGGTTCCACTGGCCACGAACACGATCGGGCGTTCGCTGTCTTCGCGCAGGAAGAAGGTGCCCATCGGCCCTTCGAAGCGCAGGATGTCGCGTACCGCCACGGCAGGTTGCACCACGCCGAACAGCGCGTCGGTGAAGCGTCCGCCGGGCATGTGGCGCACGTGCAGTTCGATCCGTCCCTCGGCCTGGTGCGGCGCGCAGGCCATCGAGTAGCTGCGTCGCGAACCGTCCTTCAGCAGCAGTTCGACGGACTGGCCAGCCAGGAAGCGCAGTCGCTCGTTGGCCGGCAACTGCAACCTCAGCACTGCGACGTCGGGCGCCGGGCGCTCGATCGAGGCGATCCGGCACGGCATCCTGCGGATCGGGATGTCACCGGCTGCGGCGACCACGCGCGCCTCGATCGACAGATCGGAGCACGCGCGTGCGCAACACAGCAGCGCATGGCCCCGCGCAGCCTCGTCGGCGCCGAGCGCCGTGTCGGCGTGCGCCCGCTGGTCGATGCACCCTTCGAGCACGCGCGCCTTGCACGACCCGCAGGCGCCGTCGCGGCAGCCGTACGGCAACACCACGCCCTGGCGCATCGCCGCTTCGAGGATGAACTCGTCGTCATCCACGTCGAACTGCCTGCCGCTGGGACGGACGGTGACCTTGAAGCGCATGGTGGGTCCGGGGGCGGACGCGCAAAGCCGCTATTATGGCCCGCCGATCAGTGCGCGCCCGTGACGCCGATGACACGTTCCTTCGCCTTGCGCGCGGCCCCGCGCGCGCTGCCGCGGCGCTTTCGCCGCCCGCGCCTGCTGGTGATCGGCTGCGGCGACGTCGGCCTGCGCCTGCTGCGGCAACTCGCGCCGCGGTTGCGCGGCGTACTCGACGCGATCGCGGTCACGCGGCGGCCCGGGCAGCAGGCGGCGGCGCGCGCACTGGGCGCCCGTGCCATTGCCGCCGATCTCGACGACCGGCGCTCGCTGCGCCGGCTGGCGGCCTTCACCGGCTGGACGATCGACCTTGCACCTCCGCCGGCAAGCGGCGTCGGCGACCCGCGCAGCGCCCGACTGATCGCCGCCAGCACGCCCGCGCTGCGCCGGCGCCGTGGTCGCGGCCTGCCGGCACGCTGGACCTACGTCAGCACCACCGGCGTGTACGGCGACTGCGGCGGCGCGCGCTTCGACGAAACCCGACCGGTCGCGCCGACCAGCGCGCGCGCCATCCGCCGCGTCGCCGCCGAGCGGCGCATGCGCGCGCTCGGCGCACGCGCCCTCGCCCGCGTGCCGATCCTGCGCGCGCCGGGGATCTACGCGCAGGATCGCCTGCCGCTCGAGCGGCTGCGCCGCGGCACTCCAGCGCTCACCGACACCGACGACGTCTACACCAACCACGTGCACGCCGACGACCTCGCGCGCGCGGCCTGGCTGGCGCTGTTTCGCGGCCGGCCCGGGCGCGTCTACCACGCGGTCGACGACAGCGACCTGAAGATGGGCGCGTATTTCGACAAGGTTGCCGACGCACTGGGCCTGCCGCGCCCGCCGCGGCTGCCGCGCGAGGAGGTGACGCGACAGGTCAGCGCGGCGATGCTGTCCTTCATGAGCGAATCGCGGCGGCTGACCAACCAGCGCCTGAAGCGCGAGTTGCGCTGCCGGTTGCGCTGGCCGACGGTGGAGGCGGCGCTGGCCGCACTCGATCGCGCATTGCTATAATCAAAAGCTTCGCGCGTACGCGACGCTCGCGTCTGCCGCTTCGCCCGTGCCGGGCCGGGGCAGCCCGTCGAGCGCCGGGGCGCGAATCGCCGGTGTAGCTCAGTTGGTAGAGCAGCGCATTCGTAATGCGAAGGTCGACAGTTCGAGTCCGTCCATCGGCACCAGACACGGAAAGGGTCAGCGGGTTCGCCCGCTGACCCTTTCGCTTTTGCGGCACGGCGACGATCGCAGGATCCCTTCGGGCCGTCGCCACGGGCCGGGCACTCAACATTGTCTCGCCCGTGAAACAATGTGTTCCGTCCTGATGGGCTACTGCGTGGATCGTTTCGCAGATACGCTCGAAGCCAGCTTCGGCATGACGCCGGCGTCGATCCCCTTCCCCGACAGGAGCAGTCAAGTGGCCAAGGTTCTGGTTCTCTACTACTCGGCCTACGGCCACATCGAAACGATGGCGGGCGCGGTGGCCGAAGGTGCGCGCGAAGCCGGGGCGACGGTCGACGTCATGCGCGTGCCGGAACTCGTCCCGCAGGCGGTGGCGCAGGCTTCCCGCTACAAGCTCGACCAGGTGGCACCGATCGCCAGCATCGAGCAACTGGCGGCGTACGACGCGATCATCGTCGGTACCGGCACGCGTTTCGGGCGCATGGCTTCGCAGATGGCGAACTTCCTCGACCAGGCCGGCGGCCTGTGGGCGCGCGGGGCGCTCAACGGCAAGGTCGGCGGCGCGTTCACGTCGACCGCCACGCAGCACGGCGGACAGGAAACGACGCTGTTCTCGATCCTCACCAACCTGATGCACTTCGGCCTGATCACGGTGGGCCTGCCGTACAGCTACCAGGGCCAGACGACGCTCGACGAGATCGTCGGCGGCAGTCCGTACGGGGCATCGACGATCGCCGGGGGCGACGGCTCGCGCCAGCCTTCGGAGAACGAACTGGCCGGAGCGCGTTACCAGGGCCGGCACATCGCCGAAATCGCCAACAAGCTGTTCGGCTGATGCCTGTTCGCACTACGGCCGTCCCAGCCCCTTTGGCAACGGGAACGTCATGTTCTCGCGCACGCCGTGCAGCGGCCGCACGCTACGCACGCCGAGCGCCTCGAGCCGCGCCAGCAGATCCTGGACCAACCGCTCGGGGGCCGACGCGCCGGCGGTGACGCCAATGCGGTGTTTGCCCGCGAGCCAGGCGGGGTCGAGTTCGGCCGCCGAGCCGATCATCCGCGCCTCGCAGCCCATCTTCTCGGCCACTTCACGCAGCCGGTTGCTGTTCGAACTCGTGGGCGAGCCGATCACCAGCACCAGGTCGCATTGCGGTGCCATCGCCTTCACCGCGTCCTGCCGGTTCTGCGTCGCATAGCAGATGTCCTGCTTCTTCGGCTCGGCGATCGCCGGAAAGCGCGCCTTGAGCGCCGCGATGACCGCGCGGCAATCGTCGACCGACAGCGTGGTCTGCGTGACGTAGGCGAGCCGCTGCGGATCGCGCACCTGCAGTCGCGCCACGTCGTCGACCGTCTGCACCAGGAAGATGCCCTCGTCGGCCTGTCCCATCGTGCCCTGCACTTCGGGATGCCCCGCGTGGCCGATCATGACGAGTTCACGGCCATCGCGGCGCATCTTCGCGACTTCGATGTGCACCTTGGTGACCAGTGGGCAGGTGGCGTCGAACACCCGCAGCCCGCGGCGTTCGGCCTCGGCGCGCACCGCGCGCGAGACGCCGTGCGCCGAGAAGATCACCACCGCGCCGTCGGGCACCTGCACGAGTTCATCGACGAAGATCGCCCCCTTGTCGCGCAGTTCGCCCACCACGTGCTCGTTGTGAACGATTTCGTGGCGCACGTAGATCGGTCGCCCGAACGCGTCGAGCGCGCGCTCGACGATCTCGATCGCGCGGTCGACGCCGGCACAGAACCCGCGGGGCTGGGCAACGAGCGCGTCCATGCGTGGCCTCAAAGGATACCGAGGATCTCGACTTCGAAACGGATCCGCCGGCCCGCCAGCGGATGGTTGAAATCGAACAGTGCGTGGCGCTCGTCGAGCGCCTTGAGCACGCCGGCACACCGTCGGCCATCAGGCGCGGGCACCTCGATCGGGTCGCCGGGCCGGTAATCGGCGTCGCCGCCGGTATTGGCATCGAACACCGCGCGCGGCAATTGCTGCAGCAGCGCCGGGTTGCGCGGGCCGTAGGCCTGCTCGGGCGCCAGGTCGAAACTCGCGTGCGCGCCCTCGGGCAAGCCGATCAGGCATCGCTCCAACGGCTCGGCCAACTGGCCGACCCCGAGCTGAAGGGTGGCCGGACGCCCGCCGAAAGTGCTAATGACGTCCTCCCCGGATTCGCCCAGACTGATCCGGTAGTGCAGTGTCAGATGGGAGTCGGCCGACACCGTGCCCGGTGCCGCCGCCAAGGTCGTGCTCGTCATGCCCGCCATTCTAGGCCGACTTGTCCCGCGGCCCGACCGCCGCCCCCGTACCGATCAGGGAGCCCGAGTTGAGAATCCGCGATTGGCCGATCGAACAGCGCCCCCGTGAGCGCCTGCTCGCCGGGGGCGCAACCGCCCTGTCCGATGCCGAACTGCTGGCAGTCCTGTTGCGCACCGGCACGGCCGGCAAGCACGCGGTCGAGCTGGCTCGCGAACTGCTCGCCGAGTGCGGCGGCCTGCGCGGACTGGTGTGCGCCGACGCCCGCCCGGGCTCGCGCAATCCGGGCCTGGGCCCGGCGCGGCGCGCGCAACTGCAGGCCGCGGTCGAACTGGCGCGGCGCAGCCTGCGCGAGGAACTGCGCGACCGCGACACCCTCGCCTCGCCGGCCGCGGTGCGCGACTTCCTCGCGCTGTGGCTGCGCGACCGCGGCCACGAGATCTTCGCCGGGCTGTTCCTCGATGCGCAGAACCGGTTGATCGCCGCCGAGGAACTGTTCCGCGGCACGCTGACGCAGACGGCGGTCTATCCGCGCGAGGTGGCGCGGCGCGCACTCGAACTGAACAGCGCCGCGCTGATCCTCGCGCACAATCACCCGTCGGGCATCGCCGAGCCGAGCGCGGCCGATCGCCTGCTCACGCAGGCGCTGAAGGCCACGCTGTCGCAACTCGACGTGCCGGTGCTCGATCACCTGATCGTGGCCGGCAATCGCTGCTTCTCGTTCGCCGAGGCCGGGCTGCTCTGACACGGCGCAACCGCTGCTCAGCGGTTGCCGTTGCCCCGACCCCGATTGCCCTTTCCGTTGTCCTGGCCGCGCGACCCCGACCAGGGCCTGATTGCACGAGCCCGGACTCCCGTCGTTTGCGCAGGAAACCCGAATGGCACTACAATCTGCGGCTTTGCTGCACATCAAGACAACCAGGGGCGGAGCCAGCCAGGGCTCGTGCCCGCAGGAGCCCGTCATGGCCCGAGTCTGCCAGGTCACCGGAAAAGCGCCGATGGTCGGCCACAACGTTTCGCACGCGAACAACAAGACCAGGCGCCGCTTCCTGCCGAACCTGCAAAACCGCCGCATCTGGGTCGAGAGCGAGAACCGCTGGGTGCGCCTGCGCATCACCAACGCGGCACTGCGGCTGATCGACAAGCAAGGCATCGACGCGGTGCTCGCCGATCTGCGCGCCCGCGGCGAAGCAGTCTGACCCGGAGATCCACGATCATGCGCGACAAGATCAAGCTCGAATCGACTGCCGGCACCGGCCATTTCTATACGACCACCAAGAACAAGCGGACGATGCCCGAGAAGATGGAGATCAGGAAGTTCGATCCGGTGGCCCGCAAGCATGTGGTCTACAAGGAAACCAAGATCAAGTAGGTCGGCGCGCCAAACACCCGGGATGCGCGCCGCGCCGCATCCGACGCAAGCCCCTCGCCGAGGGGCTTGTGTCTTTTCAGCGATTCCGGTGAAGCCGCCGATCGACCACTTCGAGTACCGGCTGCGCGATGCGCAGCCAGCGCCGGTGCGCGCGACCCGTCGTCGACGGCCGGGCATTCGCAGCGTCGGCAGCACGCTGCCGCAGGCGATCGCCGTCGCGCGCCCGGCCTGATGGCGCCGGGTGCGCTGCTCGCGCATCTGGCAGGCGGGCTCGGCCTGTTCCTGCTCGGCATGTCGATGATGACCGACGGCCTGAAGCTCGCGGCCGGGCCGGCACTGCAGCGCATCCTGGCCGCGGCAACGCGCACCCGCTGGCACGCGCTCGGCTCGGGGATGCTGGTGACGGCGCTGGTGCAATCGTCCAGCGCGGTGACCGTGGCCGCGATCGGCTTCGTCAACGCGGGTCTGCTGGGCCTGGGCGGCGCGCTGTGGGTGCTGTTCGGGACCAACGTCGGCAGCACGATGACCAGCTGGATCGTCGCGCTGCTGGGTCTGAAGCTGCACGTGGAGACGCTGGCGCTGCCGCTGGTGGGCGTGGGCGTCGTGCTGCGTCTGGCGGGCACCAGCCATCGGCGCAGCGCGCTGGGCAGCGCGCTGGCTGGCTTCGGCCTGCTGTTCTTCGGCATCGCGATGCTGCAACAGTCGTTCGCGGGCCTGCCCGAGCGGTTCGCGCTGCCGCAGGGCACGGGGGCGCTGGCGGTGCTCGCACAAGTGGGCGCCGGCGCCCTGCTGACGGTGCTGATGCAGTCATCGAGCGCCTCGATCGCCGTCGCGCTCACCGCCGCACAGGGCGGGCTGCTCGAAGCGCAGCCGGCGGCGGCACTGATCATCGGCGCCAACATCGGTACCACCTTCAAGGCGGCGCTCGCCGCCATCGGGGCCACACCCAATGCGCGACGCACCGCCGCGGCGCACATCATCTTCAGCGTGCTCACCGGCGCGATCGCGGTGGCCCTGCTTGCCTGGCTGCTCGGGGCGCTCACCGAGGCGGGCCAGGCGCTGGGCCTGGCGCCCGCACCGGCCACCCGGCTCGCCCTGTTCCACACGACCTTCAACGTCCTCGGCGTGCTCGTGATGTGGCCGCTGGCCGACGCGCTGACGCGCTGGCTGCAACGACGCTTTCGCGCCCGCGAGGACGACGAGGGCATTCCGCAGTACCTCGACGACACCGTGCTCGCGGTGCCGGCGCTGGCCGTCGACGCGCTCGCGCGCGAAGTCGCACGGTTCGGCGCCATCGCGCGACGCATGCTCGACGCGGCGCTCGATGGCGCCGACGCTGCACGGCTGGCGGCCGATCACGCAACCGTCGGCCGCCTGGACTGCGCGGTCGAGACGTTCGTCGAGCGCATGAATCGCGACGCGATGTCGCACGCGACCAGCGAGTCGCTCGCCCGGTTGCTGCGAACGCTGCGTTACCACGAGAGCACCGCCGAGCACGCGATGCTCGCCGCCGGCCTGCCGCCGCTGCAGCCCGGCGAAGGCGCGCTCGTCGGCGCGCATGCCCGTTTCGTCGAAAGCGCGCGCCTTCTGCTTGCACAACTCGACGCGGCGCCGCACGACCCCACGGCGCTCGAGGCCGCCGGCATCTCGATGGCCCGGGCCTACGAGACGCTCAAGCGCACGCTGCTCGCCGAGGGTGCCGAGGGCACGGTGAAGATCTCGGTGATGGAACGCGCGCTGCGACGCCACAGCGCGCTGCGTCGCGCACTCGAGCAGGCGGTGAAGGCCTCGACGCGGGCCGTCGCGCTCACCGAAGAGTCGTCCTGAGCGTGCTCACCGGCGCGCGTCGCCACCCGCCGGGAAGGCGTTCAGTGTTCGCGGATGTCGTCGATCTCGCGCTCGCCGAAGTCGTCGCGTTCGAGGTAGGCCACGATGCGCACGGCGATCTCGCCAGGCGCACCGAGCGCGCCGTCGGCCTTCAGCTTGCGAAAGCGCTCCACCGAAGGGAAATCGGCCGCATCGACCGCGCGGATCGACGCCTGCATGTCGGTGTCGACGACGCCCGGCGCAAGCGAGCAGGCGCGCGCCGCGTTCGGTCTGCTCGCCTGCTCGGCGACGATGCAGCGGGTGAACATGTCGAGTGCCGCCTTGGCGCTGCAATACGCCGACCAGCCGGCCACCGGATAGCGCGCCGCGCCCGACGAGATGTTGAGCACGCGGCGTTCGGCGCCCGAGGCATCGGTGGCGGCGAGGAACGAGGCGGTGAGCAGCATCGCCGCCGCCAGGTTCAGCTGGAGCGCCGCTGTCAGCGGCGCGGCCGCGAGTGTTTCGATCCGGCCGATCGGCTCGACGGCACCCGCGTTGTTGATCAGCACGAAGCGCGACACGCCGCCCGCCGAGCGCAGCGCCTGGCCGAGCGAATCGGCGAGCCGCGTGACGCCGGTGGCGTCGGCGAGATCGCACAACCGGTAATCAAGCCGAGCGCCGCTTGCACGCGCCCTGGTCGCCAACGCTTCGTTCGGCGAGCGCGCGACGCAGACGAGCTGCCGCGACGGGGACAGCAGCTGCGCGGCCATCGCCGCACCCAGGCCCCGCGATGCGCCGGTGAGAATGACGAACTGCATGGCCTGCCTCGCTGTGTGGCCGGGCGTCAGTAGCCGTGTTCGGGACCGGGAAAGTCGTGCGCCTTCACCGCATCGCGATACGCCTCGATGGCGCCGCGCACGCTGCCCGCGCCGGTCATGAAGTTGCGCACGAAACGCGGCCTGCGTCCGGGATAGACGTCGAGCATGTCGTGCAGCACCAGCACCTGCCCCGAGCAGGCGGCACCTGCGCCAATGCCGATGGTCGGAATCGAGAGCCGTCGGGTAACCTCGCCCGCCAGCGTCGCCGGCACCATCTCGAGGACCAGCATCGTCGCGCCCGCTGCCTGCAGCGCCAGCGCATCGGCGAGCAGCCGATCGGCCGCCTCGGGCGTTCGACCCTGCACGCGGTAGCCGCCCAGCGCGAACACCGACTGCGGCGTCAGCCCCAGGTGCGCGCACACCGGGATGCCGGCGCGCGTCAGCATTTCGACCGTAGGAGCGAGCCAGGCGCCGCCTTCGAGCTTGACCATGCGCGCGCCGGCCTGCATCAGCCGGACCGCATTGGCGAATGCGTCGACGGCGCCGGCCGGATAGCTGCCGAACGGCATGTCCGCGATGATCCACGCATGACGGGCACCGCGCGCCACGCAGCGCGTGTGGTAGGCCACTTCGTCGAGCGTGACCGGCAGCGTCGAGTCGTGTCCCTGCACGACCATCCCGAGCGAATCGCCGATCAGCAGGCATTCGATGCCCACCTCGTCGAGCAGCGCCGCATGGCTCGCGTCGTAGCAGGTGAGCATCGCAATGGGCTCGCCGCGCGCGCGCAGCGCGGCCAGATGCTGCTGTGTCACCGGCCTGCGGACAGCGCCGGAGTTCGCTTCGACGGGATGCACGCTCATCGGGACATCTTCCGCACCGCACCGCTGCACGGCCGCAGGACGGGAACGGGCAGCGTGCGATCGAGCCATGCGCAGGCGGAATCCGGCAAGACGGGGGTCTCCTGAAACAGCGGCTCGATTCTACCCTTCGGAGTGAAGGCAACCGCGCCTTGCCACTGCCTGCGACCGCCCCGGCCGGGGCGCGCAGCCGGTTCACGGCGCTACGCCGGCTGCAGGCGCGACGCGAGCCCGTTATGGCTCCCTGGGGCGCTCCCAACGCGCCGCGAAGAAGCCGTCGCAGCCGTCACGGTCCGGCAACAGCCGCAGCAGGCCGTCGCCGATGGCCGGCGAATCGAGGTGCGCACCCTGCCCGGCGAGCACCTCGCCGGCGCACCGGCGCCGCCAGTGCGGATGGTGCGCCTCGAACCAGGTGACCTGCTCGTCGTTTTCCTGCGCCAGCAGGCTGCAGGTGCCGAAGACCAGTGCTCCGCCCGGCCGCACCAGCGCCACGGCCGCCGACAGGAGCGAGCGCTGCGTCGCGACCAGCCGGGCGAGATCGCCGGGGCCGGTGCGCCACTTCAGGTCGGGGTTGCGCCTGAGCGTACCGGTACCGGTGCACGGCGCGTCGACCAGCACCGCGTCGGCACGCGCATGCAGGCGCCCGAGCCGCGCGTCCCGCTCGTCGGCAATCGCCATCGGCTGCACGTTGGTCGCACCGCTGCGCTCGAGCCTGCGGCGCATCCGCAGCAGCCGTGCCGCCGACACGTCGCAGGCGTAGACCTGCCCGCTCGAGCGCATCGCGGCCGCGAGCGCCAGGGTCTTCCCGCCGGCACCGGCGCACAGGTCGACCACCGTCTGGCCACGGCGCGGCGCCACCAGTGCCGCGAGCAACTGGCTGCCAAGGTCCTGCACTTCGCACCAGCCCGATTCGAAGGCGGGGCTGCGCTCCAGCGCGGGCTTGCCGGCGACGCGCAACGCGTCGGGCCACTGCGGCAGCGGATGCGCGTCGATGCCGGCCGCCGCGAGCGACGCGATCACCTGTGCGCGGGTCGACTTCAGCGTGTTCACCCGCAGATCGAGAGGCGCCGGATGCAGCAGTGCGGCCGCGAGCGCCTCGGCGCGCGCGGCGCCATAACCGGCCCGCAGCGCGCCGGCCAGCCAGTCGGGGAGACTGTAGCGCAGCGCGAAGGGCAGCACGGGCAGCGCCAGGCGCCCCTGGCGGCGAGCGTCCGAGAGCGCAAGCAGGCGCGCCTCGGGCGCACCGGTTGCGTCCTGCGCCAGATGCGCATACAGGCGGTGGTGGCGCAATACGTCGAACACCGTCTCGGCGATCGCGCCGCGATCACGACGGCCCAGCGACGGGTGCCGGCGAAAGAACGCGCGCAGCGTGACGTCGGCCGGCGCTTCGAAGCGCAGCACCTGCGCAAGCGCCGCAGCAGGCAGCGCGGCAGCGGAGGACCCCGCCGCAGCACGCCGCGTGACGCGGCCCCGAGTCACCGCGCGTCGCTGCGCAGCAGACGCGTCTCGCCCGGGCGCGGATCGAGCAGCCGCACGCGAGCGCCTTCGATCCGCAGGCGATCCTCGACGAACCAGCGCAGCGCCATCGGATAGAGCCGATGCTCGGACTCGAGCACGCGCGCTGCGAGCGTTGCCTCGTCGTCGTCGGGATGCACCGCGACGACTGCCTGCGCGACGATCGGCCCGTCGTCGACCTCGACGCCCACGAAGTGGACCGTCGCACCGTGCGCGGCCACGCCGGCCTCGAGCGCGCGCCGGTGCGTCGCGAGACCGGGAAACGCCGGCAGCAGCGACGGATGGATGTTCAGCAACCGCCCGCGGTAGTGTTCGACGAAGGCCGCGCCGAGCACGCGCATGAAGCCGGCGAGGAGCACCACGTCGGGTGCCAGGACGTCGATGGCCTCGCGCAGTGCCTGCTCGAAATCTGCGCGCCGTGCGAAGCCCCGGTAGTCCACCAGTGCGGTGGACAGGCCGAGCCCGGCCGCACGCTGCAGGCCGGCTGCGCCGGGCCGATCGGCGATGACGCCGACGATCTGCGCAGGCCAGCGCCCGTCGCCCAGCGCTGCGGCGAGCGCCACCATGTTCGAACCGCGCCCGGACAGCAACACGACGATCCTTTTCATCGGGCAATCGTATCATCGCCATATAATTCAAGGTTTTGCATCGTCGTGCGGGAAATCCCGCCGGCTCGCCCCCTGCGCCGTCCTCCCTCCCAGATGGAAGTCTTCCGCCGCCTGCCGCCCGCCGATCGACGCGATCCCTGCGCGCTGACGATCGGCAACTTCGACGGCGTGCACAGCGGCCACCGGGCAGTGCTCGCACAATTGCGCCGGTGTGCCGGCGAGCTCGGTCTGCCCACCTGCGTGCTCACTTTCGAGCCGCATCCGCGCGAGTACTTCGCGGCACTCGCAGCGCCGGGGGCGCCCGCGCAATCCGCTTTGGCCCCGCCGGCGCGCATCTGCACCGAACGCGACAAGCTCGACGCACTGGCCGATTGCGGCGTCGACCGCGTCTGCATCACGCACTTCAACGCGTCGGTCGCCACGCTGGCGGCCGAGCGCTTCATCGAGGAGATCGTCGTCGACGGCCTGCACACCCGCTACCTGCTGATCGGCGACGATTTCAGGTTCGGCGCGAAGCGGCGCGGCGACTTCGCGATGCTGCGCGAAGCCGCGACCCGGCACGGCTTCGAGCTGGATCGCGTGGAAACCGTGATGCGCGGCGGCCGCCGGATCTCCAGTTCCGCGGTGCGCGAAGCGCTGGCGCAGGGCGACTTCGCGCGCGCCCGCGAACTGCTCGGGCGCCCCTACTTCATCTCGGGACACATCGTGCACGGCCGCAAGCTCGGCCGCACGCTCGGCTATCCCACGCTGAACCTGCCGATTCCGTTCGAGCGACCGGCCGTCGCCGGGGTGTACGTCGTGCGCGTGCATGGCCTGGGCGAGGCGCCGGTGGCGGGCGTCGCGAGCCTGGGCACGCGCCCGGCAGTCGAACGCGACGGCCGGCACCTGCTCGAAGTCCACCTGTTCGATTTCGACGCCGACATCTACGGCAGGCTGGTGCGCGTCGAGTTCCTCCACAAGCTGCGCGACGAGGCGGACTTCGATTCGATCGAAGCGCTCGTTGCGCAGATCGACCGCGATGCACAGGCAGCGCGCGCATGGTTCCGTGGCGGCGCCGCCGGCCGGAACGACTGAACCGAGAGACATCCATGGCCCAGGGCAAATCGGCAGGCAGGTCCGGACGCAGCGCGAAGGGCGACCAGCCGTATCGCGACACGCTGAACCTGCCCGACACGCCGTTCCCGATGCGCGGCGAACTCGCGAAGCGCGAGCCGCAATGGACCCGGCAGTGGCAGGAGAAAGGCGTCTACCGCCGCATCCGCGAGGCATCGCAGGGCCGCCCGGTGTGGGTGCTGCACGACGGCCCGCCGTACGCCAACGGCGACATCCACATCGGTCACGCGGTCAACAAGATCCTCAAGGACGTCATCGTCAAGAGCCGCAACATGGCCGGCTTCGATGCACGCTACGTGCCCGGCTGGGACTGTCACGGCATGCCGATCGAGATCCAGATCGAGAAACAGTACGGCAAGCACCTGCCGGCCGACGAGGTTCAGGCCAGGTCGCGCGCCTACGCCGCCGAGCAGATCGAGCGCCAGAAGAAGGATTTCGTCCGCCTCGGCGTGCTCGGCGACTGGGACGATCCGTACAGGACGATGGCCTTCGCCAACGAGGCTGACGAGTTGCGCGCGCTCGGCACGATCCTGCGCAAGGGCTACGTGTATCGCGGTTTGAAGCCCGTGAACTGGTGCTTCGACTGCGGTTCCGCGCTCGCCGAGGCCGAGGTCGAGTATGCCGACCGTGTCGATCCGTCGATCGACGCCGGCTTTCCGTTCGCCGCCGAAGACCTGCCGAAACTCGCCGCAGCCTTCGGCCTGCCACAACTGCCGCTGGCACGCGGCTACGCGGTCATCTGGACGACCACGCCGTGGACGATTCCGGCCAACCAGGCGCTGAACCTGCACCCCGACCACGACTACTCGCTGGTGAAGGTACCGTGGAACGGCGCACCGGCGCTGCTGGTGCTCGCCAGCGAACGGGTCCAGGCCTGCCTGAAACGATGGCACCTCGAAGGCGAAACGCTCGCCACCTGCAAGGGCAAGGCGCTCGAACTGATCCGCTTTCGCCACCCGTTCGCCGAGCGCTTCGCGCCGGTTTACCTCGGCGATTACGTGACGCTCGATTCGGGCACCGGCCTGGTGCACTCGGCGCCGGCCTACGGCATCGAGGACTTCGCGTCGTGCCGCCAGCACGGCCTGGCCGATGCGGACATCCTGCAACCGGTCCTCGGCGACGGCACCTTCGCCCGCTGGCTGCCCGACTTCGCCGGCCTGTCGATCTGGGACGCCAACCCGAAGATCGTCGAGCACCTGCGCGCGCACGGCTGCCTGTTCGGCGTCGAGCAGTACCCGCACAGCTACATGCACTGCTGGCGCCACAAGACGCCGGTCATCTACCGCGCGTCGAGCCAGTGGTTCGCCGGCATGGACGTCGTCCCTCACGACGGCGGGCCGACGCTGCGCGAGAGCGCGCTGGCCGGCGTCGAGGCGACGCGCTTCTATCCGGCCTGGGGCAAGGCCCGGCTGCACGGAATGATTGCCAACCGGCCCGACTGGACGCTGTCGCGGCAGCGCCAGTGGGGCGTGCCGATGGCGTTCTTCCTGCACCGCGAAACGGGTGCGCTGCATCCGCGCACCGACGAGCTGCTCGAGCAGGTCGCGCAGCGCATCGAACGCGAGGGCATCGAAGCCTGGCAGCGGCTCGATCCGCGCGAATTGCTCGGCGACGAAGCCGCGCAGTACGTGAAGAGCCGCGACACGCTCGACGTCTGGTTCGACTCGGGCAGCACGCACGAGACCGTGCTGCGCGGCTCGCACGCGGCGCAGTCGCACTTTCCGGCCGACATGTATCTCGAAGGCAGCGACCAGCACCGCGGCTGGTTCCACTCGTCGCTGCTCGTCTCGTCGATGCTCAACGGCGTGCCGCCGTACAGGGCCCTGCTCACGCACGGCTTCGTCGTCGACGGCAAGGGCCTGAAGATGTCGAAGTCGCTCGGCAACGTGGTCGCGCCGCAGAAGGTATCGGACACGCTGGGCGCCGAGATCCTGAGGCTCTGGGTGGCCAGCACCGACTATTCGGGCGAACTGGGCATCTCCGACGAAATCCTCGGGCGCGTGGTCGAGTCGTACCGACGCATCCGCAACACGCTGCGCTTCCTGCTCGCCAACGTCTCCGACTTCGACCCGGCCCGCGACGCGGTGCCGGCACACCAGATGATCGAGATCGATCGCTACGCGATCGCGATGACCGCGGCCTGGCAGCGCGACATCGAGCGCGACTACGAGCGCTACGAATTCCACCCGGCCGTGGCCCGGCTGCAGACCTTCTGCTCCGAGGATCTCGGCGCTTTCTGGCTCGACATCCTGAAGGACCGCCTGTACACCACCGCGGCCGGCTCGCACGCACGACGCTCGGCGCAGACCGCGCTGCATCACGTCGCCCAGTCGCTGGTGCGGCTGATGGCGCCGATCCTGTCGTTCACCGCCGAGGAGGCCTGGCCGCTGCTCGCGCCGCGCGCCTGGAAGGAAGGCGGCGAGACGATCTTCACGCAGACCTGGCACGCGTTCGGCGGCATGGGCGAGCTCGCGTCCGAAGACGCGCAGGCCACCGCGCTGCTGCGACTGAAGTGGGAAGCGATCCGCGCGGTGCGTGCCGAGGTCATGAAGAAGCTCGAAGAGGCACGCAGCGCCGGCGCGATCGGCGCGTCGCTGCAGGCCGAGGTCGAGGTGTGCGCCTCGGGCGAAACCTTCGACGCGCTCGCCTCGCTGGGCGACGACCTGCGCTTCGTGTTCATCACGTCGCAGGCGCGCGTGGTGCGCGGCGCCGACGACGCGCCGCCGGCGGTCTCGGTGGCCGCGAGCGCACACGCCAGGTGCGAGCGCTGCTGGCACTACCGCGACGACGTCGGCGCCGACCCCGCACGCCCGACGATCTGCGGCCGCTGCATCGACAACCTGTACGGCGCGGGCGAAGCGCGCCGCGCGGCCTGATCCAGGCCGGCGCGATGTCCGGGGGTAGCGCAGGCGTGGCGAAACGCTGGCTGTGGCTGGCCGCGGCGATCGTGCTCACCGACCAGTTGACCAAGCTCGCGGTGGTACGCAGCTTCGCATTCGGAGAGCGGCTCGCCGTGGTGCCGGGCCTGTTCGACCTCACGCTGCTCTTCAACCGCGGCGCGGCGTTCAGCTTCCTGGCGGGTGCCGGTGGCTGGCAACGCTGGTTCTTCACCGGACTGGGGGTGGCCGCTGCAGTCTTCATCGTCTGGCTGCTGGCGCGCCACGGTTCGCAGCGGCTGTTCGCCTTCTCGCTGACACTGATCCTCGGCGGAGCGATCGGCAACGTGATCGACCGCATCGTGCGTGGCCAGGTGGTCGACTTCCTGCTCGTCTACTGGCAGCGCTGGCACTGGCCGGCGTTCAACGTCGCCGACAGCGCGATCACCGTCGGCGCGCTGCTGCTGATCGTCGACGAGTTCCGCCGGGTGCGGCGCACGCGCTGACGGCCGGCGTCGCCCCGATGCACGCGCCGAGGTGTGATATACAGCGCGGATGATGCTCGAAGGCAAACGCATCCTGCTGGGCGTGACCGGCGGCGTGGCAGCCTACAAGGCGGCCGAACTGGCGCGCGGGCTGCAGCGCGCCGGCGCGCGCGTACAGGTGGTGATGACCGACGCGGCGACGCGCTTCGTGGCACCCGCCACTTTCCAGGCGCTCACCGGCGAACCGGTGTTCACCGATCAGTGGGACACGCGCATCGCCAACAACATGGCGCACATCGAACTGTCGCGCGTGGCCGACGCGATCCTGGTGGCGCCGGCCACCGCCGACTTCCTGGCAAAAGCAGCGCACGGCCTGGCCGACGACCTGCTCGCCACGCTGTGCCTGGCGCGCGAGTGCCCGCTGCTGGTGGCGCCGGCGATGAACCGCCAGATGTGGCTGCACCCGGCCACGCAGCGCAACGTCGCGCAGCTGGTGGCCGACGACGTGGTGATCCTCGGCCCCGACAGCGGCGAGCAGGCCTGCGGCGAGACCGGCCTGGGTCGCATGCTGGAACCACAGGATCTGGTCGACGAGCTGGCCGACTTCTTCGCGCCCAGGTTGCTGGCGGGCCGGCGCGTGCTGGTCACGGCCGGGCCCACCTACGAACCGATCGATCCGGTGCGCGGCATCACCAACCTGTCCTCGGGCAAGATGGGCTTCGCGATCGCGCGGGCCTGCCGTGCCGCGGGCGCGCAGGTCGCGCTGGTGGCGGGTCCCGCGGCGCTTGCCACGCCGCGCGGGGTGGCGCGCACCGACGTGCGCACCGCGCAGCAGATGCACGACGCGGTGATGTCCGCGCTCGATGCGGCCACGCACACCGACGTGTTCGTCGCGGTGGCTGCGGTGGCCGACTGGCGGGTCGCAAACCCCAGCGAGCGCAAGTTGAAGAAGCGCGGTGCCCACGACGCCCCGAAGCTCGAATTCGTGCAGAACCCCGACATCCTCGCCACGGTGGCGCGCCGCGCCGGCGCGCCGTGGTGCGTGGGCTTTGCGGCCGAGAGCGAAGATCTCGAGGCCAACGGCCAGGCCAAGCGCGCCGCCAAGGGCGTGCCGCTGCTGGTGGCCAACATCGGCCACGCCACGTTCGGCCGCGACGACAACGAGTTGCTGCTGATCGACGAGCACGGCAGCCGTCGCCTGCCGCGTGCCGGCAAGGCGCAGCTCGCGCGCGCGCTGGTTGCCGAGATCGCGCAGCGGATACCGTCCCGATGATGCGCGTCGACGTGCGGATCCTCGATCCGCGGCTGCAGGATCGACTGCCCGCCTACGCCACCGCCGGCAGCGCGGGACTCGATCTGCGCGCCTGCATCGACGCACCGATCACGCTCGCCCCCGGCGACGCGCAACTGCTGCCCACGGGGCTGGCGATCCACATCGGCGACGCGGGCCACGCCGCGATGATCCTGCCGCGCTCGGGGCTGGGTACGAGACACGGCATCGTGCTCGGCAACCTGGTCGGTCTGATCGACTCCGACTACCAGGGGCCGCTGATGGTCTCGTGCTGGAACCGCGGACGCGCGCCGTTCGTCATCGAGCCGATGGAGCGCATCGCGCAGATGATCGTGGTGCCGGTGGTGCAGGTTCGGTGGAACCCGGTGCAGGCCTTCGTCGCCACCGATCGCGGCGGCGCTGGCTTCGGCAGCACCGGCAAGGCGTGAGCCGGCGCCTGCTGGTCGTCTGGTGGACGATGACCGGCGGCACGCGCCAGCTGGTCGACGCCTTCTGCGAAGGCGCCGTCACCCAGGAAGGCATCGTGCTGTCGGTGCGCCGCGCCGACGAGGCGCAACCCGGCGAGCTCGTCGCCGCCGACGCGGCGCTGTTCGCCACCCCTGAAAACCTCGGCGCGATGGCCGGCATGATGAAGGACTTCTTCGACCGCAGCTACTACGCCGCGCTCGGGCGCGTCGAAGGCCGGCCGTACGCGACACTGGTCTGCGCCGGCTCCGACGGCCAGGGGGCCGCGCGGCAGATCGCGCGCATCGCCACTGGCTGGCGGATGAAGCCAGTGGCCGAGCCGCTGATCGTGATCACGCACGCGCAGACGCCCGAAGCCATCCTCGCACCCAAGCGGATCGACGCGGCCGCGCTCGCGCGCGCGCGCAGACTCGGCGCCACACTCGCCGCCGGGGTTTCGATGGGAATCTGGTAGCGCAGCCGCGCGCGGCATCGTGACGCGGCGCGTCAGCGCGGGATTGCAGGGCGGCGCGTCAGCGCGCCGCGGCCACCAGCGCTTCCAGCTTCACCACGTCGGCCGCGAAATGGCGGATGCCCTCGGCCAGCTTCTCGGTGGCCATCGCGTCTTCGTTGAGCGCCCAGCGGAACTGCTTCTCGTCGAAGCGCACACGCTCCACCGCCTCTTCGCGCGCGCGCGCCGGATCGAGCCTGCGCTCGACCGCCTGCGTGGCGTCGCGCAGCGCTTCCAGCAGTTCCGGGCTGATCGTGAGCAGATCGCAGCCGGCCAGCGCCAGCACCTGACCGGTATTGCGAAAGCTCGCTCCCATCACCTCGGTGGGGTAGCCGAATTTCTTGAAGTAGCCGTAGATGCGCCGCACCGACTGCACGCCCGGGTCGTCGTCGGGCGCGTAATCGACGCCGTCGCGCTTGCGATGCCAGTCGAAGATGCGTCCGACGAACGGCGAGATCAGCGTCACGCCGGCGTCGGCGCAGGCCACCGCCTGGGCGAACGAAAACAGCAGCGTCAGGTTGCAGTGGATGCCTTCGTTCTCCAGCACCTCGGCCGCGCGGATGCCTTCCCAGGTGGAGGCCACCTTGATCAGCACCCGCTCGCGGCCGATGCCGGCCTCGTCGTAGAGCCCGACGATGCGGCGCGCCCTGGCGAGCGTCGCCTCCCCGTCGAACGACAGCCGTGCGTCGACTTCGGTGGAGACGCGGCCCGGGACGATCGACAGGATCTCCTGCCCGAAGCGCACCAGCAGCCGGTCGCAGACGCCGGCTGCCGTCTCGTCCGGATGCGCAGCCACCGTCTGCGCGAGCAGCGCCCGGTACTCGGGCTTCTGCGCCGCCTTCAGGATCAGCGTCGGATTGGTGGTCGCGTCACGCGGCGCGTAGGCGCGCATCGCATTGAAGTCGCCGGTGTCGGCGACGACCGTGGTGAAGCGCTTCAGTTGGTCGAGTGCGTTCATGCGGGTTTCTCCGGCGCGGTGCGCGCCATCCATGCGGCGCGCGCCGCAAGCAGCACCAGCAGCACGAACAGCGTCGCGCTCCACAGCGCGAACGGCACGCCGAGCAGCGGCGCATTGGCGTCGCGGCACGAGGCGGTGGCTTCGAACAGCCACGGCAGGGTTTCGTCGAGCCGCAGGTTCATCAGCGCCCGATCGGCGAAAGTGAATGCGCACGACAGGCTCTGTGCGGCAACGAACTGCTGGTGCAGCGCAGCCCACAACCCGCCGAGCGCCGCCACCACGGCCAGCGCCGACGAGGCCGCAAGCGCAGCGCGCGAGCCGCGCGCGAGCCGGCCGAGCACCGCGAATGCGCCGAACAGCAGGAACAGCAACCGCTGGAAGGTGCACCAGGCGCAGGGCTCGATGCCGAACGCGTGCTGCAGCACGAGCGCAACGCCGACCGCGCCCACCGCCAGCACGGCACCCAGCAGGAGGATCGAATCGCTGCGTCGAAGCATGCGTGAACTATACGACATCGCAAGCGGCTGCCCCGGCAGCCGCGTCGGTGACGCTGCGAGCACGGTCTTTGCGGCAGGAACGCGAACGGGGCCTTGCGGCCCCGTTGGCACCGGCGCATCGCGCCGGGTCGCGCGAACAGCCCCGGCGTGCTCAGCCGAACACGTCGTGAGTGATGTTCGTGAACCAGCTGTGCGCGTACTCGACCTCGCGACGCCGGTATTCGGCCGACGCATTGGCCGGGCTCACGCCGCCCGAGACCGCCTTGATGACCTGCGCGCCCTTGTCGTCCTGCCCAAGGTGGTAGACGTTGGCCACCGAGATGCCGTAGTCCTTGCCCACCACGCTGTAGCAGGTGTTGACGTAGTTCGGCGTGCCCGGCTGTTGCCCCTTCAGCAATGCCACGACGGCCGCCGCGGTCACCTTGGCCTGCGAGTTCGCCGAGTAACCCGACTTGGGCATGGTCGAGGCCACCGCCGCATCGCCGATCACGTGGATTCCCTTGTGGATCTTCGACTCGAACGTTGCCATGTCGACCGGACACCAGTCGCCGGTGCCGGTGAGCCCGGCGTCGGTGGCAATCCTGCCCGCCTTCTGCGCCGGGATCAGGTTGAGCACGTCGGCCTTGTGCGTGTCGCCGAACTTCGTGGTGACCGTGAGCTTCGCGGCGTCGAGCTTGCCGATGCCGCCGTCGGTCTTCTCGCTGCTGATCCATTCGATCAGCGCGTTCGGCGTTCCGTAGCCGTACAGCGCCTTCCAGCCGCCGATGAACAGCCCCTGCTTCGAGAAGGCAGAGCTGGCGTCGACGATCAGCACTTTCGACTTCGGCTTGTGCCGCTGCAGGTAGCCCGCGATCAGGCTGGCGCGCTCGTACGGTCCGGGCGGGCAGCGGAACGGCGCGGGCGGCGGGCAGATCACCACGGTGCCGCCGTCGCGCATCGCCTCGAGCTGCCTGCGCAACAGCACGGTCTGCGCGCCGGCCTTCCAGGCGTGCGGGATCTTCTCGGCCGCCGCCTGGTCGTAGCCTTCGATGCCGGTCCACTTGAAGTCGATCCCGGGCGCCACCACCAGCCGGTCGTAGCCGTAGCTGCCGCCGCCGGCGGTCTTCACGGTGCGCCCGGCGGCATCGATACCGGTCACCGTGTCGTGCACCACGTTCACGCCGCGCTTGCGCAGGCCGTCGTAGCCGAACGCGATCGACTCGAGCTTGCGCTCGCCGCCGATCACTTCGTTGCTCATGAAGCAGGTGTGATAGGTCTTGTTGGGCTCGATCAGCGTCACCTCGATCGACGGATCGCCCAGACGCACGTAACTGGCCACCGTGCACCCGCCAATGCCGCCGCCGACGACGACCACTTTCTTCCTGCCCTGCGCGATCGCGAAACCCGGCGCCGCCAGCGCGAGGCCGGCCGCGCCGGTGCCGAGGACGAAGTCCCTGCGTGCAATGTTCGTCATGGTCTTGTCCCCCTCACTTCTGGCTGGCGTAGAACTGCACCAGCGCCTCGAAGTCCTTGTCGGTCAGGTCCTTCATGTTGGCGCGCATCTTCTTCGGCATCCCGCGATGTCCGGCGTTGAAATCCATGATCGAGTGATTCAGGTACGGCATCCACTGCCCGGCCAGCACGCCCGCGCCATCGCCCTTGCGACCGCCGTCCTCATGGCACTTCTCGCAGGCGTCGTCGTGCACACGCTTGCCCCTGGCGACCAGCGCCGCGTTGTACGGCTGGATCGCCGCCACGTGACGCTTGCCGGCGAAGTAGTCGGCCAGCGCACCGATCTCCTCGTCGCTGTAGCCCTTGGCCATGCGGTCCATCACGGTCGCAAGACGCTCATGGCCCTCGACGTCGTCCGGGTCGATTTTCAGCTTCTTCGCAGCCGCCTCGATCTTCTCGAGGTCCTTGCCGTACTTGTAAGACAGCATCGCGTTGACGAAGTAGACCTTCGACATGCCGGCGATGCTCGGCGTGGCCGGTCCGCCGCTGACGCCGTCGATGCCGTGACAACCCACGCAGTTGCCCGCCAGCACCGACACTGGCACCCCCTGCGCCGCGGCGCCGCCTGCCCACGCCGCGCCCGCCAGCAGCAGCGCGGCCCCCAATGCAGTCTTCCTCATTGCGTCTCCTCCTCCCTGGTTACCGAAAACACCCGGTCATGCCCCGGCTTCAGCCGGAACCGCCGGCCTGACCTGGCGCGCCGCCGTCCGCGCCGCGCTCCGACGCGCCGTCGCTGTCCGGCGCCCGCGGCCGCCTGTGCACCAGCCCCTTGTGGCATTCGATGCAGGTGCGCCCTTCGTCCATCGCCGAGCGATGCCTGCGCCTGGCGATGCGGTCCTGCCCCTCGAGGTCCATCGAATCCCACGCGTGACAGGAACGGCAGGTGACCGAATCGGTGCGCTCCATCATCGACCAGACTGCATTGGCCATGCGCCAGCGATGCGCCTCGAACTTCTCCGGGGTGTCGATCGTGCCCAGCATCTCGTGCCAGACGTCCTTCGCGGCGCGCACCTTGGCGACCAGCTTCGGGCCCAGTTGCTTCGGGACGTGGCAATCAGGGCAGCCGGCACGCACGCCGGACGGGTTCGAGTAGTGCGCCGACTTCCGGTACTCCTGGTACACGGTGGCTTCCATCGAGTGGCAGGAGACGCAGAATTCGGTGGAGTTGGTGACTTCGAGCAGCGGATAGAACACCACCGCGTAGATCGCGATCGCCGCGATCGCCGCGGCGCCGACCCCGGCGCCCACGAGGCGCCCGACGGTGGTGCCGGGTTTCGGAGGATTGCGCAGCGCGCGAAAAAACCCGCGGATCGACCTCACGCCGACGCCCCGGCGTCACACGCCCGCGCTGCCGATCGCCAGCGCTGCAGGCCCGTCACGGCCATCACCGATGTCATGCAGGTCATCGGCGCATGCTGTCAGCGCAGCAATGCGCGTGCCTTGATCTGGCTCATGGTCTTTTCGCGATTGCGGCGATCAGCGGCTCCCGTCAGGCCGGCAGCACCTCGACGAACTCCTCGCCCTCGCCACCGGCGGTGGGCGGCGCCCCCTCGGCGAACGACAGCATCACCTCGCCGGCCTCGTCGAGATCGACCGTGACCTTGCCGCCATTGAGCAGCTTGCCGAACAGCAACTCGTCGGCGAGCGCCTTGCGGATCGTGTCCTGGATCAACCGCTGCATCGGGCGCGCACCCATCAACGGGTCGAAACCCTTCGTCGCAAGCATCCGGCGCAGCCGCTCGGTGAACACCGCCTCGACCTTCTTCTCGTGCAACTGCTCCTCGAGCTGGATCAGGAACTTGTCGACCACCCGCATGATGATCTCTTCGTCGAGCGCGGCAAAGCTGATGATCGCGTCGAGCCGGTTGCGGAACTCGGGCGTGAACAGCCGCTTGACCTCGACCATCTCGTCGCCCTGCCTGCGCGTGTCGGAGAAACCGATCGAGCGTCTCTGCAGGTCGGACGCCCCGGCGTTGGTCGTCATGATGACGATCACGTTGCGGAAGTCGGCCTTGCGCCCGTTGTTGTCGGTGAGCGTTCCGTGGTCCATCACCTGCAGCAGGATGTTGAAGATGTCGGGGTGCGCCTTCTCGATCTCGTCGAGCAGCAGCACCGCGTGCGGTTTCTTGCTGATTGCCTCGGTGAGCAGCCCGCCCTGGTCGAAGCCGACGTAACCGGGGGGCGCGCCGATCAGCCGCGAGACGGCGTGGCGCTCCATGTACTCGGACATGTCGAAGCGGATCAGCTCGATGCCCAGGATGAACGCGAGCTGTTTCGCGACCTCGGTCTTGCCGACCCCGGTGGGCCCGGAGAACAGGAAGGCGCCGATCGGCTTGTCGGGTTTGCCCAACCCCGAGCGCGACATCTTGATCGCCGCGGCCAGCGCCTCGATCGCCGGGTCCTGGCCGAACACGGTGGCCTTGAGGTCGCGGTCGAGCGTCTGCAGGCGGCCGCGATCGTCGGAGGACACCGACGCGGGCGGGATGCGCGCGATCTTGGCGACGATGTCCTCGATCTCGCCCTTGCCGACGATCTTCTTCTGGCGGCTCTTCGGCAGGATCCGCTGCGCGGCGCCGGCCTCGTCGATCACGTCGATCGCCTTGTCGGGCAGATGGCGATCGTTGATGAACTTGGCCGACAGTTCGGCCGCCGCCGACAGCGCCGAAGCCGAATACTTGATGCCGTGGTGCTCTTCGAAGCGCGACTTCAGGCCGCGCAGGATCTGCACCGTCTGCTCGACGGTGGGCTCGACGACGTCGATCTTCTGGAAGCGGCGCGACAACGCGTGGTCCTTTTCGAAGATGCCGCGGTACTCGTTGTAGGTGGTCGCACCGATGCACTTCAGCGTGCCCGAGGACAGTGCCGGCTTGAGCAGGTTCGAGGCGTCGAGCGTGCCGCCCGAGGCCGACCCCGCGCCGATCAGCGTGTGGATCTCGTCGATGAACAGGATCGCGTGCTGCGCCGCCTTCAGCTGCTTGAGCACCGTCTTCAGGCGCTGTTCGAAGTCGCCGCGGTACTTGGTGCCGGCCAGCAGTGCGCCCATGTCGAGCGAGTAGACGGTGGCGTCGGCGAGCACCTCGGGCACGTCACCCTGGGTGATCCGCCAGGCCAGCCCCTCGGCGATCGCGGTCTTGCCGACACCGGCCTCGCCGACCAGCAGCGGATTGTTCTTGCGCCGCCGGCACAGGACCTGGATGACGCGCTCGACCTCGTGCTCGCGGCCGATCAGCGGATCGATGCGGCCCTCGCGGGCTGCGACATTCAGGTTCTGCGTGTACTGGTCGAGCGCCCCCTGCTGCGCGGCGTTGCCTTCCTGCTCGGCCTCCGGCTGCTCTTCCTTCTGCGGCTCCTTGGGCTGCGGCGCCTTGGTGATGCCGTGCGAGATGAAGTTGACCACGTCCAGGCGCGTGATCCCCTGCTGATGCAGGTAGTACACGGCGTGCGAGTCCTTCTCGCCGAAGATCGCCACCAGCACGTTGGCGCCGGTGACCTCCTTCTTGCCGTTCGACGTGCTCTGCACGTGCATGATCGCGCGCTGGATCACGCGCTGGAACCCGAGTGTGGGCTGCGTGTCGATTTCCTCGCTGCCCGGGACGACCGGCGTATTTTCCTTGATGAAGGTGGTCAGGCTCTTGCGCAGGTCTTCGATGTTGGCGGCACAGGCGCGCAACACCTCGGCGGCCGACGGATTGTCGAGCAGCGCCAGCAACAGGTGCTCCACGGTGATGAACTCGTGGCGCTGCTGACGGGCCTCGACGAAGGCCATGTGCAGACTGACTTCCAGTTCCTGCGCGATCATGCTTCCTCCATCACGCACTGCAGCGGATGCTGATGCTGGCGTGAGTAACTGCTGACCTGCTCGACCTTCGTGGTGGCAACGTCGCGCGGATACACCCCGCAGACGCCGCGCCCTTCCCGATGCACTCTGAGCATCACCTGCGTCGCCTTCTCCCGGCCCATGCCGAAAAACCTCTGCAACACGCTTACCACGAACTCCATCGGGGTGAAGTCGTCATTGAGCAACATCACCTGGTACATCGGCGGCGGCTCGAGCCGCCTCTCCTTGCGCTCGAGAACGGTGGAGGGTTCCTGCCGTGTCGCCATGCACCCCATTCTAGCGAGTCATGCCCCCTGTGCAACAACCGATCGGGAGGCTTTTCCGACGAGCGTGACCGGCTTCACGAAGGTGTCAGGGATTTGCCGAATCACCCTTGACGCACGAACATTTTTGCCAAAGAATCCCAGCGCTATCCGGGGTCTTTTGCGACCGGGTCGCCCTTCCATGACGAAGTGCAGGTGGGGGACGGCCCGCCTGCTTTCAAGGCGCCGGCGGCGCAGCTGGTCGTGTCAGTGAGATCCGGGCGCATCGGGCGCCACTCTTCTCAGCCCAGAGTCTGGCCGACCTCGTCCATTGACAACGAAGGATAGGCAGGCATGGCTACAGGCACCGTCAAGTGGTTCAACGATTCGAAGGGCTACGGCTTCATCACGCCCGACGACGGAGGCGAGGATCTCTTCGCGCACTTCTCCGCGATCCAGATGAACGGCTTCAAGTCGCTGAAGGAAGGTCAGAAGGTCCAATTCGACGTCGTCGCCGGACCCAAGGGCAAGCAGGCGTCGAACATCCAGTCGGCCTGACGACGACACGACTCGCCGGGCCCCGTTGCCGGGGCGCCGGGCGATCCAGACGATCTCTCCCCCGAACGATCCCCCGGGTGCTCGCTCAGCGATAGCGCCGCAGGTAGTTCCACTCGAAGGCCCGCTTGGCCCAGTGGAACACCCGCGCCGACGGCAGCAGCAGGTTGCGTCGCTGGTTGCGGAACACCAGCGTGCCGCGATCCATCGCATCGACGATGCACACCAGTTCGACCTTGAAGGTCTCGTTCGAGGCGTTGCCCCGCAGGTCGGCCAGCAGATTGACTGCTGCCGCCGCAGCCTGCAGATCGGCCATGTGCGCCTGCTTGGGCAGCCAGTCCGGCCCGGGAAAACTGCCCGAATCGCCGACCACGTAGACGCGCTCGCGACCCGGCACGCGGCACTGCGCATCGGCCTGCACCAGACCGCCGGGTGAACGCGGCAGATCGGTGGCATCGAACCAGGCGTTGCCGGTCATCCCCGGCATGAACAGGATCAGGTCGGCGGGGAACTCGCCGCCCTCGGTGACCACCCGATCGGCATCGAAGCGCACCAGCTTGTGCCCGAGGTGCGTGCGCACGCCGCGCCGCACCATCTCGGCCAGCAGGTGCGCGACCGCCTTCGGGCCGAGACGGTTCCCCGGTTGCGGTGCGGGGCTGAAGAACACCAGCTCGAAGCGCTCGCGCCGACCCTCGCGGCGCAGCTGCGCGTCGATGCCGAACAGGAACTCGAACATCGGCCCGCCGCGCATCGCCGCCGGCTCCTTCGGGTTGCCGGCAAACCCGAGCGCGATCGTGCCACCCTGCATCGCGCGCAGCCGGTCGCGGATGCGCTCGGCGGCCGCGATGCCCTCGCAGGGCGTGATCGCGTGTTCGATGCCCGCAAGCTTCCTGATGAAGCGCCCGCCGGTGGCAATCACCAGCGCATCGTTGACGACTTCGCCAGCGCTGGTCTGGACCACACGGCCACCGTCGCGCAGGCCGGTGACCTCGGCAGCCTCGAACTGCACGCGCATACGCTCGAAGTAGCGGCCCAGCGGCACCACCAGCTGTTCGCGCCGGCGCAGGCCGCCGGGAATCCAGATGATGCCCGGCAGATAGTGCAGCTCGGGGCGCGGCGCAACCAGCGTGATCGCGACCTGCGGATCGCGCCGGCGCAGTTCGCGCACGGCGGACAGGCCGGCGAAGCCGGCGCCGAGCACGGTGATGCGATGGATCATGAGAACGGCCGCAGGCGAGGCGTCGCAAGCGCGTCCGGCACCGCGCCGCCCCTGGTTCGAGTACCGGCGGATGTTAACCCGGGCCGCGCATCCCGCACCGCCACTGGTGCCATCCGCGCCCCGGCGCGTCGTGCTCGCTATGCTCGAGGTGTCGGGCGTCCCCGGCGCCGGCCGCAGCGAGCGGCCCGGTGCGGCCCGGCATCCCGTCGATGACGGCAACGGAGCTTCGATGCACGACGCGAGCCTCGCGGCCGATGCGGCCACCGTGGCCCGGCAGGGCGGGCAGCAGGCGCTCGCACGGGCGCTGCAGGCGAGCCGGACCGACACGCTGGCCACCTTCGGCGCCTACGAGAAGGCGCTGGCCGGACTGCGGGTGCCGCTGCGCGCCGAACTGAACCCGCCGCTCTGGGAACTCGGGCACATCGGCTGGTTCCAGGCGTACTGGGTGCAGCGCAATCCGCAGCGCGAGCGCGGCGTACGCGCCGACCCGGACACACCACGCGGCCCGGCGCAACCCGCCGATGCGGACGCGCTGTACCACTCGGGCCGCGTGCCGCACGACAGCCGCTGGATGCTGCCGCTGCCCGACGCGCCAGCGACTCGTGCGCAGTTGCAGCGCCAGCTCGACGCAACGCTGGCGCTGCTGGCCGAAGCACCGGAGCACGACGATGCGCTCTACTTCTTCCGGCTGGCGCTGCTGCACGAGGACATGCACCACGAAGCCGCGCTCTACATGGCCCAGGGCCTGGGGATCGCCATCGACGATCCGCGCTGGGCGGCGCGTGCGCTGCCGTCGCCGCCCCCCGCCTTGAATCTCCCGGCCGGGCGCTGGCGACTGGGCAGCCCCGAGGCAGCCGGGTTTGCGTTCGACAACGAATCACCACCGGTGGAGGTATCGGTGCGCGCCTGCGAAATCGACGCGCAGGCCGTGCGCTGGGGCGAATACCTGTCTTTCGCCGAAGCCGGTGGTTACGCGCAGCCGCGCTGGTGGGCGGCTGCCGGCCGGCAGTGGCTGGCGGAATCCGGTGCCCGGACCCCGCGCTACCTGCGACGCGATGGCAGCCGCTGGCTGCAATGGCGCCACGGTCGCTGGCAGGCGCTGGACCTCGCCGAGGCCGCCTGCCACCTGACGCACCACGAGGCGCAGGCCTGGTGCCGCTGGGCAGGACGGCGGCTGCCCGGCGAAGCCGAATGGGAGCGCGCCGCGCTGACACAGGGGGCGCGATTCCGCTGGGGTGATGTCTGGGAGTGGACGAGCAGCCCGTTCGCACCCTTTCCCGGTTTCGTCGCGCACCCGTATCGCGAGTATTCGGCGCCGTGGTTCGACGGCCGCCCGGTGCTGCGCGGCGCCTCGTTCATGACGCAGCCGCGGATGCGCCATGCACGCTACCGCAACTTCTTCCAGGTTGGGCGCAACGACGTACCGGCGGGCTTTCGCAGTTGCGCTGCATAGCGCCGCAAAGCAGGCAGCGCGCTGCCACTGCCAGGACAGAACCTCTTCGCGATTGCCCATGAATGCGCAGGACACACCGAGTTGCTGCGCACAGGCTTTCGCCTGCGCCGCCGCATCGCCCGGGCTGATCGAGCAGCGCCCGGCTTCGATCACGGCCAGCGACCAGCCATGGCGGTCGCACAGCAGATGGTCGGCGCGCGTGCCCTCGGGTCACTGGACTTCGAAGCGGACGGCGTCGGTGTCGAGCGTGTCCCAGCCCTGCGCCGCGAGCAGCACGTCGATCTTCCGCGGGCGAAGGCGCGGAAGCTCGGGCGGCGCGCGCCAGCGGCCTTCTGCTTCGTCCAGAGACAAAAACCTCGGTCGAATCAGCGATCCGGGGTTTCGTTCGGGACCATCCGGAACGCCTGGAGACGTCCCGGGACCGCGTCACATGTGCTCGATCATCACCTGGCCGAAGCCCGAGCACGACACCTGCGTCGCCCCCGGCAGCAGCCGCGCGAAGTCGTAGGTGACTCTCTTCGACAGGATCGCCTTCTCCATCGATGCGATGATCAGGTCGGCGGCCTCCGTCCAGCCCATGTGGCGCAGCATCATCTCGGCCGACAGGATCTCGGAGCCGGGATTCACGTAGTCCTTCCCGGCGTACTTCGGCGCGGTACCGTGCGTGGCCTCGAACATCGCCACCGAGTCGGACAGGTTGGCGCCCGGCGCGATGCCGATGCCGCCGACCTGCGCGGCCAGCGCGTCGGAGATGTAGTCGCCGTTCAGGTTCAGCGTGGCGATCACGCTGTATTCGGCAGGCCGCAGCAGGATCTGCTGCAGGAAGGCATCGGCGATCACGTCCTTGACGACGATCTCCCTGCCGGTCTTCGGGTTCCTGAAGCTGCACCACGGGCCGCCATCGAGCGGCTGTGCGCCGAACTCCCTTTGCGCCAGCGCGTAGCTCCAGTCGCGGAAGCTCCCCTCCGTGTACTTCATGATGTTGCCCTTGTGCACGATCGTCACCGACGGCTTGTCGTTGTCGATCGCGTACTGGACGGCCTTGCGCATCAGACGCGACGTGCCTTCACTCGACACCGGTTTGATGCCGATGCCCGAGGTCTCGGGGAAACGGATCTTCGTGACGCCGAGTTCCTGCGTGAGGAAGGCGATGAGCTTCTTTGCCTTCTCGCTCTGCGCCTCGTACTCGATGCCGGCGTAGATGTCCTCCGAGTTCTCGCGGAAGATGACCATGTCCGTCTTCTCGGGCTCTTTCACCGGCGAGGGCACGCCCTTGAACCAGCGCACCGGGCGCAGGCAGACGTACAGATCGAGCTCCTGGCGCAGCGCGACGTTGAGCGAGCGGATGCCCCCGCCCACCGGCGTGGTGAGCGGCCCCTTGATCGAGACCACATACGCCTTCAGCGCCTCGAGCGTCTCGGCCGGCAGCCAGACGTCGGGGCCGTAAACCCTGGTCGACTTCTCGCCCGCGTAGATCTCCATCCAGTGGATCTTCTTCCTGCCGCCGTAGACCCTCGCCACCGCTGCATCGACCACCTCGATCATCACCGGCGTGATGTCGACCCCCGTGCCATCGCCCTCGATGTACGGAATCACCGGATGGTCGGGAACCTGCAGCGAGAAATCGTCGTTGACCTTGATCTTCTCGCCAGCGGACGGGATCTTGATGTGCTGATACATGCCGGGAGTTCCTCGTGGGAAGTGGGCGGGTGCGCAATTATGCCGCAGCGCCACACCGCTGCAGCGCGGCGCTTTTCCTGCGCAGTGATCACGGGCAACATGCCGGCATGAACACGACACCCGGAACGCGCAGCGAATCGCTGCGGCGACTGCTCGCCGGCGCGGGCCTGGCGGCCATGCTCGCGGCGTCGCCCGGTGCGAGCGCGCAGGACGCCCCGCAGCCGAAACTGCCGGTCGTGCGGTTGCAGGCCGGGATGCACATCGTGCTGGCGGAAGTGGCTGCGACGCCGCGCTCGCGCGAGATCGGCCTGATGATGCGCGAGCGCCTGGGCGCGAACGAGGGGATGCTGTTCGTCTTCGAACAGCCGCGCGCCTACTGCTTCTGGATGCGCAACACGCTGCTGCCACTGTCGATCGCGTTCATCGACGAAGACGGTCGCATCGTGAACATCGAGGACATGGCGCCGCGCACCGAGGCCAGCCACTGCGCGGGCGCGCCGGTACGCTTCGCGCTCGAGATGGAACAGGGCTGGTTCGCGCGACGTGCGCTGGCCGCCGGCGCGAGACTGGTGAACCCGGAGGTCTTTCCCGGTCAGGCGCCCTTGCGGAAGAACCTGCCGTAGATCCAGAGCACGACGATCGCACCGACCACCGACGCGATGAAGCCGGCGCCCGCGCCCGGCGGGTACCAGCCGGCTGCCTGCCCGACGAAGGTCGCGACGAACGAGCCGGCAATGCCGAGCAGCATGGTGACGAGCAGACCGCCGCCCTGCGTGCCCGGCATGACGAACTTCGCCACGGCGCCGACCACGAGTCCGATGATTGCGGTGTAGATCAGGCTGCCCATCGCCGGCTCCCTGCGTCAGCCGAAGTTCTTCGCCGCGAAGTCCCAGTTCGCCAGGCTGTTCAGCCAGGTCTCGACGAACTTCGGGCGCGCGTTGCGATAGTCGATGTAGTACGCGTGCTCCCAGACGTCGATCGTCAACAGCGCCTTGTCGGCGGTGGTGAGCGGGGTGGCGGCATTGCTGGTGTTGACGATGTCCACCGCACCGTCGGGCTTCTTCACCAGCCAGGTCCAGCCCGATCCGAAGTTGCCGACCGCACTCCGGGTGAACGCTTCCCTGAACGCCGCGAGCGTACCCCACTTGCGGATGATCGCCTCGCCCAGCGCGCCCCTGGGCTCCCCGCCGCCGCCGGGCTTCATGCTCGACCAGAAGAAGGTGTGATTCCAGACCTGGGCCGCGTTGTTGAAGACGCCACCCAGCGATTTCTTCACGACGTCCTCGAGGCCGAGGTTCTCGAATTCGGTGCCCTTGACCAGGTTGTTCAGATTGGTGACATAGGCCTGGTGATGCTTGCCATAGTGGTACTCGAAGGTTTCCTTCGAGATGTGCGGAGCCAGCGCATCCATCGCGTAGGGCAGCGCCGGGAGGGTGTGTTCCATGATCTTGTCCTTCTCGTTCGGGTGAAATCCCCGCCGCGCGGGCCGGAGCGTTCGATTCTAGGACGAAAGTCCGGCGCGAGCCAAAGCAGCCACCCCGGCAGCCGGGTCAGACGCGAGGCGCGGCACCCGGCCGTGCGTCGTTGCCGTCGTGACCGTCGTTGCCGTCGTGACCGTCGCTGCCGTCGTCGACCGCCTCGCGCACCTCGACGCGTAGCGCACCGCGTGCGAGCGTGACCGACAGCGGGTCGCCCACCACAGTGCCGATGCTGGCGCGCAGCACACGGCCCGCGCGATCCTGCACGATCGCGTAGCCGCGCGCGAGTACCGCGCGCGGGCTCACCAGCGCAAGCGAGGCGGCAAGGCGCCCGAGGCGCTCGTCACGCCGCGCGAGCAGCGCCTGTGCCGCACGCTGCAGGCCCTGCGCCGCGCCGTCGAGCCGGTGCTGCGCCACCTCGCCACGCGGCCTGTGCAGGCCGGCGCGCAGCCGGTCGACGTGCATCGTTCGCTGCACCAGCGAATGGCGACCGGCCGCGATCGCGCGCTGCGCCAGCGCCTGCAGCCTGAGCGAGCGCTGCTGCCATTGCGCCGCCGGCGAACGCAGCAGCCGCGCGCCGGTGTCCAGCCGCTGCTCGAGCGACTCGATCCGTCGTGTCCACGCGCGCGCGAGGCGTGCGCCCAGCGCGTCGGCAGCGCGCAGCAACTCGCGCCGGTCGGGAACGGCGAGCGCCGCGGCAGCGGTCGGTGTCGGGGCGCGCTGGTCGGCGGCGAAATCGACGATCGTGAAGTCGGTTTCATGGCCCACGCCGCTCACCACCGGAATCGGCGAGGCCGCCACCGCGCGCGCCACCGCCTCGTCGTTGAACGCCCAGAGGTCTTCGATCGACCCGCCGCCGCGCACCAGCAACAACACCTCGCATTCGCGTCGCCGCGCGGCAGCCGCCAGCGCCGCGACGATCGCCGCCGGCGCATCGGCGCCCTGCACCAGCGTCGGATACACGATCACCGCCACCGCAGGCGCACGCCGGTGCAGCGTGGTCAGCACGTCGCGCAACGCCGCCGCCGCGGGCGAGGTGACCACGCCGATCGTGCGCGGCAGCGCCGGCAGCGGCCGCTTGCGCTGCGCATCGAACAGGCCCTGCGCCTGCAATTGCGCCTTCAGCCGAAGATAGCGCTGGTACAGGTCGCCGGCACCGGCGCGACGCATCGACTCGACCGCCAGCTGATAATCGCCGCGCGGCTCGTAAAGCGTGACCGACGCCCGCACCTCGACGCGATCGCCGTCGCGCGGCACGAAGTCGACGTACTGCGCCCGCCCGCGAAACATCACCGCGCGCACCTGCGCCGACGCATCCTTCAGCGTGAAGTACCAGTGACCACTGGCTGCGCGCGTGACGTTCGACAGTTCGCCGCTGACCCAGAGCGGCGCGATACTGCGCTGCAACAAACCAGCAATCATGCGGTTCAACTGGCCAACCGTCAGGATTTCCGGCGCCAGTCCTCGGTTTTCACTCGTGGATCCAGTGTTCATGCGCCTTTCCGCCGGACAGCTTTCCACATGCCTCGCTCTCGACCCGTTGCCTGCGACAGATCCTGCACGAAGCCCGAAGCGAAGACTCAAGTATATGATTCATCGAGAGATTTTCGTGCACCACAAAATCAACTTCGAAACCGCGCAGGCGTTGCCCCACGCCGCCGACCCGTGTGCGACAGGTTGTTCACAAACTTGTCCACAGAATCCGGCACTTCGACCCGTCGCGAATGGCCGTCCGGCAGGCAAACTTGCCCGTCGCCGGCAAAAGACCCGACAATTGCGGCCTTCCGCTCGCGGACCTTCGCTTGCGGGCCGCGCCGCGGCTCCCCTCGGAGAACGATTTGCTGTCCCTGATCCAGGCTGCCGGCTGGCCGGTATGGTTCCTCATCCTCGCGTCGATCGCCGCCGTCGCGCTGATCATCGAACGGTTCCTGTCTCTGAAGCGGGCGAAGGTGCTGCCGGCCGGCCTGCTCGAAGAAGTGGTCGGGCTGCGTCGCTCGCAGCCCATGACGCCCGAACTGCTGAACAGGCTGGCGGCCAATTCACCGCTGGGGCGCGTGCTGGCCAGCGGATTGCGCAACGAGGCAGCCGGGCGCGAGTTGATGAAGGAAGCGATGGAGGAAACGGGGCGCGCGGTCGCGCACGACCTGGAGCGCTACCTGTCGGCGCTGGGCACGATCGCGGCAATCGCGCCGCTGATGGGCCTGTTCGGAACCGTGGTCGGGATGATCGAGATCTTCGGCGCGCAGGCGCCCACCGGTTCGGCCAATCCGCAGCAACTGGCGCACGGCATCTCGGTGGCGCTGTACAACACCGCGCTGGGCATCCTGATCGCGATCCCGGCGATGATCGCCTACCGCCACTTTCGCGCCCGCGTCGACAGCTATCTGGTGGAAATGGAGCAGCAGTCGCTGCGCCTGGTCGACACGCTGCGCAATCTGCAGCGATGAATTTCCGCCGCGGCATCCGGCGCGACGAGCCGGAGATCAACTTCGTTCCGCTGATCGACGTGCTGCTGGTGATCCTCATTTTCCTGATGGTCACCACGACCTACTCGAAATTCACCGAACTGCAGGTCGACCTGCCCAGCGCCAACGCCGAGCAGGCGACCGAGCGGCCAAGCGAGATCGTGATCGCGGTGTCGACCGACGGTCGCTACATGCTCGACGCGGGCAACCCGCAATTCGTGGCCCCGCCCGAGCTGGCCCCGGCACTGCGCCGCGCGGCCGCCGAGCGCAAGGATCCGGTCCTGGTGATCTACGCCGACGCCGGCGCGACGCACCAGGCGGTGGTCGGGGTGCTCGAAGCGGCACGCCAGGCCGGTGTGGCGAAAGTGACATTCGCCGCCCGGGGCGGCGGCCCCGACAGGGGGCGATGAAGCCGGCGCTGCGCGGCCGCGCCGAAGCGCTGCTGCAGCGGCTCTGGTATGCGCGCGATCCCGGCGTGACACTGCACGTGCTGCGTGCGTGCCTGGCGCCACTGACACAGTTCACGGCCTGCACGGCACGCCGCAGCCGGATTCGGCTGCGCACGCTCGGCGCAACGCAGCCGCCCCTCGTCGTGGTGGGCAACCTGGTCGCCGGCGGTGCAGGCAAGACGCCCCTGGTGGCAGCGATCGCGACCGCGCTGGCGGCGCGCGGACTGCGACCAGGCATCGTCGCCAGTGGCTATGGCGCGACGCGCCGCGATGCACGCCTGGTGCGCCCCGGCGACGATCCCGCCGTTGCCGGCGACGAGCCCCTGCTGCTGGCGCAGGCCACCGCACTGCCGGTGGCGGCTGGCCGTGACCGTGCTGCGGCGGTTGCGTGCCTGCTCGCTGCGCATCCGCAGCTCGACCTGGTGATCTCCGACGACGGCCTGCAGCACGCGACGCTTGCGCGCAGCGTGGAGCTGGTCGTGTTCGACGAACGCGGCGCGGGCAACGGCAGGCTGCTGCCGGCCGGCCCGCTGCGCGCCCCGCTCGCGCAGGCGGCCGCAATGGACGCACTGGTGCTCAACGGCGACGCGCCCGCGCCGATCGCGCATCCGCGGCAGTTCCGCTTCCGCATCGAGCCGCAGCGCTTCGTCGCGATCGACGGTCATGCCGCCCCGCTCACGCCGCAGGCGTTCGCACGTCATGCACACGGGCACCCATTGGTGGCAATCGCCGGCATCGCGGCTCCGCAGCGCTTCTTCTCGACGCTGCGCGCGCTGGGCCTGCAGGCGCAGTGCGTCGAACCGGGCGATCACGCGACGCTCGGACCCGCCGAGCTCGCCGCATTGCCGGGGGAGTTCATCGTCATGACCGCCAAGGACGCCGTAAAATGCAGCGCGTGGGCGGACCGCCGCTGCTGGGCACTCGAGGTGCGGGCGGTGGCCGATCCCGCACTCATCGACTGGCTGACCGAGACGATCCGTGGACGCACGCCTGCTTGAAATCCTGGTCTGCCCGCTGTGCAAGGGGCCCCTTCGCCACCAGCGCGGCGGCAGCGCGGTTGACGGCACCCCGCTCGACGCCGAACTGGTCTGCCACGCCGACCGGCTTGCCTTCCCGGTGCGCGACGGCATCCCGGTGATGCTGGTCGACGAGGCGCGCAAGCTCGGCGACGCCGATCAGGATGCCACGGCTGCCCCGGCTTGAGCCAGGTTCCGCTGCGCCGATGGCACCCGCGCCCGCTGCCGCTCCGGATCACGACAGTGCTGGTGCGCGCGCGACCGGCGATGCGGCTGCGCCGTTCGTCGCCCTGATCCCGGCGCGCCTGGCGTCGACGCGGCTGCCCGGCAAGCCGCTCGCCGATATCGGCGGCAAACCGATGGTGGTCAGGGTGGCCGAACGTGCGGCGGCCGCCGGCGCCGCGCACGTGGCCATCGCAACCGATTCGCCACGCATCGCCGAGGTGGTGTCGGCAGCCGGCTTCCAGGCGATCCTGACCCGCGAAGACCACACCTGCGGAACCGACCGCCTCGCCGAAGCCGCCGGCAAGCTCGGGCTGCGTGCCGACCAGATCGTCGTCAACCTCCAGGGCGACGAACCGCTGATCCCGCCGGCACTGGTGCGCGCGGTCGCCGCGCGACTCGCCGCGGCGCGCGACTGCGCGATCGCCACCGCTGCGCACCCGATCGATGAACCCGGCCAGTACCTCGATCCGGACGTGGTGAAGGTGGTCTGCGACCGCGAGGGACGCGCACTGTATTTCTCGCGTGCCCCGATCCCGTTCGAGCGCGACGCAATGGCGGGCTTTCCGCAGCGGTTGCCGGCGCAGCTGCCCGTGGGTCTGGTGCTGGCGGGCCTGCCGTTGCGACACATCGGGCTGTACGCGTACCGGGCCGGCTTTCTCGACGCGTATCCGCGGCTCGCACGCTCGCCGCTCGAAGCGCCCGAGTCGCTCGAGCAGTTGCGTGCGCTCTGGCACGGCCACCGTATCGCAGTACTGCTCGCCGACGCCGCGCCACCGCCTGGCGTCGACACTGTCGCGGATCTCGAACGCGCGCGCGCGCTGTTCGCGGCCGTGGATACGCACGCGGCCAGCCTTCGTGTGGACCGACCCTGAACACCGGGCGTGACCCGCTCCGCCACGCCCACGAGCCGGTCAAATTGACCGGCTCGCGCGTTTGACGGTACGCTTGACCGGCTTTGCGGGCAGCATCCGGCCCGATCGGTCGGTATCGCGCTGTGACCGCCGATCGCGCTGTCCGGTCACGTTCGCACCACCCCGCGAGCCGATCACACCGTCCAGGCACGTCCATGCGCTTGATTCTTCTCGGCCCGCCCGGCGCCGGAAAAGGCACGCAGGCCGCGTTCATCACGCGGAAATTCGGCATTCCACAGATTTCCACCGGCGACATGCTGCGCGCGGCGATCAGCGCGGGCACGCCGGTCGGACTTGCCGCGCAGAAGGTGATGGAAGCCGGAGCGCTGGTGCCCGACGACGTCATCGTCGACCTCGTCAAGGACCGGTTGCGTGAGCCCGACTGCCAGGCAGGCTACCTGTTCGACGGCTTTCCGCGCACGATCGCGCAGGCCGAGGCGATGAAGAGCGCCGGCGCGCGCATCGACTACGTGCTCGAGATCGACGTGCCCGACGAGAAAATCATCGAGCGCATGAGCGGACGGCGCGTGCACCCGGCGAGCGGACGCACCTATCACGTCAGCTTCAATCCCCCGCGGGTGCCCGGGCACGACGACGTCACCGGCGAACCCCTGGTGCAGCGCGACGATGACCGCGAGGAGACGGTGCGCCGGCGCCTCGCCGTCTACCACCTGCAGACGCGCCCGCTGATCGACTACTACAGCGCCTGGGAGCGCAGTGGCGATGCGGCGGCGCCGGCGTACCGGCGCATCTCGGGGCTGGGCAGCGTCGAACAGATTGCCACTCGCGCGATCGACGTGCTGAAGTAAACTCTCGCCCGCGTCACTCCGATCACCCCTTTTTCGTTCGTCTTCGAACACCGAGCAATCCGGATGGAGGTTCTCTCATGACTGCGACCTCGGCAGGTCTGTGGCTGGCCCTGGCCTGCGGGCTGGCGGCAGTGATCTACGGCATCGCCTCGAGCCGCTGGATCCTGTCCCTCGACGCGGGCAACGCGCGCATGCAGGAAATCGCTGCGGCGATCCAGCAGGGCGCCAAGGCCTACCTGAACCGCCAGTACCGCACGATCGGGCTGGTCGGCGTCATCCTGTTCCTCGTCATCTGGTTCGTCCCCGGGTTGGGCCTCGCCACCGCAATCGGCTTCGCGATCGGCGCGATCCTCTCCGGCGCGGCCGGCTACATCGGCATGAACGTGTCGGTGCGCGCCAACGTGCGCACCGCCCAGGCCGCCACCCGGGGCATCGGCGAGGCCCTGGCGGTGGCGTTTCGCGGCGGTGCCATCACCGGCATGCTGGTGGTCGGCCTGGGGCTGCTCGGCGTGGCCGGCTACTACGGCATCCTGATGGGCTCGGCGCCGCACGGCCTGGGCAAAGTCGACGACCTGCACTCGGTGATCAAGCCGCTGATCGGCCTGGCCTTCGGCTCGTCGCTGATCTCGATCTTCGCGCGACTGGGCGGCGGCATCTTCACCAAGGGTGCCGACGTCGGCGCCGACCTCGTAGGCAAGGTCGAGGCCGGCATTCCGGAAGACGACCCGCGCAACCCGGCGGTGATCGCCGACAACGTCGGCGACAACGTCGGCGACTGCGCCGGCATGGCCGCCGACCTGTTCGAGACCTACGCGGTGACGCTGATCGCGACGATGCTGCTCGGCTCGCTGATGCTCGAGGGTGCCGAACTGCAGGCAGTGGTCTACCCGCTCGCGCTGGGCGGGCTGTCGATCGTCGCGTCGATCATCGGCGCGATGTTCGTGAAGGCGAAACCGGGCCAGACCAACGTGATGCCAGCGCTGTACCGCGGCCTGGCCTGGGCCGGCGCGATCGCCACGGTGGCCGCCTGGCCGATCACCTCGTGGATGTTCGCGGGCGCGGACCTCTCGCGTGCGCACACCTCGGTGATGAACCTGTGGCTGTGCGTGGTGGTGGGCATGGTGCTCACCGGCCTGATCGTCTGGGTCACCGAGTACTACACCGGCACCCAGTTCAAGCCGGTGCAGCACGTGGCGCAGGCCTCGACCACCGGCCACGCGACCAACATCATCGCCGGCATCGGCGTATCGATGAAGTCGACCGCGGTGCCCGTGCTGCTGGTGTGCGCAGCGATCGTCGCGTCCTACTGGCTCGGCGGCCTGTACGGCATCGCGGTGGCCGCCACCTCGATGCTGTCGATGGCGGGCATCGTCGTCGCGCTCGACGCCTACGGCCCGATCACCGACAACGCCGGCGGCATCGCCGAAATGGCCAACCTGCCGGAGTCGGTACGCAACATCACCGACCCGCTCGACGCCGTGGGCAACACCACCAAGGCGGTCACCAAGGGCTACGCGATCGGCTCGGCCGGCCTCGCCGCACTGGTGCTGTTCGCCGACTACACGCACGCGCTCGAAGCCGAGCACGTCGCCGTCAGCTTCGACCTGTCGAACCACATGGTGATCGTCGGCCTGTTCATCGGCGGCATGGTGCCCTACCTGTTCGGCGCGATGGCGATGGAAGCCGTCGGGCGCGCGGCCGGCTCGGTGGTCGAGGAAGTGCGCCGGCAGTTTCGCGAGATCAAGGGCATCATGGAAGGCACGGCCAAGCCCGATTATTCACGCGCGGTCGACCTGCTCACCGGCGCGGCGATCGGCGAAATGATCGTCCCGTCACTGCTGCCGGTCGCGGTGCCGGTGCTCGTGGGCCTGCTGCTCGGGCCGGCGGCGCTGGGCGGCCTGCTGATGGGCACCATCGTCACCGGCCTGTTCGTCGCGATCTCGATGTGCACCGGCGGCGGCGCCTGGGACAACGCGAAGAAGTACATCGAGGAAGGCCACCACGGCGGCAAGGGCTCGGACGCGCACAAGGCGGCGGTCACCGGCGACACCGTCGGCGATCCCTACAAGGACACGGCCGGTCCCGCGGTGAACCCGCTGATCAAGATCATCAACATCGTGGCGCTGCTGATCGTGCCGCTGATGGGGATGCTCTACGGCGGACACTGAGAGCGCACGGGCCGCAGCGCGGCAATCGCGAGGGCGTCTTCGGGCGCCCTCGTCGTTTCAGCGCCGCGGATCGACCAGCACCGCGAGCCGCCGCTCGACCGCCGCCAGGCGCGGCGCATCGCCACGCTCGGCATGGATCGCGCGCAGGTTGTGCAGCATTCTCGCCAGGATCGTGCGCGGTGCCGCAACCGCCAGCTGCGCCGGCAGCAGACGGCTGGCCGCGCCGCGGTCGCCCGCGGCATACGGCAACAACCGGTACTCGAGCTCCTCCTGCGAGAGCACGCGCGCGCCGGCGAACACATCGACCACCAGCGCACGGTCGGGCAGGTCGTGGCGCACCAGGAAATGCCCGGGAAAACCGATCCCGCTGGCTGGCAGGCCCGCCTGCTCCGCGATCTCGATGTAGAGCACCGACAGGCTGATCGGAATGCCGAGACGACGCTCGATCACGCGGTTCAGATAACTGTTGTCGGGATCGTGGTAGTCGTTGGCGTTGCCGCGAAAGCCGAGCTGCCCGGCGAAGTGCTCGCCGAGCGCCGCAACGCGCGCCGCCGGGCGCCGCAGGGCGTCGATGCGCCGCCTCAGCGTGAGTGCAAAACCATCGACGCGCGCCAGCAGGTCGGCCATCGGCAGATCCGGATAGGCATCCTGCGCGATCGCCAGCGCCGCCTCGAACAGCGGCAGCGATGCGTCGCTGCGCACGAGGGCGCGCCAGTAATCGATCGTCGCGTCCATGACCCGGTGGTGCCGGCAACTGGCGACGATCTTAGGGTGACCCGCTTGCGGATGTCTAGAATCATGCCTTTGGACAGGGGCTGCGGAGGCCATCGATGAAGATTTCCGACAACGTGGTGCTCGTCACCGGAGGCGCCTCGGGGCTGGGCGGCGCAACCGCGAAAATGGTCATCGACGCGGGCGGCAGCGTGCTGATCGCCGACGTCAACGCCGAACTGGGCGAGCGCTACGCGGCGCAACTGGGCGCGCGCGCGAAGTTCGTGCGCTGTGACGTCACCGCCGAGGCCGACGCGCAGGCCGCGGTCGACGCCGCGCAATCGATGGGCCGGCTGGTCGGCCTGGTCAACTGCGCCGGCATCGGGCCCGCGGCCAGAACGGTCGGCAGGGATGGCCCGCATCCGCTGGCCGTGTTCTCGAAAGTGATCGGCATCAACCTGATCGGCACGTTCAACATGATCCGTCTGGCCGCTGCGGCAATGACGACAAACCTGCCCGACGAGGAAGGCGAACGCGGCGTGATCGTGAACACCGCCTCGGTCGCGGCGTTCGACGGGCAGATCGGGCAGGCAGCCTATTCGGCGTCCAAGGGCGGCATCGTCGGCATGACCCTGCCGATCGCGCGCGACCTGTCGCGCGACGGCGTGCGCGTGGTCACGATCGCGCCGGGGCTGTTCCTGACACCGCTGCTTGCGGGCATGCCGGCCGACGTGCAGGAATCGCTCGGGCGGCAGGTGCCGTTTCCGCCACGCCTCGGCCGACCCGACGAGTACGCCGGAATGGTCGCGCACATCTTCGCCAACACGATGCTCAACGGCGAGACGATCCGTCTCGACGGCGCGATCCGGATGGCGCCGCGCTGAAGCGGGCGTCGGCCGACCGCCCCGGCCCCGTTCATCGGCCGGCGGCGGGCGTCCCGGGAGACGCTCAGCCCTGCTCTGCAGGCGGCATCGACGCCACGCCGGCCACCGCCTCGATCCAGCGCCCGAGCGCGAGCAACGACGCGTCGCCGTCGCGACGACCCACCACCTGCAGACCCATCGGCAGGCCGCCCACCAGGCCAACCGGAATGCTGAGCGTGGGCAGCCCGCACAGCGAGAACGGCAGCGTCTGACCGAGCACCGCTGCGCGCACCGTGGTGCGCCCGCCCTCCACCTCGACCTCATCCTGACCGCGTAGCGGCGGCAGCACGGCAGTCGTCGGCAGCACCAGCGCGTCGGCGTCCGCCAGCAGCGCATCGAGCTGCGCGCAGGCACGCTCGCGTGCCTTCAGCGCGTCGATGTAGTCGGCCGCCGCGAGCGCACGGCCCGCCGCGAGTGCCGGGAGCACGAGGTCGGAAAACCCGGGGGCACCGGCGGCGAGCGCGGCGCGATGCACCCAGGCCGCCTCGGCGCGCACGATCGGGGTGTAGCACTGCCAGGCCAGCGTGAAGGCCGGCGCGTCGACCTCGGCGAAACCGGCACCCGCCCGGGCGAGCGCGGCCCGTAACCGATCGAATGCCACGCGCACCGGAGTCTGCAGGCGCCCGGCGAGCCAGGCCGCCGGCACCGCGAGTCGCGGGCGTCGGGCCGACGCAGCGTGCGCGACGCGCCGCCGCGCCATCACCTCGAACAGCAGCGCGCAGTCGTCCACGCAGCGCGCCAGCGGCCCCGCATGGTCGCAGGTCCAGGACAGGTGCAATGCGCCCGCCAGCGGGATCGCGCCGAAGCTCGGCTTGAAGCCGGTGACCCCGCAGAATGCCGCGGGGATGCGCACCGAGCCGCCGGTGTCGCTGCCGATCGCCGCCAGGCCGATGCCGGTGGCAACCGCCACCGCGGCACCGCTCGACGAGCCTCCGGACTGCCGCGCCGGGTCGAACGGATTCTTCACGTCGCCGGTCCAGCGGTTCTCCCCGGTCGCGCCGAGCGCGATCTCGTGCATGTTGGTCTTGGCGAACACCAGTGCTCCGGCCTCGCGCAGCCGCGACACCAGCGTCGCCTCGTCCAGTTCCAGCGAGGGCAGCGGCGCACGCGTACCCGCGTGCAGCGGCATGCCACGCACCGCGAAGAGATCCTTCACCGACACCGGGATGCCGTGCAACGGACCGCGCAGTCGCCCCGCCTTCGCTTCGGCATCGAGCTGCCGCGCCACCCGAAGTGTCGCCTCCCAGTCGACGTGCGCGATCGGGTTCAGGTCGGCCGCGCGCCCGGCCTGGCATTGTGCCGATTCGATCAGTGTCTGCGTGCGCAGTGTGCCGCGCGCGATCGCTTCGACGGTCTCGACGACAGTAGACATGGCATCCGGAGGACGGCGTCACCGGCGCCGACGTTATCATGAACCGATGCACGCGAAGGCTTCGCCTGCCCGACTGGCCGCCACCCTGGTGCTTGCGCTCGGATGGGGTGCCGCAGGCTGCGCCATCACGTTCGCGGCAAGCCCGTGCGCGCGCGCCGAAAGCTCGCGGCCGGCCCAGCCCGAAGCCGCCAGCGGCTTTCAGGAGCGTGGCGTCGTACGGGCGCAGCGCTTCATGGCGGTCACCGCCCACCCGCAGGCCTCGCGCGCCGCCTTCGACGTGCTCGCGGCCGGCGGCAGTGCGGTCGATGCGGCGATCGCCGCGCAGATGGTGCTGACACTGGTCGAGCCACAATCGTCCGGCATCGGCGGCGGCGGCTTCCTGCTGCACTACGACGCACGCCGCCACTCGGTGCGTGCCTACGACGGTCGTGAAACCGCGCCGGCAGCGGCTGGTGAACGCCTGTTCGTCGACGGCAACGGCAGCCCGCTCGCCTTCTTCGACGCTGCGGTGGGCGGTCGCTCGGTCGGCGTTCCCGGTCTGCTGCGCATGCTCGAGCTGGCGCATGCGCACCATGGACGCCTGCCCTGGGCGCGGCTGTTCGATGCCGCGATCGGCCTGGCTCGCGAGGGCTTCGAGATCAGCCCGCGATTGCACCGACTGCTCACGCGCGAACGCCACCTGCGCGAAGACCCGGCAGCCGCGGCGCTCTACTACGACGCGCAGGGGCACGCCTGGCCGGTCGGCCACCGCCTGCGCAACCCGGCCCTGGCCGAAACGCTGTCGCGCATCGCCGCCGAGGGCAGCCTCGCACTCTACGCCGGTCCGGTGGCGCACGACATCGTGGCTGCGGTGCGCACCCATCCGCGCAACCCCGGCTCGCTCGGCGAGCACGACCTTGCCTTCTACCGGGCACGCGAGCGCGCGCCGCTGTGCACCACGCATCGCCGCTACCGCGTCTGCGGCATGCCACCGCCGTCGTCGGGCGCCATCGCGATCGCACAGATGCTCGCGTACTGGCGCGCCGCACCGCCCGGCACACGGCTGCTCAGCGCCGACGGCCGACTCGACGTCGATGGCGCACATCGCTTCACCGAGGCCGCCCGACTTGCCCATGCCGACCGCGATCGTTACGTCGCCGACACCGATTTCGTGGCGCTGCCCGGCCAGCGCATCGGCGATCCGGTGACCGCGCTGCCGGGCACGCTGCTCGATCCAGCGTACCTCGCCGCGCGCGCCACGCTGATCGGCGCGCGATCGATGGTGCGGGCGCCGCCCGGCGCACCGGCCGGCGCCGACAACCGCACCGCCACCGACTGGAGCCCGGAACGGGCTGCGACCACGCACCTGTCGATCGTCGATTCACGCGGGAACGCCGTGTCGATGACGAGTTCGATCGAGAACGCCTTCGGCGCGCGCGTCCTGGTGCGCGGCTTCCTGCTGAACAACCAGCTGACCGACTTCTCGTTCGTGCGTGTGCGCGACGGCAGACCGGCGGCCAACCGGGTGCAACCCGGCAAGCGACCGCGCAGTTCGATGTCGCCAACGATCGTGCTCCACCGCACCAGCGGCGCACTGGCCCTGGCGATCGGCTCGCCCGGTGGCCCGTCGATCATCGCTTACGTTGCACGAGCGCTGGTGGAGACTCTCGATGACGGCATCGACCTGCAACGCGCGGTGTCGTCACCGAACCTGGGCAGCCGCAATGGTCCGACCGAACTGGAACGCGGCCGGATCGAACCGGCGCTCGGCGCCGCCCTTGCCGCACGCGGCCATCCGGTGAGATTCGTCGACATGACCAGCGGCCTGCACGGCATCGCGCGCCGCTGCGACGCACGCGTTTGCCGGCTCGAGGGCGCTGTCGATCCGCGCCGCGAAGGGCTCGCTCTCGGGCGTTGAGGGCACACCGGCCCGGCCGCGGTCGGCCCCGGCACGCACCGAACCCGGGCAGGTGCCGACGATTGCCTGGTGGCCACGGCGCGTGCACCATCGAGCCGCAGGCAAACACACTGGAGGTACCAGCATGGAACGACGCCCCCTGCGCGGTGGCCGCCTGAAGGCGGCCGGCTACGATGCGCGCGAGCAGCGCCTCGAGATCGATTTCGTCGATGGCGAGCGGCGCATCTTCAAGGCGGTTCCGGCCGAAGTCTGGCGGCGCCTCGTGGCGGCCCCCAACCCTGCGTCGTTCTACACCGACCGTATCGAAGAGGAATACGCGGTGACGCGCGCGCGCGCCGACGGCCAGGGCGATGCGCGCTCGAAGCTCGATTCGCTGTTCGGTCCGGGGCACGGCCAGGGCAAGGCTTGAGCCTCGCCGCGCACATCCTGTGCCGCGTCGTCGACAATTTCGGCGACGCCGGTGTGGCCTGGCGGCTGGCGCGCCAGTTGTCGAGCGAATTCGGCTGGCGGATCACGCTGACGATCGACCGCCCCGCGCTGCTCGCGCGCTTCGGCGCCGACCCACGCGCGACGGTGCGGATCGAACCCTGGCCCGGCGAGGCGCACGCCGCGTGCACCGACGACGTACTGATCGGCGCCTTCGGTGTCGAACCGCCACCGCGGCTGCGCGCGGCGCTCGCCGGCGGGCCACGCCGGCCACTGTGGGTCAACCTCGAACACCTGAGCGCCGAGAGCTGGATCGACGGTTGCCACGGTCTCGCCTCGACCCGCCCTGCCGACGGAGCGATCGAGCACTTCTTCTATCCCGGATTCACCGTCACCAGCGGCGGATTGCTGCGCGAACGCGCGCTTGGCACGCGCCGCGACGCCTTTCGGAACTCGGAGGCGCAGCGCGATTTCCTGCGGCAGCTCGGCGTCACGCGCGAACCCGGCGAGCGGCTGGTGACGCTGTTCTGCTATCCCGATGCCCCGCTTGCGGCCTGGTTCGACGCGCTGGCCGCCGGCACCTGCGCCCACCGCCTGCTGGTGCCGCAAGGCACTGCGGAGGACGCGCTGACAGCCCTCTTCGGCGCGCAGCCGTCGCCCGATGGACTGCTGCGCCGCGGCGCGCTGCGGGTGCAGCGCATCCCGTTCCTGCCGCACGACGACTACGACCGGCTGTTGTGGAGCGCCGACCTCAACTTCGTGCGCGGTGAAGACTCCTGGATCCGTGCCCACTGGGCGGCGCGCCCGTTCGTCTGGCAGCCCTACGTCCAGGCCGGCCAGACACATCACGCGAAGCTGCAGGCGTTCCTCGAGCGCTTCGCAGCCGACCCGGTGGTCGCTGCGATGATGCGCGCCTGGAGTGGCGCGGCACCGCTCTCCACGGCGTGGGCCGCGTTCGATGCGGCACTGCCCGCGCTCGCGCCCCATTACCAGACGTGGTCGGCGAGCCTGGCCGCGCAGCCCGATCTCGCCACGCGGCTGGTTGAATTCTGCGCGGACCGACTATAATTGAAGGTTACCCGGCATCCGGGTCCGAGAAAACCGGCTCCGCGGCGGGCTGCGCGTGTCACCACACGCCGGCCCGCACACCGACAGGAGCCACGAACCGACTGCTCGTCCCATGAAAATCGCCCAGGAACTGCGCACCGGCAACGTCGTCATGATCGGCAAGGATCCGATGGTGGTCCAGAAGACCGAATTCAACAAATCCGGCCGCAACGCCGCGGTCGTGAAGATGAAGCTGAAGAACCTGCTGAATGGTTCGGCCACCGAGTCGGTCTACAAGGCCGACGAGAAATTCGAGGTGCTGGTGCTCGACAAGCGGGAAGTGACCTTCTCGTACTTCGCCGACCCGATGTACGTCTTCGTCGACGGCGACTACAACCAGTACGAGATCGAGCGCGAGAGCATGGGCGACGTGCTCAACTACATCGATGACGGCATGCCCTGCCAGGTCACGTTCTACGAAGGCCGGGCCATCGCGGTCGAGATGGACAACAGCGTGGTGCGCGAAGTCGAGTACACCGAACCCGCGGTCAAGGGCGACACGTCGGGCAAGGTGATGAAACCGGCACGGATCAGGCCCACCGGCCACCAGGTCGCGGTGCCCGCGTTCGTGGAGATCGGCGACCGGATCGAGATCGACACGCGCACCGGCGAGTACCGCAGCCGCGTGAAGGCCTGAGCCGCACTGCGCGGACTGTGCGTACGCCCGGGACGCCTTCTCAGGCGAACCCGTATTCGCCGTCGGCACGGCGTCGCTGTGCCAGTTTTTTCAAGTGACGTTGCACCGTGTCGCGCAGCGACTGCATCGAGACCGGCTTCACGAGGTAGCTGTTGCAGCCTGCGAGCGCGCCTCGCGCCAGGTCGAATGGCGACGAACGGCTCGTGAGGATCACCACCGGCATGCCGCGCAATGCGCGGTTGCGCTTGATGGTCCGGGTCAACCGGTAGCCGTCCATGTCCGGCATCACTACGTCGGCCAGCACCATTTCGTAACGGCGCACGGCGAGCACGTCCAGCGCCTCGCGCGCGCTGGCCACCGCCTCGCTGTCCAGCCCGATCTGGCGCAGCGCCAGCGACAACTGGCGGCGCACCGTGGGGCTGTCGTCGACGATCAGCACCCGCGGGCGGCGCGGCTCACCGTGATCGGACACCATCATTCCGGCCGCCACGGCCTGCGCGAGGTCCTGTTCGCGCCGGCGCTGCACCAACGCGTCGACCACCCGGTTCAGCGCGAACAGCACCTGGGCGACGAAGTTGTGCTGCAGCAGGTCATCGACCGGGCGCTGCGGATCGGCGCGTCGCCCCACCCGCAGCACCGCTTCGCTTTCCAGCACACGGCGCAGCGTGCTCGCGACTTCCGGCCCCCCGATCACCGTCATGTCGACCAGCGCGATGTCGAATTCGCCGGGCCCGCGGGTGGGCGCTAACGAATAACGATAGCGATTATGCCGCGCGTGGCGCAACACGATCTCGAGCAGGCGCTGAAACTTCGCCGCGAGTCCGAATACGGCTACGCGGAACTCCGGTCTGGCGTCGGATGCCTGGGTCATCTTGTCGTTCTCCTGCGGCACGCTCATTTCCCCCGTCATGATTCTACTCACCGAACCCCGGCTCCCTGCAAGCATTAGTTGAACAAAAACCACGTTACAGCAGCAACTTAGCAACGATTGTTGATGTTGCATCGCATCCCGTTCGTGCGTTCCCTCCGGGCACCGCGGCGGCGATCATCGCTGATCCACGGCGTCGGCGTGCCGGCGTGCGAAGGCGTAATCATCGCTGCAGAGATCCATCATCATCGTTGGCCGTTTAGCGACTTTCCCCTACAATTCAAGCAATTAGAGGGCCAATTCAGCCAACGAAGGGCCCCGCGACGGCGGTCCGCGGAGCTTGCCCGGGTGCCGGGCAGGCAGGCAACCGCCGTTCGCGCTTTCGGGGCGCCGCAACACCGCGCTTCTCCGACCAGGAACCACCCGATGTCTGCGACCCAGCCCCTGATGAACACCTATGCCCGCCAGCCGGTGGCTTTCAGCCACGGGGACGGCGCCTGGCTCTTCGACAGCAACGGCCGACGCTACCTTGACTGCCTGGCCGGTATCGCGGTGAACACGCTCGGCCACAACCATCCGAAGCTGGTGGCCGCACTGCGCGAACAGGTGGCACGCCTGATCCACAGCTCGAACCTGTTCGAGATACCGCTGCAGACCGAGCTGGGCGCCAGACTGGTCGAGCTGTCCGGCATGACCAACGTCTTCTTCTGCAATTCCGGGCTCGAGGCCAACGAGGCGGCGCTGAAGATCGCACGCAAGTACGGCCACGAACGCGGCATCGCGCGGCCCGAAGTGGTGGTCTACGAACGTGCGTTCCACGGCAGGTCGATCGCGACACTGTCGGCCACCGGCAACGACAAGGTGCAGAAGGGTTTCGAGCCCCTGGTCGAGGGTTTCGTGCGCGTGCCGCTCAACGATACCGCCGCGCTCGAGCGGGTGGCGGCCGAGCGGCCCGACGTGGTGGCGGTATTTCTCGAGGCGATCCAGGGCGAAGGCGGCATTCAGCCGGCACGCATCGAGTACCTGCAGGCGGTGCGCAGGCTGTGCGACCAGCGTGGCTGGCTGATGATGGTCGACGAGGTGCAGTGCGGCACGGGACGCACCGGCAGGTGGTTCGCGCACCAGTGGGCCGGTGTCGTGCCCGACGTGATGCCGCTGGCCAAGGGTCTCGCCTCGGGGGTGCCGATCGGGGCCGTGGTAGCGCGGGGAGCAGCGGCCGAGGTGTTCCAGCCCGGCAACCACGGCACGACGTTCGGCGGCAATCCGCTGGCGATGCGTGCCGGCCTGGTCACGATCGCCGCGATGCAGGAGGAGGACCTGATCGGGAACGCGCAACGGATCGGTGGGCGGATCATGTCGGAGATCGCGCGCGAGCTGGCCGGCACCCCCGGCTTCGTCGAAGTGCGCGGCCAGGGACTGATGATCGGCGTGGAGCTCGACCGGCCCTGCGGCGCGCTGGTGCAGCGCGCGCTCGACGCCGGGCTGGTGCTCAACGTCACCGCGGACCGGGTCGTGCGGCTGCTGCCGCCGCTGGTCTTCGGCGCGGCGCACGCCGGGCAGCTGGTCGACACGCTGGTTCCGCTGATCCGCGAGTTCCTGCGGGAAGACCGGGCGCGGGCTGCTCGAACGACGGGCCGGTCATGAACCGCAAGCACTTCCTGCAATTCCGCGACTTCGGCGCCGACGAATTCGACTACCTGTTCGCGCGCACCCGCGTGATCAAGGATCGCTTCAAGCGTTACGAAAAATACCATCCGCTGGCTGATCGCACGCTGGTCATGATCTTCGAGAAAGCCAGCACGCGCACCCGGCTGTCGTTCGAGGCCGGCATGCAGCAGCTCGGGGGCACGGCGATCTACCTGACCACGCGCGATTCCCAGCTCGGCCGCGGCGAACCGGTCGAGGACGCCGCGCAGGTCATCTCCCGGATGTGCGACATCGTCATGATCCGCACTTTCGAGCAGGAGATCGTCGAGCGCTTCGCGGCGCACTCGCGGGTGCCGGTCATCAATGGCCTGACCAACGAATACCATCCGTGCCAGATCCTGGCCGACCTGTTCACCTTCATCGAACACCGTGGCCCGATCGCCGGCAGGACGGTGGCGTGGATCGGCGACTCCAACAATGTCTGCAACACCTGGCTGCAGGCCGCCGAGGTGCTCGACTTCGTCGTTCATGTGTCGACACCGCCCGGATACGAGGTCGAACCCGGGCGCGCCGGCCTGTTCGGCACCGATCACTTCAAGGAATTCTCCGACCCGATCGAAGCGTGCCGCGGCGCCGACCTGGTCACGACCGACGTCTGGACCAGTATGGGCTTCGAGGCCGAGAACGAGGAACGACGCAGGGCCTTCGCCGACTGGTGCGTCGACGCCGACATGATGCGCGTGGCGCAACCCGACGCCCTCTTCATGCACTGCCTGCCGGCGCACCGCGGCGAAGAAGTCGCCGCCGAGGTGATCGACGGCCCGCAATCGGTGGTCTGGGACGAAGCCGAGAACCGCCTGCACGCCCAGAAGACGCTGATGGAGTACCTGCTGCTCGGGCGGATCGAAACCTGAGGCCACCGCGTCGCCGCGACGGCGCGGCGAGGTTCAGCCGGGCCCGGGCAGTTCGAGCCTCATGCCCGGTAGCGATGCAACGAAACCGAAGCGTTCGTACATGCTGTGGGCGTCCGCCCGCAGGCAATCGGCACCAAGCCGCACGACATGGCAGCCGCGCGCGCGCGCGCGCGCGATCGCCCACTCGATCAGCGTCCGCCCGGAGTCTTGCGAGCGCTCGGCCGCAGCCACCCTCAACGCCTCGATCGTCGCGCACCAGGCGCCCTGCCGCGACAGGACCGGCATGAAGCCGAGCTGCATCGTGCCGACCACCCGCGCGCCGTGGCAGGCGACCAGCAACTCGCAGTCCGGCGCACGCTCGATGGCTTCGAATGCCGCGAGGCAGCCATCGGTCAGCGACCGGCCGGGCCGCCCGGGTCGAGCACCCGACACGTCGTCGGCCAGCAGGGCAACGATTGCGGGCAGATCCTCGCGCGCCGCAGGCCTGATCAGCAGCGCCGGCTGCACGATGTTCGCCGGGTCCACCGGCGAGTGCATTGGCAACCCGGCCGGCGCGAGCACCGCGTCCCCGGCCTGTGCCCGCTCGGCGACGATCGCGGTGACGTCGACCCGTTCGATCGCACCTACTGCGGCCTCGAAGCGACCTTCGGCGCACAGGCCCTGCATGCCCGCGTCCTCGTAGGCATCGACCGCTGCAGTCGCGCAGGCGTCACGCACCGCGGCAGCCAGTGCGGTCGTTGTCGCCATGCTCATCCCGGGCACTCCACCGCGCCTCCCGCGCAATACCGTTCGTCGCCGATTCTATGACGCGCGCACACGGGCAGCGGCTGGTGCCGCCAGGCCAGAGGGGTCAACGAGGCGTGCCCGCCCGGTCAGCGAAGGTCAGCGGAAGTCGGCAGGCGTCCAGGAGGCGGCGAACGGCCAACGACGATCCATCGATGGGGCCGCCGCCGCGCGCGACGCGATCAATCGCCGGTGGGCGCGACGCGGAATTCGCGCACCGAGTCCAGCGCGGCCAGCGCGCCGGGGAGCCGGCGCAGGCTGTCCATGCGACTGGTGCGGATCACCATCCGGTACTCGAAGAAATCGGCGGCAGCGTCCAGCCGGTAATTCAGGTTCGCAACCGTGAACCCCAGCTGCGACAGCAACTCGCGCATCGTTCCTTCGGGCATCGCCGTCGCGCGATGAAAGCGGATCGTGAAATGCGCATAGAACTGCGCCGGCATCCGTGCCTCGACCCAACGGAACACCGACAGCGTGCCCAGCGTCAGCACGGTGGCGACCATGGCGGGGAAGTAGAAACCGATGCCGATCAGCACGCCGATGGCTGCCGTGATCCAGATCGACGCGGCGGTCGTCAGCCCGCGCACCGTGGGCCCCTCCTTCATGATCGTCCCGGCTCCCAGGAAGCCGATACCGGTCATGATGCCCTGCGCCATGCGTGTCGGATCGAGCGCAATGCGCCCTTGCGCGAGCCCCGGAAACCAGCGGTTCTCGTAGATCGTGACCAGCATCAGCAGGCTGGTCGACAGGCACACCAGCGCGTGCGTGCGAAAGCCCGCGGGCCTGCCGTGGTAGCTGCGCTCGAGTCCGATCGCGGCGCCCACTGCAAGCGCTGCCACCAGACGCAGTGCCATGCTCAGGTACGCCGGGTCGGCGAACAGTTCGTCGATCAGGTGCCCGGCATTCATCACGGCCCCTCAGCGGAAGCGACCGCGCAGCGGATACTGGGGGTCGTGGAAGCCGGGCGTCGAGGCATGGCCAGGCGGCACCAGGGAATCGACCAGCGCTTCGTCCTCGTCCGTCCAGGCGTAGTCGAGCGCACCGAAGTAGTCGGCAAACTGCCCGACCGTCTTCGGACCCGCGATGACCGAAGTGACCGCACCGTTGGCCAGCAGCCAGGCCACGGCGAACTGCAGCAGCGTGATGCCGCGCGCCTCGGCATGCGCTTTCAGCGTCTGCGCGATCGCCAGGGATTCATCGCGCCACTCGGCCTCGAGGATGCGCCGATCGCCACGGGCGGCGCGGCTGCCTGCGGGCGGGGTGCTGCCCGGCGCGTACTTGCCGGTGAGCACGCCGCGCGCCACCGGACTGTACGCGGCCACGCCGAGGCCGTGATGCGCACTCGACGGCAGCACCTCGACCTCGGGCTGACGGTTGAGCAGGTTGTAGTACGGCTGGCAGACGAGCGGACCGGGCATCCCGATGCGCGCCGCCATCGCGCTCAGCGTCGCGATGCGCCAGCCGCGGAAATTCGACAACCCCCAGTAGCGGATCCGTCCAGCCCGGATCAGATCGGCAACGGTGTGCAGCATCTCCTCGTCGGTGCCGTCGTCGAAGTCGCGATGCAGATACCAGATGTCGAGGTAGTCGGTCTGCAGTCGCGACAGGCTGGCGTGGAGCGCCTGCATCAGCCACTTGCGCGAGTGGCGCGACGCGTTCGGCGCCTTCGACATCGGGTTGCCGACCTTGGACGCGAGCACCCAGCGCTCGCGGTCGGTCTGCAGCAACGGTCCGAGCATCGTCTCGGAGGCGCCGTGCGAGTAGACGTCGGCGGTGTCGACGAAATTGACGCCGCGCTCGCGCGCCAGCGCCACGATATCGGCGGCGGCAGCGGCGTCGGTCTGGTCGCCGAACATCATCGTGCCCAGGCACAGTTCGGAGACCAGCAGGCTGCTGCGCCCCATGCGGCGGGTCTTCATCGGTTGCGGATCCGGTCGTCAGGACCAAAACCGCAACGATAGCCGGTTTGCAGTGGCGTCGTCAGGCGAGGTGATCGCGCATGCGCCCGGCAAGCCGCTTGCGTGCCCGATGCAGGCGCACCCAGCAATTGGCCTCGGTGATGCCCAACCGACGGCAGACCTGCGCAGTATCGCGCCCTTCGAGCACCTGCAGCACGAAGACTTCCCTCAGCGTGACCGGCAAGGCGTCGATCTCGCCCAGCAGCGCGTCGAGCAGCCGTGCGCTGGCTACGTACTGCGCCGGGTCGTTCGTGTCGCCGACCTGCCCGGACTGCCCCCAGGCCAGTCTGTCCAGTCCTTCGTCGGGCACCGCGTCGTCGCGGGCGTTGTCGGCCACGGGTACGTAGCGCGCTTCGCGGCGGAACGCATCCTGGATCTTGTGGTTCAGGATGCCGATCAGCCAGGTGCGCAACGCCGACTGCCCCTGGAACGACCCGAGGCTGGAAAGGGCCGCAAGCAGCGCGTCCTGGACTGCATCCTCGGCGAGGTCTTCGTCGCGCATGCGCCGTCGCGCGAAACGCAGCATCGCCCCGCGGTGCGCGGCCAGATCAGCCTGGCTGAGCGCCGGCGCCGGCGCCACGGCAGCGGCAGCGAAAGCAACGGCGGAAGCGGTCATGCGTCTGGCTCGGGCGGACAGTGACGATACGCCAGTGTGCGATCCCGGCCTCGCTGCGCCATCTCGCGAAGATCACGATTCGATAACGATTCGCGGTTCGCCCGCGGCACGCGCCGCGCCGCGGGCGAACCGCAGCGGCCGTCACCGGCGGCGTGGGCGGGTTTTGCTATCCTGAACCGGATGGACAGGCGAATCCTCGTGGTCGAAGACCAGCGCGACATCGCCGAGTTGATCGCGATGCACCTGCGCGATCTCGGCCATCGCGTCGATTGCGTGCACGACGGCACGGCCGGTTACGAAGCGGCCCGCTCCGGCCGCTACGGCCTGATCGTGCTCGACGTGATGCTGCCTGGCCGTGACGGGCTCGACATCGTTCGCGCCCTGCGCATCGACAAGGTCACCACGCCGGTGCTGATGCTCACCGCCCGCTCGACCGAACTCGACCGCGTGCTCGGGCTCGAACTGGGTGCCGACGACTACCTGACCAAGCCGTTCTCGATTCCGGAACTGCAGGCGCGCGTGCGCGCGATGTTGCGCCGGCTCGACATGCATGCACCCCCGGGCGGCGATCCCGGCGCCGGTGTCGCGCGCGCCCCGGAACGCATCGACGCCGACGATCTGACGATCGATTGCGCGCGCCGCGAGGTACACCTGGCGGGTCGCCCGATCACGCTGACTGCCAAGGAATTCGACCTGCTCGCGCACTTCGCACGCCACCCGGGACGGGCGTTCACGCGGATGCAGCTGCTCGACGCGGTCTGGGGCACGACCTTCGAGGGCTACGAACACACGGTGAACACGCACATCAACCGGTTGCGCGCCAAGATCGAGGCCGATCCCGCCAACCCGCGCCGGGTGCTCACGGTGCGCGGCGTGGGCTACCGCTTCGCCGACCGACGATGAAGTCGTTGCGCGCCCGCGTGCTGATGCTGGTGGTCGCCTTCGGCCTGATGATGGCCGCGCTGCTGGCGATCATCATGCACGCCTCGGTGCGCCAGTACTACGCCGACTGGATGTACGCGAAGAACGCCGCCTTCGCGCAACGCGTGGTCGAGGCCCATCCCGACCTCTGGCAGGAGTACGCGCGCCATCCGGACAGCTTCGGCGCGACGCTGCGCCAGTACACGCTGTATTCGCCGAACACCGGCCTGTATCTGCTCGACCTCGAAGGCCGTGTGCTCGCCACCGCGGGCGAGCGCCGGCCGTTCTGGTCGCGCTACCGGGTCGACCTCGCGCCGATTGCCGAGACGATGGCGGCCGACCCGGTGCTGCCGATCGTCGCCGACGACCCCGACGACCAGGCTCGCCGATCGCTGGTGGCGGCGCGCCAGGTCGTGCACGACGGGCAGCCGCGCGGCTGGCTCTACGTCGTCGCCCGGCAGACCGACATCGATACCGCGATGCCGGCGCTGCTGCAGAGCTACGCGATCCGCGCAGCGGCGACCGCGGGCCTGATGACGATCGCGATCGGCGTGCTGCTCACCATCGCGATGATCTCGCTGCTCACGCGGCCGCTCACCGCGCTCACGCGCGCCACCGAGCAGATCCGCAACGCCGGCTTCTCGGGGGAATTGCGCCCCGACTTCTTTCCCGATGCCGATCGCGACGACGAGATCGGCCGCCTGAGCCGCACCTTCCGCGAGGCGTTCGATCGCCTGCGCCTCGAGACCGAACGGGTGCGCACGGTCGATGCACACCGACGGGAGATGGTCGCCAGCGTCTCGCACGACCTGCGCACGCCGCTCACCGCACTGATCGGCCAGATCGAGACGATCCGCCTGAAGGGCGACGCGCTGCCGCCCCAGGCCCAGGCGCACCTGCATGAGCGCGCGCTGCAAAATGCCAGGCACCTCGAGCGACTCACCGATGCGCTGGCCGACCTGGCGCGGCTCGACAGCCCCGAGTTCCGTGCGCAACCCGAGCCGATCGCCATCGGCGAACTCGCCGACGATGTCGTCCAGCGCTTTGCGGCGGCGGCGCAGCAGGCCGGTGTGTCGCTCGAAGTCGAATATCCCGACGGCCTGCCGCTGACGCGCGCCGACGCCGCGCTGATCGAGCGTGCGCTCGCCAACCTGCTCGACAATGCGCTGCGGGTCACCCCGGCCGGCGGGCACGTGCGGGTGCGCGCGCAGCGCGCCGGCGAGGCGATGCGCCTGGAGGTCGCCGACAGCGGGCCGGGTGTCGCCTCCGAAGACCAGCCTCGCGTCTTCGAGCACTTCTACCAGACCAGCCGGCACCGCGAGCATCGCGGCAGCTCGGGCCTGGGCCTGGCGATCGTCAAGCGCGTGGCCGAGCTTCACGGAGGCATCGCCGGCCTGCACAGCGAACCCGGCCAGGGCTCGATCTTCTTCATCGAGCTGCCGCTGGCGGCGTGAGCACCCGATGTTCGCCTCTCCGACACCCTGGCGCCGCATCGCCCACCTCGACATGGATGCGTTCTATGCGTCGGTCGAGCTGCTGCGCCGGCCGGCGCTTCGCGGCCGGCCGGTGGCGATCGGCGGCCACGGCGGGCCGTCGCGCCGCGGCGTGGTCACCACCGCCACCTACGAGGCGCGCGCGTTCGGCATCCGCTCGGGCATGGCGCTGCGCCGTGCGGCCGAGCTGTGTCCGCAATGCGTGTTCCTGCCGGTGGACTTCGACGAATACCGCCGCCATTCGCGCCGCTTCAAGGCGGCCATCGCCACCGTCACCGATCGCATCGAGGATCGCGGCATCGACGAGGTCTACATCGACCTGAGCACGGTACCGGGCATTCGCGTCGAGCGCGGCGCGCCGGTCGCGCGCGACATCCAGCGCCGCGTGCTGGAGGCGACCGGCCTGACCTGCTCGATCGGCCTGGCGCCGAACAAGCTGCTGGCCAAGATCGCGTCCGACCTGCACAAGCCCGCCGGCGTAACGATCGTCGACCAGGCCGACATCGCGCTACTGATCTGGCCACTGCCGGCGCGCCGCATCAACGGTGTCGGCCCGAAAGCCGACCTGCAACTCGAGGAACTCGGCCTGCGCACGATCGGCGAGCTCGCGGCGGCCCCGCTGTCGATGCTCGTCGCCCGCTTCGGCGCCAACTACGGGCGCTGGCTGCACGAGGCCGCCAACGGCCGCGACGATCGCCCGATCGTCACCGCCAGCGAGCCGGTCTCGATGAGCCGCGAAACCACCTTCGAGCGCGACCTGCACCTGCAGCGCGACTGGCAGGCGCTGGCGGGCTGCCTGGCCGAACTGTGCCGCGAACTCGCCGCCGACCTGCGCCGGCGCGGCTACGCCGGCCGCACCATCGGCGTGAAGGTGCGCTACGACGACTTCCGGATCGTCACCCGCGACCAGACGCTGCCCGCAACGGCCGACGACGAGGCCGCGATCCGCCGCACCGCGTTCGAATGTCTGGGCCGGGTGCCGGCTGCGCGGCGGCTGCGGCTGCTCGGCGTGCGCGT
>JAJTYR010000119.1 GCA_021463505.1 Burkholderiaceae bacterium | reverse complement strand
TCCGGCACCCCCTCCTATCCCGGCAGCCGCACAAGGCGCTGCACGCCGTAAACGAAGGAGATTTAGAAACTGTGCGATCCGTTTTCCGTCACCCGTTTGGCAAAGACGGGAACAGACGCTAAAACCAGTGTAAACGAAAACGGAGGCGTTAGGGTGACCATTTGGAAGAACATTTGGTAACTTTTTCCCGCCATCGGCACCAACCTTTTCCCCCTCAACGATTGTTAAGACGGTTGGTGGATGGTTTGAAAACGGTTTGTGGACAAACCTCAAGTAAACGTAGGTCATAAGATAGGCGTGATCGTAAGGTGGCGAACAGGGCATGAAGGGCGGTCAGTTGGCCGATTCGATGAGGATGTGTTCGAGGAGGAGGGATTGGCGGGCGGCGACAGGAGTGACGCCAAAGCCGAAGCTGCCCTGCGGGGTGACGATGGCGTACTGATTGTCGATCCACGCGATGAAGCCTAAGGGGCCGCGGGGGGCGGTGGGGGTTTGATGCAGCGTGTGACCGTCGAGGCTGAAGCGAATGGAGCCGGGCTGCCAGTCGATGGTATAGGTGTGCGACTGGCGCAGGAGGGCGATG
>JAJTYR010000118.1 GCA_021463505.1 Burkholderiaceae bacterium | reverse complement strand
CCACCGGGTTATAGCGCGCCGAGATCTCCGGATGGCCGAGGTGGAACATGAAGAACTCCCCGGCGCGCCCGGCCCGCTCGGCTTCCGCGAACACACGGCGCAGCAGGTCGACGTCACCCTTGGGGTCGAACACGACCACAACCTCGCCGCGGCGAATGTCCTGGGCGATCAACAGCTCGGCGAGGCGCGTCTTGCCGACCCGCGTGGTTCCCAACACCAGCGTGTGTCCGACGCGGTCTTCCAGATCCATCCAGATCTCGCTCTCGTCGGGTTCGACCCCGTGGATGCCGGGATCCCCGCCGACGCTGCTTGAATCTGCCGCCGGCACGAAGCCGGTCAATACACCCGCGAGCGGGCCGCCTCGAAGGAGCGGCCGGTTCGCCGGCAGGCGTGCTTCGTACAAGCGCTGCGTGTGACGCTGATCCCAGCGAAACCCGCGCCCGAGGAAGAGTCGCTCGGTGGACCAAGGGATCTCCGCCGAGCTCAGCTCGTAGCGCCGACGGCGCTGCAGGTTCACGCGATAGCGCAAGGTCCGCAGCCCGGCCGCCCCGCGCCACAACGCGTGACCGAGCAGCGCCCCGGCCAGCGCGAAGTGCCAAGGC
>JAJTYR010000117.1 GCA_021463505.1 Burkholderiaceae bacterium | reverse complement strand
CGATGTCAAAAGCAAAATTTGAGCGTACGAAGCCGCACGTGAATGTTGGGACGATTGGTCACGTGGACCATGGGAAGACGACGCTGACTTCGGCGCTGACGAAGGTGATGGGGGAGAAGTTTGGGGGGGAGTACCGGGCGTACGACCAGATTGACGCGGCGCCGGAGGAGAAGGCGCGCGGGATCACGATAGCGACGGCGCACGTGGAGTACGAGAGTCCGAAGCGGCACTACGCGCACGTGGACTGTCCGGGTCATGCGGACTACATCAAGAACATGATTACGGGTGCGGCGCAGATGGACGGTGCGATTCTGGTGGTGTCGGCTGCCGATGGCCCGATGCCCCAGACGCGCGAGCACATTCTGCTGGCGCGGCAGGTGGGTGTGCCCTACATCGTGGTGTACATGAACAAGGCGGACATGGTTGACGACAAGGAGCTGCTCGAGCTGGTGGAGCTGGAGGTTCGCGACCTGTTGTCGACGTATGAATTTCCTGGCGACAAGACGCCGATCATTATTGGATCGGCGCTGAAGGCGCTGGAAGGGGACAAGAGCGAGATTGGTGCGCAGTCGATCGAGAAGCTGGTGGCGGCGCTCGATGAGTACATTCCGGAGCCTGTGCGTGCGGTGGACGGGCCGTTTCTGATGCCGATCGAGGACGTATTTTCGATATCCGGCCGAGGCACGGTGGTGACGGGTCGTGCCGAGCGCGGGAAGATCAAGGTGGGTGAGGAGATCGAGATTGTGGGGATCCGCCCGACGCAGAAGACGATCTGCACGGGGGTGGAGATGTTTCGCAAGCTGCTCGATGAGGGGCAGGCGGGCGACAACGTGGGGATCCTGCTGCGGGGCACGAAGCGTGAGGAAGTCGAGCGTGGCCAGGTGCTGGCCAAGCCGGGGTCGATCACGCCGCACACGCACTTTGAGGCGGAGGTGTACGTGCTGACGAAGGAAGAAGGTGGTCGCCACACGCCGTTCTTCAAGGGTTATCGGCCGCAGTTTTACTTCCGTACGACGGACGTGACCGGGGCGGTGGAGTTGCCCGAGGCGACCGAGATGGTGATGCCCGGGGACAACATCAAGATGAAGGTCAAGCTGATCAACCCGATTGCGATGGAGAACGGCCTGCGCTTTGCCATCCGCGAGGGCGGCAGAACCGTCGGCGCCGGCGTCGTGGCCAAGATCATCGAAT
>JAJTYR010000116.1 GCA_021463505.1 Burkholderiaceae bacterium | reverse complement strand
TGATCAGGTTCAGATACCTGCGAGACAGTGGGATATCTGTATAAACAATTGGCCAAGGCCGCGACCATCACGGACGTGGGAACGGGAAGAGATCGTGGTTTTGGGAGGGAAAGGGAGGCTCCCGGTAGGATCGGTGTGGCATCGAACCCACTCCGCCAGCCGAGGAGGCCTCCCTTGTCCGAGTCTACCAGCACCACGCTTGAGGAGGCTGCCGTGCGCATCGTGAGCGGCGTCACCGGACCGATGCTGAAGCTCGGACGCCAGCACCTGAGAGAGCTCTCGCCAGAGGCAAAGCAGCGGCTCAAGTGGATCGACTGGCACCTCTCGCACGGCCAGAACGTGAGCCTTACGGCTCGTCACTTTGGCATCAGCCGCCAGACGTTCTACCGCTGGTGGAAGCGCTACACCCCGGGCGATCTGAGCACCCTGGAGGACCTCCCCAGCCGGCCAAAGCGCCGCCAGCGGCCCACCTGGACAACCGCCCAGGTCCTCGCAGTGAAGCGGCTGCGCGAGCAGTTTCCCCGCTGGGGGAAGCTGAAGCTGGCCGTTCTCCTCTACCGTGAGGGCATCGCCCTCTCGGTCTCGATGGTGGGACGCATCCTCCGCTACCTGAAGCGGAGCAGCCAGCTGAAGGAGCCTCCGCTCAATCGCACACCCACCCAGCGGCGGCGTTGGCTGCGTTCCTACGCCGTCCGCAAGCCCGCGGAGTACGTGCCTCTTGGGCCGGGAGACCTGGTGCAGGTCGATACCCTCGACCTGCGGCTGAATGGCGACGTGCTGAAGCAATTCACCGCCATCGACGTGGTGAGCCGCTGTGCGGTCGTGACCATCGCCAGCAGCGCTACCGCTTCCCTTGCCGTGCGCATCCTCGATGCCCTTGCGCACCTCCCCTTCACGGTGCGCGCCATCCAGGTCGACGGTGGCTCCGAGTTCATGGCTGCCTTCGAGGAGGCCTGCCGCCTGCGAGGCATCCGCCTCTTCGTCCTCCCACCCCACAGCCCCAAGCTCAATGGCCGCGTCGAGCGCCTCAACCGTACCTGCCGCGAGGAGTGCTACGACCTCACCCTCGAAGACTTCACCGTCGCCGGCCTCTCAAAAGCCGCCCGCCGCTGGGAACACACCTACAACCACACCCGCCCTCACCAGGCCCTCGGCATGCTCACCCCTGCCCAGTACCTGGCCAAACTCAACCAGGAGGTGGTGTCACGGACGTCCTGAACCAGTACA
>JAJTYR010000115.1 GCA_021463505.1 Burkholderiaceae bacterium | reverse complement strand
TACTCCGGCGCCAACACCTTCGCGATGCCGACCACGGTGAGCTTCAGCGACACCTGGGACAACCAGTGCGCGACGCTGGAGGCGCGCTCGCAATGAGAGCCTCCCGGCGCTACGCCTGGATCGCCGGCGGCGCGCTGGCGCTCTGCCTGTTCGCGTCCGCACCCGCGATAGCCGCTGACTGCTACCAGACCGCGGAGACCTGCGTCGAAGGCCCGGAGACCCGCAACATCGGCGGCTACCCGGTACAGCGCGACTGCTGGCGTTACCGCGCGTCCTACACCTGCGTCTCGCAGAACAGCATCGACGACTGCCAGCCCTTGCGCGACCGCGGCTGCAGCCAGGTCGATTCACGCTGCATGGACACGAACCCCCAGGGCGCGTGCATGCTCTACGAGCAGACCTGGCAGTGCCGCGTCGCCACGGGCACCACCTCGACGGTGACCAACTGCGGCGGGCAGCAGTTCTGCCTGGACGGGCGCTGCTTCGACACCGGCTACGCGCCGGACGCCGACTTCGCTCGTGCCGTTGCCGGACTGGAAGCGCAGCGCGAAGCCGGTCGCTACCTGGACCCGAACACGCTGGAAGTGTTCAAGGGCTACGACAACCGCTGCCGCAAGAAGCTCTTCGGTCTGGTGAACTGCTGCAAGGGCGGCGGCACCGACGGCTCGCTCTTCTCCACCTTCAGCCTGATCACCGGCGCCGGCGGCCAGGCCATCGGCGCCATCGGCTCGAGCTACACCTACGACGCCCTCTTCACGGCGGATGCGCCCGACCTGGTAATCGCGGGCTTCGAGGCGCTCTTCGGCGCCGGCGGCGGCTCCTCGGCGCTCGCCGGGCTGATCGCCGGCGACCTGTCGGTGGGCTCCTTCGTGACCTCGCTGGTGCCGGGTCCGTGGACGCTCGCGATGCTCGCGATCCAGCTCTCGGGGCTGCTGTCCTGCGAGGACGCCGAACAGGTTCTCGCGATGAAGCGCGACAACCGCCTGTGCCACGGCGTCGGCAGCTACTGCTCGATGCGACTGCCGATCATCCGCACTTGCATCGAGACCACCGAGACCTACTGCTGCTTCAACTCGCGCCTGTCGCGCATCATCAACGAACAGGGTCGCGCGCAACTCGGCCGCGGCTGGGGCGGCGCCCAGGGCCCCGACTGCAGCGGCTTCGCGCTCACGCAGCTCCAGGCGCTCGACTTCTCGCGCATGAATCTCAGCGAGTTCTACGCGGAGATCGCGCCCACGCTGCCGAACCTCGGCGACCTGCAGCAGCGCGCCCAGCAGAAGGTCAACAGCTACTTCGGCCCATGAC
>JAJTYR010000114.1 GCA_021463505.1 Burkholderiaceae bacterium | reverse complement strand
CTGTCTAGGGGAAGAAACAAGCTGGACAGTTTGTTCTACGTCAACCTGACCTGCCCTGAAAAAAGTGGACACACAGATAAGGTGGGACGATACTAACCTTGGAAGGTGTGTCATGAAAACAGAACGCAGAAGCTTTACACGAGAGTTCAAGCTGGAAGCTGTCCGCCTGAGCATGGAAGGCGGACGGATGGGGTCTGACGTAGCGCGCGAGCTGGGCATCCACCCCAATGTCCTGTACCGCTGGCGCAAGGAGTTTCTGGAAGATAACGAGGAATCCTTTCCCGGGCAGGGCAAGATGAAGGCCAGTGACGAAGAAGTCGCCCGGTTGCGGCGCGAAGTAGCGATGCTGCGCGAGGATCGAGAGATCCTAAAAAAAGCGCTGGTGTTCTTCAGCAAGGAAAACAAGTGAGATACCGGTTTATCCAGGAGCACAGTATCGGGCATGGCGTGCGGCGGCTGTGTCGGCTGCTGGAAGTTTCGGTCAGCGGCTACTACGCTTGGCGTCAGCGGCCGGTGAGCCGGCGGGCGCGTCAAGATGTGGAGTTGTTGAAGCATATCCGTACCCTGTTTGCTGCGGGGCGGGGCGTCTACGGCTATCGCCGGATTCATGCCCAACTCCAGGCGATTATGCCTTGTGGACGGGACCGGGTGGCACGGCTGATGCGCCGGGACAAGCTCCAGCCACGACCCAGGCGACGCTTTGTGGTGACAACCCAAAGCCGGCATTCGCTGCCGGTCGCGCCGAACCTGCTGGCTCAGGATTTTCAGGCTACAACCGTCAACGAGAAATGGCTGGCCGACATCACCTACATTCCCACCGATGAGGGCTGGTTGTATCTGGCAACGATTGAAGACCTCTTCTCGCGCTTTATCGCCGGTTGGGCGATGGAGAGCTATCTGACTGACCAGTTGACCCGCAAATCGTTGCAGATGGCGCTGGAGCGTCGCCGCCCACATGAAGGGCTCATTCATCATTCCGACCGGGGCAGTCAATATGCCAGCAACGAATATCGGGCGATGCTGGCTAAAGCCCGGATTGTGCCCAGTATGAGCGGCACGGGGAATGCCTATGACAACGCCCCCATGGAGAGCTTTTTCTCCCGGCTGAAGAACGAGTTGATTCATCATCGTCATTACCGTACCCGCCAGGAGGCCCGATGTGATATCTTTGAGTACATCGAAGTCTTCTACAACAGGCAACGAGCGCATTCGGCCTTGGGCTATCGTTCGCCTTCTCAATTCGAGGCCTTACTGGTTACACCTTAACTTACTGTCCACTTTTTTCAGGGCATAACAGTTCCCATTGCCCTACTGACCCACTGCCTTACTGACCCACTGACCAACATGCCCACCCCCACCCTTCGTCCTGATCTGCAAGCCGTCGCCGCGCTCGTCCCGGCGAATGCGCGCGCGCTCGATCTCGGTTGCGGCGACGGCGCGTTGCTGGAGCATCTGAAGATCGAAAAGGGGGTGCAGGGGCGCGGCATCGAGCGTGGCGAGGCGGGCGTCCTGGCCTGTGTCCGGCGCGGCCTCAGCGTCCGGCAGGGAAACCTGCAAGAGGGCCTGGCCGATTACCCCGACAAGAGCTTCGACGTGGTCATCCTCAGCCAGACGCTCCAGTTCCTGAACGACCCGATGATGATCCTGGGCGAGATGTTGCGCGTCGGCCGCCTGGCCGTGGTCAGCTTCCCGAACTTCGGTTTCTGGCGCTGCCGGGCGCACCTGTTAGTCTACGGAAAGGTACCCCAGGCGCCCGATTA
>JAJTYR010000113.1 GCA_021463505.1 Burkholderiaceae bacterium | reverse complement strand
GTGATGGAGAAGGTGACGCGCGGCGGTGTCGTCGAGTACAAGCATCTCATCCCGGCCGGGGCGAGTTCGCTGGCCATTCACACCCGGCGCACGAACGCGACGAACGCGACCTTCTACGTGACCCGCGATCAGCTGGGGTCGAGCACCGCGGTGATGGCTGGTGCGGGCAATCTGCTGGTGAAATTACGCGCTGGGGGTATAGAACGCCACCTTTTTACGTTCCATAGGGTCCAAGGGGCGATTGGTCGGGATTGGCGGTCAAGCGCATTTTGTACTGGAAGCGACGATGCAGGCCGAATTCGTGATCGGAAAAGCAGCATGAAGACTTCGCGTAGCATCATCGACGGAGCATTCCGTATTTTTCGAAGTGCTTTCTACGGATACGGCGCATGGCTATTGGTCGTCGGTTGGATATTTATCTGTGCTTCGCCTGTGGGGCTCATTGCAATGACAGTCGACCTGTCGAGGAAGGGCGGCATGGCCTACCTTGAGAATCTTCCGCCAGAGAAATTCTCCCAATGGATCGCGGTCCTTCTGCTGCCCGTAACGCTGGCATCGATCGGTTTTGTTATGGTTGCCCTTGGACGCAGTGACCTGCTCCCCCTGAATAGTACGACTTCGGAGTAGAGTCCGCTCACCAGGAGCGGACGATGAAGAACAAGAGGTATCCGGAGGAGAAGATCATCGCGGTACTGAAGGAGGCGGAGGCGGGAGCCAAGCCGAAGGATCTGTGCCGTCGGCACGGGATTTCCGACCAGACCTTCTACAACTGGAAGGCGAAGTACGGCGGGATGACAGTGGCCGAGATCCGACGCCTGAAGGAGCTCGAGCAGGAGAACAGCCGGCTGAAGCGGCTTTTGGCGGAAGCGGAGCTGGAGAAGGCCGCCCTGAAAGATCTGCTCAGCCGAAAATGGTAGGCCCGCAAGCGAAGCGCCAGGCGGTCGACGTTCTGCGGAACGAGCGGCAGTTTGGGGTGACGCGAGCTTGCGGGCTGATCGGGATCTCGAGATCGCTGTACGGGTATCGCAGCCGCCGGCCCAAGCCGGAGGCTTTAGCGACTCGCATCGCGGCGATTGCCGCCGAGAAGCGTCGCTACGGGTACCGGCGTGTCTATATCCGACTGCGTCGGGAAGGATGGAAGGTGAACAAGAAGCGGGTGTATCGGCTATATCGGGAAGCAGGCCTCGCCGTGCGCCGGCGCAAGCGTAAACGCATTGGCCTCGTGGAACGCCGGCCATTGCCCAAGCCCTCAGCCCCGAACCGCAGCTGGTCAATGGACTTCATAGCCGACGGGCTGAGCGATGGCCGGCGCCTGCGTTGCCTGGTCATCGTCGATGACTTCAGTCGCGAGTGCCTGGTCATCGAAGTGGACACCTCGCTCACCGGACGCCGCGTGGCCGCCGTTCTCGACCGGCTGGCCGACCTGCGCGGCCTGCCCGCATCGATCACGGTGGATCACGGCCCGGAGTTCGAAGGACAGGTGCTCGATGAGTGGGCTTACCGCAACGGTGTGCGGCTCGCCTTCATCCGGCCCGGCAAGCCGGTTGAGAACGCCTACGTCGAGAGCTTCAACGGCAAGTTCCGCGACGAATGCCTGAATGAACACTGGTTCACCAGCATGGCGCATGCCCGGCAGGTCATTGAGGCCTGGCGGGTCGAATACAACACCGAACGGACCCACAGCTCTCTCGGCGACATTACGCCGGAGGAGTTCGTGGCGGAGCATCGAAGACAGAACGAAAAGGCAGTATTGTTAACCGCGGACTCAAACCTGAATCCGTACTAAATCGGGGAGCAGGTCAG
>JAJTYR010000112.1 GCA_021463505.1 Burkholderiaceae bacterium | reverse complement strand
TGTCACCGTTTCGTCGATTCGCTTTGCTCATCCGGAACACTCCTTCGGGCAGCTATCCTGCCCCAATCAAGTGTCCAGAGAAATCCTAGACCAATGGACTCGCCATGCACGCGCGTGCATGGGAGGTGGGCGGCATAGCTACATTTGGGAACCTAGCTCGCAGCCTCGGCCTCACTCGTTCTCACGGTCTCGATGAACTCCCGCACCAGCCGGCGCAGGTCGGCGGGCGTCAGGTCCTCGTCCTCGCCGCTCGGGTCGAACGTGAAGGTGTCCGGCAGGGCGATGGCCCTGCGCTCCTCCGCGAGCCCGAGGCGCAGCAGCTCGGCGATGCTGCTCAGTGAGGTCATCCTCAGCTCGGCGTCCGTGAGCTCCCGCAGGCGGCGGATGGCGATGTCCTGAGCGACACGGGCGTACGTGGCCTGCCGCACCCGGACGTTGAGCTCAGAGAACACGTCGCTCGGCTCCAGCATGCCCCTCACCTGCTCGCCCCGCTGGCCCCGTCGCTCCTCCAGCTGGCCCGCCCAGTCCTCGCGCACGGCCCGCACGCGCACCGTCTGCGGCGGAATGCCGTGGGCGCGGGCGAGGTCGGCCATGCTGTAGGGGGTCGGGCGCTCCACGAGGTTCTGGACGATCCACTCCTCACGCAGCAGCACCCAGTTGATTATTCCGGGCTTTCGGCGACGGGAGCCGCCCGCTCCTGACCGCGCGCCATCAACACGGTTCGCTCCACGGCGAGATTTAGCGGCTCTCTGCTTCGGGGGGCCTTTGGGCTTCATGCGAAATATTGTGCTCCCACCAACCTCGGCGGGAAAGCCACTCACTGGCCCATCAGTTTGTCCAGATACTTTTTAAGGCCAAGGTTCTTTACGAGCAGCTTGGTTTCGGCGGTACGAAGTGCGATTACCGGTCTTAAGTCATTCAGCCAACCTTCATAGAGATTATCCGTGCATTCAACTAGCGAATCCAGGAACCCATATCTCTTGTACTCTTCCTTCGCTAACTGCTGCCAGTTGGCCATCAACCACCCGATTACATAGCAGGCTGAGGTGTTCAGATAGGAGAACGCGTTATGAAACTGGTCGGAGGACAATTTCGTTAATCGGTGGTCCTCGCGAAATTGCCGTAGCTGCGGGTAGAACAACCTGCCCGCTTGATGCCAAAACGCGATGCGAGCCTTCGGTGCCTTTAGACAGCTCTCACGATAATCGGCGGCCAGTACAGATGCGTCGATGACGCGACGAGTGTGCAGCTCAACCTCGCCGGGAATTAGCTTGCCGTTAACCAGCTGTGACTGGCCTACCAATTGGTTTGCCGATTGTTTTCCGAACACCTCCCACCAAACAATCGCCCGAGCGGCGACTCGATCCTCCTCGCGGAGGAGGTAAATCTGATCTCTGTTAACAATAGGTTTGTTTATCTCTCCCTTTTCTACTACATGGTTTCTACGAGGTGAATTTCCCTCGCTTGTTTTTTTCTTGGTTTGACCCCTCGCAACACTGATCTTTAGATCGGGGTTGCCATATCTAGTCTCTTCTTCGATTTCTCCTGAATATTTATTTTCTCTATGTTGAATACTTTTGGGCCCCACAGAAGTGCTTGCGTCAGCGGGGGTCAGCACTCCGCGACGGCTTACCCCGAACACCGGACCGGTGCTTGGCTTATGACGTCCGGGTCGATATTGAGCGGGAACATTGAGAGTGATTTTCTTGTAGTACGTATTACCCTTGCGGGACCGCGCACGGTTGACGGCCACGATACCGGAGCTCTCAAGTTCTTTCAGTGACCGGATAACGGTATTTCGATGCAGCTTTACCGCTACCGCGATGCGCTGGCATCCAGGTGTACAAGAGTAGTCAGCGCCCAGTCGGTGCGCTAAGTAATAGAGAATCCCGCTCTGTGGTGCACTGATCGGCAGAGACTCGATCCACTCCATTGTCTTGAAGCGCACTGCGCCTATGTAGCGGTCAAGGATTTTCTGGACAGTGGGTTGATGGTCACTCGGTTCGTCACGCCGCAAGTTTCTCGCTGTTGTCGTAGAACGCCCGCCGCGCCTCG
>JAJTYR010000111.1 GCA_021463505.1 Burkholderiaceae bacterium | reverse complement strand
AACGACGTGCAACCGTTCAGGTTGCCGCCCGCGCCGTCGCCATACTGCAACGGGCCTTCGATGCGCGCAGTCGGCTCTACCGCCCACGGCTGGAAGACGGCCGCATACAGCCCGGCGATGCTCGCCGGCGCAGTGACTTCCATCAGGGGTTGGTTGGCCGAAGGCACATTCGTCTGGGCCACGGCCAGAGCGGTCGAAGCCGAACTGGGGGTGCCGTTCGCGTAGGGCTTGTCGGCGCTGTTGCCGGCCGAGGCAACGGTCAGAACACCCAGGGCGCTGGCGTTGTTGACCGCGTAGGAGAGGTCGTCCCAACGCGGATCGCCGTAGGACGAACCCAGGGACATGTTGATGACGTCCACCGCGTCGTCGGGGTTGCCGTCGCCATTCGGGTCGACGGCGAACTCCATTGCCTGGATCAGCGGCACACCGGCGCAGGACGAGCTGACGGAGGAGCAGACCTTCAGGGCGTAGAGATCAACGCCCGGGGCCACGCCCATCGCGCCGCCGATGATGTCGGCCACGTGCGTGCCATGACCGCCGCCGGGGCCGTCATCGATCGGGTCGGGATCGGGCATCTCGGGGCCATTGGGCCATTCGCTGCCGACGAAGTCATAACCGCCCACGACGCGAGCCGTCGGGAAGGTTCCCGGCTCGATAATCGTGGGGTCGTTATTCAACCAATCGTTGGGATCGCCGGAACCGCCAAAGGCGATGTGGGTGTAGTCGATACCGCTGTCGATCACAGCCACGCGAACGCCGGTGCCGTCGAAGCCCGCGGCCTGAACGGCCGTCGCGCCGATATAGGGGACGGTCTCGGACAGATCCAGCTCGTAATTGCGAACCGGGTTGATCGAGACGACGTCCGGGTTCTGGGCCAGGGCGCTCAGAGCGGAAGCGTCGACTTCGAGCATGACCGCGTTCATGACGACCTGCGTCGAGCCAAGGACCTTGGCCCGCGAATCGACCGCGCGCGCGGCCGAGACAAAAGCGCCTTGCTGCGAAACAGCAGCTTGCAGTGTGGAGCCATTGGTGGCGGCCGCACCGGCCAGACGAACAACAACTTGCACGCGGCCCGCCTGGCCGCGCAATTCGGGGTTCACACGCAGGTCGGACAGATTCTCAACCTGCATTTGAGCCGGAGTATCCAGTTTCGCGCCCGAAATCTGGGCGGGCATTGGACGTTCGGAGTAATTGCCGCGCTCACCCTGGGTCGTCCACGGACGATCCTGGGCGAAAGCGACGGAGGCCGTGAGGGCCAGGATGCCCAGCACGACCAACAGTTTAATACTGCGCTTCAGAGAGTTCTTCCTAAACAAAGCTTGCCTCCAACGAAGTTAAAAGAGGGTTTTCAAATCGACATGACATCAGCCTTGCCTTATGGGCAGGGCCGATGGCGGGAAATGAGTCTTTTTATTTTATGCTTTGAGTCTCTCCACACCTCCTTGCCATCGCCGGGTCCGCCTGGGACGATTAGCAGAACAGCATATCAATGTATAGCTCCACCTGTTGTGATTCAACCGGTTGCCTCTTCGTTGCAAGCTATGTCATCAAAAGCCGGTCGATCAGGATACAGTTGACGCAGCTATTATAGCTGCAGCGACTTACAGGAAACCTTACGGCAGATTCACGCTCCTTTCACGTTCCCTTACATAATAGGACTTACGCAGTTGAAAACGAACAGGTAGACTGACGGGTATGAACCGAGCGCGATGCGATGACCTGGACTATATCCAATTTCTGATAGCGGCGCAGGCCGTGTTCAGCAACACCGAGGCTGCGCGATGCGATCCGCGAGTGGGGGTGGAGCGACCAGCGCATGACGCCTATACGCGTCTGTTGCGTCGTCAGCCGCCGGACAGCTTGGCCTTGTGGGCCGAGGTGCAGGGCTGCATTGCGTTGCACGAAGGGCTGCTGGTTTTGGACGATTCGACGCTGGACAAGCCGTATGCGCGAGCGATGGAACTGGTAACGACGCATTGGTCGGGCAAGCATAAGGCGGTGGTGCAGGGCATCAACCTGGTCAGTCTGGTGTGGACGGCGGGCGATGCACGCTATCCGTGTGATTTCCGACTGTATGACAAGGCCCACGACGGCCTGAGCAAGAACGACCACTTCCGCCAGATGGTAGCTTGCGCCCACGAGCGGGGCTTGCAACCAGAGTTGGTAGCCTTCGACAGTTGGTACGCCAGTCTGGACAACCTCAAGATGATTCGCCGCCACGGCTGGGTGTGGCTGACGCAGTTGAAGCGTAACCGACTGGTGAACCCGGACGGCAGCGGCAACCGACCGCTGGCCGAGACGCTGATTGGTCGCACGGGCAGCGTGGTGCATTTGAAAGGCTATGGCTGGATCCAAGTCTTCAAGGTGGCCGTCCCACACGGCGGCATTGAATTCTGGGCAACCAATGACCTGTCCATGTGCCTG
>JAJTYR010000110.1 GCA_021463505.1 Burkholderiaceae bacterium | reverse complement strand
GACCTACTGAAAGCAACCCCTCGGGACGCTTCTCGGCGACCGCCGCCTTGGCCGGTATATGCCGATTCCCCCTGGCCGATTTATGCCGGCTCGTGACACACAGCGGCGGGATGCTGCCGCGCTTCCACTGGCCGGCGAACAGGCGGTCGAGCGCGGGCTTCAGCTTCGACGGATCGGTGCCGATCAGCTCGTTGGTGCCGACCGTGACCGTCTCGGGCCGCTCGGTGGTGTCGCGCAGCGTGAGGCAGGGCACCTGCATCACCGTGGTTTCCTCGGTGATGCCGCCGGAATCGGTGATCACCGCGCGCGCATGCTTCACGAGCCAGTTGAATTCGAGACAGGGCTGCGGGTCGACCCCCGGAAGGACCAGTAGCGGCTAGTCGACGACAATTATCTTGGCCGGTCGTGTTGCCTCACGGAGGAATGTTACCCAAGTGATGAATGTCGTTTGCCGTGCTCGTCGCTTCTCTTCCTTGTCGTCGAAGGCGGTGGGCATGTGGGCGAAGGTAGCGACGGTGGGCAACGCGGCAGCGTTGTCCACGGGCGCTGCTGGTGCGCCGCAGGCGCATCGTCCACATGTCCACGGCCTGGCGGGCGCGATGCGCCCGGCTCCCCCGTGGTCCGATCGTTCCGAACGCATTCAGCCTTCCATCGGAGCGGCCACCGTGGCGTGACGCAGGCTGCCAAGGATCAAGTCCTTCGCCTTCTCGGCACGCCACGCCTTGACTCGGCGCTGCAGCGTTCGCAGGTGCGCGTTGCTCGCGTAGACGTCCGGCACCATCGCGGCGAGTCGATTCATCAGCTCTTTGGCGGTGACTGTGGGTTCGGCGATCAGCCAGCCCTCGACGACCGGCCAGGCATCGGCGAACGGGTCGGCCCGGGTTCGCCACGTACGCTCGGCAGCAGGCCGTTTGCGATGCGTGGGCCGCACCTCGCCGTCCTGCCACGCGGTGGCCAACCCGGCGAGGAACGTCTTCACGTCGGTGACCGCCGGCCCCGGCGCGGCGGCAGCGCTTGGACCATGGGCGATGATGTCGCTGAGGGCCTGCTGCGCTGCACGGATCTCTTGCAGCAGCAACACTGGATCGAGCTGCTGTTGCTGCGCCTTCAGCGTCTCCTTCACGCTGGCGCTGACCCCGTCGTGCGCCAGCAGCCGCTCGCAAGGGGTGGCCGGCGCGTGGTAGCGCTTGTGCACGCGCGCACCGTCGCGCGTCTTGGACTTCAGCTTGAACGAGGGCTGGAAGAAGTTGATGTACAGCCGTGAGGCTTCGTACAGACGCGCCAGGGCGCTCGTTGCCTTGAGGCCGCTCAGTCGCCCATAGCCGACGAGCCGCCGCACGATGGCGCCGTTCTTTTGCTCCACCCACGCCTGGTCGTTCTTCTTGTACGCGCGCGAACGCGTCTGCTCCAGGCCCCTTGCGTGGCAGTAGTCGAAGACGATCTCGTTCATGAAGGCGCTGTCGTTATCGGAGTCCACGCCGCGCATCGGGAACGGCAGGTCGAGCGTGGCCTTCGCGAGGCCTTGTACGACCAGCGTCTGGTCCCGAACAGGCAGGGCCACGCACTCGGTCCAGCCGGTGGCGATATCGGTGAGCACCAAACTGTGGACGTAGTCGCCATCGGTCTTCGGGCCGCCGCAATGCTCGACCATGTCGATCTCGAAGAATCCTGGTGGCGGATCGCGCCAGTCCGAGAAGGTGCGCACCGGCACGCTGCGTCGAATGGCCGAGCCAACGCCCTTGCGCCGCTTGCGCTGACCGTCGATGTGCAAGCGCGCATCTTCGAGCGCCCGAACGATCGTCGCAGCGCTGACCTCGAGCAACGCCGCATGGACCATCGGATCGAGATCGAGATGACCGTGGCGCTGCATCGCCGAGATCAGCGTCGGCAGCAGCGCCTTCAGCCGTTTGCCGCATACCCGGTCGGCCGATTCCCACAAGATGGTCAATGCTTGCCGGACTGCTTCGTCGTACACGCATCGGCGCGGTCGCGGCGCGCGCGGCTCCTCGGGCTCGCGCCGCAGCAAGCGCACAGCATGCTTGCGGTGGTAGCCAGTGACCGCCACGAATTCGTCGAGGATCGCCTTCTTCTCGCTTCTCGATGCCTGCCGGTAGCGCGAGCCCACCGCCGTGAGCAACTCCCTGCGTGTTGTCATGCTGACCTTCCTCTTCACGTTGGTCTGCTCCCTCGGCACAGTGCCGCGGGTAGCAAGTTACGTGAGGCAACGGGTCAGCTCCGGTAGCAGAACTGATGAGTCAATGCGGGCGGCCAAGATAGTTGACGCCAGGCAAGCGGCATCGAGTGCAGTCGCCCGGTGTCGCGCGGGCAGATCGACGCGGCGATACTTCGGGCAGCCGAAGCAAAGCACGCGCGGCGACGCCCCGTTCTCGGCAGTCCGGACGCCGCCGCGCCCCACCCCCGGGAGCCCTCGAAGGGCTTGCTCCGCAGGCGCGTGCAGGTATTGCATCGGCCGCCCGCGGCGTCCATCGCACTTCGGCTCTTCGCCGAGGTGGCCCGATGCGCGAGGC
>JAJTYR010000011.1 GCA_021463505.1 Burkholderiaceae bacterium | reverse complement strand
AAATGCTCGCCGTGGCACCGCCACGACTGCGCTTTGCGCCTTGATTGCGCACTTTTTTCGGGCTCACGCGGGGACGATCGTAGTGTGAACAGGCCCTAGCGCAGCGCCAGCCGGGCAACGACCGTGTCGGCCTCCGGACCGGGTTCGACGCCAAAGCCCAGCCGCCGTGCCAGCCCGAGCATCGACTCGTTCGAAGCGAGCACCAGCCCCTTGATCTCGGCAGTGCCGCGACTGCGGCAATCGTCGATGATGCGCTTCATCAGCATGTGGCCCAGCCCCTGCCCCTTCAGGTCCGAACGCACCAGCACCGCGAATTCGGCCGACTGATTGTCGGGGTCGGTCACGGTGCGCACGACACCGAGCGTCTCGGGTTCGCCGTTCTCGCCGGCTGCCGTGGCAATGAACGCCATCTCGCGGTCGTAGTCGACCTGCGTGAGGCGGGCCATCTGCGCGTGACGCAGTTCGCGCACGTAGCTGAAGAAGCGCAGGCGCAGATCTTCGGGCGACATCCGCGCGATCAGCGCGTGGTGCGCCGGCTCGTCTTCCGGACGGATCGGTCGTAACACGATCTCACGGCCGTCGCGCAAGCGCGCGACCTGCTCGAGACCCTTCGGATAGGGGCGGATGGCGAGGCGGCTCTCCCGTCCGGCAAGTGGACGCACGCGCATGTGGGCGTCGATGCAGATGACACCGCGCTCGTCGGCGAACAGCGGGTTGATGTCGAGTTCGACGATCTCCGGCAGATCGACGACCATCTGCGACACCTTGACCAGCGCCAGGCACAGCGCGTCGATGTCGGCGCCCGGCCGGTCGCGATGCGACTGCAGACGCCGGTATACGCGCGTGCGCGAGATCAGTTCGCGCGCGAGCGGCAGGTTCAGCGGCGGAAAACCCACTGCACGGTCGCCCAGCACCTCGACCGCGCGGCCGCCTTCGCCGAACACGATCACCGGACCGAACAGCGGGTCGTCGGTCACCGCGACGAGCAGCTGGCGGGCGTTGGTGCGCGGCACCATCCGCTGCAGCGTGAAGCCGGCAACGCGCGCCTGCGGCATAAGCTCGCCAATGCGCTTGACCATGCCGGCCGCGGCGGCGCGCACCTCGTCGACGCTCTCGAGGTGCAGCGCCACCCCACCCACGTCCCAGCGGTGCGCGATGTCCGGCGAGACGACTGCCAGCGCGAGCGGGAAGCCGGTCTCGCCGGCAGCCTGCGCCACCTGCTCGACCGAATCGGCGATGCGCGTTTCGACCACCGGAATGCCGTAGGCCGCAAGCACCGCCTTCGCGTCGGGCTCGGTCATCAGCCCGTCACCGCTGCCCAGCGCGCGCTCGACGATCGTGCGAGCCGCCGCGACGTCGGGCTGGAACTCGCTGGGCAGCGACGGCGGGGTCTGCATCAGCATTTCCTGGTTGCGATGGAAATTCATCACGTGCAGAAACGCCTTGACCGCGCTCGACGGCGTGTCGTAGGTGGGCAGATCCGCCTCGGCGAACAGCTGCCGCGCCCGCTCCATCGCGCGCGCACCGACCCAGCTGGTGAGGATGCGTGCGCTCTTCAGCTCGCGCGCGACGCCGATCACCGCCTGCGCGATCTCCTCGCTGGCGGTGGTCGCGGTGGGCGCGTGCACCACCAGTGCGGCGTTCACGCCCGGGTCGCCGAGCACCGTCTTCAGGCACTGCGCGTAGCGTTGCGCCGAGGCGTTCACGCCGAGGTCGAGCGGATTGCAGGTGGCGGCGCCCTCGGGCAGCCTCGCCGTGAGCTTCGCGCAGGTTTCCGCCGAGAGTTGCGCACAGCGCCCTCCGCCCAGGCGCAATTCGTCGACCGCCATCACGCCGGTGCCGCCGCCGTTGTGCAGGATCGCGAGGTGGTCGCCACGGAAGGTGCGCGCACGCCCGAGCGTCTCGACCGCCGCGAACAGCTCGTCGATGTCGTACACGCGCAGCACGCCGGCACGGCGTAGCGCCGCATCGAACACCTCGTCGGGGCGCACGAGCGCGCCGCGCGTGCCGGGCGCGGGCTCGTCTTCGCGCAGGCCCTCGCTGCGCCCCGACTTCACCGCGAGCACCGGCTTGTTGCGCGCCGCGGCGCGCGCCGCCGCCATGAAATTGCCCCGTGCGCGCATCTCGTCGATGTAGAGCAGGATCGCACTGGTGTCGGGGTCGGTGCCGAGGTAGTCGAGCACGTCGCCGAAATCGATGTCGACGCAGTCGCCCAGCGCGATGAAATGCGAAAAGCCGATGCCCTTGGCGCGCGCCCAGTCGAGAACCGCGGTGCAGATCGCACCCGATTGCGAGACGAAGGCGAGCCGCCCGGGCAACGCGCCGACGTGGCTGACGCTCGCGTTCAGGCCGGTGTGCGGTACCAGCACGCCAAGGCTGCCCGGGCCGAGCAGGCGCATGTCGTAACGCCTGGCGGCCTCGACGACCGCCTCGCGCAGGCTGCGCCCGTCGGCGTCGCGGCGTCGCGCCAGCCCGTCGTTGACGATGACCGCGACCGCGGTGCCGCGCGCGCCCAGCGCCTCGACCACGCCGGCCACGCTCGCGTCGGGACTGCAGACCACCGCGAGTTCCGGAGTCTCCGGCAGGCTCGCCACATCGCGATACGCAAGCACGCCGGCCACCGCGCGGTATTTCGGGTTCACCGGCATGATCGGGCCGGCGATGCCACCGTCGAGCAGATTGCGCATCAGCACGTTGCCGACGTGGCGCGCCACGTTCGAGGCGCCGATCACGGCGACCGAGCGCGGCTCGAACAACTGGTCCAGATTGCGTACACTCATGCGATCCATGATACCGGGCTGCGCCGGGCCCGCGTGTCTATACTTGCACCGGTGAAGTTCGAGCTCGCCCGCAATTCGCTGTTCGCGATCCTGTTGCGCTCGCAATGGTGGATCAGTTTCGCCGTGGCGGCGGCCTTCGCCGCGGCTGCGCGTGCGCTGCTGCCGGCCGAGTACTTCGTGGTGGGTGCGCTCGGTGCCCTGCCGTTTCTGGTGATCGGCTGCATCGCGGCCTGGCGCCAGTGGCAGGCACCCAATGCGCGCCACGTGGCCGAATCGCTGCAGGCGTTGCGCGCGATGCCGTGGAGCGTCTTTTCGGGCGCGATCGAGGAAGCGTTCCGGCGCGACGGCTACGCAGTGACCACCGCAGGCGGCGCGACGGCCGACTACCAGCTGAGCCGCAACGGCCGCGTCTCGCTGGTCGCCTGCAAGCGCTGGAAGGCGGCGTGTGTGGGTGTCGAGCCGCTGCGCGAACTGCGCGCGGCGCAGCAGCGCAGCCAGGCCGACGAGTGCATCTACGTGACCGCCGGTGAACTGACCGACGGCGCACGGTCGTTCGCCGCGCACCATGGCGTGCGTCTGCTGCACGGCGCCGAACTGGCCACGCTGCTGCCGCTCAGCGCACCCGGTTCGCGCCGCGCACGCGCCGCGCGAGGCTGACGCCGGCGAGCGCGATCGCGCCGGCGACGATCCCGGTCACCGCGTCGATCGCCAGCGGCAACCCGAACCCCGCCAGGCCGCCGCCGAGCCCGGGTCGCGCGCTGCCGCGCACGATCGCGTCGATCCAGCCGTGCAGCCCCGGAATGCCGTGCGCCAGGATGCCCCCGCCCACCAGGAACATCGCTGCGGTACCCGCGACCGACAGCGTCTTCATGATCCACGGCGCGGCGCCGACGATCGCGCGACCGGCAGCGCGGCGCAGCCGTGCCCAGGCTTTCGTGCCCTGCTGGCGCACGAGGTACAGGCCGGCGTCGTCGAGCTTGACGATCGCGGCTACCAGTCCGTAGACACCGACCGTCATCAGCAACGCGATGCCGGTGAGCACGGCAATGCGCGTGCCCAGTCCGGCCGAGGCCACCGTACCCAGCGTGATGACGATGATTTCGGCCGACAGGATGAAATCGGTGCGTACCGCGCCGCCGATACGCGCCTTCTCGAATGCGGCGAGATCGGCCGGATCTCGTGCGACGGCGACCCCGCCGTGCTCGCGCGGTCCGGCCCGGGCGCGCTGTCCGCCTTGCCCATCGCGCCCGGCCCGCGGCGGCACGCCATCGCCGTTGCGATGCGCGAGCGCGTGCGCCAGTTTCTCGAAGCCCTCGAAGCTCAGGAACAGCCCGCCCGCCATCAGCAGCGGCGTCACCGCCCAGGGCGCGAATGCGCTGATCGCCAGCGCCGCGGGCACCAGGATGGCCTTGTTGCGCAACGACCCGATTGCCACCGCCCAGACGACCGGCAATTCGCGGTCGGCCGTGACGCCGGAGACCTGCTGGGCATTGAGGGCGAGGTCGTCGCCGAGCACGCCGGCCGTCTTCTTCGTGGCCACCCTGGTGAGCGTCGCCACGTCGTCGAGGACGCTGGCGATGTCGTCGAGCAGGACGAGCAGGCTGGATGCCACTTCATCCCCGATCGGTGTCGCAAACCCCGGCCGGGCAAGGGAAGCGGTAATAGCGATCGTTCAGATAGCGCGTGACCGCGTCGATTTCGTCGTCGCGCCACAGGCCGCCGCTCTGACGATCCCAGTGAGCCACCCGCGCGCGCACCTGGGCAAACGACCTCGCCGAGCGCGCTTCGCGCATGTGCACGCTGCGGTCGTGGCAGCCACCGCAACGGATCTCGTACAGCGCGCGCCCCTGTGCCGCATCGGGCGGGGCCGCCACCGCCTGCCCCGCGCACATCACCAGCCCGAGCCAGGTCATGAGCCCGGCCACCGGCATCCCCCATCGTCTTCGAACCATCGATCCCTCCTGTCGGCCACGTTCGCGTCCCGGCGGGCCGCGGCCTGCTGCGCTCGTCGCGCATTATCGCGTCACGGCGGGTGCAGCGTCGCCGCCGGGCCCGCGACACGACCGCACGACCGCACGGCGGCCGGCACGATCGGGCCGTCGCCACGAGCCACGTTACGATGTGCCCGTCACCATGGAGGCACGGATGCGCGACCGCCTTGTTGTCCGCCACGCCGCTCGCACGCTGGCGCTCGCCACGCTGCTGCTGGCCCTTTCCGGCTGCGCCGGCTTCGGGCCGGGCGAGTCGCCCCGCGTCGACGTGGTGGGCGTGGAGCCGATCCCGGGCGAAGGCATGGAGACGCGCTTCGCACTGAAGTTGCGCGTGCTGAACCCGAACGAAACGTCGATCGAGTTCGACGGCGTATTCGTCGAACTCGACGTGCGCGGCGCGAGATTCGCCAGCGGCGTCAGCGACCAGCGGGGCGTGGCGCCGCGCTTCGGCGAAACGGTGATCACCGTACCGATGAGCGTGCCCGTGGGCGCAATGATCCGGCAGGTGATCGATCTGGCCACCACCGAGCGCGTGCGCACCGACTACCGGATGCGCGGCAAGTTGTCCGGCCCGGCCTTCGGCGGCTACCGTTTCGAGTCGAGCGGTGAACTGCAATTGCCCGCCGGTCTGGTCGGCCCGGCCCGATAGACGCCGCGCACCGCGCGACCGTGAATCACCGGAAATTCGACCCGGGTCAAACCCTGATCATCGTATCGTGCCAGACTCCAGTTTCCTCACGCCAGCGTCGAGCGCGCCCAGCGGTGCGTGAGGCGGTCTCGCAACATCGGCCGGACACCGGATGCGGTGGCGCTCGCGGCCGGCCCGCCAAGGGGAGACTACCGATGGCAAGCAGCAATCGCGCCTCGCGCACCGGCACCGTAGCGGCCGCGCGCCCGCGCCGCAAGACCCGCACCGCCGATCCACGAGCCGGCGTCACCGCCACCGACACCTCCGCCACGGCCGTTGCGCCGATACCGGACGATCTGCGCCGCGAGTGGGTCGCCGAGGCCGCCTATTACATCGCCGAGCGTCGCGGCTTTCGTGGCGGCTCTCCCGACGACGACTGGTGCCAGGCCGAAACCGAAATCGCGCAATTGCTCGCAGGTCCCAGGCACTGACTGCGGCACCTCGCGATGGAGCCGCGCGCCGAAGGAGCCACCGATCCCGCAGAGCGTGAATCGCCCGCGCCGAGGTTCGCGAGCACGCTCACGCGCGCCACCTTCGCGGTGCTGCTGGCCGGCGGCCGGGGCAGCCGGCTCCACCAGCTCACCGACTGGCGCGCCAAGCCGGCGGTGCCGTTCGGCGGCAAGTTCCGCATCATCGACTTCACGCTGTCGAACTGCGTGAATTCGGGCGTCAGGCGGGTGGCCGTGGCCACGCAGTACAAGGCGCACAGCCTGATCCGGCACCTGCAGCGCGGCTGGAGCTTTCTCGAAGGCCGCTTCGACGAGTTCATCGACATCGTGCCCGCCGCGCAGCAGGTCAGCGAGAACTCCTGGTACCAGGGCACGGCCGACGCGGTCTACCAGAACCTGAACATCATCCGCCGCAGCGCGCCCGAGTTCGTACTGGTGGTCTCCGGCGACCACATCTACAAGATGGACTACGGGCGCATGATCGCCGAACACGCCGCTCGCAACGCCGATCTCAGCGTGGCCTGCGTCGAGGTGCCGCTGGCCGAGGCGAGCCAGTTCGGCGTGATGGGCATCGACGCCGACGCACGCGTGCAGCGCTTCGCCGAAAAGCCGGTCGCGCCCGACCCGATGCCCGGCTCCACCGACACCGCACTCGCGAGCATGGGCGTCTACGTATTCAATACCGCGTTCCTGTTCGAGCAGCTGCTGCGCGACGCGCACGAGCCGCGCTCGAGCCGCGACTTCGGCAAGGACATCCTTCCGTACAGCGTGCCGCGCTACCGCGTGTTCGCGCATCGCTTTGCCAACAGCTGCGTGGGTGCGCGCCCCGAGGGCAAGGCGTACTGGCGCGACGTGGGCACGGTCGATGCCTACTGGGAAGCCAACATGGAGCTCACCAAGGTCACGCCCGAGCTCAACCTCTACGACCGCGACTGGCCGATCTGGACCTGGCAGGAGCAATTGCCGCCGGCCAAGTTCGTCTTCGACGACGATGACCGGCGCGGCATGGCGGTCGATTCGCTGGTCTCCGGCGGCGACGTGATCAGCGGTTCGACGGTGCGCCGCTCGCTGCTGTTCTCCAACGTGCGCGTCAACAGCTATTCGACCATCGACGATTCGGTGATCCTGCCCGACGTCGAGATCGGCCGCAACGTGGTGCTGCGGCGCTGCGTGATCGACAAGGGTGCAGTCATCCCCGAAGGCGCGCAGATCGGCGTGGATGCGCAGGCCGACCGGCAGCGCTTCCACGTAACCGCGCGCGGGGTGACGCTGGTCACCCCGGAAATGCTCGGCCAGACGCTGCACCGGATCGCCTGAGCGCCGCACCAGGTGCCGCCGCACGCTGGCGGCAGCGCCGGTGCTAGGATCGCACTCACCACCGCGACACGACCATGCCCGGCACGCCATTTTCGCTCGAAGTCACGCCCCAGGTTCCGCTGCGCCTCGAGCGCCTGCACGAACTCGCCAACAACCTCTGGTACAGCTGGGACCGCCCCACGCGCACGCTGTTTGCGCGCCTGCACCCCGAATTGTGGCACCAGAGCGGCCACCGACCGAAGCCGTTCCTGAAATGCGTGGCGCAGGCCAGGCTCGAGGCGGCGGCCCGCGACAGCGTGTTCCTGAACGCCTATCAGCGGGTGCTGTCGGCCTACGACACCTATCGGGCGCAGGGCTCGCGGGTGCGCCTCACCGAAGAGTTCGACGAGAACGACCTCATCGCCTATTTCTGCGCCGAGTTCGGCTTTCACGAGAGCCTGCCGATCTATTCGGGCGGCCTGGGCATCCTGGCCGGCGATCACTGCAAGGCGGCGAGCGACCTCGGCCTGCCCTTCGTCGCGATCGGATTGCTGTACCGTCAGGGCTATTTTTACCAGACCATCGACGGCGACGGGCGCCAGCACGCGCAATACGCCGATTCCGACTTCGACGACCTGCCGATCGCTCCGGTGTACCGCACGGACGGCAGCGAACTGCAGCTGACGGTCGCGATGCCCGGGCGCGAATTGCGCGTGCAGGTCTGGGAGGCGCGCATCGGGCGCGTACGACTGCTGCTGCTCGACACCGACCTGCCCGAGAACGCGCCGGCCGACCGCGACATCGCGCACCGGCTGTACGGCGGGGATCGCCAGACGCGCATCGAGCAGGAGATCGTGCTCGGTGTGGGCGGTGTGCGCGCGCTCGCGGCGCTCGGTCTGGCGCCCACCGTCTGGCACATCAACGAGGGCCACGCCGCGTTCCTGGTGCTCGAACGGGTGCGCATGCTGGTGGCCGGCGGCCTCGATTTCACCGGCGCGCTCGAGGCTGCCGCGCTGAACACCGTGTTCACCACGCACACCCCGGTACCGGCCGGCCACGATCATTTCACCGAAGAGATGTTCCGCCGCTACTTCGAGGACTGGGCGCCGCAACTGGGCATCGAAGCGAGGCAACTGCTCGAGCTGGGGCGTGCTCCGGGAAGTCCCGACTTCAACATGACCGCACTGGCGATCCGCGGCTCGCGATTCCAGAACGGCGTCTCGGCGATCCACGGCGGCGTGTCCTCGCGCATCTGCTCGGCCCTGTGGCCGCAGATCGATCCGCTCGACAACCCGATCGGCCACGTGACCAACGGCGTGCACGTGCCCACCTTTCTGTCGCCACACTGGTACGACCTGTTCGACCGCTACCTCGGATACGGCTGGGAGCAGCGGCTCACGGAACCGGGCTGCTGGGACGGCATCTACGAGATTCCCGACCAGCAGTTCTGGGCGGTACGCCAGGGGCTGAAGTCGCAGCTGTTCCACATGCTGCGCGACCGGCTCGCCGAACAGCTCACGCGCAACCACGGTTCGACGGCACACCTGGACCGTGTGCTGAGGCTTGCAGACCCCGACAATCCGCGTGCGCTGACGATCGGCTTTGCGCGCCGCTTCGCGACCTACAAGCGGGCGACACTGCTGTTCGACGACCTGCAGTGGCTGCGCGAGATCGTCTGCGATGCGCAGCGCCCGGTGATCTTCGTCTTCGCGGGCAAGGCGCACCCGGCCGACCAACCGGGCCAGGACCTCATCCGCCGCATTGCCGAGGTCGCGAAGATGCCCGACTTCGAAAGCCGCATCCTGCTGGTGGAAGGCTACGATCTGCGGCTGGCACGACGGATGGTCTCGGGGGTGGACGTCTGGCTGAACAATCCGATCCACCCGCTCGAGGCATCGGGCACCTCGGGCATCAAGGCGGCGATGAACGGCGTGATCAACCTGTCGATTCTCGATGGCTGGTGGGGCGAGGGCTACGACGGCCAGAACGGCTGGGCGCTCGAGCCGGTCACGGATCCCGACCCGACACGCCGCGATCGCGAGGAGGCGCGCGCGCTGTACGAGACCCTGCAGGACTCGGTCGTGCCGCTCTATTACGACGTCGCCCCGCACGGTCTTTCGCCGGGCTGGGTGGCGAAGGCCAAGCGCTCGATGGTGACGCTGCTGCCGCGGTTCAACACCGAACGCATGCTGGGCGAGTACATCGAGCGCTACTACCGGCCCGCTGCCGGCCAGTGGCACCGGCACGCGCAGGCCGGGTTCGCGCCCACGCGCGACCTCTCGCGCTGGAAGCGGCGCGTGCGCGAGCACTGGAACGGCGTGCGCGCCCGCCGTGTCGACCACGCACCGGCGCGCATCAACTTCGGCGAGTCGCTGCGCTTCGAACTTGCGGTCGGCATCGACGGCCTGGAGCCCGCCGACCTGCGCGTGGAACTGCTGTTCGGGCGCGCGGCGGGCGCCGACGCAGAGGCCGCGCAGCAGCCTCTCGAGATGCACTGGGAGCGGCGCCTCGACGGCGACGAGCAGTTGTACTCGATCGACCTGCGACCCGACCTCTGTGGGCGCATCGATTACCGCTTTCGCGTCTATCCGCATCATCCACTGCTCACCCACCCCTACGAGATGGGCATGATGCTGTGGCTCTGAGCCCGGCGGCGCCGCGGCGGATCCTGTTCGCCACGCCCGAAATCGCGCCCTGGGTGAAGACCGGCGGGCTCGGCGACGTCAGCGCCGCCCTGCCCGCGGCGCTCGCCGAAACGGGGCTCGAGGTTCGCGTGCTGGTGCCGGCCTACCCGGCGCTGGTTGCAGCCTTTCCCGAGCGGGTTGCCATGGCGCGCATCGAGCGCCCCGGCGCCGAATTGCTGCCGGCCACGATCTCGCGAGCGGCACTGCAACCGCGACTCGACCTGCTGCTCGTCGAGTGCCCGGCCTTTTACGACCGGCATGGCGGCCCCTACCAGGACCGCGGCGGTCGCGACTGGCCCGACAACGCCCTTCGCTTCGGCCTGCTGTCGCGACTCGCTGCGCTGCTCGCCAGCGACGAAACGCCGCTCGACTGGCATCCCGATGTCCTGCACTGCAACGACTGGCAGACCGCGCTGGCCGCCGCTTATCGGCGCTACCGGCACAAGGCAGGCGCCGCGATCGTCACGACGATCCACAACCTCGCTTTCCAGGGGCTGTTCCCGCTGTCGCGAGTCCACGCGCTCGACCTGCCCGCGGCCGCGATGTCGATCGAAGGCGTCGAATTCCACGGGCAGATGTCGTTCCTGAAGGCCGGCCTGCAGCACAGCGATCGCCTGAGCACGGTGAGCCCGACCTACGCGCGCGAGATCTGCGAACCCGATCACGGTTTCGGGCTCGACGGGGTGCTGCGCCACCGACGCGATCGCCGCAGCGGCGACCTGGTGGGCATCCTGAACGGCATCGACACGCGTCAGTGGAACCCGGCGACTGACCGCGCGATCGCCGCGCCGTACAACGCGCGCTCGCTGGCGCTCAAGCAGTTGAATCGTGCCGCGCTCGCCGAGCGCTGCGGCCTCGCGCTGCAGGCGGACACCCCGGTGCTCGGAATGATCAGCCGCATCACCCTGCAAAAAGGTGCCGACCTGGTGATCGAAGCGGCGCCCGGGTTGCTGGCACGCGGCGCCCGACTGGTGATCCTCGGCTCGGGTGACGCCGGGCTGGAGGCCGCCTGGCGCGCCCTGGCTGCGGCGCATCCGGGGCGCATCGACGTGCAGATCGGCTTCGACGAGGCGCTCGCGCACCTGATCGAGGCTGGCGCCGACCTGTTCCTGATGCCCTCGCGCTTCGAGCCCTGTGGCCTGAACCAGATGTACAGCCTGGCCTACGGCACACCACCGGTGGTGCGCGCCACCGGCGGACTGGCCGACACCGTGGTCGATTGCACACCGCGCACGCTGGCCGACGGCACCGCAAATGGTTTTGCCTTCGGGCCGCCGAGCAGCGATGCGCTGCTGGCGGCGGCCGTGCGCGCCATCCAGGTCTGGCGCGATCCCGGCACCTGGCGTCGGCTGCAGCACAACGGCATGGCGCGCGACTGGGGCTGGGCGCCGGCCGCGCGGCAATATGCGGAGTGGTACCGATCGAGTCTCGGGCGCGCGCGGTGAAGGCGCGACGCCTCCCTGAAGTCCAGCAGGCTGCTAGACGCCGAGGTAGCGCGCGAGCAGGCCAGGCTGGGCCTTCAGCGCGCCCGCCGGCCCTTCGTGCGCGATGTGGCCGTTGTTGATGATGTAGACGCGGCTGGCCAGCGCCAGCGTCGCGGCGAGATTCTGCTCCACCAGGACGATGGTCTGACCCGATTGCGCCAGGTCGCGGCACGCACGCACCAGATCCTGCACGATGACCGGGGCGAGGCCTTCGAACGGCTCGTCGAGCAGCACGATCTTCGGATCGCGCACCAGGGCGCGCGCGATCGCCAGCATCTGCTGCTCGCCGCCGGAGAGGTCGGTGCCGCGGCTGGTGCGCCGCCGCTTCAGGCGCGGAAACATTGCGTAAATGCGTTCCAGCGGCCACCTGTTCTGCGCGGTCATCCCGGCGAGGACGATGTTCTCTTCCACGTTCAGGCTGCCGAAAATGCGCCGGTCCTCATGCACGAGCTGCATGCCGACCCGTGCGATGTCGTGCGCTTTCCTGCCGGCGAGTTCCACGCCGTCGAGCCTGACGCTGCCGTTCCTGGGCTTCACCACGCCCATGAGGCTCTTCAACGCAGTCGACTTCCCCGCGCCGTTGCGCCCGAGCAGCGCCACCACCTCGTTCTTCTCCACGCGCATCGAGACGTCGAACAGGATGTGGCTGTCGCCGTAGTAGCTGTTCAGCCCGCTGACTTCGAGCAGGCTCATGCCGTCTCTCCGTGAAACGCGAACCCTTCGTGCACGCCGCCGAGATAGGCCTCCTGGACCTTGGCGTCGACCTTGATCTGCTCGGGCGTGCCCTCGACCAGCACACGGCCCTCCTGCAGCACGGTGACCCGCTCCACCAGTTCGAACAGCGAATCCATGTCATGGTCGATGACGATCATCGTGCGGCCGGCGGCAATCGACTTCAGCAGCGCCACGGTCTCGACGCGCTCCTGCGGGCTCATGCCGGCCAGCGGCTCGTCGAGCAGCAGAAGGCTCGGCGAGGTTGCGAGCGCCAGGCCGATCTCGAGCCGCCGCTTCTCGCCGTAGGCGAGTTCGGACACGGGCGTGTCGAGTCGCCCGACCAGGTTCACCAGCGCCGCCGTGCTCTCGACGTGCGCATCGAGGCCCGGAACCCTTCTCAGGCTCCTGTACATGTCGAGCCTGAACTTGCCGCGCAGCGCGCCGAGTGCTGCGATCGTCAGGTTCTGCCGCACGGTGAGCCGCTCGAAGAGCTGGTTGATCTGGTAACTCTTGGTGAGCCCGAGCTGGCAGGCGTCGATGACGCCCATCGTGGTGATGTCGCGGCCATCGAACACGATCCGGCCCGACGTGGGCGCAACTTCGCAGGTGAGCATCCTGAAGAACGTGCTCTTGCCCGCGCCGTTCGGCCCGATGATGCCGCGGATCTCGCCATGGTCGACGGCGAAGTCGATGTCGAGGTTGGCGACGAGGCCGCCGTAGCGCTTCGTCAGGCCGGTCACCTGGAGGATGGGGCCGCTCTTGCCGCCGGTGGGCCTGCGCCGCACAGGCATGGCCACGACCGTGGCGTGCAGCGGCGAGGAAGGCGCCGCAGCGGCGGGCGCCTGCCCGGAGAACGCCCCCGCCGTCGCAGTCGCCGTACCGGCCAGCCGCTGCGCCGCCCGCCCGCCGCGTCCCGCGAGCCGCCAGAGATCGACGATGGCGCCGGCCAGGCCGCGGCGCAGGAACACCACCAGCAGCACGAACACGATGCCCAGCACCAGCTTCCAGGTGCCGCCCAGGTTCAGCGTCGTCTGGAAGAAATCGCTCAACAGCAGCCAGGTCGCCGCGCCGAGCAACGGGCCGAACAGCGTGCCCGCGCCGCCGATCGCGGTCTGCATGACGATCTCGCCCGAGGTCGCGAACATGAAGGCATCGGGCGGCATGAAACCCTGCATCAGGCCGAGCAGGCCGCCTGCGAAACCGGCATACATCGCGGCCACCACGAAGACGGTGAGTTTGTAGCCGTGGATGTCGTGCCCGAGCGCCTGCGCGCGCAGCGGATTGTCACGTATGGCACGCAGCAGCAGCCCGACCGGCGAGCGCACGAGACGCAACGCAAGCACCAGTCCGACGAAGTACCAGAACGCGAAGAAGACGTACATCGACAGGTTGTCGTCGAACGCGATGGTCGTGAAGCCGAGGTACAGATTCGGCGTCGGCACGCCAGGCAGGCCATTCTCGCCTCCGGTGTAGGCCGACAGCGGGTTGAACTCGACGAAGAAGAAGACCTCGGCGATCGCCACGGTGATCATGGCGAAGTAGATGCCGGTGCGCCTGAGCGCGATCAGGCCGACCAGGTAGCCGACGACTCCCGCGACGATGGTGCCGAGCAGGACGGCGGCGATCGTGTTGGTGAACGAGGTCTGCGTGAGCAGCCAGGCCGCGAACATCCCGCCGGTGCCGAAGAACGCGGACTGCCCGAACGAGAGCAGGCCGGTGTAGCCGAACAGGAGGTCGAAGCCGATCCCGACCAGGCCCCAGATGAGGATGCGGTTGATCGTGGTCGGCGAAATACCGAGCTGGGGCAGCACGAACGGCGCTGCGATCAGCGCGAGCGCGGTCACGATCTCGACGACGAAGGGGCGTTTTCTGGTCAGCATCGCAGGCCCGCGTTCACTCGCGGCCCGCCGTGCCGAGCAGTCCGTGGGGACGAAGCACGAGCACGAGCGTCATCGCCACGAAGAGCATGACGTAGGAATAGGCAGGGTCGAACATCGAGGTGATGCTGATGATCTCGCCGGCGATGAGGCCGCCGAGCACCGCGCCCGTGAAGGAGCCGACGCCGCCGATCACGACCACGACGAAGGTCTGCACCAGGATCGCGTCGCCGACATCGGGCGCGATGGAAACCACTGGCGCGTTGACGATGCCCGCGAAACCCGCCGCCATGGCACCGATGCCGAACACCAGCATGAAGACCTTGTAGACGTTGATGCCGAGCGAGTCGACCATCACCGCATCCTCGATCCCGGCACGCACGATCATGCCGATGCGCGTGCGGTAGAGCACGAAATACAGCACCAGCAGCGCCACCGCGATGATGCCGAGCAGCGCCAGACGGTAGGTCGGATAGACCATGAAGCCGAGCGGCGTGATGCCGACGAGCGCATCCGGCGGCGGCATTCTCTGCGACAGGCTGCCGAAGAAGAAACGCACGGCCTCGACGAAGACGATGCCCAGCCCGAAGGTGACCAGCAACTGGTCTTCGGGCGGGCGCGAATAGAAGTGGCGGATGACCAGCCGCTCGGTCACCACGCCCACTGCCATGACGAACGACGAACCGGCGATGACCGCGACGACGAACGAGCCGGTGTGCGACCAGGCCACCCAGCCGGCATAGCCGCCCAGCATGAACATCGCGCCGTGCGCGAGATTGAGCACGCCGAGCGTGCCGTAGATGATCGTCAGGCCGGAGGAGATCAGCGCCAGCAGCGCGCCGAGCACCAGCCCGTTGAAGCACTGCGAGATGAAGTTGGCCCAGTTGATCACGCTGTTTCGCCCGAAGCGTCAATGACGGCCGCCAGACGCGGCGGCGCGCGCGCCAGGCGCCCTGCGGCGCGCACGGGCCGCAGGGCGCGCTCGCCTGTCAGGCGTCCTCGCCCAGCTTGCAGCCGAACGCGTCCGGCGCCTGGATCACCGTCTCGCCAGCGACGAGTTCGAGCACCTCCCAGAAGTCCTCGTTGTTCTTCATGTCCTTCTTCGCCTTCCCGCGAACGATGACCACCGGGCGCACGCACTGATGATCCTGCGGTCGATAGTGGACATCGCCGAGCAGCGAGGGGATGGTTTCGCCCTTCTCGAACTGCCGGATGACGTCGGGCGGATAGAAGCTACCCGCCTCGGTCACCATCCGCGCCCAGTGCGCGAAACTGACGTAGGCGTTCTCGGCGCCCCACTCCGGCCGGTAGCCGTACTTCTTCCGGAACGACTCGACGAACAGCTTCGCAAGCGGGAACCTGTCCTCGAGCGTCCACCAGAAGTCGGTGGCGGCGAACACGCCGGCCGTGAGATCCGGCCCCACCTCCTTGGCGAGGAAGGGAATCTGGTAGGGGATCACCAGCGTCATCTTCGGGATCAGGCCGAACTGCTTTGCCTGCTGCGTCGAAAGCACCGCGTCGCGACCCCAGTTGACGTTGATCAGGAAATCGGCGCCCGAGTTCGCAATGTTGGTCAGGTACTGGCTGAAATCCTGGGTGCCGAGCGGGGACACCTGGTTGGTCACCATCGTCCAGCCGGCCTTCTCGGTCAGGTAGTCATTGACCGACTTCGTCGTGGTGTGGCCATAGGTGTAATCGGGCGTCATGAACGCCGCCTTGCGGTTCTTGCCGAAGTTCTTCACGAGAACGGGGCCGATCGCATTGGCGGCCATCTCGCCGTAGAAACCCTGGCGGAACCCGTAGCGCACGCAGTCCTTGCCGGTGGTGTCGTTGGAGCCCGAGATGCCGGGCATGTAGAGGATCTTCTCGCGCTGCGCGAACTTGTTCAGCGCAACCGCCACGGCCGACGAGGTCGACCCGGTCATCAGGACCACCTTCTTCTGGTTGATGAAGGTCTGCTGCGCCTGCACCCCCTGGTTCGGCTTGGCGGCCGAGTCGGCCGAGACCAGCTCGACTTTCTTGCCGAGCACGCCCTTGTCGACCTTCGGGGCGAGCTTCTTCATCAGTTCGTGGCTGGTATTGATGTGCTCGACCGCAAGTTGCCAGCCCTTCAGTTCGTCCTCGCCCTGCACCGCGTAGGTACCGGTGAGCGGCACTGCGGCGCCGATGTAGACCGTACTGCCCTGCGAACCTGCCGGCCAGGTGCCGATCGGCGGTTTGTCGGCGGCGTACACCCAGCCGACGTGGCCCAGACCGGGAATCAGCGTCACGCCGGCCGCACTCACCCCCGCACGCAACACCCGGCGGCGCGACGCGACGGGTGGCGTCGCGTTCGCGAGCCCGATCTGTGCCTCGTTCTTCGTCGCTGCCGCAACTGCCCCGAGCACCTTGCGGCGGCCATTGCCGTCGAATCCGCTCATTTCGCCTCCTGTGTGGCTGTGTGACCATTCACCCGGTGTCCGGATCGGCTCGAATCGCACGACCACGGCGCCAGAACTCGCGACAAGAATGTTCTTGTAAAGTCAATACATCAATATCTAATTGACTTGACGAGATATTTTTGTCAAGAATACAGAATGCATTATGGAAATCTGTCGATAATTGACCTTGCGGCGCAGCATCGAGTGCTGCGACAACCGCCATGCCGCGCTCGCTGATCGGCGCGCGCATTCGCGAGCAGCGCCGTTCGCTGGGCATCACGCAAGCGGGCCTGGCGGCCAGGATCGGCATCTCGGCCTCGTACCTGAACCTGATCGAGCGCAACAGGCGCAACATCGGCGGCGCGCTGCTCAAGCGTGTCGCGGGCGCGCTCGGCATGGCACTGGACGAACTCGACGGCGCCGCCGGGCGTCGCCTGCTCGACGACCTGGGCGATCTCACGGGCGATTCGCGGCTGACTGCACTGCAACTCGATCCGGAGAGCATCGACGACCTCGCCGGCCGCCATCCCGGTTGGGCACGCGCCCTCGTCGTGCTGCAACGCGCGCTGCTCGACCGCGACCGGGCGGTGGCGGCGCTGTCGGACCGGTTGAGCCATGATCCGTTCCTGGGCGACGCCGTGCACAACGTGCTGAGCCGGGTCGCCGCGATCCGGTCCTCCTCGGAAATCCTGGAAACGGTCGAAGACCTCGAGCCCGCACAACGCCAGCGCTTCGTCTCGATCGTCGGCGCCGAGAGCGCGCGCCTGTCCGACCTGGCACACGCGCTCGCCGCGTTCTTCGATCAGGCACACACCACCACACGCTCGATCACGCCGGCCGACGAGGTCGACGACCTCCTGTTCGACCACGACAACCACTTTGCCGCGCTCGAACAGGCCGCCACCGACCTGCGTGCCGCCGCGGCGATCGAGGGCAACTGTCGCGAAAGCGCGCTGGCGGACTACCTGCTGCACACCCACTCGGTGCGTGCCGAACTGCGCCCGGCGGCCGAGATCGAGGCGCTCGCGCCGGGGCGCGCGGCGGCTTTCGCCGCCGATGGCCGCACCCTGATGCTCTCCGACGTTGCACCGCATCGGACGCGGCGTTTCCAGCTTGCGTTGGCCGCCGCCGGCTTGTTCCACCAGGGGCGGCCGGTGGCTGCGCAGATCGACGCGGCCGCGCGCCTGACCAGCGCGGCCGCTCGCCGGCGCGCCCAGCGCGCGCTCTCTGCATACCTGGCCGCGGCGGTGCTGATGCCCTATGACGCCTTCCGCGACGCCGCGGAGCGATCGCGCTACGACCTGCAACACCTCGCGCGGCGCTTTGACGCGAGCTACGAGCAGGTCTGCCACCGCCTCGTGACGCTGCGCCGGCCAGGTGCCGAAGGCATTGCGTTCGGGCTGATGCGTGCCGATCCCGCCGGCTTCGTGACCAAGCGCTTTCCGCTACCGCACCTGCTGCTGCCGCGCCACGGCAACGCCTGCCCGATGTGGGCCGTCTACGAGGCGTTCCAGAGCCCCGGCGCGATCGTGCGCCAGCTCGCGGCCTTCCCCACCGGCGATCGCTACCTCTTCCTGGCCCGGTCGATCGAGAAGCCGCGCCCGGCGTTCACCATGCCGCGCCGACTGGTGTCGGTGATGCTCGCCTGCCATGCGCTGCACGCCGACCGCACGGTGTACGCTGACGGACTCGACCTGTCCTCCTCGGCCCCGGCGGTGCCGGTCGGCCCGAACTGCCGGCTGTGCGTGCGACGCGACTGCGTCTATCGCGAGGAAGACCCGATCATCGATGCGTAGGCCGATGTCATGGCGGCTGCGCAGCCAGCGCCTGCGCGCACGCGGACCCGGCCAGGCGCTACACTCGCCGCGGTGTCCGGAATCCGCAGCGCGAGAGGGGGACGAAGCATGGCCACGCGTGTGCTGATTGCCGAAGACGAGCCGAACATCGTCGAATCGCTGAGCTTCGTGCTCGGCCGCGACGGCTTCGAAGTCGAGGCCGTGCCCGACGGCGAGTCGGCACTCGAGCGGCTGCGCGCCACCCATCCCGACCTGATGATCCTCGACGTGATGCTGCCGCGGCTCAACGGCTTCGAAGTGCTCAAGCGTGTGAAGTCCGATCCGTCGCTGCGCTCGATCCCGGTCATCGTCCTGACCGCCAAAGGACAGGCACACGACCGCCGCATGGCCGAGGAACTCGGCGTTGACGGCTTCATGACCAAGCCGTTCTCCAACCGCGAGATCGTCGAGCAGGTGCGGCGGCTGGCACGCGGCTGAGGCGCGCGCACCGGCGCCGGCGCCCCACCCGAGCCGTGAACGCACCGCCCACCTCGTCCCGGCTGCGCGACGCCGCGGCGATCCTGCCGCTGGTCGGACTGTTCCTGCTGATGCCGCCGACGATCACGCTGTTCACGGCCCGCTACCACATCGCCGGCGTGCCGCTGATCGTGGCCTGGCTGTTCGGAGTGTGGATCGCGCTGATCGCCTGCGCCGCGCTGCTGGCACGCGCCATCGGGCGCAGCGAGCGGACTGCCGGCCCGGCGCGCGACGATACCGGCCACCCGGATGCGGCCCCGTGATGCTGTCGGCCAACCTGGTGCTGACGATCGCGCTGATGTACGTGGCGCTGCTGTTCGCGGTCGCCTTCGTCGGCGACCGGCGCGCGCGCACCGGTCGGCTCGGATGGCTGCAGTCGCCGCTCGTCTACACGCTGTCGATCTCGGTCTACTGCACCTCGTGGACCTTCTACGGAGCAGTGGGTTCGGCCGCTCGCAATGGCCTGGAATTCGCGACGATCTACGTCGGTCCGACCCTCGTGTTCGTCGGCTGGTGGGTGTTCCTGCGCAAGATCGTGCGCATTGGCCACGTGCACGGCATCACCTCGATCGCCGACATGATTTCCTCGCGCTACGGCAAGAGCCCGAGCCTGGCGGCGCTGGTCACGCTGATCGCGGTGGTCGGCGCCACGCCGTACATCGCGTTGCAGTTGCGCGCGGTCACGGTCAGCTTCCAGGTCATCGGCAACGCCGGCCCCGAGCCCCTGTCGGGGCTTCCCGCCGCGACGCCCGATTTTCACCTCGGATTCTGGATCGCGGCCGGCATGGCGGTGTTCACCATCCTGTTCGGCACGCGCAACATCGACGCCAAGGAGCGCCATCACGGCGTGGTCGCGGCGATCGCCCTCGAGGCAGTGGTCAAGCTGGTGGCGCTGCTCGCGGTGGGCCTGATGGTCATCTACGGAATCTCGAACGGACCGCACGACATCTTTGCACGCGCCTCGCCCGAGATCCTGCACGCGCACGACGTGTTCGGGCCGCGCTGGGTGGCGGTCACGCTGCTGTCGGCGGCGGCGATCGTCTGCCTGCCGCGCGAGTTCCAGGTGACGGTGGTCGAGAACACCGACGAGCGCCATCTGCGCACCGCGTCGTGGCTGTTTCCGCTGTACCTGATGCTGATCTCGCTGTTCGTGTTGCCGATCGCGATCGCCGGCCTGAGCTTCCTGCCGGAGGGTTCCAACCCGGACATGTTCGTGCTGACGCTGCCGATGTGGGCGCGCCAGGAGTCGATCGCACTGCTGGCCTTTCTCGGTGGCTTCTCGTCGGCCACTTCGATGGTGATCGTGACCTGCATCGCGCTGTCGACGATGGTCTCGAACCACCTGATCATGCCGGTGGCGCTGCGCCTGGGCTGGGTGTCGCTGAACGCGAGCGGCGAAATCCGCCGCTTCCTGCTCGCGAGCCGGCGCGCCAGCATCTGCCTGATGCTGCTGCTCGGCTTCCTGTATTTCCGCGTCAAGGGCAACTCCGACGCGCTGGCATCGATCGGACTGATCTCGTTTGCCGGCGTCGCGCAGGTGATGCCGAGCCTGGCAGGCGGTCTGTTCTGGCGGCGCGCGAACTCCGATGGCGCGCTCGCCGGCCTGGCGACGGGCAGCCTGCTCTGGGCCTACACGCTGTTCCTGCCGAGCTTCGGCGGCGACTTCCTGGTGTCCTCGCAGGTGATCGCCGACGGCCCCTTCGGGCTGTCGCTGCTGCGCCCGCACGCGCTCTTCGGGCTGGACCGGCTCGACCCGCTGATGCATTCGCTCTTCTGGAGCCTGTCGGTGAACACGCTGCTGTTCGTCCTGTTGTCGCTGGTGCGCGAGGCCAGGCCGCTGGAGAGACTGCAGGGCACGCTGTTCGTCGACGTGTTCCGCACGCCGGCCGAAGCCGCCAGCCGACTGGTGCGGCGTTCGGCCGCCACCGCCGACCTGAGTATCCTCGCGCAGCGCATTCTCGGCACCGACGAGGCGACACGGCTGTTTCGCGAAGCCGGCCGCGCGCAGGACGCGGGCAGTCGGGTGCCGCTGGCCGACGACGCCTTCATCACGTTGCTCGAACGCAAGCTCGCGGGCAGCATCGGCGCCGCCTCGGCCCACGCGATGATCTCCCAGGTGATCACCGGCGAGACGATCAGCCTGGACGCGCTGATGAAAATCGCCGACGAGACGCAGCGCGTGCGCGAATACAGCCGTCAGCTCGAGCAGAAGTCGCGCGAGCTCGAAGCCACGGCGCGCCAGTTGAGGGATGCCAACGAGCGGCTCACGCGGCTGGACGCCGAGAAGGACGATTTCCTCAGCCAGGTCAGCCACGAGGTGCGCACGCCAATGACCTCGATCCGCTCGTTCTCCGAAATCCTGCTCGACACCAGGGGCCTCGACGAACGACAGGCCGCGCACTTCGTGCAGGTGATTCACGCCGAAAGCATTCGCCTGACACGCCTGCTCGACAGCATCCTCGACCTGAGCCTGGTCGAGCACGGCGAGGCGCCGCTGAAGCTTGCGCCGGCCAACCCGGAAGAGGCCCTCGAGAGCGCGCTGCGAACCTGCCAGGGCCTGGCCGCGAAGGCCGCAGTGCGGCTGCACAGCGAGGCGCGCACCCACGGCGCAATCGCCCGGGCCGACGCCGACCGGCTGAACCAGGTGTTCATCAACCTGATCTCGAACGCGATCAAGTACAACACCAACCCCGCGCCATGGGTGCGCGTGAGCAGCCGCATCACCGGCGGCGACTACGAGGTGCTGGTCGAGGACAACGGCCCGGGCATCCTTGCCGAGGAGCGCGAACTGATCTTCTCCAAGTTCCTGCGCGGCTGGGCGCACACGCAGACGCCGGCCGCCGGAGCGGGTCTGGGGCTGGCGATCAGTGCGCAGATCATGCGTCGGCACGGCGGATCGCTGACACTGGTGTCGGACGCCGCACCCGGCGCCTGTTTCAGGGTGACCCTGCCACTGGCGGGCCGGGGAACGGCGTGAACCGGCGCCGCCTATTCCAGGTCGATCCTGCCTTCGAAGCGGGCCTCGGCGCCGAGTTCCGGAATCTGCAGCGTGACCGCGGCCGACAGCGATCCGATGCCGGCAATGCGACCGTCGGCGATCGCCTTCGCGACCGCCTGCTCGATCTCGCGCTGCGAATTCACGCCGACCATCTTCAGGAACTTGCGCACGCCAAGATTGAAGGCTTCCTCGTTCATCGGATACTCCACACAGTGAACCGGACACCCATTGTGCACCCGCTCGTGCGCCGTTCACGGCGACCTTGCCGAACGACTCGCGCACGCGAGCGCCAGCGATCGCATGGCGTGACGGCGAACCCGCGATGAACGAGCACGACGCCCGCGATGCGCTGCTGGTGCGCGCCTACGAGACCGCACTGCCGCGGACCGTGGGCTGGAGCATCGACGACAGCGCCTGGGCAACCCGGGCGGCAGCCGAAGTCGAAGGCGAGCACGCGAGCGTCGCGGCCTTCGTCGCACGGCGCGCGCGGCTGGCAGCCGAGCGCCTGGGTGCGGTCGACGCAGGGGTGCGGCGCGCCCTGCGTGCGCTCGACTGGCGCCCCTGGATCGCCTGGGTGCTGTTGCTGTTCGCATTCGCGCTCGGTGCGGCCGGCGATGCGGTGGGTGCGCGGCACCGGATCAACGTGCTGGCACCGCCACTTCTGGCGCTGATCGCCTGGAACCTCGCGGTCTACGTCGCGATCGGTGTGCGTGCGCTGGCCTCGCTGGTATGGCGTCAGCCGGCCCGACACGGCCCGATCGCGCGGCTCGTCGCGCGGCTCGCGCACGCCGCGCATGCCGCACAGGCGCAGCCCGCCGCGGCAACCGATGCCTCGCCGCTCGCGCGTTTCGCGCTCGACTGGACGCGCGCCAGCGCGAAGCTCGCTGCGACGCGCGTCGCACGGGTGCTGCACACGGCTGCGATTGCATTCGCGTTGGGCGCGCTGTGCGGCATGTACGTCCGTGGGCTCGGTCTCGAGTACCGCGCCGGCTGGGAGAGCACATTCCTGGGCGCGCCCGCGGTGCAGGCGCTGCTCGCACTGGTGCTGGGGCCGGCCTCCGCACTCACCGGCATCGCGCTGCCCGATGCCGCGCGCCTCGAGGCGATGCGCTTCACGGCCTCGCCCGGAGAGCCGGCCGCCGGCTGGATCCACCTGTATGCGGTCACGGTCGGACTCGTCGTGCTGCTGCCGCGCCTGGCGCTGGCGGTGGTCGACCGCATGCGCGAGTACCGCCTTGCCACGCGCTTTCCGCTGCCGCTCGACGACGCCTATTTCACGTCGCTGGTGCGCGCGCATCGCGGCGAAGCGGCAACCGTGGTGACCGTCGCCCACGCGCAGGCGCTCGCCCCCCAGGCGGCACTGGGGCTGCGCGCGATGCTGGTGACCGTGCTGGGCGAGAAGACCACCCTGAATGTGGCCCCGTCGATCGGTTACGGCGACGAGGAGACAGCAGCACGCGTGCTGGCGCAAGCCGTGCCGGGGACCTCGCCAGTCACGCTGGTGGTGGCGCTGTTCGCGTCGACCGCAACCCCCGAGGCCCAGGCCCAGGGCGTCTTCGTCGACGCCCTGGCAACTGCGCTGCCGGCCAGCGCGAGACTGCTGTCACTGGTCGACGAGTCGGCGTTCGTCACACGCTTCGGCAGCACCGATCCGGCCGCGCTGCGTCGCCGTCACGAGCGCCGTGCGGCCTGGGGCAGCTTCCTGGCGGGGCACGGGCAGCACCCGCTGATCCTGGATCTCGCCCACGGCGACCCCACCGAGGCGGTGCGCGCGCTACGCGATGCGCTCGACCGGATGGCCAGCGGCGTGCCTGCACAGACCACCACCTGATGCCGCAGACCATCGCCCTCAGTCTCGTCTCGCACACCAACGTCGGCAAGACGACCCTGGCGCGCACGCTGCTGGGCCGCGACGTGGGCGTGGTGCGCGATCAGGCGCACGTCACCGAAGCCGCCGAGGCGTATCCGATGATCGAAACCGCCGATGGCGACCGCATGCTGCTGTGGGATACGCCCGGCTTCGGCGACAGCGCGCGGCTGGCACGCCGCCTGGCTGCCTCGTCCGAGCCGATCGGCTGGTTGCTGGGCCAGGTCTGGGACCGCTTCCGCGACCGGGCGTTCTGGTCGACCCAGCAGGCGATACGCAACGTCCGCGACGGCGCCGACGTGGTGCTGTACCTGGTCAACGCGTCCGAGCTCACCGACGGCCCCGGCTACCTGGCCAGCGAATTGCAGCTGCTGCAGTGGATCGGAAAGCCCGCCGTGGTACTGCTCAACCAGCTCGGCCCCCCGCGCGCGCCGGCCGACGAGGCGGCCGAGGTCCAGGCCTGGCGCAACCGATTGGCGGCGGTGGCGCCAGTGCGTGCGGTGCTGCCGCTCGACGCCTTCGCGCGCTGCTGGGTGCAGGAGGCCACGTTGCTGCGCACCGTGCAGGGATTGCTCCCGGAGTCCAGGCGCGCCGCCTGCGCGCGGCTGCTCGACGAATGGCTGACACGGCGCCGGGCGGTCTTCGACGCATCGATCGCCGTCCTCGCCGAGCGGCTTGCGCGCGCCGCCGTCGACCGCGAGCCGCTGCCCGACAGTGGCGTCCTCGGACGCTTGCGCGAGGCCGGCGCCACGCTGGGTACGCTGCGCGGCGGGCACGACGACACCGGAGAAAGCGCGCCGGACCGTCGTCGCGCGATGCGCCTGCTCGCCGAACGGCTGGACGCCGACGTGCATGCAGGCACCGCGCGACTGATCGCGCTGCACGGACTCGAAGGGCACGCCTCGCCGGGCGAGGTGCTGACACGGCTCGCCGACCACTTCGCGGTGAGCGAGCGGCTCGACGAAGGCCGGGCGGCGGTGTTGGGCGGCGTCGTCACCGGCGCGCTCGCCGGCCTGAAGGCCGATCTCGCCACCGGCGGCCTGAGCTTCGGTGCCGGCATGCTCACCGGCGGGATCCTGGGCGCGCTGGGCGCCTTCGGCCTGGCGCGCGGCTACAACGTGGTGCGTGGCGCGCAGTCCTCGTCGGTCGCCTGGACCGACGCGGCGCTCGACGAACTGGCGGTGACCGCGTTGCTCGGGTACCTGGCCGTGACGCACTACGGACGAGGCCGCGGCGACTGGGCGGCGTCGGAATGCCCACCGCACTGGCACGCGATCGTGGTGGCCACCCTTGTCGAGCGCCGCCGGGCATTCGAGGCGATCTGGGCGCTGCGCGCACGCACCGATGCGGAATCCGTGCTGAAGACGGCGCTGCGTCCCGCCTTGTCGGAGTCGGCCACCGAGGTGCTCGCGCGACTGTATCCGGGCTCGGTCGTCGCCGGTGCCGCCGGCGGGCACGCCGGGGAAACAACCGATCCGGGCGCGTAGCGCATCGCCTGCGGCCATCCCTGCGCCGGCGCATTCCCGGCGACCGTCCGCGCCTGCCGCCCCGCCGCCCGTCGCCGCACCCACCCTCACCCGCTTGCGCGAAGGCGGCGCCACGCGCAGCATCCCTATCCGACGCCGGTGGGTGACCGTATACTCCGGCGCAATAACACAGGGTGGTCCCATGACGGGGCTTGCCGGCCGGGTCCAAGCGGAGTCCGAAATGCGTTCGATCATCCAGTCTTCTGCGCTCGTTGCGTCCGCCCTGGGCGCGGCCCTCGCCAGCGCCCCGATGCCCGTGTCTGCGGCCGACCAGGCCGGCTTCAACCCGCACGGCTTCAAGCTGCCCACCGGCGTCTACCGCTGCGAGTTGAATCGCAGCGTGAACGTGCGTGAGGTCTCGGCCGACCTGTCGTCGGCAGTCGTGCAATTCGACAGGAAGGAATACCGGATGCAGGCGGTGGGCGCGCGCAGCGGCGCGCTGCGCTACGAAGATCCGAAGTCCGGACTGGTCTGGCTCGTCATTTCCACCAAGTCGATGCTGCTCGACACCAAGCACGGCCGCCAGCTGGCCAACGAGTGCAAGACCTGATCCGCGGCTGATCCTCGACGAGCCGGGGCCGACGCAGCGCGTCCGCCCCGGCTTTCGTTTTTCCCCGCAACGGGGGAAACCCCGATCCCTTGCGGCTTGCGCGGCCCGGCGGCTTCCGACAGACTCTGCGCCAGTTCCATGGACTCCGGCGCCTGCGTGACCCGGCCGGTCGAACACCCACTGCCCCCCGAACGACGACCCGAACCGCGCCTGCTCGAGCTCGACGCGATCACGCTCTCCTTCGGTGGGGTCAGGGCACTGAACGGCGTGGGCTTCGCGGTGGCGGCCGGGTCGATCACTTCGGTCATCGGGCCGAACGGCGCGGGCAAGACCTCGCTGTTCAACACCGTCTCCGGCTTCTATCGCCCGCAGTCGGGCTCGATCCGCTTCGGGGGACGCGACATCACCCGGCTGCCGGCGCCCGGGCGCGCCGCACTCGGCCTGGCGCGCAGCTTCCAGAACATCGCGCTGTTCCGCGGCATGACGGTGCTCGACAACATCAAGCTCGGCCGGCACTGCCACCTGCGCACCAACGTGTTCGACGCACTGCTCTACTTCGGCCGCGCGCGGCGCGAGGAAATGGCGTTGCGCGCCGAGATCGAGGAGCACATCATCGATTTCCTCGAGATCGACCACATCCGGCACGCACCGGTCGCGGCGCTGTCCTACGGCCTGCAGAAGCGCGTCGAGATGGCTCGCGCACTCGCGATGAAACCGAAGATCCTGATGCTCGACGAACCGGTCGCCGGCATGAACCGCGAGGAGACCGAGGACATGGCGCGCTTCATCCTCGATCTGCGCACCGAGTGGGGCATCACCGTGCTGATGGTCGAGCACGACATGGGGATGGTGATGGACATCTCCGACCACGTGGTCGTGCTGAACTTCGGCGAGGTGATCGCCGAAGGCGCGCCCGCCGAGGTGCAGAACGACCCGGAGGTGGTTCGCGCCTACCTCGGATCGGGCGACGTCGCCGAGTTGCGCGGCAAGCTGCGTGCCGCGGCCTCGGGGGCGCGGTCGTGAACGTCGACTGGCTGTTCCTCTTCGAGATCTCGCTCGCAGGCCTGGGCACCGGCGGACTGTACGCACTGACCGGCCTGGCCTTCGTGATGATCTACAAGGCCACGCGCGTGGTGAACCTGGCGATCGGCGAAATGCTGATGTTCGGTGCCTACGTGTTCTTCGCCTTCGCCGCCGGCATGGCCTGGCCGGTCTGGATGGCGATCGCCGGCGCCGTCGTGGCGGGCGGCCTGCTCGGCGCGACGGTCGAGCGCACGATGATCCGGCCGATGCTCGGGGAGTCGCCGATCGCGGTGTTCATGGTCACCGTCGGACTGGGGTCGATCCTGGTCGGTGCGGTCGAACTCGTCTGGACGGCGGACCCGCGATTGCTGCCGAACTTCATGCCGTCCGATCCGGTCATGATCGGCGAGGCGTTCGTCTCGCCGAAGGTGTTCTACGGCTTCCTGATCGCGTCCGGATTGATCGCCGCGGTCCTTGCGGTGTTCCGCTTCTGGCGGGGGGGCGTCGCGCTGCGCGCGACCGCATCGGACCAGGCTGCTGCCTGGTCGATGGGCATCGACGTGGCGCGCGTGTTCTCGCTGTCCTGGACCGTCGCCGGCATGATCGGCGCCGTGGCGGGCATCGTCGTCGGGGCGATCGGCGGGATCTCGTCGACGATGGGCATCTTCGGGCTGTCGGTGCTGGTGGTGGTGATCTTCGGCGGCCTCGACAGCATCGCCGGCGCGCTGGTCGGCGGACTGTTCATCGGCCTGGTCGAGACACTGGCCGGCGCCTACTTCGGCGGGGAGTTCAAGGTGCTCGCCACGTTCCTGCTGCTGGTGCTGATCCTGATGGTGCGTCCGTACGGACTGTTCGGCACCCCCGAGATCGAACGGCTGTGACGGACACGCCATGAGGATCGGTGCGGCCCGCCAGAGCTACGCAGCCGACGAGGCGCTGCTCGACACGCGCACGCAGTGGGCGTGGATGAGCGTGCTCGGTGCCGCGCTGCTGGTGTTTCCGTTCGTTGCGAACTCCTACTGGCTCTACCTCGCCTGCCTGGTGGCCATCCACATCGCCAGCGCCACCGGCCTGAACATCCTGACCGGCTATACGGGCCTGGTCAGCCTCGGCCAGGCCGCCTTCATGGGGCTGGGCGCGTACACGGTGGCCGTGCTGGAACTGCGCGCGGGAACACCGGCGTTGCTGAACCTCGTGGCTGGCGGCGGCGTCGCGATGATCGGCGGCGTGATCGTCGGCATCCCCTCGCTGCGCGTCAAGGGGTTGTACCTGGCGATCGCCACGATCGCCGCGTCGTTCATCGCGCACTTCCTGTTCGCGAACTGGACCCCGGTCACCGGCGGCACCGCCGGCCTGTCGCTGCCACCGGCGAGCGTGTTCGGCGTGGCGCTCGACACCTCGTTCCGCATCTACTGGCTGATCGTGCCGATCACCGTGCTGATGGTCGCCGGCACGGCCAATCTGTTCCGCACGCGGATCGGACGCGCATTCATCGCCATCCGCGATCGCGACATCTCGGCCGAGGTGCTCGGCATCCCGTTGTTGCGCTACAAATTGCTGTCGTTCGCGCTGTCGTCGTTCTACGCCGGCGTCGCCGGAGGACTCTGGGCCTACTTCTTCCGCGTCGTCACCCCGGAGAGCTTCCCGCTGATCATGTCGATCTTCTTCCTCGCCGCGATCATCGTCGGTGGAATGGGGACGATCCTCGGCGGCGTCCTCGGCGCGGCATTCATGACGATGGTGCCCGAGTTGCTCAAGCTGGTCGTCGGCTGGCTGCCGCTGGGTGACAATGCCGCGCTGATCCTTTCGCCGGTGCGCACCATCGTCTTCGGCGCCCTGATCGTGGGGTTCCTGATCTTCGAACCGCACGGTCTGGCCGAGATCTGGCGCCGCGTGCGCCGCTTCTTTCATCTCTACCCGTTCCGCACCTGAACGATCCCGCTCACCCGCTGACCGACCATACCCGAGAAGGAGGACGACATGAAGCACCCGACCCACCGCGAGCAGACGCGCCGCGAACTGATGACCGCGATCGCGGCCACCGCCGGCCTGGCGCTCGTGCCCGCGGCGCACGCCCAGGCCGAAGACATCGTCATCGGCGGCTCGATCCCGATGACCGGCGTGTTCGCGTTCGCCGGCATCGGCATCCACGCCGGCATCCAGGACTACGTGAAGATCGTCAACGACGCCGGCGGCATCAAGGGCCGCAAGCTGCGCTACGTGCCCGAGGACACCGCCTACAAGGTCGATGCGTCGGTAGCGGCGTTCAAGAAGATCACCAGCCAGAACAAGGTCAACCTGTACTACGGCGACTCGACCGCGTTCGCCAAGACCATCAACCCCGAGCTCGAGCGGATGGGCACGATCCTGATGGCCGGCGCTTCGTTCGCCACCGAGATCAACAATCCGCAGAAGTACCCGCACCAGTTCCTGGTCGGCCCCGACTACACCGAGATGTTCGGCATCCTGCTGCGCTACATCGCGAAGGCGAAACCGGGCGCGAAGGTGGCGTTCGTCTACTCGGACTCCGAGTTCGGCCGCGACCCCGTCGAGCCCAGCCGCGAGCTGGCGAAAAAACTGGGCCTGAACGTCGTCGCCGAGATCATGACCCCGCCGGGCAGTGTCGACGTCTCGGCCGAGGTGATCAAGCTGCGCCGCGCAGCGCCCGACTACACGATCTTCCACGGCTACGTGCTGGCGCCGATCCCCGAGTTCGTGACGCAGGCGAAGAAGATGGGCATGACCAGCCAGTTCATGGGCACCTTCTGGACCATGGACCACTCGATGGTCATGAAGATGGGCGAAGCCGCCGAAGGCTTCATGGGCGTGATGCCGTTCCGCTACTACTACGAAACCGACCCGAAGGCGCCGATGCTCGAGAAGATCCGCCAGATGCGGCCCGAGTACCAGAGCAACGCCTACATGCAGGGGTTCCTGACGACGATGCTGTTCGCCGAGGCCGCCAGGCGCACGCTCGACGCCGGCAAGGCGTTGAACGGCGACAACCTGAAGGCCGCGCTCAACTCGATCCGCAACTTCGACACCGGCGGCATCATCGGTGTGCCGATCTCGATCAAGGGCAACTCGATCCCGGTGGGCCGGATCGTGCGCGCCGACATGAAGCAGCAGAAGATGGTGCCCGTGTCGGACTGGATCTCGCTGGAGTGATCCGTCCGTGAGCGACGACGCCGTCCTCGAGATCAACAACATCGAGGTGGTCTACAACCGCGCGGTGCAGGTGCTGCGCGGACTGTCGCTGTCGGTGCCGCGCGGTCGCATCGTCGCGCTGCTCGGCTCCAACGGCGCGGGCAAGTCGACCACGCTCAAGGCGGTGTCGAACCTGCTCGCGCTCGAGGACGGCGAGATGACCAGTGGTGGCGTGCGCTTCGACGGCGCCGACACGGCGCGACTTCGCCCGCACGCGCTCGTGCGGGCCGGCCTGTTCCACGTGATGGAAGGCCGTCACGTGTTCGAGGACCTCACGGTCGAGGAGAACCTGCTGGCCGCGACCTACGCGCTGGCCGGCCGGCGTGACGCGGCGGGCACCGGACGCTCGCGCTTCGACCTGGTCTACGAGTACTTCCCGCGCCTGCACGAGCGCAGGCGCGGCCTGGCCGGCTACCTGTCGGGCGGCGAGCAGCAGATGCTGGCGATCGGCCGCGCGCTGATCGCGCGCCCGAAGCTGATGCTGCTCGACGAGCCCTCGCTCGGTCTGTCGCCGCTGCTGGTGGAGAACATCTTCACGATCATCGCACGCATCAACGCCGAGCAGCAGGTGTCGATGTTGCTGGTCGAGCAGAACGCGTCGGTGGCGCTCGCGGTCGCCCACTACGGCTACATCATGGAGATGGGCAAGGTCGTCATCGACGGCAGCAGCGAGCGCCTCGCCGCCGACCAGGACGTGCGCGAGTTCTACCTCGGCATGGGCGGAGCGGGCGAAGCGCGCAGCTTCCGCGACGTCAAGCACTACAAGCGCCGCAAGCGCTGGCTGTCGTGACCTCGATTGTCCGCTGCCCGCCATGAACGACATCGCTGCGCCGGCCGTCCCTCCGCCCGACATGGCGCTGCCGCCGCTCACGCTGGCGCAGATGTTGCGCGAGCAGGCGCGGCTGCGGCCCGGCGCGATCGCCATCCGGCAGAAGGACTTCGGCATCTGGAACCCGATCGACTGGCAGACCTGGTGGCGACGCGCCCGCCAGGTCGGCCACGGCCTGCGCGCGCTCGGGTTGCCGCCGGGCGGACACGTCGGCATCATCTCCGAGAACCGGGTCGAATGGGTACTTGCCCAGCTCGGCACGAGCCTGGTCGGCGCAGTCACCGTCGGCGTGTATCCGACGAGCCCGACGCCGGAGGCCGCCTGGGTGCTCGCGCATGCCGACGTCGACATCGTGGTCTGCGAGGACCAGGAGCAGACCGACAAGGTGATCGCGGCACGCGCGCAACTGCCGCGACTGCGTGCGATCGTCGTGATGGAGAAGAAGGGCCTGCGCAGCACGCCCCCCGGGCACCGCGACCTGGTGAAGTCGTTCGAAGAGCTCGAGCGGCTCGGTGTGCAGCACGCGGCGGCGCACCCTGCGCTGGTCGACGAGGTGCTGGCCGCGCAGACGCTCGACGACATCGCGCTGATGATCTACACGTCCGGCTCCACCGGCAAACCCAAGGGCGCGATGATCCGCTACGGCAACATCCGTGCAGTGGTCCCGGGCATCGTCGAACGGCTGCGCCTCGGCGCCGACACGACACACCTGTCGTACCTGCCGCTGTGCCACGTCGCCGAGCAGATGCTGACCACCTTCGTGCCGATCTACCTCGGCTCGCAGGTGAACTTCGGCGAGTCGATCCGCACCGTGCAGGAAGATCTCCGCGAGGTGGCGCCGACGATGTTCCTCGGTGTGCCGCGCATCTGGGAAAAGCTGCACGCGTCGATCCACATCAAGATGCAGGAAACCGGGCGGCTGCGGCGCGCGTTGTTCGAGCGCGCGCTGGCCACCTGCGGGAGCTTCGCCGAAAAGACGCCCGCGCAGCGCACGATGTCCGAGAAACTGCGCTTCACCCTCGCCTGGCTGGCGATGTTCCGCTCGCTGCAGAACTTCATCGGGCTGCGGCGCGCACGCGTGGCGCTCACCGGCGCCGCACCGATTCCGCCCGCGGTGGTGCGCTTCTTCCGCACCATCGGGGTGCCGCTGGTCGAGGTCTACGGGCTCACCGAGTCCACCGGAATGATCACCGGGCAGCGGCTCGACCGCGTGCGCATCGGCACCGTCGGCGAACCGACGCTCGGCGTCGAGCACCGCATCGGCGCCGACGGCGAGTTGCTGGTGCGCGGCGGCATGGTCTTCGCCGGCTACTACAAGAGCCCGGAGGCGACCGCGGCAGCGATCCGCGACGACTGGCTGTACACCGGCGACGTCGTGCGCGAAGACAACGGGCAGTTGCGCGTGGTCGACCGGCTCAAGGACATCATGATCACCGCCGGCGGCAAGAACCTGACGCCATCCGAGATCGAGAACACGATGAAGGCAAGCCCCTTCATCCGCGAGTTCATCGTGATCGCCGATGGCCGCCGCTTCGCGTCGGCGCTGGTGCAGATCGACTTCGAGACGGTCGGAAAATGGGCCGAATCGCAGCGCATCGCCTTCACGCACTTCCGCTCGCTGGCGGAGCATCCGAAGGTGCGCGCGTTGATCGAGGCCGAGATCGCGCACGGCAATGCGCAATTGGCGCCGGTGGCACGGATCAGGCGCTTCCACCTGCTCGCGAAGGAGCTGGACCACGACGAGGGCGAAGTCACGGCGACGATGAAGGTGCGCCGCGCCAGCATCCATCAGGCGTACGCCGCCGAGATCGAGGCGCTGTATCGCTGAACAGCGCGCCCGGTGCCGGCCACCCGGCGCACCGGCCGTTCGGTCGCAGTCGCTCAGTGCAAGTCGCTCAGTGCAAGTCGCTCAGTGCAAGTCGCTCAGTACCAGTCGTTCAGCATCACGCCCACGCCGATGTGCCGCAGGTGTGTCCGGTAGTCGAGCAGGTTCTCGCCGTAACCGTCGAAGTACTGCAGGTACCAGCGCAGATTGGGGCTGAAGCCGGTCGGACGACTGTAGTCGAGCTGGATGGCACTCTTGCCGGCGCTCGACAGACTGCGGCGCATCGTCAGCGTCCAGTTGTGCAGGCCGGCGTAGCCGACGCGCAGCTCCCCGTGGCCCGCGAAGCGGGTGATGTCCGGATTGTCGTCGCCCCGGGGCGAATCGGGACCGGGCTTTGTGCTCTCGGGGATGCGCCACCAGGGGCGGATGCCGACCCACCACGGACCCGGGCGATCGAGCAGCATCTCGGCAAACAGGCGATTCCAGCTGCGCGAGAACGCGCCGGAGCGGCCATTGGATTGATGCGCGAAGCCCGCCGAGGCCACCCGCCAGTCCCAGCCGAGCAACCGGATCGCGGGCGCCCAGGACGCGAACAGCTCGGGTTCGTGGCTGTACTCGCGAAACGGGCTGGAGCGCTCGCTGTTCCAGGCCTGCCACCACGACTGTCCGGTGTAGGCGAAGAACACCGCCAGGCGTCCGTCATGGAGCGGCGGGGTCAACGGGAACTTGAAGCTGACCTGGAACTTGACCTCGTTGCGCTGAACCGGCGCCGCGCCGGCGGTTCCGGGCACGTCGAACGCGTGACTGAACGGCAGCAGGTAGTTCGGACGGTGCGGCAGCAGCGCGAAGCGTTCACCCCAGAGCACGCCTTCCTCCGCAATGCGCCGGCGTACCGGCGAGTCACCGACCGGCCTCGAGCGCGACACCGGTGCGACCGACAGGCCCTGCTCCGTATCGCGCACGACGCCCACCGTCGGGCCGACCACCGGACTACCGGCTTCGGGCAACGGCGCGAGGGACTCCGGCGCCGGCGCGACGCGCGCCGGCGCTGGTGCGTCCGGCGCGGCGCAGCCGGCGCGAAGCGCCTCGACCGTGGTCTGCGGTGCCGCCTGACGCAGTGCCTCGAGCAGGCAACGCTCCTCGGGCGTCTGCGCGTGCACGCCAGCCGGCAGCACCAGCGCGGCAATGCACGCGCCACCGCGGCGGCACAATCCGGTGTGAATGCGAACGGTCGGCATGGCCGACATTGTCGGTCAACAGTGCAGGCAACCCCGCCTGCGGGCGGTCACCCCAGACCGTGGCCGGTGAAGATCGCCAGGCCGAGCGCGACTGCGAGCCACAGCAGCCACAGCACCCGTCGCAGCCGCGGATGCCGGTCGCAGCCGCAGTCGTCGGCGTCGGCCGCGCGTCGCGGCGGGCGCGCGAGCATCATGGAAGTTCGATGTCGGCGCGGATCGCCTCGATGCCCGCACGCGCGCAGGTCTCGTCGGCGGTGCCACCGGGGGCGCCCGAGACGCCGATGCCGGCGACGGTCGAACCTGCGGCTTCGATCGGCAGGCCGCCACCCAACGCAGCCACGCGCGGAAGGTCGCGAATCGCACTCATCAGCTTGCCTGCCTGCGTCTCGGCGGCCAGCTCCGCGGTGGAGATGCGAAACGACGCCGCGCTCCACGCCTTGCTGGCCGCCGCATCGACCGTGTGCGCGCCGGCAAAGCGATCGCGCAAATACACCTGCAGTACCCCGCTGCGATCGCTCACCGCCACGCTGACCTGATAGCCGCCCTTGCGGCAGATCTCGAGCGCCGCCTGCGCGGCCTTCAGCGCCGTCTCCACCGTGAGGCTGCGCGTGGTGAACGTGGCCTGGGCCGTCGCGGCCGGCGCGCCCAGCGCCAGCAGCGTGCCGATCGCGATACAGCGGAAACCAGGGAGCTTCATGATGTCCTCCAGCGTGCAAGCTCTTCGACGTCCTCGGGAAACATCTCGCCGATCTCGATCTGCCTGAGCCTGCCGTCGCGCCCGATGACCCAGACGATCGGCAGGCCCTTCGGGCGCCCGATGGCCGCCTGCCAGCGCGGCTCGAACATCGCGGCGTGGAACGCATAGCCGTGCTCGCGCATGTACTGCTGCGCGTCTTCGGGCCGGCGATCGATCGACAGCGCCAGCACCTCGAGCCCCGAACCCGCATGCGCCCGATGCAACTGGTCGAGGTACGGATTCTGCCGCTTGCAGAACGGGCACCAGCTGGCCCACAGTTCGATCACCAGCACCTTGTCGCGCCAGTAGGCGGACGGCAGTTCACGACCGTCGAGCAGCCGGGTGGCCGGCAATTCGACCCGGGTGCCGATCGCCGGCGGCTCGGTGCGGGCGGCACCGGCCTGCGCGAACACCGGGCACCCCGCGCTCGCCAGCGCCAGGCCCGCCGCGCCGCGCAACAGGCGGCGCCGGCCCCGAAGGGTTTGCGGCTCGATCGATTCCGGCATGTCGCTCCCGACCCCGCGTGGGGTAGCGGCGATTGTCTCAGGCGATGCCCGGGTTGTCTTTCATTCCGATCAAACGTGGAAGATTCAGCGTGCGCGGCGCCACGCTGCGCCGGGCTTTCAGCCAGCGCTCGACCACCTCCCAGACGGGTTCGCCGCTGGCGTCTGCGGCCACCGGCGCCCAGCCGGCGACCCGATAGCTGCGCTTCGCGTCGATCGGTCTGCCGTCGAGTCGCAGATCGGAAATGCGACGGCCCATCGGCGCATTCGGGTCGCAGGCATACGTGAGTCCGCCCACGCGCACCATGTCGCCGCCCTGCTGGTAGTAGGGGTCCGGGTTGAACAGGTTGTCGGCCACGTCTTCCAGGATCGTCCGGATCATCTCGCCGGAGAAGTCGTTCACCGTGGTGAACGGGTAGGTGATCGCGGTCTGGTCCATCAGGTGCTCGCGCGTGATCGCCTGCCCTGGCAGCAGCGAGGTGCCCCAGCGAAAGCCCGGCGAGAACGCGATCTGCGCACCCTTGACCTCCATCAGCGCATCGAGAATCAACTGGTCGAAGCTGCCGTTGAAGTTGCCGCGCCGGTACAGCAGCGCCTCGGTGACCGCCAGCGGTTCCTCGAGCCGCGCGCGATACGGCGCGCGCACCCGGTCGATCAGCGCCTGCATCGCCGGATCGGCCGGCAGCAGGTTCGCGAACACCGGCAGCAGTCGATAGCGGAAATCGGCCACCTTGCCGCCGCGCACGTCGAAGTCGAGTACGCCGAGGAACTTGCCATTCGAGCCCGCGTTGGTCACCTGCGTGACGCCCTTCGCGTTGCGCATCGCCACCGGCTGCGGCACGCCGTCGTGCGTGTGCCCGCCGAGGATCGCGTCGATCCCGGTGACCCGCGTGGCAAGCTTCAGGTCGACGTCCATGCCATTGTGCGACAGCAGCACCACCACCTGCGCGCCCTTGCCGCGCACTTCGTCGACGATCTTCTGCAAACGCTCGTCCTGGATGCCGAAACTCCAGTCGGGAATCAGGTGGCGCGGATTGGCGATCGGCGTGTACGGGAACGCCTGGCCGATGATCGCCACCGGCACGCCGTTCACTTCGCGCATCGCGTGCGAGGCGAACACCGGGTCTTCGAAGTCGGTGGTACGCACGTTCTGCGCGACGAAGTCGACGCGGCCCGCGAAGTCCTTCGCGACCACTTCCTCGACGCGCGCCGCGCCCAGCGTGAATTCCCAGTGACCGGTCATGACGTCGACGCCGAGCAGCTTGCACGCGTCGATCATGTCCTGGCCCTTCGACCACAGCGCGGTGGCCGAACCCTGCCAGGTGTCGCCGCCGTCGAGCAGCAGCGCGCCAGGGCGCGAGGCCTTCATCCGCCTGACGAGGGTCGCCAGATGCGCGAAGCCGCCGACCTTGCCGTAGGTGCGCGCGGCCGCCTCGAAGTCGAGGAAGGTGAAGGCATGCGCTTCGGGCGTTCCGGGCCGCACGCCGAACGCCTTCAACAGGTGCTCACCCACCAGGTGGGGCGGCCGGCCCATGGCTCCGGCGACGCCGAGATTGACGCTCGGCTCCCGGTAGTGCACCGGCAGCAGTTGCGCGTGACAGTCGGTGAAGTGCAGCAGGCTGACGTTGCCGAAGCGCGGGATGTCGTACATCGCCTCGGCGCTGCGACCCGCCACTGCGCCACCCGTCGATGCGCAGCCCTGCAGCGACAGCCCCGCCGCCGAAGCGGTCGCCAGAACCTGCAGGAACTCCCTGCGATCCATCATCGAAGGCCGCCCACGGGCGACACCACGGGCACCACCGGCACACCCGTCACTTGTTGACCGGCGACTCGGGATCCATCAGATAGGCCACCAGATCCTTGATCTGCGCCTCGGTGAGCGTGCCCGACGTGCCGAAACGCGGCATCGCCGAGCACGGCGTAAACGCCTTGGAGTTGTAGATGCGCTCGTAGGCGTACTTCTGCACCTCGGCCGTGTAGCCACGCAGTTTGCCGAAGTGACGCAGGCTCGGCCCCAGGGTGCCGAACGAGGTCTGCTGCGGCGCGAGTTCATGGCAGTTGTAGCAGCTGCCGCCGCTCGGTTCGCCCGCCTTGTCGCTCCAGGTCATGCCACGGCCGTTCTCGGCGAGCGCGGCGCCCCGCTTCCAGTCGCCCGAGAGCCTGCCATCGGCCGGCAGCCTGATCGCAGCCAGTTGCTGGCCCTCGATGCGCCTGCCGATCTCCGCCGGCAGATGATCCCGGTACTTCGTGCAGGCGAGCTGCAGTTCGTCCTGCTTCAGTCGGTCCATCGTGGCGATGCCGCGCGCATGAAAATCGCGCTCGATCGTCGCGGTCGCCTTCGCGTCGTAGACGGCGCGGTCCACGGTGGTTGCACAGCCGCCGGCAACCACCGCGGCAAGGACGCCCGACCACAGGTATGCACGTCTCATCGTCTGTCTCCTCGTCGCAGCACGCTCAGCGCTTGATCCCCGGTCCCCTGTACGTCGATCCGTTTGCGTTCACGCCCATGTAGGCGAGCAGCGCGGTCACGGTGTCGGACAGGTAGCCGGGCTCGGGGAACCGCTGCTGCCGGAAGCAGTCGTTCATGCGCCACTGCAACGTGTGCATCAACCCGCCGGTCATCCGGTATCCGGGCCAGCCGATGAAGCCACGGTCGGCGTTTCCGGGTCTGGTGAAGTTGGGCAGGTTCTGGGTGCGGATGCGCTTGCCGTCCTCGCCGTGGCAGCTCGCGCAGGACAGATCCCAGGGGCCGGCACGATGATAGAAGACCGCCTCGCCGAGCTTGTAGGTCTCGCGTTCCTCGGGGTGCGACTGCGGCACCGCGATCTTCATGCCGCGCGAGTGCCCGGCGACGTAGGTCGTGAGCGACACCAGCTCGGGCGTGCTCTTCGCGTTGCTGAACGGCTGCTTCGACAGGTCTTCGGGCTTGAAGCCCTGCAGCGTGACCATGCAGTGGGCGATGCGGCGCTCGATGTCCATCACCTTGCCGACGTCGGGGTAGTAGCGCGGCGACTGCACGTAGGCGCCCTTCAGGACACCCGGCCCCAGGCCGAGATCGCACTGTTCCAGCGAGGCGTTCTTCGGGCCGCGCCGGGCCTTCCACAGATCCTCGCCCCTGGCTTCGAACAGCTCAGCCGTATTGGCTTCCTCCATCATCATGCGGAACTTCTCGAACTGTTCCGCAGTGATGTCGCGCTCCTGCGCGAGCGCCGTACCGGCAGCCAGCGCCAGCGAACCCGCGAGGATGGCACCGGCAATCGTCCTGCAAGGCGTCGGTCTTCGCCACTGCTTCATCATCTTCTGTCTCCGTATTTCCGGTTTTTTCGGGACCTGCCCGCGTCAACGGGAGTGCCGCGGCGCATTGCGCAGCGGCGCCCCATCCGCGTCACGGCCTCAGGCAGGCGAAGTGCTTCTCGGCCTGCAACTTCGCAATCCCGGCGACCCCCGAAGGGACGATCTTCGCTTCCATGAGGACCTCGTCCTTCGGGATGCCGCGGCCCGCGATTCAGCCGGCGACTGTCGCCTCGTCGGTGCGCTTGTCGCCCTTGTTGTCCACCCAGCTCACGCCGATCTTGTCCCCCGCTTTCGCACCCTTCACGCGAAACTGCAGGTACGGGTTCTTCGAGATCGCCGGACCCCAGTGCACCTTGAGCACCGGCTTGCCGTTCAGCGTGGCGGTCACTTCGGTGATGTGCCAGGCGGGGATCACCTTGCCGGAGGAATCCTTGCGCTGTCCGGTCTCCATCTCGTGCGCCATCAACACGCGCACGTCGGCCCCGCCGTCCTTGACGGCGGCGCGAATCTTCATCGGGTCTGCCATCGATCGTCTCCAGTCGTTGCAGGGGTCAGCCGCCGCAGCCGCCCAGCGTGACCTTGACCTCTTTCCTGGCCACGTAGAACCTGCCGTCGGCCTTCACCAGCGCAACGACGTCCGAGGTCTGGCCCATCTTGATGCGCATGCTGACTTCGGGGTCAGCTCCTTCGAGGAACTCGTAGGCGCCGGCCAGCGCGTTCGGGTTCTTCTCGACCAGCAACGCGATCATCTGCGTCTTCGGCAGACCGCTCTTGACAGCCACCGGCACGACTGCGCCGTTCTCGGCGATGTCGGGCGCGACGATCACCACGTCCCTGGACTCCGCCGCACCTTTGGCGCCCAGCGCCTCGAGCGTCGCAGCCACGCCGGCTGTCTTGAATGCAGCCTGGTCGAGCGCCTGCGCGGCCGCGCTGCCGGGCCGCAGCAGGCCGATCGAGACCAGTGCGCCGTACAGGCCCGCGCTGCCGGCAACCTGCAGCGTGGTACGTCGTGAGGAATTCATGCTCGACTCTCCTTCGTGTGCGATTCCCCGCCCTGCGGGCGCAAAATCCGGTCGGTGGACGATAGCAAATCCGACCTGCAGCGCCATCCCCAATTCGGGTAGGGATAACCCACACCGGGCCGCCGGGTCGGTGCGGCAGCGCGAACGGTGGTACCGTTCAGGAGGCTGTCGGACTTCGGGAAGAGGTGGTCGAACCATGCGCGCGCTGCACCTGGCTGTCGCCGGCCTGCTTGCCGCCGTTGTGCTGCCTGCGGACGCACAGACCGCTTCGGCGCACGGCCCTCACGGCCTCGAGCGCCCCGCTGCGCACGCCACGCTGCTGCGCGACGCCGCGCGCGACGGCAGCGTGATCGTGGCGCTGTTCTCGTTGCCCGGTTGCCCGTATTGCGAAGCGATCCGCCGCGAGCAGTTGCGCCATCTTGCCCGCGAGCAGGCCGCGCAACGCCTGAGAGTGGTCGAGTACGACCTGACCGACCGCACGCCATTCGCCGGCACGCCGGCGCACGCGCCCGGCGCCGCACAGCCGGCGTCCGGTGCGGCCGATGCCTCCGGTGCGGTCCTGCCGCGCAGCGCCGCTGCCCTCGCCGCCTCGCTCGACGTCCGTGTTGCGCCGACAGTCGCGTTCCTCGGACCGGACGGCAAGGAGATCGCCGAGCGGCTCGTCGGCTATTCGTCCCCCGAGTTCTACGGGGCCTACCTCGACCAGCGCATCGCACAGGCACGTACCCGGCTGGGCGCACGCTGAGAGCGCACCCGCGCGCGCTGCGTGCCCGTGGCCGTCGCGCGCAGGAATCGGCCATCGGATGGGCCCGGGGCGTGCTCAGTGGAAGTGGGTCGACTCGGGCTCGACGTCGCCGGGCATCTCGGCGTGCACGATCTCGCCCTTGCCGTTCGGGTACAGGGGCATCCCGCAGTCTTCGCAGAATTCGGGCTCGTTCAGTTCCGGCCACACCCGCACTTCGCCCACGCCGACTTCGCGCAGCACCTCGCGGAGCTGCTCGATCGGCGAAGGCTCGTCCTGTTCGCTCTCGGCGCCCAGCAACGGCCAGACGACACCCTGTGCGACGTCGTCGCTGTCGCGGATGCTCATGCCGATGCGGTATTCGTCGGGCCGCTCGTGACCGAAGGCGGCGATCGTCGCCTTGATCTCCTCGGCCTCGATGTCGAGCGCGTGCGTGAGGAAATGCACCGCGGCGCGGATCGAATAGGGCCGCACGCGCCGGTCGGACTCGCGCAAGTTGATGTGATAGGCATCGGGCAGCAGGCACTCGAAGCCGCAGCCCTGCAGCAGTGGCTCGATGTTGGGCCGCGCCTGCGCGATCCACTGCTCGAGGCACGCGACACGGCTGGCGTGCTCGCTCGAATCGGGCTCCTGCCAGCGAAACAACGGCCGGCCCGCCGGCGCGGTGACCACGCCGAGCAGGAAGCGGGTGTCGGCAAGCATGTCGGCGGTCTCGGGCAGCGCCTTCAGTTCGAGCCGTGGTCCCTGTCCCGAGACCGCAGCCTGCGCCAGGCGCCGGGTGAGCCGGCGCAGTTCCCCGAAGTCGCGCGGCAACTGGTCGATGCTGTAGAGATACGGGACCAGCCGGAAACGGCTCGCGCCGGACAGCGTGTGCGCCTGCCAGTGCGCCGACAGCGTCTGCGCGAGATCGGCCGGAACCGGGCCGGCCGGGATGCGAAAGCGCGTCCAGACCACCAGAGGCGCGGCCACCAGCAGTGCGTCCCAGCGCTGGTCATCGACCTCGATCGTGACGGCTTCGGCCGACTCCTCGACGGCTTCGATCAGCGCACCGTAGGCCTCGCCATCGGTCTGGTTGAGTCGATCGAGCGCGTCGTAGACCGACTGGACGTGGCCGCTGTCGAGCAGCCGGTCGACTCGTGCCGACAGTTGCGCCTCCCAGAAGCGGTCTTCCAGCCTGCTTCCGGAGTTGGCCAGGCCGAGCGCCGACGAGACCAGTTTTTCGGCATCCGGCGCGAGGTGGCTCTTGCGCTCGCGCGCACGAGCGTGGCGATGTTCTTTCATGCTGTCCTTCGCGGTCGAGCACGAAGTTTAGTCGAAATGCCCGCTGCCGCCGCCCGCCTCGGTCGCTGCGGGCTCCAGCCGCGCCCACAGCGCCAGCCCCTTCGCCTCGCGGCTGATCGCCTCCAGGGTGGCCTGGTGCTCGACGAGCTCCGCGGGCTGCGCCGCCAGCACGCGCAGGCCGGACGGCGGCCATGACACGCCCGACAGCGCATCGACGGCGGTGATGTCGCCACCGATCGCCATTTCCAGGCTGTCCTGTCCGCGCGTCATCGCCAGATAGACGTCGGCGAGCAATTCGGCGTCGAGCAGGGCACCGTGGAGCTTGCGATGCGCGTTCGAGATCGCGTAGCGCTCGCACAGCGCATCGAGCGAATTGCGCTTTCCCGGATGCAGTTCGCGCGCCATCGCGAGCGTATCGACCACGCCGGCCACCGAGCTGCCGAACGGGGGTCTGCGCAGGCGGCCCAGTTCGGCGTCGAGAAAACCGAGGTCGAACGGGGCGTTGTGAATCAGCACTTCGGCGTCGGCGAGGAAGTCCAGCACCCGATCGGCGACGTCGCCGAAGCACGGTTCGGACTGCAGGCGCTCGAGCGTCAGACCGTGGACTGCCAGTGCCCCGGCGTCGATCTCGCGCTCCGGATTCAGGTACAGATGCAGCGAGCGGCCGGTGAGCCGGCGATCGACGATCTCGATGCAGCCGATCTCGACGATGCGATGACCGTCTTCGGCCGACAGGCCAGTGGTTTCGGTGTCGAGCACGACCTGCCGCAGAGTCATCGCATCGCCTGTCCGGCCGGCGCGTCGTGGCGCGCGTCGCCGATCGCATCCGCAGTTTGCGCAGCCTGGCCCGCAACCCCCGGGTCGGGCTCGCGAACCAGGTGCCGCGGCCGGGTCAGCGCCGTATACACGGTGGGGAGCACGAACAGCGTGAGCAGCGTACCGAAGCTCATGCCGCCGACGATGACCATGCCGATCTGCATCCGGCTCTCGGCACCGGCCCCGGTGGCGAACGCCAGCGGCACCGCGCCCAGCACCATCGCGCCGGTGGTCATCAGGATCGGCCGCAGCCGCAGGCTGGCGGCCTCGATCGTCGCCGGCACCAGGGCCTTGCCCTGGTCGCGCAGCTGGTTGGCGAACTCGACGATCAGGATGCCGTGCTTCGTGATCAGGCCGACCAGCGTGATCAGGCCGATCTGGCTGTAAACGTTGAGCGTGCCGCCGGTCCAGCCGAGCAGCGCCAGCGCGCCGGTCATCGACAGCGGCACCATGAGGATGATGATCAGCGGATCGACGAAACTCTCGAACTGCGCAGCGAGCACCAGGTAAATGAAGCACAACGCCAGGCCGAAGGTGACCAGCAGCGTCGCCGCAGACTGCTTGAATTCGCGCGTCTGGCCGTTGTAGTCGAATGCGTAGCCAGGCGCCAGGTGGGTGCGCGCCAGGCTCTCGAGCGTCTGCACTGCCTCGCCCAGTGACGTCCCCGGCGCGAGGTTCGCGGTGATCGTGACGGCACGGCGCTGGCCGAAGTGGTTGAGCTCGCGCGCCGTGACGCCCTCGTCGATGCGCACCAGCGCCGACAGCGGAACCATCGTGTCGTTGCGTCCGCGCACGAAGATCTTCGAGATGTCCTGCGGCGTACTGCGGTTGCTGGCGCCGAACTGCACGATCACGTCGTACTGCTCGCCGTCACGCTTGAAGCGCGTGACCTGGCGCCCCCCCAGCGCAGTCTCCAGCGCGCGCCCGATCGCGTCGACCGCCACGCCGGCATCGGCGGCACGGTCGCGATCGATGAGCAGTTTCAGCTCGGGCTTGTTCAGCCGCAGGTCGGTGTCCACGCCCTGGAAGCGCGCATCGGCCTGCAACTGCTCGATCATCGGCGCGAGGGTCTTCTGGATCTCCTCGTGGGAATCGGAGCTGAGCACCACGAAATTGACCGGGCGCTCGCGTGGCGACTGCCCGAGCGAAGCCGGCGCCACCGCGAACGCCTGGACGCCCGGAATGCCGAGCAGCTTCGGCTGGAGATCGGCGACGATCTGCGGCACCTTGCGCTCGCGCTCGGCCCAATCGACCAGCCGGAAGAAGCCGATGCCCTGCGTCACCGTGGGACTGCCGGTGACCACGAAGATGCGGTCGGCCTCGGGCGCGGACGCGGCGATCCGCTCGACTTCCTGCGCGTAGCGGTAGGTGTAGTCGATCGAGGCGCCGTCCGGGCCGTTGAAGAGCGCGACGATCGTCGCGCGGTCTTCCACCGGCGAGAGCTCGCGCTTCATGCCCATGAAGAGCAGCACGCTCGTCGCCGCGACGGCCAGGCCCACCAGCACCACCAGCCAGCGCACGCGCAGGCTCGCGCGCAGCACGCGCGTGTAGCCGCGCGAGAGCGCTCCGACGACCCGGTCGATCACCCGCACCAGCCGCCCGGGCCGGGCTTCGTGGCGCAGCAGCCGCGAGCACAGCATCGGCGACAGCGTCAGCGCAACGAAGCCGGAGACCAGCACCGCGCCGGCAAGCGTGAGCGCGAACTCGACGAACAGCCGCCCGGTGCGCCCGCTGGTGAACGCCACCGGCGCGTACACCGCCGCGAGCGTGAGCGTCATCGCGACGACGGCGAAGCCGACCTCCTTTGCCCCGCGCAGCGCCGCCTGGAGCGGCGCCATGCCGTCCTCGACGTGCCGGTAGATGTTCTCCAGCACCACGATCGAGTCGTCGACCACCAGCCCGATCGCCAGCACCAGCGCGAGCAGCGTCAGCGAATTCACCGAGAAACCCGCCACCAGCATCAGTGCCGAAGCGCCCACCAGGCACACCGGGATCGTGACCAGCGGAATGACGCTCGCGCGCACGGTGCCCAGGAACAGGAAAATGACCAGCGCGACCAGCACCACCGCCTCGCCGATGGTCCTGTAGACCGACTGGATCGAACGCTCGATGAACAGCGTGGAGTCGTTGGCGATCTCGACGCTCACGCCCGGCGGAAGCTCCTCGCGCAGCCGTGGCAATTCGGCCTTCAGCGCCTGCGCCAGCGTGAGCGGATTCGCGGTCGACTGCTTGATCAGCCCGAGCGAGATCGCCGGCCGGCCGTTGAAGCGTACGATGCTGCGCTCGTCGAGCGGCGCGATCGCCACCCGCCCGACGTCGCGGATGCGCACCGGATAGACGTTGACCGTGCGCACCACCACGTCCTCGAATTCGCGCACGCGCTGCAGGTCGCTCTGCGAGACCACGGTGAACTCGCGCTGGCTGCTCTCGATGCGCCCCGACGGCAGCTCGATGTTCTGCCGGCGCAGTGCATCCTCGACGTCACCGGGCGTCAGGCTGAAGCCGGCCAGGCGGTCGGGGTCGAGCCAGATGCGCATCGAGAACTTGCGTTCGCCGAACACCCGCACGTCGGCCGCGCCGGGCAACGTCTGCAGGCGCGGCTTGACCACGCGGTTGGCGATGTCGGAGACCTCGAGCGGCGACAGTGCGTCGCTGGAGAACGCCAGCCAGATGATCGGGTTGGCATCGGCCTCGACCTTGGCGATCACCGGCTCGTCGATCGAATCGGGCAACTTCGAGCGCACCCGCGCGACGCGGTCGCGCACGTCGGCAGCCGCCCCGTCGGGATCGCGGTCGAGCCGGAAGCGCACCGTGATCTGGCTCGACTCGGAGCGCGAGATCGAGGTAAGCACGTCCACCCCCTCGATGCCGGCGATCGAATCCTCGAGCGGCCTGGTGACCTGCGTCTCGATGATGTCGGGTGACGCACCGAGGTACCGGGTGGAGACGGTCACCGTCGGCTCGTCGATCTTCGGGTACTCGCGCACCTGCAGCCTGGAGTACGACACCAGGCCTACCAGCACGATGATCAGCGACAGCACCGTCGCGAACACCGGCCTGCGGATGCAGGTTTCCGGGAGCCGCATCTCAGCCCCCCTGGCGGACGGCCCCGAGAACCTGCACTTCGGTCGCGTCGCGCGTGAGCCTGGGCTGGCCGGCAGTGACCACCTGGTCGCCGCCGCGCAGGCCTTCCACGATCTCGACCTTGCCGTCGCGGCGCAGCCCGATGCGCACGCGCACGCGCATCGCCTTGCCGTCCTCGATCCGGTAGACGAACTGCAACTCGCCTGCGGGCACGAGCGCCTCCTCGGGCACCACCACCGCATTGGCGCGCTGCGCCAGCGTCAGCGACGCCTTCGCGAACATCCCGGCACGCAACAGGCCGTCGGGATTGGACATGCGTCCGCGTACCACCACCGAGCGGCCGTTCGCGTCGACCTGCACGTCGATCGCCTCGAGCACCGCGCCGAACCGGCGCCCGGGATACGCGTCGAATTCGAGCTCGAGCGCCTGCCCGCGCCGCAACTGGCCGAGGTAGCGCTCGGGCAGGCGCAGGTCGACCTTCATCTGCGAGACGTCTTCGAGTACGACCAGTTCGGCACCCTCGCGGATGAAGTCGCCGACGCTGAAGTTGCGCAGCCCGAGCCGCCCGCTGAACGGTGCCCGGATCTGCGTCTTGGCCAGCTTCGCCTCGGCCAGCTTCAATTTCGCCTCCACCACCTTCAGGTTCGACGCCGCCTGGTCGCGCGCGCTCTCGCTCACGAACTTCTGGCCCGCCAGGTCGGCGGTACGCTGGTAATTCGAGCGTGCGAGCGCGAGTTCCGCCCGGATCTGCTCGGCTTCGGCGGCGGCCACCGTGGCGTCCAGCGCCACCAGCAGCGCACCCTTGCGCACCAGACTCCCGCCGTCGAAAGCGATGCGGTCGACGCGGCCGGCAATTTCCGGCTTGACCACCACCGACTCGTTGGCGCGCAAGGTGCCCACGGTGAACGCCGTCTCGCTCAGTGAAACAAGTTCGGCGCGAGCGGCCTCGACATTGACCGGCCCGCGCGCCGCCGGCGCGCCGGACCCCGCGGGCGCCGGCGTACGCGCCGGGCCGTCGTGCACGCCGGACGTCGAACCCGAGGACCGGGTATTGGCCGAAGCCGCCGCGGGAATCTCGATGGCTGCCTGCCGCCCGCGGTCGAGCGACCATGCCCACCAGCCGAGTCCCGCGGCGGCGACGATCGTGATCAGGTAGAGCGCAGGCTTGTTCATCGAGGTCATCCAACCGGGCTGCGCGACACTAACATAGCGCGCGGGGCCCCGTCGTCGGCGCCCTCAGGAAGGCACGCCGCGGTTGGCCAGCGCGTCGGCACGCTCGTTGCCGGGATGGCCGGAATGCCCCCTCACCCAGCGCCACTCCACCGAATGGCGGGCGACCAGCGCGTCGAGTTCGCACCAGAGATCGACGTTCTTCACCGGCCTGCGATCGGCGGTTTTCCAGCCTCGCGCCTTCCAGGCCGGCAGCCACTCGGTGATTCCCTTGTGCACGTACTGCGAGTCGGTGTGCACCACCGCGCGTGCGTTGCGCCGCAGCGCCGAGAGCCCGCGAATCACCGCCAGCAGTTCCATCCGGTTGTTGGTCGTCGCCACCTCGCCACCGAACAGCTCGCGCTCGTGCCCGCGCCAGCAAAGCAGGGCGCCCCAGCCGCCGGGGCCGGGATTGCCCTTGCACGCGCCGTCGGTATAGATGTCGACCACTTCCACCATGCCGGGATCCGTTCGCGGCCGGCCACGGGTTGCAGCCCGGCAGCGCAGGCATTTTAATGGCGACTGTCTCTGGAAACACGGGGGGCATTCCGATGATCGAGAAACAGGTCCTGAAATACCTCGAAGCACTGCGCAGCCGCCAGTCCATGCCGCTGCGGGTCACGCTGTGGGACGGCTCGACGGTCGCACTCGGCGACGAGCCGCGGGTCGACCTGCGACTGAAGGACGCTGCTTCGGCCCGCTATTTCCTGAGACCCTCGATGTCGACGCTCGGCGAAGCCTTCGTCGAAGGGCACATCGACGTCGACGGCGACATCCGCGACATCGTGTCCGTCGCCGAGCGCCTCTCACGCACCGGCGACGAGGACCATGGCCGCGGCAGGCTTCCGTCCTGGCTTGCGCGACACACGCGCAAGAGCGACCGCAGGGCGATCGAGTACCACTACGACGTCTCCAACGAATTCTATTCGGCCTGGCTCGACCCGCGCATGGTCTATTCCTGCGCGTACTTCGGCACCGGCGACGAAGACCTCGCCACCGCACAGGTACAAAAGCTCGATCACATCTGCCGAAAGCTGATGCTCGCGCCGGGCCAGACCCTGCTCGACATCGGCTGCGGCTGGGGCGCGATGGTCATCCACGCGGCCAGCCGCTACGGCGTGAAGGCGGTGGGCATCACGCTGTCGACCAACCAGTTCGAACTGGCGCGCGAGCGCGTCCGCGAGGCGGGGCTCGAAGACCGGGTCGAGATCCGTCTGCAGGACTACCGCGACGTGCCCGATGACGCCAGGTTCGACCGCATCTCGTCGATCGGCATGTTCGAGCACGTGGGACTGAAGAATCTGCGCGGCTACTTCGACACCGTCCACCGGTTGCTCGAACCGGGCGGCGTCGCGCTGAACCACGGCATCACGTCGGCTGACGCCGACAACCGCTCGGTCGCGCTCGGCGCAGGCGAGTTCATCGACCGCTTCGTGTTCCCCGATGGCGAGCTGCCCCACGTCTCGCTGGCGATTCGCGAGCTGTCCGAGGCCGGGCTCGAGCTCACCGACGCCGAATCGCTGCGGCGCCACTATGCGAAGACGCTCGATCTCTGGTCCGGCAGCTTCGAGCGCCAGGTCGAGCGGCTCACCGCGATGGCCGGCGAGAAGCGCGCGCGCATCTGGCGCGTCTACCTGGCCGGATGCGCGCACGCATTCGCCCACGGCTGGGTCAACGTCTACCAGTTGCAGGCGATCCGGCCGCGCAGCGGCGCCGGCGGCGCCGAAAGCCCGCTGCCGATGTCACGCGCCTACATGTACGCGAAATAGGATCTGTTCACACTGCGACCATCCCCGCACCGGACCTGTTCAGGCCTCGCGGCCGGACTCGCAGCGCGGCGACACCGCCGCTGCAGGCGCACGCGGCGCATGCGCCGGGCGCCAGGCCGGCCCGATCAGCCGCATGCCGCGCACCCGCTTGATGCCCGACACGATGTACAACGCGCCGCAGATCGGCCACCAGCGGTCACCCGCCGACTCCATGAAATCCGTGCGATCGAGCCACTGCTGCGTGCGGCATGGCGGGCGGTAGCAGCCATAGCGCCCACGATCGAACTCGAAGCCCAGCAACTCGAGCCAGTCGCGCAGGCGCGGCAGCCCGATGAAGTGACCTTCGCGAGGCAGGAACGGCCGGCGCGAGACGCCGCGTGTCAGCCACTGGCGCGCACCCCACAGGCTCACCGGGTTGAATCCCGAGACCATCACCCGGCCCTCCGGGCGCAGCACGCGATCGACTTCGCGCAGCACCTGGTGTGGGTCGCAGGCAAACTCCAGCACGTGAGGCAGCACCACCAGGTCGATGGACTGTGAAGCAAATGGCAGCTCCTCGAACTGCCCGACCACCACGCTCGCGCCACCCTGCAGCGGCAGGTCGCAGGGCTCGCAGGCGCGGATGCGGTGCGGCATGCGGTTGTCGCGCAGCGCATCGAGCTGCGGCAGTCCGCACTGCAGGGCATGAAAACCGAATACGTCGGCCAGCACGAGGTCGAACTGCTGCTGTTGCCAGTCGAGCACATAGCGCCCTGGCGGCGAACCGAGCCATTCGCGCCAGGCGACGCGCCCGGCGCGCACGTCCTCGGTGCTTCGTATAATTGCAGCGTCACCCATCTTCATGCCATGCAGCCCGAATCCGCCTGGCGCTACGCGCCGCAACCACATCCGTGCGTCGAGGCGATCGACGCGTTCGAGGACAACTACATCTGGTCGTTGCACACGCCCGGCAGCGACAGCGCCGTGGTTGTCGATCCGGGCGACGCGGCGCCCGTGCAGCGGTGGCTGGCGGCGCGCGCGCTGCGCCTCGCGGCCATTTTACTGACACATCACCATCCGGATCACGTGGGCGGCGTGCGCGAACTCGTCGAGCACTGGCGACCCGTGGTCCATGGCCCGGCCGGCGAGTCGATCGCCGGCGTCGACCACCGGCTCTCCGGCGGCGACACGATCACCATCGCGGACACAGGCGCGACGCTGCGCGTGCTCGACGTGCCGGGCCACACCCGCGGGCACATCGCCTATGTCGCCAGGCCGTTCGGCGGCGACCCGCGGCCGCTGCTGTTTTGCGGCGACACGCTGTTCGCCGCCGGGTGCGGGCGACTGTTCGAAGGCACGCCGGCGCAGATGCTCGATTCGCTCGACCGACTCGCCGCCCTCGACCCCGAGACACTGGTGTATTGCGCGCACGAATACACGCTGTCGAACCTGCGTTTCGCGGCCGCTGCCGAACCGGATGGCGAAGCGGTGCACGCGCGCCTGGACGAGGCGCACCGGATGCGCACGGCCGGCGCGCGCACCGTGCCCAGTTCGATCGCGATCGAACTCGCCACCAATCCGTTCCTGCGCGCCGACGCCGCCGGCGTGCTCGCGGCGATCGCCGGCCGTCTGGGCCATGCGCCCGTCTCGCGGCTCGACAGCTTCACCGCACTGCGCGCGTGGAAAGATGGTTTTCGCTGAGCGGATCGCGTCCCGCAGCCGTGATCTGCTTCCTTGACCGCTGCAGCACCCTTCCGTAGGATCGCTCGGCTCGGCGCGTCGAATCAGGGAACCAGGGGTCGTCGTTGGTGCATTTTCTTCGTTTTGGCGCACTGCTGGGCGGCCTGCTCGTCGCCGCCGGCTGTTCCACGCTGACCCCGGTCGAACCGCAGCGGCCGGCGCCGATCGGCCGGGCAGCGCCGGCCGCCGCTGCTCGGCCAGTCGCGAGTCACGCCGCCTCCGCTGCGCCGGCTGCGCCTGCCGCACCCGCCTCGTCGGCCGCATCGACCGCACCTGCCGCACCCGCCTCGTCGGCTGCATCGACCGCACCTGCCGCACCCGCTGCCGGGCGCACCGACGTGCTCGCGTCGCTGCCGGCGCCCACCGGGCGGCCTGCACAGCCGGCTGCACCATTCGGCAGCCTCTGGGACCGCATCCGCGCGGGCTTCGCGATGCCGCCACTCGCCAGTGCGCTGGTGGCCCGGAAGGAACGCTTCTACCTGGAGCGCCCCGACTACCTGCAGCGCATGTTCTCGCGAGGCAGCCGCTACCTGTTCCACATCGTCGAAGAGATCGAAAGGCGCGGCATGCCCACCGAACTGGCACTGCTGCCATTCGTCGAGAGCGCGATGAACCCGGTTGCGCTGTCGCACGCCCAGGCTGCCGGGCTGTGGCAGTTCATTCCGTCGACCGGGCGTGCCTACAACCTGCAGCAGGACTGGTGGGTCGACAACCGTCGCGACGTGGTGAAGTCCACCGAGGCAGCGCTCGACTACCTGCAGAAGATCCATGCGATGCACGGCAACGACTGGTTCCTCGCGCTCGCCTCGTACAACTGGGGCGAAGGCGCCGTGGCGCGAGCGGTGCGCCACAACCAGTTGCGCGGCCTGCCCACCGGCTACCTGTCGCTGAAGATGCCGGCGGAGACGCGCCACTACGTGCCGAAGCTGATGGCACTCAAGAACATCCTGCTGCGCGCCGACGAGTTGGGCGTCGTGCTGCCGGAGTTGCCCAACCAGCCGTACTTCGTCACGATCGAGAAAACCCGTCCGATCGACCTGAAGCTGGCCGCGCAGTTCGCCGGGATGAGCGTGGATGAATTCGTCGCGCTGAATCCGGCGCACAACCGACCGGTGATCGCCGCAAGCCGCAACAACCAGATCAAGCTGCCCGCCGACCGGATCGACGCGTTCATGGCAGCCGTCGAGCGCCACGGGAACGCCAATCGCGCCTTCGCCACCTGGCAGCCACACACGCTGCAGACGGGCGAAACCCTGGAAGCACTGGCGCAGCGAGGCGGCGTCGCGATCGCCGAGTTGCGCGAGGCCAACGACCTGCGTCCGGGCCAGCACATCCTGCCCGGCACACGCATTCTCGCGCCGCAACGCGCTGTGGAAGACGAATCGCGCGTCGAACGCTTCGAAGGGCCGCGCGTCTACGAACTGGTGGAGCGTCCGGCCGCCTGGCATACCGTCAGGCGCCGCGAGACGCTTGCATCGATCGCGCGGCGCTACGGCACGACGATCGCCAACCTGAAGGCGTGGAACGTGCTGTCCAGGGGCGTGCACGCCGGCATGAACCTGCTCGTGCGCCCGGCCAGCGCGCAGACGCTGCTCACCACCGAGGACGGCGACCGGCGCGTCGTGCGCACCCGAACCGACGAAGCGCACATCGTCCACGCGGTGTTGCGCCGCGAGCAGGCTGCCCCCGAACCGCGCGAGGAGGCAGCACCCGCCGCCGCCAGGCCCACGCGCAGCGCCGGCGCGCACGGCAAGCGCGCGGCCAGCCACAAGCAGGGCGCAACACGCCCCGCAACGACGGCGAAGAAAGTGCGCGCAACCGGGCGCAACGACGCGGATCCGGGCGCCCCGGCCAGACGATCCGCGAAGCGCCCCCACAAGCGCACCTGAGCGTCCCGGCACCGCGGCTTCACGTCCGCCCTGGCTCCAGCCCCGGCAGCGACGCCGCCAGCAGTTCACGGGTATACGCCTCGCGCGGTGCGGCGAACAGCGCACCGGTTTCGCCGGTCTCGACGATCCTGCCATCCTTCATCACGACGACGCGGTGCGCCATCGCGCGCACCACCGCCAGGTCATGCGTGATGAACAGGTAAGCCATGGCATGGCGCCGCTGCAGCGCCGCCAGCAACTCGAGCACCTGGCGCTGCACCGACACGTCCAGCGCCGAGGTCGGCTCGTCGAGCACCAGCAGCGCCGGTTGCAGGATCACCGCGCGCGCGATCGAGATCCGCTGGCGCTGGCCACCGGAGAACTCGTGCGGATAACGCCCGAGCGCGTCGGCCCCCAGGCCCACCTCGTCGAGCATCGCCACGACCGCGTCGCGGCGGGCGACCGCGCCGAGCCCGGGACGGTGCAGCGCGAGCCCTTCCTCGACGATCTGCAGCACGGTACGCCGTGGGGACAGCGAATTGAACGGGTCCTGGAACACCGCCTGCATGTCGCGCCGCAGCGAGCGCAGCGCGCGCTGGCCGAGCGCGTCGATGCGCCGGCCCGAGAAGCGGATCTCGCCACTCGCCTGACCCTGTGCCAGCCGCAGCAAGGTCAGGCCGAGCGTGCTCTTGCCCGAGCCCGATTCGCCGACGATGCCCAGCGTCTCGCCGCGCGCCAGGCGCAGGTCCACCGCACGCACCGCGTCGAACGCGCGCGCGCCGAACCAGCCGTGGCGCAGGCGAAAGCGGCAACCAACGCCGCGTGCCTCGAGCAGCGGTGTGGCACCCGCCGGCACGGGTGACACCGCACGGCGCGGCCGGCTGTCGATCAGCATCCGCGTGTACGGGTGGCGCGGCTGCGCGAACACCTGCGCGGTGGCGCCCTCTTCGACCACGCAACCACCCTTCATCACCGCCACGCGGTCGGCGAACGTGCGCACCAGCGGCAGGTCGTGCGTGATCAGCAGCACCGACATCCCGGTGTCGCGCTGCAGTTCATCGAGCAGCGCAACGATCTGCCGCTGGATCGTCACGTCGAGCGCGGTCGTTGGCTCGTCGGCGATCAGCAGCTTCGGATGGCAGGCGAGCGCCATCGCGATCATCGCGCGCTGGCGCTGGCCGCCGGAGAGCTCGTGCGGATAGCTCGCCAGGCGTCGTCGGGGTTCGGGCAGGTGCGTGCGCTCGAGCAGTTCGAGCGCACGCTGCTCGGCCTGGCGGCGCCCGAGCCCCTCGTGCAACTCGATCGCCTCGCAGATCTGCCGGCCGATCGGGTACACCGGGTTGAGCGCTGTCATCGGCTCCTGGAAGATCATCGCGATCTCGCGCCCACGCACGCCGCGCAGGTGCCGCTCGCTCGCGCCGAGCAGGTCGCGGCCATCGAACGCGACGCGCCCGGCGTAGCGCGCGTCGGCGTTCAGGCGCAGGACCGACAGCGCGGTCACGGTCTTGCCCGAGCCCGACTCCCCGACCAGCGCGAACTTCTCGCCGCGCCCGACCGTGAAACCCGCCCCATCGACCACGCGCGCCGTACCGCTGGCGGTCGCGAATTCGACCACCAGGTCCTCGACCGACAGCAACGGAGCCTCGGCCGGTGTGCCGACCTGCGCGGATCGGGCGACTGCGGACGCGCTCACCCGTCAACCCCTGCGCGTGTCGAGTGCATCACGCAGCGCTTCGCCGATGAAGATCAGCAGCATCAGCATGCCCACCAGCACGCCGAAGGTGCCGAGCGAGATCCACCACGCATCGAGGTTCGCCTTGCCCTGCGCGAGCAGCTCGCCCAGGCTCGGCGTCGACGGCGGCACGCCCAGACCGAGGAAGTCGAGGCTGGTGAGCGCGACGATCGCCGCGCTCATCCGGAACGGCAGGAACGCGATCACCGGGGTGAGCGAGTTCGGCAGCACGTGCCGGCCGATCACCTGCAGGCTCGACAGCCCGAGCGCGCGCGCCGCGGTGACGTATTCGAGCTGGCGGTTGCGCAGGAACTCGGCGCGCACGTAGTCCGAGAGCCCCATCCACGCGAACAGCGACAGGATCGCGAGCAGGATCCAGATGCTCGGCTCGAAGATCGACGCCAGGATCAGCAGCAGATACAGCTCGGGGATCGATCCCCAGATCTCGGTCAGGCGCTGCAGCGTCAGGTCGACGCGACCGCCGAAATAGCCCTGAACCGCGCCCGCCGCGATGCCGAACAGCATGCCGACGGCGGTGAGCGCCATGCCGAAGAGCACCGAGAGGCGAAAGCCGTAGAGCAGCCGTGCGAGCACGTCGCGTCCCTGGTCGTCGGTGCCGAGCAGGTTCGCCGGCGACGGCGGCGCCGGGTTCGGGCTGGGCGCGAAATAATTGATCGTGTCGAAGCGGTATGGATTCGGCGGGTAGATCGCCCAGTTGCCGTCGTGCGACAGGCGCTGGCGAATGAACGGGTCGAGGTAGTCGGTGGCGGTGCGGAAGTCGCCCCCGAAGGTGGTCTCCGGATACTGCCGCCACAGCGGCCAGTACAGCTCGCCCTGGTAGTGCGCGACGATCGGGCGATCGTTCGACAGGACCTCGGCCACCAGGCTCACGCCGAAGACGAGTGCGAAGACCCACAGGCTCCAGTAGCCGCGCCGGTTGGCGCGAAAGCGCAGCCAGGCGCGTCGGCCCGGCGACAGCGAGCGCCGCGGCGTCGCCATCAGCCGGCCGCCTCGAACTTCACGCGCGGATCGACCCAGGTGTAGGCCAGGTCGGTAACCAGCCGGGTGAGCAGGCCGAGCAGCGAGAACACGTACAGCGAGCCGAGTACCACCGGATAGTCGCGCCGGATGACCGCCTCGTAGGACAGCAGCCCCAGTCCATCGAGCGAGAACAGCGTCTCGATCAGCAACGAGCCGGCGAAGAACGCGCCGACGAAGGCCGCCGGGAATGCGGTGACCAGCGGAATCATCGCGTTGCGGAACACGTGCCGGTAGAAGACGCGGCTCTCCGGCAGCCCCCGGGCGCGCGCGGTCAGCACGTACTGCTTGCGGATCTCCTCGAGGAAGGTGTTCTTCGTGAGCATCGTGGTCACCGCGAAGCTGCCCACCGTGAGGCAGGCCAGCGGCATCGCCAGGTGCCAGAAGTAGTCGAGCACCTTGCCCGCGAGCGACAGGCCGGCGAAATTGTCCGACGTCAGTCCGCGCAGCGGAAACAGCTGCCAGAAGCTGCCGCCGCCGAACAGCACCAGCAGCGCCACGCCGAGCACGAAACCGGGAATCGCGTAGCCGGCCAGGATCGCCACCGAGGTCCACAGGTCGAAGCGGCTGCCGTGGCGCACCGCCTTGGCGATGCCCAGCGGAATCGACACCGCGTAGACCAGCAGGAAACTCCAGACGCCCAGGCTGATCGACACCGGCAGCTTCTCCACCATCAGCTGCCAGACGCCCTTGTGGTGCAGGTAGCTGGTGCCCAGGTCGAACACCGCGTAGCGCGCCAGCATCTCGAGGAAGCGTTCGTGCGCCGGCCGGTCGAAACCGTACATCCTGCGGAATTCGGCGACGCGCTCGGGCTCCACGCCCTGCGCGCCGCGGTACACGCCGCCGGTGGCGGCGACCTCGCCGCCCACACCGCCGCCGCGCAGCTCGCGCACCAGCTGTTCCACGGGGCCGCCGGGCACGAACTGGATGACGACGAAGGACACCAGCAGGATGCCGACCAGCGTGGGCACCATCAGCAGCAGCCGCTTGGCGACATAGGCCAGCATCAGCGCTTCTCCCACCAGGTTTCCAGCAGCCAGGTCTCGGCCGCGTAGTAGAGCGGCAGCGTGTCCGGGTGCGCCAGCCGCGCGCGCCAGGCCACGCGGTGCGTGGGCGCGTAGAAGTGCGGCACCAGGTACCAGCCGGCGCGCAGCACGCGATCGAGCGCGCGCGCCGCGGTGACCAGTTCGGCGCGCGTGCGGCTCGCCAGCAGCCGCTGCACGATCGCATCGACCGCCGGGTCGCGGATGCCTGCGAAGTTGTCCGAGCCCTTTTCGGTCGCCGAGGCCGAGGTGAAACGCTCGATCAGTTCGTTGCCCGGCGTCTGGCTGGCCGCGTACAGGTGGATCGCGACGTCGAAGTCGAATTCGTCCATCCGTTTCTGGTAGAGCGCCGGATCGGTGATCCGCAGCCGCGCCGCGATGCCGAGCTTCTCGAGGTTGCGCGCCCACGGCACCGCGACGCGTTCGAGGCCTTTGGAGTAGCTGAGGATCTCGAAGCCCATTGCCTGCCCCTGCGCGTTGCGCAGCACGCCCCCGTCGTCGACGTTCCAGCCGGCCAGCGCCAGCAGCGCGAGTGCGCGCCGCAGGTTGCCGCGCAGGCTCGACGGCGGATCGGTGACGGGCGGCACCACTGCCTCGCCGAACACCGCCGGGTCGAGTTGCGCGCGCAGCGGCTCGAGCAGCGCGAGTTCGTCGGCCGACGGCAGGCCCTTCGCTTCCATCTCGCTGTTGGTGAAGTAGCTGGTGCTGCGCACGTACTGACCGTAGAACACCTGCCGGTTCATCCACTCGAAGTCCATCGCGAGCGCGAGCGCGTGGCGCACACGCACGTCGGCGAACGCGGAACGCCGGGTGTTCAGCACGAAGCCCTGCATGCCGGCCGAGTTCGAATGGCGGAATTCGCGCCTGACGATCTCGCCCGAGTCGTAGTGGCGGCCGACGTGGCCGCGCGCCCAGTTCTTCGCCGAGTTCTCGGCCACCCAGTCGAACTCGCCGGCCTTGAAGCCTTCGAGCCGCGCGGTTTCGTCCTTGAAGTACTTGTAGACGACGCGCCCGAAGTTGAACATGCCGCGGCGCACGTTCAGGTCAGCCGCCCACCAGGCGGGATCGCGGCGGTAGGTGATCGTCTTGCCCCAGTCGAAGTGCTCGATCCGGTACGGGCCGCTGGTCACCGGTTCGTCCTGGACCACGCGGTCGAACGGCTGGCCCGCGCCCCACTTGCGCGAGAACACCGGCAGCTGCATGCCGATGATCATGTGCAGCTCGTGGTTGCGGCGCGCGAACTCGAAGCGCACCGTCGCCGCATCGACCACCACCACGCGCGCGACGTCGGCGAAATACTGCCGGAAGCGCGGATGCGCCTGACTGCCGGTGAGCACCGCGAACGAGTGGCGCACGTCCTCGGCAGCGACCGGGTCGCCGTTCCAGAACCGCGCGCGCGGGTTCAGGTGGAAGGTGATCGACAGGCCGTCGTCGGCGAAACGGATGTCGTCGGCGAGCAGTCCGTACATCGAGAACGGTTCGTCGTCGCTCGCCACGGCGAGCGTCTCGAACATCAGCGTTCCGAGCCCCGCGGCCGGCAGGCCGCGCAGCGTGAACGGATTGAGCTTGTCGAACGACCCGTAGCCCGCGAGGTTCAGCGTGCCGCCCCTGGGTGCCTGCGGGTTCACGTAGTCGAAGTGCGCGAAACCCGGCGGGTACTTCGGGGTGTCGCCCCACGCCAGCGCGTGGACGGCCAGCGCCGGGCCGGCCAGGGCGCCCAGCGTCAGCGCCAGTGCAACGCGTGCGACAATCGTCATCGTCGAAGATTCTAGCGGAGACCCCGAATGGGATTCCTTGCCGGCAAGCGCATCCTGATCACCGGTCTGCTGTCGAACCGTTCGATCGCCTGGGGCATCGCGCGGGCCTGCCGAGACCAGGGCGCCGAACTCGCCTTCACCTATCAGAACGAGCGCTTCCAGGGCCGCGTCGCCGAGATGGCCGCCGGGTTCGGCTCGTCGCTGGTGTTCCCCTGCGACGTCGCCGAAGACGCGCAGATCGACGCGCTGTTCGCGGCGCTGCGCGAACGCTGGGACGCGCTGGACGGACTGGTGCACGCGATCGCATTCGCGCCGCGCGAGGCGATCGCCGGAGCGTTCCTGGACGGTGCGGACCGCGAGTCGTTCAGGGTGTCGCACGACGTCTCCGCGTACAGTCTGGTGGCGCTGGCAAAGGCGGCGCTGCCGATGATGCGCGGCCGCGCCGGCGCGATGCTCACGCTGAGCTACCTCGGCGCGGTGCGCGTGCTGCCGCACTACAACATGATGGGGCTGGCCAAGGCGAGCCTCGAGGCGGCGGTGCGCTACCTGGCGAGCGACCTCGGCCCGCAGGGCATTCGCGTGAACGGCATCTCGGCCGGACCGATCCGCACGCTGGCGGCCAGCGGCATCAAGGATTTCTCGCGCATTCTCGACGTCGTCGGCCGTCACGCGCCGCTGCGACGCAACGTCACGATCGAGGACGTCGGCAACGCCGCCGCGTTCCTGCTGTCCGATCTCGCCGCCGGCATCACCGCGGAGATCACCTACGTCGACGCCGGATTCAGCCAGGTCGTCGGCGGCATGGAGGTCTAGTACGCCGATCGGCCGGATCCTGATCGTCTCGCCGGCGCTGGCCGACGCCAACACCGGGAACTGGCAGACCGCGCGCCGCTGGGCACGGTTCCTGCGCACCCGCCATCGCGTGCGCATCGCGCGCGACTGGAACGGCGAACCCGACGACGCGATGATCGCGCTGCACGCGCGGCGCTCGGCAGCGATGATCGCCGCCTTCGCCGCCAGCGGGCGTCCGGTGGCGCTGGTGCTCACCGGCACCGATCTGTATCGCGACATCCGCCACGATCGCGCCGCGCAGCGCTCGCTCGCGCTCGCCCGGCCGCTCGTGGTGCTGCAGACGCAAGGCCTGGACGAACTGCCTGCCGCGCTGCGCGCGCACGCAACGGTCATCGAGCAATCGGCACCGGCGCTCGCGCCGGGCACGCCGCGACGGCGAACCTTCGACCTGCTGCTGGTCGGCCACCTGCGGGGGGAGAAGGATCCGCTCACCGCGGTGCGCGCGCTGGCGCGGCTCGACGACGCGCCCTCGCGGCGCCTGCGGTTGATCCACGTCGGCGGGGCGCACGACGAAGCGCTCGCGCGACAGATGCGCGAAGCGGCGCACGTCGATGCGCGCATCGAACTGCGCGGCCCGCTCGCGCACGCCGCCACGCGCGCGCTGATCCGCCGCGGCCGGCTGCTGTTGCTGCCGTCGCTGATCGAAGGCGGCGCCAACGTGCTGATCGAGGCGGTGACCGCCGGCGTGCCGGTGCTGGCCTCGCGCATCGGCGGCTCGATCGGGCTGCTCGGCGCCGACTACCCGGGCCTGTTCCCGACCGGCGACGACGCTGCGCTGGCCACGCTGATCCGGCGCTGCCGCGACGAACCGGGCTTCCTCGAACTGCTGCGCGCGTACTGCGCGCGGCACGCGTGGCGCTTCACGCCGCAGCGCGAGGCGGCCGCCGTGCTCGCGCTGGCGCATAATCTGCTTGCCCGCGGGCGCGCCGGCGGTGCGCCCGCCCCCACTTCCGGGAACATCCAGCCATGAACGCACCCGAGATCGCGCAGGCGCCGCGACTGACCTCGTTTTCGCACGGCGGCGGCTGCGGCTGCAAGATCGCTCCGGGAGTGCTCTCCGAAATCCTGCGGGGCGCCGCGCGCCTTCCGGTGCCACCGCAGCTGCTGGTGGGCATCGAAAGTGCCGACGACGCCGCGGTCTATCGGCTCAACGACGAGCAGGCGCTGATCGCGACCACCGATTTCTTCATGCCGATCGTCGACGATCCGTTCGATTTCGGGCGCATCGCCGCCACCAACGCGATCTCCGACGTCTACGCAATGGGCGGCACGCCGATCATGGCGCTCGCGCTCGTGGCGATGCCGATCGACCGGCTGCCGCTCGACGTGATTCGCCGCATCCTCGAAGGCGGCGAGTCGGTGTGCGCCGCAGCGGGCATTCCGGTGGCGGGAGGACACACCATCGATTCGGTCGAGCCGATCTACGGGCTGGTGGTGCTCGGCCTCGGCCATCCTGACCGGATCAGGCGCAACACCGGCGCGTGCCCGGGCGACCGGCTGGTGCTCGGCAAGCCGCTCGGCGTGGGCGTGCTGTCGGCGGCGCTGAAGAAGGGCGAACTGTCGGCCGAAGGCTACGCCGCGATGCTCGCCAGCACGACCCGCCTCAACACGCCCGGCCCGGCACTGGCGAAACTCGACGCGGTGCACGCGCTGACCGACGTCACCGGCTTCGGACTGCTCGGGCACCTGCTCGAGCTGTGCCGCGGCGCGCGCCTGGCGGCGCGCATTTCGGCAGCTTCGGTGCCGCGGATCGCCGGCGTCGACGCATTGATCGCGCGCGGCTTTGCCACCGGCGCCTCGCAGCGCAACTGGGACGGCTATGGGCACGAAGTGCGGCTGGGTGCCGGCATCGACGCGCACCCGCGCACGCTGCTGACCGATCCGCAGACATCGGGGGGCCTGCTGGTGGCCTGCGCGCCCGAGGCGGTCGGCGATGTGCTCGCGGTGTTCCGGCGCGATGGCTTCGATGCCGCCTGCGAGATCGGCGAACTCGCCGTCGGCGAGCCCGGCATCGAAGTGACTGCCTGATCCGCCTGATTCACGTCGTCCGCCCTTGCCCGCACCGACGACTCCCGCGCTGGAACTGATCGGCGTACGCAAGGCGTTCGGCGGGCACGCAGTGCTCGACGGCGTCGACCTGGGCGTGGCGCGCGGCGAGCGCGTCGCGCTGCGCGGCGAGTCGGGCAGCGGGAAGTCGACGTTGTTGAACCTCGTCGCCGGCCTCGAGCCCGTCGATGCCGGAACGGTGCGCGTCGCAGGCACCGAGGTCTCGGCGCTCGGCGCCGACGACGCCGCAGCGTTCCGGCGCGACGCGATCGGCTTCGTGTTCCAGGCGTTCCACCTGCTGCCGCACCTCGATGCGGCGCGCAACGTCGCCGTGCCGCTGCTGTTGAAGGGCGCCGCCCCCGGCGCTGCCCTCGAACGGGCCGCCGCGATGCTTGCGCGCGTCGGGCTGGCCTCGCGCGCGAACGCCTGGCCGCGCGAACTCTCCGGCGGCGAGCAGCAGCGCGTGGCGCTCGCGCGCGCGCTGGTGCACGCACCGCCACTGGTGCTCGCCGACGAACCCACCGGCAACCTCGACCCGGCCACCGCCGCACAGGCGTTGGCGCTGATCGCCACGACCGTCGAGTCGAGCGGCGCCGCGCTGGTGCTGGTCACGCACTCGGCACAGGCGGCTGCGATCGCTCACCGCAGGCTGCGGCTCGTTGCGGGCCGCCTGCGCGCCGACGACGGGACGCAGCCGTGAGCACACTCGCGCCGGCATGCGCACGCGCCGCCGATGGCCGCCTGGCGCTGCTCGCCTGGCTGTGGCGTGTCCAGGTTCGCACGCAGCCCGGGCGCGCGCTGACCGCGGTCGTCGCGATTGCAGTCGGCGTGGCACTCGCCCTGGCGATCCACCTGGTGAACCGCTCGGCGCTCGAGGAGTTCGCAACGGCGATGTCCACGGTGAACGGCGACGCACAGGCGCAGCTGCGTGCACGCGCCGGCAGCTTCGACGAGCAACTCTATCCACGGCTGGCTGCGGACGCGAGCGGCGCATCGGTGAGCCCGGTGATCGACGCGGTCTTCGCGCTCGCCGACCGACCGGGCGAGACCCTGCAGGTGATCGGCCTGGACGCGTTTCGCGCCGCCGGGGTGACACCGGCACTGCTGCCGTCGGCCGCTGCCGGCGAACAGCCGGGCGCGGCCTCGCCGCTGTTCGCCGACGACACCGTGTTCCTGTCGAACGCGGCGCTGGCGGCGCTGAAGCTGTCCGAGGGCGGCACCCTGCGACTGCGCGCCGGCACACGCACGGTGGCACTGCGCATCGCCGGCACGCTGCCGCGCGTCGCGGCCGGCCAGCAGCTGGCGGTCATGGACCTGGGTGCGATGCAGTGGCGCCTGGGCTGGCTCGGCCGGCTCTCGCGCCTCGACCTGCGCTTTCCCGAGGACAGCGACGTGACGCGCATCCGCGCACGCTGGCAGGCGATGCTGCCCGCCGACGTCGTCTGGAGCGCACCCGATGCGAGCCGGCAGCGCATGTCCAACCTGTCGCGCGCCTATCGCGTGAACCTGGGGATGCTGGCGCTGGTGGCCTTGCTCACCGGTGGCTACATCGTCCACGCGACGCTGGCGCTGGGCGTGGCGCGCCAGCAGCGCGAACTGGCGCTTCTCGGCGTGCTCGGCGCACGCCCCCGGTGGCTGCTCGCGCACGTGCTCGGACCGGCACTGCTGCTGGGCACGGCAGGCGCGGCGCTGGGCACGCTGGCCGGCATCGCGCTGGCCGGCGCGCTGCTCGCGTGGGTCGGTGGCGACCTGGGTGGCGGCTACTTCGCGGGCAGCCGGCCTGCCCTTGCGCTCGATGCGTCGGCATTGCTCGCGTTCGCCACTGCGGGCCTGGGCACCGCGCTGCTCGGTGCACTGGCGCCGGCTCTGGCCGTGAGTCGCACACCGGGCGCGCGCGCATTGCGCGCCGGCAGCGTCGAGGAGACGCTGCGCGGGCGCCGCAGTGCAGCCGCGTGGGCCTGGCCACTCGGCTGCTTCCTGTTCGGCGCGGCGGCACTCGCGCTGCCGCCCCTCGACGGATTACCCTGGTCCGCGTACGCCACGATCGCTGCATGGCTTGCCGGCGGCATCGCGCTGGTGCCGCGCGTGGTGTCGGCAAGCGCGCGCGGTCTCGCGCTGCTGGCCTCGTTGCGCGCCGCCGGGCCGATCGCATGGCTGGCCGCGCAGCGGCTGCGCGGCGCGCCCGCAAGCGCCTCGGCGGCGATGTCGGGCATCGTCGCAAGCGTTGCACTGGCCGGAGCGATGGCCATCATGGTGTCGAGCTTTCGCGACTCGGTCGACCGCTGGCTGGGCGCGGTGCTTCCGGCCGACGCCTATGCGCGGATCGCCTCCGGAGCAGCGACGGGCGCCATCGATCCCGCATTGCGCGAGCGTCTCGCACACGCTCCGGGCGTGGCGCGCGCCGAGTTCTCGCGCAGCCTGGCGCTCACGCTCGATCCATCGCGCCCGCCACTGATACTGGTGGCGCGCCCGATCGACCCGCGGCATCCGCAACGGCGGCTGGCGATCACCGGCGAGGTGCGGGCCGCGCCACCGGGCGCGCTCCCGGTGTACGCGAGCGAAGCCGCAGCCGACCTCTACGGATGGGCCCCGGGCAGTCTCGTCACGTTGCCGCTGCCGGGAACAGCGCCGGCACAGCGCTTCTTCGTCGCCGCGATCTGGCGCGACTACGCGCGCCAGCACGGCGCGGTGGCGCTCGATGCGGGCGACTATCGCGCGCTCACCGGCGACGCCACGACCAGCGACGCCGCGTTGTGGTTCGACGCATCGATCACGCCCGCCGCGGCGATCGCCGCCCTGCGCGTTGCGCTGTCGGACATCGCCGGACTCGAATTGCGCGCAAGCGGCGAACTGCGCGCACGGTCGCTGGGCATCTTCGATCGCAGTTTCGCGGTCACCTACGCGCTCGAGGCGATCGCCATCGTCGTCGCACTGTTCGGCGCCGCCTCGGCCTGGACTGCCGAGGGGTTGGCGCGGGTGCGCGAGTTCGGCGTGCTGCGCCACCTCGGATTGCGCCGGCGCGAGGTCGCGCGACTGTTCGCCACCGAAGCGGCGCTGCAGACCGGCATCGCCGCCGCGTGGGGCACGGTGCTCGGCGCGATCATCGCCATGGTGCTCGTCCATCGCGTGAACCCGCAGTCATTTCACTGGACCATGGACCTGTCCTGGCCGATCGGCCTGCTCGTCGCGGCCGGCCTCGCGCTGCTCGCGCTGGGTGTGGGCGCGGCCTTGCTCGCCGCACGCTCGGCCATGTCCGCAGCGCCGGTGCGGGCGTTGCGGGAGGACTGGTGAACCCACCCTGCCGTCACATGCGCCGCCGGGTGCTCGCAACGCTGGCCGCCGCCGTCTGCGGGCTGCGCGCCACGTGTGCCGAGGCCGCCGCCGGTGATGCCCCGGCTACCGGTGATGCTCTCGCTACCGGTGATGCCCTCGCTGCCGGAGAGGCCTTCTATCGGCCGGTCGTACGCGGCGAGCCGCTGAAGTTTCCGCGCGACCACGGCGCGCATCCGCCGTTTCGCACGGAGTGGTGGTACCTCACCGGCTGGCTGCGCCGCCTCGACGGCGACCGGCGCGGCCAGCCGCTGGGCGTGCAGGTGACGTTCTTCCGCTCGCGCACCCGCCACGACGCGGCCAACCCGAGTCGCTTCGCGCCCACGCAGTTGCTGCTCGCGCACGCCGCGCTGGCCTTGCCCGAACACGGCCGCCTCGTGCACGCGCAGCGCGCCGCTCGCGCCGGCTTCGGGCTGGCGGGCGCCTCGGGCGACGACACCGCACTGGCCATCGACGGCTGGTCGCTCGCGCGCGATGAGGCCGACCGCTACCACGCGCGCATCGACGACCGGCGCTTTACGCTCGAACTCGACGCCGCCGCCCACGCACCGCCCGTGCTGCAAGGCGATGCGGGCTTCTCGCGCAAGGGGCCACTCGGGCCGCAGGCCAGCCACTACTACAGTCGCCCGCAGCTGCGCACCACCGGTGTCATCGGCATCGACGGCGCGCACACCGCCGTCGAAGGCGTTGCCTGGCTCGACCATGAGTGGTCCAGCGAGATCCTCGACGCAGCGGCCAACGGCTGGGACTGGACCGGACTGAACCTGGACGATGGCTCGGCGCTGGTGGCGTTCCGGATCCGGTTGCGCAACGGTGGCCTCGCCTGGTCGTATGCGCGCTGGAGCACCGCCGACGGCGTTGCAATCGCCGGAGACGATCCCGCCGTGCGCTTCGTGCCGGCGCGCCACTGGACCTCGCCGCGCACCGGCGCGCGCTACCCGGTGGCGATGCGCCTCGAACTCGGTGCGCGCACGCTCGACCTGGAGCCGCTGTTCGACGACCAGGAGCTCGACACACGTGCGAGCACCGGCACGATCTACTGGGAAGGCGCCGTGCGCGCCTTCGAAGCCGGCCGCGAGGTCGGGCGCGGCTATCTCGAGTTGACCGGTTACGCGGGAGCGCTGCGCCTGTAGCGGCGCGGCGCGGACTTGTTCTTCGTGACGGGCGGTGCCTCGGCGGCAGTCGCCATCTCGATGCCAAAGACATCGGCCAATCCGGCATCGTCGAGCACCCTGGCACCGGGCGGCGTCTTCTTCGTCCTGATGGGCAATTCCGCGGCCTGCGTCACCAGGTCAGCGGCATCCACCCGGCGCAGCGTGAACAACAACTCCGGTTGCTCGTCCAGACGCGCGCCCACGCCATAGAGCACGGCGGCAACGTGCTTGCACACGGTCGCCCGGTCCGGACAGGAACAGTCGAGCTGGGTGTCTTTCGGTGCGGGGAACAGGCCGGTCTTCGATTGGCAGATGCGTTCCATCACGGCCTTCGACAGCTTGCCCTGCAGCAGGTCCACCAGGGAGGCGATGGAGCCGGTGCAATCGTTCGCGAGCGACTTCCAGCGCGCATCGGGGACGGCGGCGATGTCGATCTCGATCCGATAGAGGGGTGTTCCGTCCTGGTCATCCGGACTCCTCGTTTGCCCGTGCCGCGCCGATGCGAGGTTCGAGCAGCGCAGCGAGGTCGATGTCGGCCAGTTCGCCGATGTGTTCGATCGCCAGGTCGGCCGACGGGTAGCCCGCCAGCACGGCCGGGTCTCGCGCGTAGTGTCCCTGGCGCGGGAAGATGGTGGTGAGGCGCTGCTGCCAGACGGCCTTCATCGCTGCGAGGATGCGCAACTTGTCGTCGACCATCACGTAGTGCCGCGCCGGAAACATGCGCTCGACGGCGGCCAGCCTCTGCTCCTTGTGGACGCAGATCAGCACCCGACCCTGCACCGCTTCCCACAGGCCGGAGCGCTGCAGCTTGCGCGGCTGGAACACCACGTCGCCGTCGGTCAGGATCACGGTCGGCCCGATGCGCTCGCACCGTGCGATCACTTCGAAGGCACGCGGGTACAGCCGTTCGGCGAACGGATAGTCGACCAGGAAACCCGACATCATCAGCAGGCGATGATCACCGGCGCCGTCGCGCTCGACCTCGTCACGGTAGCGTTGCAGGGCACCGAGGTAGTCGGCGTAGCCCAGTTCCCGGCGCAGCGTCTCGAAGATCGACCAGTAGTGCGCAGAACGGGCCGGCCCGAACTGCGCCTCGAGGTGCTGGCGCAGTTCGGCGATGACGCGGTCGTTGTCGAGCAGGGTGTTGTCGACATCGAGCAGGAACACGACGTCCGGTGTCATGCAGTCCGTGCGCCTGCGCGATCAGGAAGCCACTGGCGAGGCGACGCGGGTCTCGCCGCGCAGGCTGGCGGCGAAGTGTCCCGCCAGTGCCAGCGCCACACTGGCGGTCAGGCGCTTGCCCGTCGGCACATGCAGGAACTCGTTCGGGCCGTGCGCGTTGGAGTGCGGACCGAGCACGCCGGTGATCAGGAACTGCGCGGCCGGGAACCTCTCGCCGAGCATGCCCATGAAGGGGATCGAGCCGCCTTCGCCCATGTACATCGCGGGCTTGCCGTAGAAGGCCCGGCTGGCGGCGTCGATGACCTGCTCGAGCCAGGGTGCCATGGCGGGAGCATTCCAGCCGTTGGCCGTCTTCTCCAGATCGAGACGGACTTCGGCCCCATTCGGGGGATCGCGCAGCAGTGCCGCCCGCAGTGGCTCGACAGCCTCGCGGGCATCGGTCGTGGGCGGCAGGCGCAGCGACAGCTTCACCGCAGTGCAGGGCCGCAACACGTTCCCCGCCGACTCCAGCGGCGGAAGGCCTTCGGCCCCGGTCACCGAGAGCGCCGGGCGCCAGGTGCGGTTGAGTACCAGTTCAGCGAGGTCGGCACTCATCGGCGTCATGCCAGGCGTGAACGGAAACCGGCAGTGAACCGCCGCACCCAGTACCTCGGCGGCGCGCTGCGCCTGCACCCGGCGCGTGGCCGGGATCTCGGCGTGCAGCGCATCGAGCAGGATGCGCCCGCTGGCCTCGTCCTCGATGCGCGACAGCAGTTGCCGAAGCAGGCGAAAGCTCGAGGGAACCACCCCGGACGCGTCGCCGGAATGCACCCCTTCGGTGAGCACCCGGACGCTGAGCTGGCCACCGACGAGGCCGCGCAGGGAAGTCGTGCACCACAGTTGCTCGTAGTTGCCGCAACCCGAGTCCAGGCACACCACCAGTGACGGATCTCCGATGCGTGCGTCCAGGGACCCAGGCCATCGGCCCAGCCGGTCGTCTCCGGCTGCTTGTCGAGATGTCCGTAGAGGAGCACGCAGTCGTCGCGGCTGCCGCGACCGAAGGCCGGGACGTCGATGAAGATCAACGGCATGCGTCCGGGCAGACGCACCACCTCCACCGCCATGCCGGCAATCGGTTGCGCCCTGGCCCAGGCCTGCATCAACTCGACCGCTGCGTCCATGTAGCCATGGATGGCCCAGTCGGCGTCGAACGCCGGCGACCTGTTCGGAATGCGGATGTACTCGATCAGGCGTGGCACCACTTCGTCGTCCCACTGAGCTGCGACGCAGCGGCTGATGCGGGCATGATCGGGTGTACTGGAGTCAGCGCAGGCAGCCATCGACCGGATCCTGCTTGCCGGGTGAGAGATCATTCTATTCCCGGTCTCGAAGCCAGTGCCGCACCGGCTTCCGGCAGTCGGGTCGATGCCGACGTGCAGAGCCGCGCGATCCACACCGCGCTGCAGCGCGAGCACGGTTTCGTCGACAGCTATCCGGCAGTGGTGCACATGGCCCGGGTGGCGCGAGATCGGCGTCGGCGGTGCGCGCACCGCCGTCGAAGGCGTTGCCTGGCTCGATGGCGAACGGTCCAGCGAAATCCTCGACGCGGCCGCCGCTCTTCAGGTCCTGCTTCGGGTCTTGTCCGGGACCTCTCTCGGAGCCTCTCTCGGGGTGTCTCCCGGTGCCCCGAGACGCTCGACCGACGCCACGCGTGCACCCGGCCACGCCAGCAGCAGCGCCGCGAGGATGCTGGCCAGACCGGCGAGTGCGCCGACCGCCGCGAAACCGCTGCGCTCGTACAGCAGCACCGCGAGCGGCGAGAACAGCGTGACGCCGAGGTACGTGGCGCCGCTGAGCAACGCGGTGACGACGCCGCGCAACTCGGGGATCTGCTCGGTGGCCAGCGACGTGATGGCAGTGAAGAACACGCCCTGCGTGCAGCCCCAGACGACGATCGCCGGTATCAGCAACGCCGGCGCACCAACCACCCACGGCAGCCCCCCGAGCAGCCCTGCGAGCACCGCCAGCGCAGCCACCGCGCTGCGCGTCTTGCCCACGCGATCGATGAAGCGGCCGTTCAGCGTGACCAGCAGCAGGCCCGCACCGTAGGCGGCGATCGCCAGGCCGACGGGCGCCGCGCCCCAGTCGTTGATGCGCCGGATCTCGTTGCCGAGAAACGCGTAGACCGCGTAGAAAGCGCCCATGTCGATGCCGTTGACCACCAGCACGAACAGCGTCGGCCGGTGCGAGAGCACGCGCCGCAGGCTCGGCCCCACCGGCAGCGCTGCGGCCGTCTCGCCGCCGGCGGTGACCCGCGGCCTGGGCGCAAGCGCCAGCGTGGCCGCGGCCAGCAGCGCCGTCACGCCCAGCGCGGCGAACGCCGCCTGCCAGCCGACCGCCTGCGAGGCGGTCGCCATCACCGGCACCACCAGCAGGATCGCGATCGACCAGCCGCTCACGATGCGGCCCATCACCTGGCCGCGCTGCGCGAAGTTCGAGAGATCACCGGCGTACGCATAGGCGGCCGGAATCACCGCGCCGGTGGCCGCCCCGGCGAGCAGCGTCAGGCCGAGCAGCACGTCGAAGCGCCGTGTCACGCCCGCGAGCAGCCACACCAGCGCGAACAGCAGCAGGCCGGCAATGATGACCTGCGCCCGCGGCAGCCGTCGCGCGAGCAGGCCGACCGTCGGCGCCACGATCGCCATCGACAGGCCGTAGAAGCCGATCAGCCGCCCCGCCTGCGCCGGCGTGACGCCGAAGCTGGCAGCGATGTCCGGAAGCAGCGGCGAGATCGCGAAGATGGTCGCGCCGACCGTCGCGACCGCTGCGACCAGACCCGCCACCAGCAGCGGAAAGGCGTCGGCGATGGTCTGGCCGCCGCGGCTGCGCGCGTGCATCCTGGTCGCGGTGCGCTCAGCGCACCAGCTGGTTGATTTCGATGATCGGCAACAGCACCGCCAGCACGATCATCAGCACGACCGCACCCATCAGCAGGATCAGCAGCGGCTCGAGCAGACTGGTAAGCATCAGCGCCCGGCGTTCGGTCTCCTGCGACAGCATCGTCGCCGTGCGCTCGAGCATCTGCGGCAGGTCGCCGGTGGCCTCGCCGCTGGCGATCATGTGGATCATCATCGGCGGAAACTGCGCACCCGCCTTCAGCGCGCGCGACAGCGGCGCGCCCTCCCTCACCCGCAAGACCGCGTCGTGCACGTTCGAGCGCATCGATTCATTCGACAGCGTGCGCGCGCCGGCCTCGAGCGCGCGGATCAGCGGCACGCCGCTGCTCGCGAGAATGCCCAGCGTCGAAGCGAAGCGCGCGGTGTTCATCCCGCGGATCAGCTTGCCGGCGATCGGCAGCGCGAGCATCCGGCGGTCCCAGGAAAGCCTTGCAGTCGGCGCGCGCAGCGCCAGGCGCACCGCGACGACTGCCGCGACCGCCAGCACGAGCAGCCACAGCCCCCACGCGCGCACGAAATCCGACGTCGCGATCAGTGCGACGGTGAGCAGCGGCAATTCCTGGCGCGTCTGCGCGAACACGCCCACCACCTGCGGCACCACGTAGGTGAGCAGCGCGACGATCACCAGCGAGGCGACCACCGTGACGATCGCCGGATAGGTGAACGCGAGCACGATCCGCTGCGACAGCGCGGTGCGCGACTCGACGTAGTCGGCCAGCCGGTTCATCACCAGGGCGAGGTCGCCCGACTGCTCGCCGGCGGCCACCAGCGCCCGGTAGACCTCCGGGAAGTCGCGCGGAAACCTGGCCAGCGCCTGCGCGAGCGTCTGCCCGCCGATCACTTCGCTGCGCACCGCCGCGAACCGGTCGCGCACGGCCTGTCGGTCGGCCTGCTCGACCACGGCGCCCAGCGCCTGTTCGATCGGCAGGCGCGCTGCCAGCAGGCTCGCCAGCTGGCGCGTGGCAAGGGCGAGTTCGGCCGCTCCGAGCCGTCCGGCGAGCACGCGCAGGCCGGCGCCCCCGGCCGCCGGCTGCACCGGGTTCAGTTCGAGCGGCGTGAGGCCGCGCTCGCGCAGCAGATTGCGCGCATGCCGCGGCGAGTCGGCGTCGACGATGCCGCGTGCGAGCTGGCCTGACGGCTCGGCGGCTTCGTAGCGGTAGGCCGGCACGATGCGATCGGCGGGGCGCGGTCAGTCGCGGGTCACGCGCACGACCTCGTCGGCCGAGGTGACGCCGGCCTCGACCCAGCGGCGGCCGTCGTCGCGCATCGACAGCATGCCGGCGTGCAGCGCGGCCGCGCGAATGGCAGTCTCGGGCGCATTGCGGTGGATCAGGCCGCGGATCCCGTCGTCGACGGCGAACAGCTCGTGGATGCCGGTGCGGCCGAGGAAACCGGTGCGGTTGCACGCCACGCAGCCCACCGCGCGCCAGCCGTGCGTGACCGGGTCGGGTTGCCGGCACTGCGTACACAGCCTGCGCACCAGCCGCTGGGCGACCACGCCGAGCAGCGACGACGACAGCAGGAACGGCTCGATGCCCATGTCGATGAGCCGCGTCACCGCCGAGACCGCATCGTTCGTGTGCAGCGTGGCCAGCACCAGGTGTCCGGTGAGCGAGGCCTGCACCGCGATCTGCGCGGTCTCGAGGTCGCGGATCTCGCCGATCATCACCACGTCGGGGTCCTGTCGCAGGATCGAGCGCAGCGCCTTGGCGAAGGTCATGTCGATGCGCGCGTTGACCTGCGTCTGCCCGATGCCTTCGAGGTCGTATTCGATCGGGTCCTCGACCGTCAGGATGTTGGTCGTCGACGAATCGAGCCGCCCGAGCGCGGCGTACAGCGTGGTGGTCTTGCCCGAGCCGGTCGGGCCGGTGACCAGCACGATGCCGTGCGGCTGGTGTACGAGGCGATCGAACGCGGCGAGCGTCTGCGCACTCATGCCGAGCTTTGCGAGATCGAGCCGCCCGGCCTCCTTGTCGAGCAGCCGCAGCACCGCGCGCTCGCCGTGCCCGGTGGGCAGGGTGGACACGCGCACGTCCATCGGGCGCCCGCCGATGCGCAGCGTGATGCGACCGTCCTGCGGCAGACGCTTCTCGGCAATGTCGAGCTGCGCCATGATCTTGATCCGCGAGATGAGCGCGGCGTGCAGCTCGCGGCGCGGGCGCACCACGTCGCGCAGCGTGCCGTCGATGCGGAAGCGCACCAGCGAGCTGCTCTCGAACGGCTCGATGTGGATGTCGGAGGCGCCGTCGCGGCTCGCCTGCGTGAGCAGCGCGTTGATCATCCGGATGATCGGCGCGTCGTCCTCGGCCTCGAGCAGGTCTTCGATCTTCGGAATGTCCTGCAGCAGCCGCGACAGGTCGAGATCGCTCTCGACCTCGTCGACCACCGAGGCGGCCGAGCCTTCCTGCTGCGAATACGCGCGCGAGATCGCCGCCGCGAGTTCCGCCTCGGGCTTGTGCACCGTGACCAGCCGCAGCGGCAGCGTGCGCGACAACTCGGCCAGTGCCTGGCGCGGTGTGCGGTCGCCGATCCACACCTCGACTGCGTCGCCCGATACGCCGGTGACCAGCAACTGGTGGGCGCGGGCGAAACCGTAGGGCACGTAACGCGCCGGCGAAACGGTGGCCATCTAGTCTCCGGAGGCCGGAACGAGCGCGGTGCCGGGACGCAAAGGCACCAGGACCTCGTTCGGCGCATTCTGGATCACCGTGCTCGGCCGCGACGCCGACACCGGCGCCGGCGGCTGCGCAGGCGGTGGGGCCACCGCATCGCGTTGCGTGCCTGGCCCGGGCGCGGGTGCGTCGCCCTGCTGCGGCGTCTCGCCCGCCGGCCGTCTTGGTTCGCGCGGCGGCGCCGGCGGCATCGGCGGAAGCGGGCTGGGCTTCAGGTCGGGCAGCGCCCAGTGGGGCGGCAACGTCGAGTCGCCGCGCAGCCCGCGGATGTAGTCGTAGCGGTCGGCGGTGATGCCGTGCGCGTCGCTACCATCGCGCACGATCACCGGGCGCAGGAACACCAGCAGATTGGTCTTGACGCGCTTGCGCGAGTCGTAGCGGAACAGCTGCCCGACCACCGGCACGTCGCCCAACCCGGGCACCTTGTCCTCGTTGCCCTGGATGCGCTCCTCGATCAGGCCGCCGAGCACGATGATCTGGCCGTCGTCGACCAGCACGTTCGACTCGATCGCGCGCCGGTTGGTGATGATCCCCGCCGACAGCGTCGTGTTCTGCACGCTGGAGACCTCCTGGAAGATCTGCAGCTTGACGGTGCCCGACTCCGAGACCTGCGGCTTCACGCGCAGCGTGGTGCCGACATCCTTGCGCTCGATCGTCTGGAACGGATTCACCGAGGCGCCGCCGGTGCCGGTGGCCGTGAACTGCCCGGTGACGAACGGCACGTTCTGACCGATGATGATGCGCGCTTCCTCGTTGTCCAGCGTGAGCAGGTTGGGCGTGGCCAGGATGTTCGCGTTGGCGCCACTTTCGAGCGCGCGCGCGAGAAAGCCCAGGTTGAGGATTTCGCCGACACCCGGGACGTTGATCGTGCCGCGCACTACGCCGAGGTTCAGCCCGGTGCCCACCGCACCGATGTTCGCCGCGACATCGAGGATGTTCGAACCGCTGCCGCGCGCAGCAAGGTTGGTGCCGCCGATCACCCGGGTCGAGCCCTGCGGCGAGCCGAGGAACTGCCACTGCACGCCCAGTTCGGCGGCCTTCTCGGCGCTGATCTCGAGGATCAGCGATTCGATGTACACCTGCGCACGGCGCGCATCGAGCTTGTCGATCACCGCGCGCAGGTTGCGATAGACCGGTTCGGGGGCGGTGATGATCAGCGAATTGGTGGCCGGATCGGCGGCGATGATCGCGCCGCCGGCGCTCACCGTGACCGGTGCACTGCTCGACGGCTGTAGCGGCGTTGCGGCGCCCTGGCCCTGCGTGCCGGGCTGCCCCGGCTGCAGCGCCGAGCCCTGCGGCATCTGTGCCGGCGGCGTCTGCGCGGTGGCGAGCGGCCCGCCGGCCGCGCCACCCGCGCCCTCGCCGCCGAGCACGCCGCGCAGCGTCTGCGCGAGCTTCACCGCTTCGGCGTTGCGCAGGTAGACCACGTTGATGTTGCCGGGCCGCGCACTGGGCTGATCGAGCCGCGCGATCAGACTCTTGGCGAAGTTCAGCCGGGCCGGACTGGCGGCGCGGATCATGATCGAATTGAGCCGTGGATCGGCCATCACCGTGAGTCGCTGGCCCGCGTCGACCTGGGCACCCGGGCCAGCGCGCGCGGCGTCCTCGAGCATCCGCAGGACCGAGACCGCAATGTCGCTGGCCACTGCGTATTCCACGTGCACCACCTCGACCTCGCCGGTGGACGGACTGTCGAGGGTGGCGACGATGCGCGCGATCCGCTGCAGGTTCGCCGCGTAGTCGGTGACCACCAGCGAATTGTTGCTCGGGTAGGCGACGACAGTGTTGTTCGGCGAAATCAGCGGTCTGAGCACCGGCACCAGATTGGTCGCCGATTCGTAGTTCAGCCGGAAGACCTGCGTGACCACCTGGTCACCGGCCGCCGACGGTGCGCGCCCGGCGGTGACCGGCGTGGCCTGCAGCTTGGCATCGGCTTCGGGAACGATCTTCGTGAGGGTGCCGGTTTCGACCACCGCAAAGCCCTGCGAGCGCAGCGCCGCCTGCAGCAGACGCCAGGCCTGCGCACGCGTCACCGGGCGCGGCGTCTCGAGCGTCATCTTGCCGCGCACCCGCGGATCGATGACGAAGGTCCGGTCGAGCAGGTGACCGAAGGCACCGATCACCGAATCGATGTCGGCGTCCTTGAAATTCAGCGTGACGGTATGGCCTGCGACCGGTGCGCCGGCGGGCTTGCCGACGGCAACGTCGCCAGCGGTCTTGCCTGCACGCGCATCGCCGGACGGTGCGGGCTGCGCGTGTGCCGACCCGGCGCCGAGGGCACCGGCCAGCGCCAGCGTTGCAACCGCCGCAACGATCGACGCGCGACCATGCATCACTCGCGGCGTGGAGCCGCCGTCAGGCGCACACGCAGGTCCGTCCCTGCCCGACTCGTCCACGCTCATGCCCCTATTCTAATGATTGTCCTGTCGCCATCGCGCCGCCCGATCAGGCCGAGAAACGAACTCAGGCTCGCCTGCGCGGAAGGCTCGGCACTGGCCTCTGCAGTGAAGCGCAGCCCGGTCTGCACCGTGAAATGTCCGCTGCCCTGCAACCGCAGCGGCCCCGCCAGGGTCTGGATGCTCAGCTCGGCCTGCCCGCCATGGCCGACGATCTCCACCCGATAGCTGCCCAGGGGTCTGACCGGGGTCATCGCCGACGCGGCATCACGCAATTCGATCTGCGCGCGCCCCTCGAGTGCGCCCGCCCGCAGCGCCAGGTTTTCCCAGCGCAGGCTGAGTGCCCCGGAGGGGCGCAGCGTGTTCCACGGCGAGCCCATCCTGCCCAGCGCAACCGACGGCAGCGCCACCGCGCCGCCGCCCACCCTGATCTCGCCGTAGCCGCCCTGCACGCGCACCGGCTGCGCCATGCCCTCGATGCGCAACGATGCGTCGACCTGGCCGATCAGCAGCGGCAGCACGCGCACGTTCCAGTCTATCCGGCCCGGCACCGCAACCCCGGCGACCGTGTGCCGGTCACCACCCTCGGCACCAATGTCCACCAGAACCAGCCTTCCGGAACCCTGCCAGACGGTTCCGCCGGTCTCGGCGAGCCGCATCCGGCCACCGGTTGCGCGCGCGAGCGCGAGGTCGGCAAAACTGGCCGGCGCGGTCGCCACCAGCGCGAATGCCGCCCCCAGCAGTCCGGCAACGACATACAGCAGTGCCCGTCCGGGGTGCAGGCGCACGTCAGCGACCTTCCCGGCGTGGCAACTCGAGCGCCAGTCGCGCAGAGATCACGCCGACACCGGTCTCGCGCGTGATCGACGCCGCAATCACACGCAGCCGTGTCTCGCGCGCGGCCGCCTCGAGCCAGGCGAGCCACATCGCGTGGGGCACGCTCTTGAAACGCAGTTCGAACAGGTGGCCGGTTAACGTGAATTGCGCCAGCCCCGGCTTCAGCCCTGCGGCCTCGATCGACTGCTCGAGCTGCGCCTTCACGGCCTGCGGGGCGTCGCCTGCAACCGGCGCCGCCCCCAGCAGGCGTGCGTCGCGCGCCAGCTGCTCGACCTCGGCCAGTTGCACACGCATCGCGGGCAGCTCGGCCTGCAGCCGCCGGCGTGCGTTCCACGCCGGCTCGAACAGCACCAGCCAGATCAGCGCCACCGCCAGCAGCGCGGCACCCATGGCCAGGACGTGCCGCTCGCGCGGCGTGAGCATTTGCCATCTCTGGAGCAGTTGCTCGAGCATCGCTGCCTGCGCCCTCAACGCAACAGCGCAACCGTGGCGGTCGGCTCGCGCTCGCCATCGAATTTCACCGACAGCCCCTGCCGCTGGCTGTCGCGCACCAGGATCTCGCGCACCGAGCGCGCCTCGAGGAAGCCCGGCTGAAAACGCACCCGCAGACGCGCCTCGCGAAACTCGACACTCGCCATCGAGTCGGCGCCCTGCGCTCCGAGCGCGAGCGCAAAGCGTGTCAGCAGCGGAAGGAAGTCATCGGGGCCTGCCTGACCTGCGCGCGTGCGCAGGCCCGCCACTTCGCGCTGCATCTGCAGCAAGGGTTCGACCACCAGTTGCCGGTCCGGAAATGCCTGGCGGAACACACGCTCGGTCTGCGCCTTGAGTGCGGTACGCTCCTGCGCGAGCACGCCCCAGTGCAGGTTCAGCCCGAGCAGCACGGCGGCGACGCTGGCGCCACCGAGCATCGCCGCGCCCCGCCAGGCGCGCCAGTCGATGTCGGCGAACCACCGGCCGGCGGCACTGCCGCGGCGCGCCGTGAGCAGGTCGAGCGGCGCAGGCAGCGGAAACGGCAGCGCCCGGATGTCTGCGTCGAACCCGGCGCGTGCGGCTGCCTTCAGCACCGGCGTCTGCCAGCTCGCGTCTTCGACGAACACCGCCAGGCGACGACGCAGTTGCGGCGGCTCCGACGGCAGCTCGCGTGCCGCCAGCCCGGCCGGCGTCACACGCTCGGCCATCGCCGGCGCGACATCGGCCGCGGGCGGTGCAAACGGCGCACAAGGCGACCCGGCACTGGCCAGCAACGCCACGATCGCCTCGGCGCGTGCATCGGCGCCGGACGTCGCATTCCATCCGATGCCGTCGAACAGTCCGGTGCGCAGTGCCAGCCCGTCGTTCAGGCACGCGAACGCCGTGCGGTCGGCACCCACCGGCAGCGCGAGCTGCGCCGGCCAGGCGCCCTGCACCGCGATGCCGCGACGCTCGAATGCGCCGACCACGAATTCCAGCCAGCCGCGGTCGATCGCCGCCACCAGGCGCTGCCCCTCGGCGCCGACGCGCGGCCCGATCGCATAGGCGCAGGACTGCGGATCCTGCAGCAGCATCTCCTCGACGATGTTCGGCAGCGCCTGCTGGAGCCGGGCGCCCGAAAGCGCAGGCACCACGACCTGCAGCAGGTTGACGTCGCGCGCGTCGAAGACGAGCGTGGCCGTCTTCAGTACCGGCAGCGCGTCGAGACTCACGCGCACATAGCGAGCCGTGCTCGCGCTGCCGAAGACGGTCACCGGCAGGCCGCCCGGATTCGCAGCGCCGCCGACCTTGTCGGACACGGCCACGGGCAGCATTGCCAGCAGCACCGGTTCGGTGGCGAAGGCGCGCTCGCCGATCGCGCGCGGCGGCACCCAGACGATCGCCTGCCCCTTCCTCAGTACCTGTGCTGCCATATGAGTTCCACGCGGCTCGCACCGCGGTAAAGGAGCGCTTCGCTCTGCGATTCGACCCGCCCGAAGCGTACCATCCCCTTCACGAGGAAGAAGTCCGAGCCGACGGACAGCAGACCGGCATGCAGCATCGGCGATCCGTCCAGGCGCGAGCGCGCCACCTCGAGGCTCGCGAAATAGGTGCGCTGGCGCACACCCTCGACGAAGCGCCGCGCCGACTGCAGGTCGATGTCGGCGATTTCCGCGGCCAGCACCTCGGGTGGCGCGGTGTTGATGTTCACCTTCGAACCCTCGGTGACGACCTCGCCAGCGCCCAGACGCACCCGCTTGGGCAGGAAGACGACGAACGGCTCGAGCGCTGCGATGGTCGCTTCGTCGAACCCGGGCACGCCGCGCAGATCGGCGAGTTTGAGCAGCGGCAGCGCCGACGCGACTGCGCTGCGCCCCTGCACCCGCGGCGGATAGGCGTGCTGCAGCCGTGCCTGCAACGGCCCGGCCAGACTCTCCGGGCGCCCGACGATCGCCAGCAGGCGCTCGAACGCCTCGCGGTGCGCCGCCGACGGCAAGCCGTCGATCACCAGGTTGTTCAGGTTCATGCGCGCCTGGGCGTCGAACATCTGCCCGGCCAGCCGCGCCTTGCCGGCTTCGTCGCCCAGCCGCGCGCCCCCCGTCACGGTCTCGTCGAGCACGGTGTCGGCCACCGGCATCGCCCACAGTTCGCCGAGGTGGTCGACGGCGCCGGTGCTGTTGCGATCGACACGCAGGACCACCGACGCCCAGTCGAGCACCGCAGTCTCGATCCAGCGCATCTGCGCGAGCGCCAGCCGGTTCTCCACGGAGCGCACGGTGACGTGTTCGCGCCAGAACAGACCGCTCACGATCAGCGTAGCCAGCGTGATCACCAGCAGCGTGCTGACGATCGCCACGCCCGCCTGCGCAGCGACGCCCCGGCGATGCGCGACGCTTGCGCGCATGCTCAATCGGCCACCGCGAAGACACGCGCAATGCGCTCGCCGCGGCTCACCAGCACGACCTCGACGCCGGTCAATTGCGGTATCGCCGGCCTGACCGCAGCGGCGGCAGGCGCCGGACCCGCCGGCGTCTGTGCGGCGGCCGCCAGCAACGGCGCGAGCGCAGCGGCCGCCAACCAGCCGCGACCATCCAGCCAGCCGCGGAAATCGACCGCCTGCACCTCGCGCAGGATCGGCTGCCAGGTGAACGGCGTGGGCGGCACCTGCTGCGTGCCGTCGGGAGACGGTGCGGCCCAGGCGCTGAAGCCGCGCTCGAACACGCCGTCACGCAACCGGTAGATCACCCGCTGCACCTGCACCGCGTCTGCGCCACGCGTCTCGCGCAGCAGCGCGAGCGAGGCCGGCTCGCGGTCGGTGGGCATCGAGAACGCGATCGACGGCTCGGGAAGGCCGAGCAGACGGATCGGCCAGGAGCGCCGCAGGTCTTCCTCCATCTGCGCCATCGCGACGCTGAGCGAGCGCAGTTCATCGGAGGCCGAGACGATCCGGTCGCGCCCGCGCAGCACCGAGTCCATGCCGCGCCAGGTCAGCACCGTCAGCACCGACAGCAGCGCCACCGCCACCAGCAGTTCGAGCAGCGTGAAGCCGCGGGCGGCGCGCCGTCCACTCACGGAAGCCTCGTCGAGAAGCCGACCAGCCGCGCCAGCCGGAAAGCGCCGTCGTCGCCGAATACGCCGACCTCGACACGCCGGAACAGCGGATTCGGCGTCTGGATCACGTCTTCGCGGCACAGCAGCGTCACGTTCGCCTGGCTGCAGTCGTACTGGCGGCGTCCGAGGTTCGGCCATTCGCTGGCAATTCGGATCTGCGCCAGACGGTTCTCGGCGCTCCACTGCGCCAGCGTGCGGTGGCGCAGGTCGACGCTGTTCACCGCGAGCGAGGCCGTCGCGCGGATCGCAGCCATCAGCGCGACCGCCGCGATGGTCATCGCGACCAGCACCTCGATCAGCGTGAAGCCGCGCGGCATCCGGCGCATCATCGAACCTCGAAGGCCCCGAGGCCGTTGGCGACGATCGCCACCGCGGACCCGCGTCGGCTCAGATGCAGGACGAAAGGCGTGTCCACCTGGTCGCGGCCGAACTCGATTTCCCGCCTGCCGTCGGCGCGCTCGACGTGCAACCGCGTGGGCTCGTCCCAGTTGCGCTCACGCAGGTCGCGATCGTCGAGCAGCGGCTGCCAGCGGCGCTCGCGCCAGACGAAGAAACCGTAGCGCTCGTCATCGGTCTCGAAGCGGATCGGTGCGCCGCGCACCTGCGCCTCCTCGCGCGCGAGCACCAGCAGCTGCGCGAGCCGTTCGGCTTCGAAGCGCAACCCGCGATCGAAGCCGCCGATCGACAGCGACGCGATGCCGATCAGCACGCCGGCAATCACCATCGCCACCAGCAGTTCGAGCAGCGTGAAGCCCGCCTCGCGCGTCCGGGCGGCGAAGGCCGGGCCGTTCACGCGCCGCACCTCGTTTCGCGTCGGCTTCGGATGCCGCTACCGGTTCAGCGACCAGTTGCCGACGTCGGCGGCAACGCCTTCGCCGCCGGGCTGGCCATCGGCACCCAGGCTGAAGACGTCGATCTCGCCGCGCACACCGGGATTCAGGTACTGGTAAGGCTTGCCCCAGGGATCGATCGGGGATTGCTTCAGGTAGGCCTTCCAGTTGGGCGGCAGCGGCTCGGTGGTCGGGCGCTGCGCGAGCGCGGCCAGGCCCTGATCGGTGCTCGGGTAGCGCTGGTTGTCGAGCCGGTACAGGTCGAGCGCCTGCAGGATCTGCGCGATCTCGGTCTGCGCGGCCTTGACGCGCGCCTCGTCGGGCTTGCTCATGATGCGCGGCACCGCGATCGCGGCCAGCACACCGAGGATCACGATCACGACCATGATCTCGATCAGCGTGAAGCCGCGCTGGCGAACATACGGCCCCCGCCGGGCCGACGGACGGTGCATCGATGCTCCTGAAAACGCCATGGCGACTCGGGCTATGATACCAGTGGATTCACGCACCCCCTCCCCGAAGAGATGCGTATCGAACGAACGGCTGGCACGCGCCGATGGACGCCGACGGCGACCACGCTCGCGATGTTCGCGCTGCTGTGCGCGGCGATCGCCTACTGGACACTGCAGTTGCTCGCTCCGGCCATCCCGATCGCACCGGCCGGCTCGCTGGCCGACCAGCGCGACACGCCCGATCTCGCAGCCGCAGCCCGGCTGTTCGGCCTGCCAGCCGGCAGCGGCGGCGCGCCGTCGGCGGTTGCGCAGTCAGCCATCCAGGTGCTCGGCGTTGCCGCCAGCGATCTGCGCGGCAGTGCGGTACTCGTGGTCGACGGAAAGCCGCCGCGCGCATTCATGGTGGGCGATGCGGTGAGCGCCGATACCAGGCTGGTGGCCGTGCACTCCGGCGCCGTCACCATCGAACGCAACGGGGCGCGCATCGAACTGCCCGCACCGCAACGCCCGTCGGTGGCGACGCTCTGGGCGGGCCCGGCGCGCGCCGCAGCGTCGACGACCGGCGCCGCAGCCCCGCCGGTGCCC
>JAJTYR010000109.1 GCA_021463505.1 Burkholderiaceae bacterium | reverse complement strand
GGCGTGGGGGTAGAACTCATCCGTCCTGGCATCGGGCAGGTCCCACAGCGGCGGGCCTCGGGCTGGCGCGATGTGCGGTGGCGCGGTCGGTTCGCCGACGTGGAGGAGGATGTTGCGGATGGTGGACGGATCGGTGATGAAGGCGATGATCCTCATCTCGGCGCCACAACGGGAACACACCAGCGGAAACACTTCGTAGATGCGGGCGAGCAGCATGGCCCAGGCGTAGCGAGCGGCACGACGATAAGCCGGTTCGACGGTAGGCGGCTCGGGCGGCGGTGCGGGCGGCGCGGTGGTTGCCCCCGGCGCGAGGGCGGTGACCGCAGCACGCAGGGGCGAGTTGGGTGCCAGCACGCCGAAGTAGCGGTGGCGGTGGACCCGCGGTGGCGGGACGAGTACGGCGAGGCGGTCGAGCAGCTGCAGCGGGGTCAGGATCTGCGGGCCGTTCCCGCCCGGACCGGGCTTGGCGCTCTCGTAGAGCAGGTGCTCGGGATCGCGCTCGCGCAGCCGGTCCAGGGCGAATGGCGGGCGGGTGCAGTAACGCAGCAGCCGCTCGCGCCCGGCACGGTCGGCAGCCGCGATGCGTACCGAGGCATCGAGGGAGAAGCCGCCGCCGTGTTGCCATTGCGCCATTGCCTGCGCGTCATCGCCCGGCAGCAGGCCGCGGCGCACGAACCCCGGGCGGCCACTTCAAACTCCTCCACCTGTGGCCGGGTCAAATTCCTCCACCCGGTGCGGTGGGACGGGTGGAACTTTAGTGGGCTGATGCGTGCTTGGCAATGCGGCTGGCGGCCTCCTTCAGGCGCCAGCTCTTTCCTTCGAACTTGAGTAGGTGTCCGTGATGCATGAGGCGGTCGAGCAGCGGGGTGACCACGACGACATCGCCGAGTAGCTTCGGCCAGTCCTCGAGCGGCCGGTTCGACGTGATGACGGTGGCGGCCTTTTCGTAGCGGCTCATCAGCACGTCGGCCAGTTCGTCGCCGGCGGTGGCCGGAAGCTTGCGCAAGAACAGGTCGTCGATGAGCAGCAGATCGGCGCTTCGCAGCTGAGCGCGCAGTTTCCGTAGTGCGCCGAGCTCGCGCGCTTCGCTGATGTCTTCGATGAGTTGATGCGCTTCGCGGTAGAGGACTTTGTAGCCGCGGTTGACGGCGAGCAGGGCGAGCGCTTTGGCTGCGTGGCTTTTGCCGGTGCCGGGCGGGCCGATGAGCAGTGCATCCTCGTGGGTGTCGATGAATTTGAGGGTGGCGAGTTCGAGCACGTCGCGTTTGGGCAGCCGCGGGTTGTAGCTCCAGTCGAAGTCCTTGAGGGCTTTGCGCTCGGTGAGCCCGGACAGCAGGTAGCGGCGATCGAGCAAGCGTGAGCGGCGGCGGTCGAGTTCGTCCTGCACGAGCCAGGAGAACGCTTCGATGAAGTCCATCTCGTGGCTCGCGACCTGCAGGGCACGAGCTTCGAGGGTGGCGCGCATGCCGGACAGGCGCAGGCTGCGCAGCGCGCGTTCGAGTTCAGTGATGGACATGGCCATCGAGGTCTCCGTCGTCGTGGTGCGTCCGGGTGTGGGTTTCCCAGAACGATTGATAGTCGGTGATCGGTCGGATCTGCGGGCCTTCGACGCTCGTGGTGGCCGGCGGCGAGGCGGCGGCGGCTTGCCGGCGTTCGAGCGCGCGTTTTACCGCCGCGTAGGAGAGGCAGTCGGCGGCGAGCAGCTGCGCGCAGACTGCCTCGATGTCGGCACGGGTGTATCGGCGCGGCAGTTGCACGAGGCCGTAGATCGCGCGCTGGCCCGGGCGGCCGAGGCGGGCGAAGAGCTCGCGCGCGAAGGCTGCCGTGCGGGGGCCGATCTTGTCCATGCGCGCGAGCATTCGCGTGGTCTCGCGCGAGGGATTGAAGATGCGGTCGGTGCCCTCGAGCACGAACGCGCCTTTGCGCGTAGCCTTTGGATGGCGGCGCAACAGTTGGCCGCGGGCATCGAGGATCTCGATCGACTGGGCGAAGGCGCGCACCGTGACTTCGCCATGAGGGGCAGCGGGAAGTGCGGCGTAGTAGGAGCCTTCGACTTGCACCAGGCCGGCGTCGTCGACGGTTCGCACGCTCTGGCGGAAGAATGCGAAGCCGCTCGCCGGCAACGGCTGCAGATGCGGCTGTTCCTCGCGGAAGAGCTCGGCCACCTGCCGTTTCTTGCGGCCGTGGATACGCGGGGCGGCCCAGCGCTCCTCCCAGTGGGCGAGCCATTCGTTCTGCGCTTCGATCGACTCGAAACGGCGACCCTTGAGGGCCGTGGTCTGGGTATGTTGGATCGCGTTCTCGACCGTGCCCTTTCGATTGGGGTCTCGCACCCGGCACGGGTCGGCCACCGCCGAGTAATGGGCGAGCATCGCCGCGTACACCGGATTCAATTCCGGGGCGTAGATGTCGGGCCGGATCACGCCCTCCTTCAGGTTGTCGAGCACGACGTACTTGCAGCACCCGCCCAAGGCCCGGAAGGCTTCTTCGTGCAGGCGTGCCCAGGTCTCCTGGCTGGTCTGCCAGACCACCTTGCGGAAACTCTTGCCCGAGAACTTGAGCGTCATCACGAACAGGTACGGGCGGCGGTACTTGCCGTTGGCGTGCAACGTGGGCGCGCCCTGGCCGTAGTCGACCTGCGCTTCCTCCCCGGGCAGGAACTCGAGCACGTCGAAGCGTTCCGGTGCGCGGCGCTTGAGGCTCGCCACGAAGCGCTTCACCGAGTTGTAGGAGTGGGCGAAGCCGTGCAGTTCCACCAGGTCCTGGTAGATGCTCACGGCGTTGCGCCCGAGCTCGACCTGGGCCTCGATCCAG
>JAJTYR010000108.1 GCA_021463505.1 Burkholderiaceae bacterium | reverse complement strand
CATCCATCCGAGAGCCCGAAGAAGCGGCACAGCCGCAGATCCGTGTCCGCGGTGATGGCGCGCTTTCCGGCGACGATCTCGCCGATGCGCTGCGCGGGCACGCCGATCTCCTTTGCCAGACGGTAGTTGCTCATGCCCAGCGGCTTCAGAAACTCTTCAGCGAGCATCTCGCCGGGTGACATGGGTTTGAGTTTCCTGCTCATGGCGTTCTGCCTCAGTGATAGTCCACGATCTCTACGTCTTCGGCGGCGGTGCCCGTCCAGCGAAAGCAGATGCGGAACTGGTCGTTCACCCGCAGGCTCCACTGGCCCGCGCGATCGCCCTTCAGCTGCTCGAGCCGGTTGGCCGGCGGCGCGCGGAGGTCCTCGACGCGGCGTGCGAGGTCGAGTTGCTTCAGCTTGCGCAGCGCCGGGCGCTCGATGTTGGCGAAGCGCGCCACGCGCCGCAGCCCGAACAGCGCCTCGGTGTCGGCACACTTGAACGACCGGATCGGCACAGGCAGAATAATAACGCAGTGCGTGATTAACGACAAGCGTGATGATCGATGACGAGACCCGCTGCGCATAAGTGGGCGTTCGCGCCGCGTTTTCGGCGGCACGCCTTCGGCTGGCGCTCGCAACCGGCCGTGCAGAGGGTCAGGGAAGCTGGCGCCGAGATCCAGAAGGTTGCGAGGAAAGACCCGGCATTGGCTGCTGCCGGCGCGGTGCTATTCCTGGAGAAGGTGTCGCCTGCGCTCGAACAGGTCGACAGTTCCTCCGGCGCCATCGGCACCGCCGTCAATCACGCGATCGAGGCCTGCGCGACGATCATCGCCGCCGCGCCGGTCGACGACCGAACGCGAGATCAGTGGCTCGACCGGCTCTGGGAAGCGCATCAGAACGACGAGATCCCCTACATCGAACGGCTGGCCGACTACTGGGGCGAGCTTTGCGCATCGCAGACGCGCGCTTCTGCTTGGGCCGACAGACTGATTGACACCGTCGAGAGCATGTGGGGTTCGAACCGGAACCCCGGAGGCTACTTCCACGGCACGATCGCCTGCCTGAGCGCCCTCTTCCACGCCGGCCGCCACGAGGAGCTGCTCGCCCTCCTCGACAAGGCGCCCTGCTCGATGTGGCACTACCGCGAGTGGGGCGTCAAGGCACTGATGGCCCTGGGGCGGAAGGCGGAGGCGATCCGATACGCTGAAGCAAGCCGCGGGCTGAACGACAACCCGATCGCGATCGCTCGCGCCTGCGAGGAGATCCTGCTCTCGTCGGGCCTCGCCGACGAGGCATATTCGAGATACGCGATCGCGGCCAACCAGGGGACGACGTTCCTCGCGACCTTCCGCGCAATCGCGAAGAAGTACCCGACCCAGGTGTCCGCCAGGATCCTCGGTGATCTGGTCGCCAGCACGCCGGGTCAGGAAGGCAAGTGGTTCGCCGCCGCGAAGGATGCCGGGCTCTACGACGAGGCGATCGCCCTCGCCCACCGAACGCCGTGCGACCCGCGCACGCTGACCCGGGCCGCTCGCGACTTCGCTGCCACGCAACCCCGGTTCGCCGCCGAGGCAGGCCTCGCCGCCCTGCGCTGGATCGCCGCCGGCCATGGCTACGAGATCACGGGTGTCGACGTGCGTGCCGCGTGCTCGAGCACCCTGGCTGCCGCGAGGAACGGCGGATGGGTCCATGAAAGCCACTGTTAGCGTGCCGAAGCAACGTTCGTCGCCTGCACCCGGGGCGAAGCGGGATCTGATGTTCGACGCCATGGCGATATTTGCTGTTCAGTGAAGGTCAGGATCGCTTCGGACCGGCCGGGCCGAAGCCGTGGTGCTCGTTCTCGTCATCCTCGATCAGCGTGACGAGCACGTCGCACTCGCCCGCCTGTGCGCTGCCCTCCTCGGCCTGAAAGACACTCTCGAGGCGGCGGAAGGCGCGTCGAAGGTCCTCGTCGTTGCGGATCGGCTCGATGGTCATTCACAGTCTCCACGTCGATGCGGCCACCCTGCGCGTTCGCCCCGACGAACTTCGCCGAGGCGATGCTTGCCCGGAATGGCGTCACCGCGCTCCACGACCGAGCGCCATGGACATCATTGCGGGGGCGCTGGCGCCACGAACGGGTTCATGACCTTCACGCCGGTACCTGCGAAGTCCGCCGAATTGCGCGTGAGGACCGTCAGATCGTGGACCAGCGCGGTGGCCGCAATCTGCTTATCCAGGGCGTGCTCGGGGTCCGGAACTTGGAGCCGCCCCCACACCTGCGCGGCGTCGGCGTCGAAGGCGAGTACTTTGTCCGCGTACTGGTCGAGCACGGTGGAGAGCCAGTCCTCCAACAAGCCCGCCTGCTCGGCATCGCCGCGCAGCCGGATGAGTTCGACGCCGCGACGAAGCTCGCCGACCGTGACGGCCGTCAGATAGATCGGGTCGCCGGCGCTGGCAACGCGATTGAAGAACGCGACGACGCCGGGGTTCGCCCTGGACTTCTTGCGGGCTTCGCTGATCACGTTGGTGTCAATCAAATACACGGGGCGCCTTCCTTTCGGACTCGACGCGCTCGAAGTCAGCGTCGGTGCCGACGTCAGGAATCGAAGCCAGCAGTTCTGCCAGAGCGCGCTTGCGTGGGCGCGCGAGAGCCTCGGCCAGGATGTCCCGATGCTCCGCCTCGGCGCTTCGGCCGTGCGCGCCAGCGCGCTCTTTGAGCGCCTTGACGAGCGCCTCGTCGACACCACGAACGAGCAAGTCAGGCATGTCGGCACCTCCTGGAATTTGCGCTATCAATGATAGCAGCGCCGATCTTTCATGTCTTCTGCGCTGGTGACGTTCGTGAGGCGCGATCCGGGCCACCCCGAGAATTGCGATCCACCGGGCGTGCGAAGTCTGCCGGAAGGTCGGCCCTGCATTCCCCCCGAGACTTCTCAGCGGCATTCCGTACCCCAAGAGGCAGACCAGAGTGGCAGATGACTCCCCCGGTCGGTCCCGTTAGATCCGGATCGCCCGGGAAGTCCCCTCCCACTCGATCGTCAACGGCTTCGGTAAGTCGTTGTCTGGTTTGATGCTCATCTCGCGACGCCGGGTCCCTTGCCGTCAGAAGCACCGTCATTCCGAC
>JAJTYR010000107.1 GCA_021463505.1 Burkholderiaceae bacterium | reverse complement strand
GCCATCGTGCCCGGCATTGTCCTCGGCATCGCTTCCGCGCTATCGCCGGGGCTGGTGCGCATGAGCGTCCGCCGCCGCAACGGTCGCGCCTTCGGCAACGCGCACGTCTTCGGCCGCCGCCGGCAACGCGGCAGCGCCCGCGGCCGATCCCGCGGCGCAGGGCGCGAAGCTGGTGCAGGACCTCGGCTGCCTCGCCTGCCACGCCACCGATCGCGAGCGCAAGGTGGGTCCGGGCTGGGGCGGCCTGTACGGCTCGCAGGCGAAGCTCGCCGACGGCTCGGCCGTGACCGCCGACGACGCCTACGTCGAGGAATCGATCGTCCGACCCGATGCACGCGTCGCAAGCGGCTTCGCCGCCGGCGTGATGCCGAGCTACGAAACCCTCACGACGCCCGAACAGCGCCAGGCGATCGTGGCGTACATCCGCGCCCTCGCGAGGAAATGATGCGCATCGAATACCAGACGCAGCGATTCAGCGAACGGTTCTTCGTGCTGATGCTGATCCTGTTCGCCGTACAGGTCGGATTCGGCCTGATCGTCGGCGCACAGCGCGTCGATCCGGCACTGCTCTCGGGCGCTCTGAACTTCAACGTGGCGCGCAGCGAACACACCAACCTGGGCATCCTGTGGATCCTGTGCGGGTTCATCGGCACCATCCTCTACGTCGGCCCGCTGCTGTCGAGACGCGAACTCGTCGCGCCCTGGCTGGTGAAGGTGCTGTTCTACGCGCTGATCGCGGTCGTCGTCTGGAACGTCTTCACGCTCACGCTGGCGCAGCGCGGCATCGCCGGATGGTGGGCGGGGCAGCCGTGGCTCCAGGAGGGGCTCGAATACATCGACGCCGGGCGCGGCGCCGACCTCGTGATCCTCATCGGCTTCGCGATCCTCGCCACCATCGTGTTGCGCACCTTCCCGCCACGCCGGCAGTGGAACGAAATCCACTGGGGACTGGCGATCGGCGTGACCGCACTCACTGCGGTCTGGGTGTTCGGCCTGTTCTTCGTCGAACGGCTCGACGGCCAGGAATACTTCCGCTGGTTCGTCGTGCACTACTGGGTCGAAGGCGTCTGGGAGGTGATCCACATCAGCCTGATCGGCTTCCTGATCGTGCTGATGTTCGGCGCCAACGTGCGCGCCGTGGGCTATGCGGTGTTCTGGGGCGTGACGCTGGTCTGGCTCTCCGGTCTGCTGGGCAACGCCCATCACTATTTCTGGATCGGCACGCCCGACTTCTGGCAGTTCTGGGGGTCGCTGTTCAGCGCACTCGAACCGCTGCCGCTGGTGTTCTGCTTCTGGCACATCTACCTCGACGCGCACCACGACCGGCGCCCGCTGGCCAATGCGCCCGCCTTCTACTTCATCCTCGGCTCGGTGGTGCTCGAACAGGTGGGCGCGGGCATCCTGGGTTTCACGATGACCTTCGCGCTCACCAACGCCTGGTCGCACGGCACCTGGGTCACGCCGAGTCACGCGCACCTGGCGCTGTTCGGCACCTTCGGCATGCTCGGCCTGGCGGCGGCCTACTTCGCGATTCCGGCAGTGCGCGGCATCGAGCGCTTCGACCAGCGCCTGGGCAAACTCGGCTTCTGGCTGCTGTTCATCGGCATGCTGGGGATGTCGCTCGCGTTTGCGCTCGGCGGCACGGTGCAGGTCTACGAGATGCGGATCCTCGGGCTCGACTGGTTCGGCGCGGACCTGCGCCGCGCGATGCTGCCCTACCAGATCCTCGTGCCGGTGTTCGGGTTCGTCTTCGCGATCGGCGCGATCGTCGTGGTCTACGACCTGCTCACGCTCGGGGCGCGCGCGGCCGCGCGCGCGACCGCGACGCAGCCGGGCCCGCAATCGGCCGCCGCGCATAGCGGGCTGCCCGTGCCGCGGCCGGCCACGGGTTGGGCACGCCCGCTCGGCGGCTTCGAGGCCGGCACCTGGCTGCTGGCGATGTGGATCTTCGGGGCGATCATCACGCTCGGCCTGCTCAGCTTCAACCTGCCGACGGTTCGTTCGGGCGACTCGTACCTGCCGCACATCCTCGCCGGCATCGGCTATCCGGGGCTGCTCGCCGTGACGCTGCTGTTCGTCTGGCGGTTCCTCGCCTCGCTGGAAGCGCGCACCGGCGCCGGCGACGAGGGGGCCGGTCACGCCGCGGCGGCGAGCGCCGCGCCTGCGGGCGGCGCAACACCGGTCACGGCCACCGGCTGACGCGAATCCGGCTCACCCCGTCGGGCAGTAGCGCAAACGCCCGTCAGCGGCGAAGATGCGGTTGTCGCACTTCTTCCGCGAGATCCCGCATGGCCACCGTCGGCAGCATCATCCGCGCCAAGCCCGACCAGCACGTCCACGTCATCGCGCCGTCGGCGACCATGCGCGAGGCGCTCGAGATCATGGCCCGCCACAACATCGGCGCCCTGCTCGTCATGGAGGACGGGCAGATCGTGGGCATCGTCACCGAACGCGACTACGCGCGCAAATGCATCCTGAAAGGGCGCAGCTCGCGCGAGACCCGCGTGCGCGAACTCATGACCTCGCCGGTCCTGTACGTGGGACCCGACGAATCGAATGAGAATTGCATGGCGCTGATGACCGAGAACCGGCTGCGCCACCTGCCGGTGCTCGACGGGGAAAAGCTGGTCGGCCTCGTCTCGATCGGCGACCTGGTGAAGGACATCATCTCCGAGCAGCAGTTCGTGATCCGGCAGCTCGAACACTACATCGCCGGCGGCCACGGCTGAACGCCCGGGGCCTGGCCACCCCGGCTACATGTTGCGCCGGTACTGCCCGCCCACCTCGAACAGCGCACCGGTGATCTGCCCCAGCGAGCAGCTGCGCACCGCGTCCATCAGCACCGCGAACACGTTGCCGTTGGCGATCACCGCATCCTTCAGGCGCTGCAGCGCCGCCGGCGCCCCGGCCGCGTGGCGCGCCTGGAAATCGGCGAGCCGTGCGAGCTGCGAGCGCTTCTCTTCGTCGGTGGAACGCGCCAGCTCGAGCTTGGTGGGGACGGGGTCGCCGTGCGGATTGCGGAACGTGTTCACGCCGACGATCGGATACTCGCCGGTGTGCTTGAGCTGCTCGTAGTGCAGGCTCTCGTCCTGGATGCGGCCGCGCTGGTAACCGGTCTCCATCGCCCCGAGCACACCGCCGCGTTCGGCGAGACGCTCGAACTCGGCCAGCACCGCCTCCTCGACCAGCTCGGTGAGCTCGTCGACGATGAAGCTGCCCTGGTTCGGGTTCTCGTTCTTCGCCAGGCCCCACTCGCGGTTGATGATCAGCTGGATCGCCATCGCGCGGCGCACGCTCTCCTCGGTGGGCGTGGTGATCGCCTCGTCGTAGGCGTTGGTGTGCAGGCTGTTGGCGTTGTCGTAGGT
>JAJTYR010000106.1 GCA_021463505.1 Burkholderiaceae bacterium | reverse complement strand
GACGGGGCGGGTGCCGGAGCGCCGACGTCGGGACCGGCCATGCCGAGGAACTGCAGCGGATTGACGCCGAACACGAGACCGAGGATCACGAGGAGGACGAGCGTCCCGCCGCCGAGCTTCATGCCTCCGCCGAGCGGCAACCGGCCGCCGCCGCCGGACATGCCGCCGCGGTCCTCCACGTTGTCGCTTCGACGCATGTCGCCCCAACGCATGGCACGCTCCCTCGAGTCTGCGATCCGCCGCGGTCGCGCCTGCGCCGCGCGCGGCTCCGCCGAGAGGATACGCCATCTGTTGGCGGGGTTTCAGAAGCGCGTCATTCTGGGGATGTGACGCGGTTTGGTCCAACGCGGCATGAATAGAGCGGCCGCCGCGCAGCGGCACCGGATGAGCTGATGCAGTCGATCAGAACGGGGAGGCGTTGGGCGCAGCTTGGCGACGCGCGCTGGCGATGTCGTCGTAATGGCGCTTGAGTTCAGCGGCGTAGTGGCGTTCGAGGGCCTCGGTGAGTTCGCGCAGGAAAGCGATCAGTTCAGCCGCCGCTTCGGGCGGCAGTTCGAGGGGCAGACAGACCAGCGGCAAGTCGTTGGGTTGCAGCATGGCGATCACGTCGATGGGCGGCGGTCGGTGGCGCGCGCCTTCGACTTGCGCGCGGCACGCTCCTGTGCTTCCTTGAAGCGATAGCTCTTGCCGTCGAGGGCGATGATTTCGGCGCGATGCAGCAGCCGGTCGACCAGCGCTACGACGCAGGCGGCGTTGGGAAACACCTGGTTCCATTCGCCGAAGGCTTTGTTGGTGCTCAAGGCGATGGGGCGCTGCAGCTCGTAGCGGCGGGTGATGACCTCGAACAAGAGATCGGCATAGCGCGCGTCGTAGGAGAGGTAGCCGACCTCGTCGATGGCCAGCAGGGTGCAGCGGGTGTAGCGGCGCAGCCGGCGGGCCAGGGCCACGGTGGAGTCCTGGGCGGCGAGATCGTGCAGCATGTCGGAGGCGAGCGTGAAGCGCGCGCTGTGGCCGTGCAGGATCGCCTGGTGGGCGAGGTTTTTGAGCAGCAGGGTCTTGCCCAAGCCGTTGGGGCCGATAAGCACGACATTGGCGGCCTCGGCGAGGAAGCCGAGCGCGAACAGCTCTTCGATGGCGCTGCGGTCGCATTTGCTGGGCCAGCTCCAGTCGAAGTCGGCGAGGGGTTTGAAGGCGCCCAGGCGCGCGTTATCGAGGCGGCGCTTGAGCGAGCGGCGGGCGCGTTCGGTGTCTTCGATCTCGAGCACGCGGGCGAGCCATGGCTCGGCGAGCAGCGTGTCGGCCTGAGCGAGCAGGCCGTAGAAGCCGAGCCGGCGCAGGCGCGTACGCGCGCTGTCAAGACTGAGCGTCGCTGGGGTCGGACTCATCGGTGGTGGTGCTGGCCAGTTGGTGGTAATCGCTCAACGGCTGTGGCTGCACGGTCAGTGGCATGCGCGGGTCTTCGGGCAATGCCACGGCGATGGGTGGCCGTTGGCCGCGGGCGTGGGCGTGGGCATCGATGAAGTGACGCACGGCCCCCAGATGCGCGGCATCCTCGGCGAGCGCGGCGGCGATGGCCGCTTCGAGTGCCGCGGCGCCGTGAGTGGCGAGCAGTTGCAGCAGGCCGCGCGTGAGCACGCCGAGGTGGGCGCCGCGTGCGGCGGCGCGCACGAACAGCGTCTTGGCGCTCGGCGCGGCGTGCTGCAGCCGATCCTGCGCCCGATGCGCACGGGCCGCGCGTTTGTCGGCCACCAGGGCGGCGACGTGGGCCGCATCTTCGATCTGCGCGCCACGATCGAAACTACGGCCGTGGGTGGCGAGCACCTGCTGGCCGTCAACGACGCGCACGGTATCGAGGCTGGCGAGTACGGTCAGCGTGCGCTGGACGTGCGCGTGCGGAATGCTGTAGTCGTTGAGATCGAAGCGCACGTACGGTGTCTTGTGCGCATGCGCCGTCACCCGCTCCTCGCACGGGAAGGGCGTGCTCGGCAAGGCGAGCAGCTGCGGCTGTTCCTCGGCGAACGCCTCGCGCACGCGACGGCGGCGATCTTCCGGCCAGGGCCGGTCAGCGGCGGCCCCCTGGCACCAGGCCAACGCCTGCTGGTTGAGATCAGCGATATCGCGGAAGTGGCGCGCCGCGAAGAAGGCATCGCGGACATAGCGAATCGCCCGCTCGACGCGACCCTTCTCGTTACCGCGCGCCACCGCCACCGGGCGTGGCTGAAACCGGTGATACGCCGCCAGTTCCAGCAACCGCGGATGGAAGCGGATGGCGTCGTCGTGCCGCTCGAGTACGGCACTGCGCAGATTGTCGTAAAGCACCATCCGGGTGACGCCCTGAAAGTGGTTGAAGGCTTCGACATGACCCCCGATGAAGTACGGCATCGTGGCGCCCAGATAGAAGCGCAGGAACAAGTAGCGCGAGTACGCGAGCACCATCACGAACGCCATCAGGGGCCTTACCGCGCGGCCGACACTGAGCTTGCCGAAGTGGGCCCAGTCGACCTGCGCCTGTTCGCCCGGCAAGGTGCGCAGGCGCAAGTACGCTTCGGCCGCGGGCCGCGGCCGCAAGCGCGCCACGAGGGCCCGGAAGTGATCGGGGGCGCCGGGATAGCCGCGCTCGCGCACCATCGTGTACAAGCGCGAGGCGCGCAGCGTCGGGTACTTCGCCAGCGTCTCAGCGATGAACGCGAGGTACGGTTCCACCATCGACGCGCGCACCGGCTGGTGCGTCGGCACACCGGCCTGCGCCAGCACCCGCCGCACCGTGCTGTGGTGGACCCGCAGTTGCCTGGCGATGGTGCCCACCGGCCAGTGCTCGGTGGCGTGCAGGCGCAGGATCTCGGCTGCGAGCGCGCGCGCGATGGTCACCGGCGCGCTCCGTCATGGTCCGCCGCGCAACGGCCCCGTCCGCGCGAACCGCGATAGCGGCCGGCCACAGAAGCAGCAGCGTGGCAACGGTGCAGCAACGGGCGCATGGTCGGCATCGTTCCCCGCGGGCGTGATCGACAGTGCCGCCACTATCACCGCCATCACCGGCGGCAGGGAACCGTGATGCGTCACTTCCTGTGTTCGCCGTGCGCGCCACCGTCGCTGCCGCGCGGCGTGTCGGCTCGCGCCGCGGTAGCTCGTTTGGTAGCGCACCCCGGCCCGGCGCAACGACTCCCGCCGGCGAATGCGCGCGCAGTCAGCGGCGCAGTACTGATTGCCGTGGTCGCAGCGCCGGCAAATGCGCACCTGTTGCGCGCACCGCCGGCAGCTGTACAGCCGGTAGCTGTCTTCGCCCGCCCTCATGCACCCCGCACGCAGCGCTGGACAACGCCGCGAAACGCGGGCATAAAGGAAGCGCAAACGCGTCCTTGTGCCGCGCGAGCATGTAGAAGGCCCGGGGTTCTGCCAAGAATTCGCCCGGGCCTTCGCTTATCCGGCGTTCGGTCACGAGCATAGCGCAGCCGCCAGCGCGCGGCCCTCGTATCATCGCCGGATGTACATCACCGATCTCACCCACTTCCTTGACGAGAAGGGCGCCATCGCCCCGATGCCGGCGCCGGCGCGCCGCCTGGCCGAGTTTCTCGGACGCGTCGTGGCCGCGGCGAGCGCACCGGCTACCATGGACGAGGCTGGGGAATGCCACTGCAACAAGTGCAGGAAGGGCATCGTGGTCACGGAGATCGCGTCCGACGACGCCATCGAGTGGTTCTGCGAGCGCTGCGGCCACGAGGGCCGCATTTCCAATTGGCGACGATCGTTCTGGGATCTGTCGGCACTACCGAACAAGCGCTAACGCCAAATCCAAGGAGCACTACAGCGCGACGCGCGTTTCTGGGGATGTTTCGCGCCAACCCCCAAAATCGCGCGGATTCAGATCCCCGTCAACAC
>JAJTYR010000105.1 GCA_021463505.1 Burkholderiaceae bacterium | reverse complement strand
GGCGCAACACGAACCCGGGTTGCGCACGCGCCAGCGCACCGTCGGGCGCGAATGCGGCGGCCACTGCGGCAACGAGCCGCGCAGCGGCCGGCGAATCGGGCATCAGGCTGGCTCGTCCGGCACCAACTGCATCTGCAGCAGGGTGATCGCGTCCTTGATGCGCAGCTTGCGCTTTTTCAGCCGCCGCAGCTGCAGTTCGTCGAAGCGCGACTGCTCCCCGATCGCGGCGATCATGGCGTCCAGGCCCCGGTGCTCGAGTTGCAGCTCGGCAATGCGCTGGCGGATCGCGTCGGCGGCGAGTGCATCGGCGCCAGACGATGCGGGGCCGGGGTAGTCAGTCATGGCAGGTGGATCATGGCCAGGCGGGATCGCCTCCGCATGATACGTCGCCGGGCCGGCGCAACTCAATCCTCCGCAGTGGCCTCCGCAGTGGCCGGCGTAGCACCTTTTGCAGCGCCGTCCGCGGGAGTGGGCCCCGGGCGCTCAACTGCCGGCGAGCGCCGCGCCGGCCTCGCGCCGCGGCGCCTCGAGGTATTCGCGCGACTGCATCTCGGTGATCCGGCTCACCGTCCGATGGAATTCCGCCACCATCGCCCCCTCGGTGTACAGCTCCGCCGCCGGGCATTCGGCAGAGACGACCAGCTTCACGCGCCGGTCGTAGAGCACGTCGACCAGCCAGACGAAGCGGCGCGCCTCCGAAGCCATCGCCGCGCTCATCCGCGGCACGCCCGAGAGGATCACCGCGTGGAACTGGCTGGCAATCTCGAGATAGTCGTTCTGCGAGCGCGGCCCACCGCACAGCGTGCGGAAGTCGAACCAGACCACGCTGCCGGCGCGCCGCAGCGCGCGGATTTCGCGATGTTCGATCAGCAGGCGCGGCTCTTCGTCGCGCGCCTCGGCCAGCGCCGCGAAGGCATCGCGCAGTGCCCGATCGGCGTTCGCGCCGAGCGGCCAGTGGTAGGCGCGCACCTCGGAAAACGAGCGCCGCCGGTAGTCGGTGCCGGCGTCGACCTCGATCACGTCGACGTTCGCCTTGATCAGCGCGATCGCGGGCAGCACCCGCGCCCTGTGCAACCCCTCCGGATACAGCATGTCCGGGTGATAGTTCGAGGTCATCACGAAGGTGACGCCGCGTGCGAACAGCGCGCGCATCAGCCGCTCGAGGATCATCGCATCGGCAATGTCCGAGACGTGGAACTCGTCGAAGCAGATCAGGCGGTAGCGGCGCGCAACGCGCAGCGCGACCGCGTCGAGCGGATCGGGCTGCCCTTTCAGGTCCTGCAGCGAGCGGTGCACGCCGCGCATGAACTCGTGGAAGTGCAGCCGCGTCTTGCGCACGACCGGGATCGACGCATGGAAGCTGTCCATCAGGAAGCTCTTGCCGCGGCCCACGCCACCGTAGAGCCAGACGCCACGCGGCACCGGCGGCCGGTTGATCAGCTTCTTGAGCCGGTTCGAACGCTGCGCCTTGTACGCGACGAACTCGTCGTGCATGCGCTGCAGACGGCCGGCCGCCGCCATCTGGGCGGCGTCGGCCACGAAACCGCGCCGCGCAAGCGCCTCGCGGAATGCCTCGATCACGCTCACGAGGAAGCGGGCGTCACATGTTGAGCGCGCGTTGGTCGGTGGCGGCGAGCGCCGCTTCGCGCAGGACCTCGGACATCGACGGGTGCGGGTGGCTGATGCGGCCGATGTCCTCGGCCGAAGCCTTGAACTCCATCGCAAGCACCGCCTCGGCGATGAGGTCGGAGGCCGCGGCCGACACGATGTGCACGCCCAGCACTTCGTCGGTGGTTGCATCCGCGAGCACCTTCACGAACCCCTCCGGCGCGGCCACCCCCAGCGCCCGGCCGTTGATCGAGAACGGAAACTGCCCCGACTTGTACGCGCGCCCTTCGGCCTGCAACTGCTCCTCGGTACGCCCCACCCAGGCGATCTCCGGCGAGGTGTAGATCACCCACGGAATGCAGAGGTAGTCGATGTGCGGCTTCTGGCCGGCGATCAGTTCGGCCACCATCACGCCTTCGTCCCCGGCCTTGTGCGCGAGCATCGGGCCGCGCACCACGTCGCCGACTGCCCAGACGTTCGGAACTGCGGTGCGGCAGTGCAGGTCCACCGGGATGAATCCGCGCCCGTCGACCGCCAGACCGACGGCGTCGAGCCCCAGACCATCCGTGTTGGGCACGCGCCCGGCTGAAACGACCAGCCGGTCGCACTCGAGCACCTGCGCCGCGCCCTGGTCGTCGGTCCAGTGAACCTCGAGGCCGCGCTTGCCGGCCTGCACGGCGCCGACCTGCGCACCGAGGTGGATCTTCAGGCCCTGCCGCGTGAGCTGCTTCCAGGCTTCCTTGCGCACGCCGGCGTCGGCGGCTGCAAGGAAGGTCGGGAGGGCCTCGAGGATCGTGACCTGCGCACCGAGCCGGCGCCAGACCGAGCCGAGCTCGAGCCCGATCACGCCGGCGCCGATCACCCCCAGGCGCTTCGGCACCTCGGACATCGAAAGCGCACCCTCGCTGTCGCAGATCCGCTGATTGTCGACCGGGATTCCGGGCAGGTGTCGCGCTTTCGAGCCGGTGGCGATGATCACGTTCACCGCGTCGATCAGTTGCGGGGCCTTTGCGTCGGGGTCCTGTGCGGCTTCGTCGAGCACCTCGACGCGAAAAGCACCATCCTCGGCACCCACGAAGCGGCCGTGGCCCCTGAGCCAGGTGATCCTGTTCTTGCGGAACAGGAACTCCACCCCCTTTGTCATCTTCGAGACGATCGCATCCTTGCGGGCCATCATCTTCGCCAGATCGATCCTGACACCGTCGGCCGAGATACCATGCTCGCCGACATGACGACGGGTCTTCTCGAACACCTCGCTCGAGCCAAGCAGCGCCTTCGACGGGATGCAGCCGACGTTCAGGCAGGTGCCGCCGAGGGCGGCTTCGCCCTTCGGGTTGCGCCACTTCTCGACGCAGGCGACCTTCAGGCCGAGCTGCGCCGCGCGCACCGCGGCGATGTAGCCACCGGGGCCTGCGCCGATGACCACGACGTCGTAGGTCTGGGCCATGTCCGCGCGCTCCTCAGAGATCCAGCAGCAGGCGCGAGGGGTCTTCGAGCGCCTCCTTGATCGCCACGAGGAACAGCACCGCCTCGCGACCATCGATGATCCGGTGGTCGTACGAGACCGCCAGGTAGTTCATCGGCCGCACGACCACCTGGCCGTTCTCGACCACCGCGCGTTCCTTCGTCGCGTGCACGCCGAGGATCGCCGACTGCGGCGGGTTGATGATCGGCGTCGACAGCATCGAGCCGAACACACCGCCGTTGCTGATCGAGAACGTGCCCCCGGTCAGTTCCTCGATTCCGAGCTTTCCGTCCTGCGCGCGCCTGCCGTAGTCGGCGATCTGCTTCTCGACCTGCGCGAAGCTCATCTGGTCGACGTTGCGGATCACCGGCACGACCAGGCCGCGCGGCGACCCCACCGCCACGCCGATGTCGAAGTAGCCGTGGTAGACGATGTCGTTACCGTCGACCGACGCGTTGACGACCGGGTACTTCTTCAGTGCATGCACCGCCGCCTTCACGAAGAACGACATGAAGCCGAGCCGCACGCCGTGCTCCTTCTCGAAGCGCTCCTGGTAGCGCTTGCGCAGTTCCATCACCGGCTGCATGTTCACTTCGTTGAACGTGGTGAGGATCGCGTTGGTCGCCTGTGATTGCAGCAGACGCTCGGCCACGCGCTGGCGCAGCCGCGACATTGGCACACGCTGCTCGGGACGGCCCTCGAGCAGCCGGGAGGCGTCGAGCGCGGGCCGCACCTCGGGCAGCGCCGCAACGGGCGCGCCGGCGGGAATCGCCGACGCTGCCGGCCGCGCGGCCGCCGCCGCGGCAGCAGCGATCACGTCACCTTTGGTGATGCGCCCGTCACGGCCGGTGCCCGCGACCTGCTCCGGTGTCAGCTGCGCCTCGGCCATCAGCTTCGCCGCTGCCGGCAGCGCAACGCCCGCCTTCGCGCCCGCGCCAGC
>JAJTYR010000104.1 GCA_021463505.1 Burkholderiaceae bacterium | reverse complement strand
TCAGCCCGGCGTGCCGGTCCGCATGCCCAAGGCCCGCCGCCAAATGCTTCATGTACCGCTCAAACCGCTCGCTCGCACCCATCGCTCCTCACGCAAAGGGGCACGCATCAGACTACCTCCTGTGTGGACGATTGAGCGGAGATCAATTTCGGGCGACGAGGGCGATAGCGCCCGCCTGCACCTTTGGCCAGAGTGGCGCCCTGGAGCGGAGCGTAGAGGCATCGGCGACCCTAGCCGTAGTGCTCACGGGGCAGGATTCCATCGCGCCCGAGGATGTGCACCTGCTCGATGCACACGCCGGCCTGTCGGGCCATCTCGGCGCCGGTCAGGTATCCGCGTGCCCGCAATCGCTCGTAGCGGCTGGTCAGTTGGTAGGCGATGCGCAGGTAGCGAGTTCGCTTCGCAGTGAAGGGCTGGCCCTTCCAGTTGCGATAGCCGCGTGCGTTCAGTTCGCGGCATGCCTGGGCGTCGGAGCAGGTCTCGAGAAGTTCGTCCAGGGCGGCCACGACCTCGGTGCGCGTCTTGCTAGTCGACGACAATTATCTTGGCCGGTCGACGACAACTATCTTGGCCGGTCCGTGACCTGAGCCGGGCGGTCCGGGAGGCGGGGTTACCGTATGCCGACGATCAAGAATCGAAGGCGATATCGGGATGCCCGGCAAGAGGATCACGGACCATCAGGTGCACAAGTACAAGGAACATCGCAAGCGGCTGAGCCAGGCGGCAGCGGCGGCCAAGACGGGCATCAGCGAGCGCAGTGCGCACAGGATCGAGCGCATCGAAGCGCTGCCATCACAGCGACCCGAGCGGCACTGGCGAACGAGACAGAACCCGCTGGCGGGCGTGTGGGACGACGAGGTCGTGCCGCTGCTGCAGGCCGACAGCGCGTTGAACTCGGTGACGCTGCTCGAGGAGTTGCAGCGCCGCTATCCCGGCGAGTACGGACCGGACGTGCTGCGCACGCTGCAACGGCGCGTGCGCCAGTGGCGCGCGCTGCACGGCGCCGAGCGCGAGATCTATTTCGCGCAGGAGCACCCGCCGGGACGGCTGGGGCTGTCGGACTTCACGGTCGCCGACGATCTCGAAGTGTTCATCGGCGAGGCCAGATTCGAGCATCGGCTGTATCAGTTCGCGCTGGCGCATTCGGGCTGGCGCGACGCGACGGTCATCATCGGCGGCGAGAGCTACGTCGCGCTCTCGAGCGGGCTGCAGACGGCACTGTGGCGCCTGGGCGGGGTGCCCGAGGAGCACCGCACCGACAGCTTGTCGGCGGCGTTCAACAACCTCGCCGAGGACGAGGACCTCACGAAGCGATACGAGGGGCTATGCGGGCATTACCGCATGCGCCCGAGCCGGTGCAACCCGAGTCGCTCGCACGAGAACGGCTCGATCGAGTCGCGACACGGCTCGCTGAAGACGGCGCTCGACCAGGCGTTGCGTCTGCGCGGTTCGCGCCGCTTCGAGACGCTGGCCGAGTACGAGTCGTTCGTCGCGACGATCGTGCAGCGGATGAACGCGCGCGTGACCAAGCGTCTGGCGACCGAACGCCCAATGCTGGGCGCGCTGCCGGCGCGGCGCACGGCCGAGTACGAGGAGATACCAGCTCGGGTGAGCAAGTACGGGATCTTCACCGTCAAGGGGGCGCAGTACAGCGCGCCGAGCCGGCTGATCGGCCATCGCCTGATGGTGCGCCAGCATGCCCAGCACATCGAGTGCTGGCTCGGCGGACAGCGCGTTCTCGAGCGTCCGCGTGCGATATACCGCGACGGGCAGCGCCACCCGCGAGAGATCGACTACCGGCATCTCGTCGGCGCGCTCAAACGCAAGCCGGGGGCGTTCGCTCGCTGGGTGCTGCGCGATGCGGTGTTCCCGCGGCCGATCTATCGGCAGACGTGGGAGCGCCTGTCCGAGAAGCTGACCGAGCGCGAGGCGTGCAAGACGATGGTCGGGCTGCTTGCACTGGCCGCCGACGGGCACGAGGCGCAGTTGGCCGGGGAACTCGAACAGCTGGTCGAGCTCGATCAGCTGCCGGACCTGCACGCGTTGACCGAGTTGCTTGCACCTCCTCGCGCGGAGGTGCCCGAGGTCTCGGTGCAGCTGCCGACGCTTGCCGCCTACGACGCACTGATCGAGGTGGCCCGATGAGTGCGACGCCACACGCGATCGCCGGTGCGCGGCTGTCGACGATGCTGACTGAGTTGCGACTGCCGACGATCAAGAGCATGGCCGCGCAGTTGTGCGATCAGGCCGACCGCGAGGGCTGGCCGGGGCGACGGCTGCTGGAAATGCTGCTCGAGCACGAGCTCGCCGAACGCGAGACACGACGCATCGACCGCCATCGGTCCGAGTCGGGCTTGGGCCCCGACAAGCGACTCTCGAGCTTCGACTTCGCCGCGGTGCCCAGCGTCTCGAAGGCGCAGGTGATGGCGCTGGCCGAGGGACACGAGTGGCTCGATCGCGGCGCCAACGTGCTGCTGTTCGGCCCGCCCGGCGTGGGCAAGAGCCATCTCGCCTGCGGGCTCGGGCACGCGCTGATCGAAGCCGGGCGGCGCGTGCTCTTTACCCGCTGCAGCGATCTCGTGCAGCGCCTGCAGGCGGCGCGCCGCGACCTTCGATTGCCGCAAGAACTCGCCAAGCTGGATCGCTTCGACCTGCTGATTCTCGACGATCTCAGCTACGTGCGTCGCGACCAGGCGGAGACCTCAGTGCTGTTCGAGCTGATCGCCGAGCGCTACGAGCGCAAGAGCCTCGCGATCACCGCGAACACCCCGTTCTCGCAATGGGGCGAGGTGTTCGTCGAGCCCGCGATGACCTTGGCCGCGGTCGATCGGCTCGTGCACCACGCGACGATTCTGGAGATGAACGTGGAGAGCTACCGCAGACGTTCGGCGCAGTCGGGCCAAGCCCCGACTGCGCGAAAGAAGAAGGACTGAAGGAAAAAACCAACTCCCCGCCTACCGGCCAGGATAGTTGACGCCGGGCGGCCAAGATAGTTGACGCCAGGCATCTTGCGAACCTTCGCGATCGGTATCGGCCGGGCGACCTCGAGGGTGGCGAGTTTGCCACCGCGGAACCGGATATGGATCGCGATGCGCTCGGCCTTGATCAAGGTGACGTCTTCGATCATCAGCGCGATCATCCGCTTGCGTTCGATTGGCGCGGTCGATGGATCCTGCCAGACCCGCGGGAAGTCCACCGCGAGCGCGCGGATCCGGGCACGCGCCGCGTCATCGAGCAGCGCACGGTCGGCCAGCCGTTGCCGATCGTGTTCTTGGGCCAGCGCATCGAGCCGACGCAAGCGATCGTTCCAGTCGGCTTCGAGCGAATCGGCGACGAGCCGATGCTCGGGATCGACCTTGATGTAGCGCCGGCGCGCGAGCTCAGCCTCGAAGCGTGCGCGTTCGATGGCTGCCTGGCGCAGCGACTCGGCCGCCTCGATGCGCGCGGCGATCTCGTCGTTGACGGCGAGCGCCACCTCGAGTGCGACCGGGGCGACAGTGCTCAGAATCAGCGCACCGACGGCATCATCGACCTCGCGACCGCGGATCGACTGGCAGGCCCGCTCGGCGCGACGAACCGCGGCTTCCTGGCAGACGTAGTACGGGATCATGACCGAACCCAGTTGCTGGTACCGGGCGCGCATGCGCGCACCACATCGACCACACACGACGCGGCCCTGCAACAACGCGACGCCCTCGCGAGGCACGCCACCGCGGCCCTCGGCGCTCCAGCCTGCGGTGTTTCGCTCGAGCGTCTTCTCGTTGCGTTCGAACTCCTCCCACTCGATGTAGCCGGGATGAGCCTGCTTGATCAGCACCTGCCAGTTCTCGCGAGCCACCTTGACCTGAACCATCGACTTCAGGTTCTTGCCGGGCACCGTACGGCACCGACCGTAGGCGAACGCACCGGCGTAGCGCGGGTTGTGCAGGATCTCGATCACGCGGCTGTGATCGATCGCTCCCCAGAGGACGTCGCCCTTGCCCAGACCACGACGGATGCGCTGCGGAAACGACCAACCCTCGCTCGTGAATCGGCGCACCGTCGCGCTGGCCGATCCGGTCTGCCGGTACGTCTCGAAGAGCAGTCGCACGCTCGCCTGGATCTGCTGGTCCGGAAATTGCGATCTATTGTGCCATCCGAAGTGCGGAATGTAGGTCACGCGCTTCAGTCGGGTGGGAATCCTCGAAGCCGACTCGAACCTCGTCGAGCGCGGCATGCGCACGATCGCCCTGGGACGCAAGAATTGGCTCTACGCGGGCGCCGAGCGCGGCGGGCAC
>JAJTYR010000103.1 GCA_021463505.1 Burkholderiaceae bacterium | reverse complement strand
TCCTGGATCATGAAGTACTACATCCTCGACCTGTCGCCGCACAACTCGATGGTGAAGTACCTGGTCGATCAGGGGCACACGGTGTTCATCCTTTCATGGAAGAACCCGACGGCAGCCGATCGTGACCTCGGCCTGGAGGATTACCGCTGGCTGGGGGTCATGGATGCGATGGACGCGGTCACGTCCATCGTGCCCGAACGCAAGGTGCAGGCGGTCGGCTATTGCCTGGGCGGCACGTTGCTCTCGATTGCCGCCGCCGCGATGGCGCGCGATGGCGACGAGCGTCTGCAAAGCCTGACGCTGCTGGCGTCGGAGATCGATTTCCGCGAGTCGGGCGAGATCGCGCTTTTCATCGACGACAGTCAACTGGCATGGCTGGCAGCCGGCATGTGGGACAAGGGCTATCTCGACGGCAAGCAGATGGCTGGCGCGTTCCAGATGCTCAACTCGCGCGACCTGATCTGGTCGCGCCGGGTGCGCGAGTACCTGCTGGGTGAACGGCAGGGGTTCAATGACCTGATGGCCTGGAACGCCGACGTGACCCGGATGCCGTATCGCATGCACAGCGAATATCTGCGGCGTTTGTATCTGGACAACGATCTGGCTGAAGGACGCTACCGCGTCGGCGGGAAGCCCGTGGCGATCGCCGACATCGAAGTGCCGATGTTCATCGTCGGCACGGTGCGCGACCATGTCGCCCCTTGGCCGTCTGTGTACAAGATGCACCTGCTCAGTGATGCGGAACTGACTTTCGTACTGACCAGTGGCGGACACAACGCCGGCGTGGTCAGCGAGCCGAGGCACCCCCGACGCAGCTACCAGATTGCCACCCGCAGCACCGGCGCTCGCTACGTCGATCCGCAAACGTGGCGCGACGAAACCCCGCTGAATGACGGCTCCTGGTGGCCGGCCTGGCAGCAGTGGCTGGCGCGGCGCTCGGCCGGGCGCGTGACGCCGCCCGCCATGTTCGGGATGCATGGCGTGTACGCACCGCTTGGCGATGCGCCGGGGACATACGTGGCGATGAAGTGACCTGAAGCCCCGAGGCCGCGACAAGACCACCTCAATCTCAATCGGGCAGTTCTTCAGGAAGGCCCGCACACGCCCCGTTGGGGCACATCTCGACGAAGGAGTACTGCAATGAACGGCGACCGGCCCATCCATCTCTACAAGGCCAATGCCCAACTGCAGCTGCAGATCACCCGTCTGCTGCAAGAGAGCGGCCAACAGTGGCTCGAAGCGATGCAGCAGATCAGCGCTGGCGGCGTGTTGGAGACCACCTCGCGCATCCATGGCCTTCAGCAAGCGGCGGACTGGCAAGCGCTCGCGACTTTGCCAGTCGAGGTGTTCCAGCGCTTGTTTCAGGGTCGCGTGGGAGATGCGCAAGCAGTCGCCAACGCCGCTGCCAAGAGCCAGGCCGTTTTTGCCGATGGCCTGCGCCAGGCGCTCGTCACTTGGCAGGAGTCTGTATCGGCGACGTTCGGCGCCAGCGGCGACACAGCCTCTTTTGCGCAGCTTTTCCAGCCGTGGACTGCCCAAAGCTCGGCACCACAGGGCAAGACTAGGAAATAAGGGGGACGCAATGAACACGAAGCAACGGACCGCACTTGTGACGGGCGGCAACCGGGGGCTGGGCGCGGCGATCGCTCATGCCCTGCACGATGCTGGCCACCGCGTGATCGTTACGCATACCCTCGGCAACACCACGATTGGCCAGTGGCAGGAAGCGCAGGCAACACAGGGCTACATATTCACTGCTTACGGCGTAGATGTATCCGAATACGAGTCATCGCAGGAACTGGCGCGGAACATCCACGCCGATGGTCATCGGATCGACATCCTGGTGAACAACGCCGGCATCACTCGCGATGCCACGCTGCGCAAGCTCGACAAGGCCGGCTGGGACGCCGTGCTGCGCACCAACCTGGACTCCATGTTCAATGTCACCAAGCCATTCATCGATCCGATGGTGGAGCGTGGCTGGGGGCGCATCGTCAACGTCTCGTCGATCAACGGCAGCAAGGGGCAGTTCGGCCAGACCAATTACTCGGCGGCCAAGGCCGGCGTGCACGGCTTCACCAAGGCGCTGGCGCAGGAGGTGGCGCGCAAGGGCGTGACGGTCAACACCGTCTCGCCGGGCTATCTGGCCACCGAAATGGTGATGGCCGTGCGCGAAGACGTGCGCCAGAAGATCATCGAAGCGATTCCGGTGGGTCGCCTTGGCCAGCCGGATGAGATCGCGGCGCTGGTGGCCTTCATCGCCAGTGAGGCTGCCGCCTTCATGACGGGCAGCAACGTGGCGATGAACGGTGGCCAGCACATGTCTTGAGTCGGGGAGCCCGTGGCGCTAGCGGGTGGTCTCCGACGCGGCAAGCAGAGCAGCGCCAGAACATTTTTCCCATCACCGAAGGGGAAAGCGAGGCGCAATCCGCATGAGGTGGACGCAGGCCAGGAGCGAGGCGAACAGGAGGCCGCATTGGAACTCAGACTACTGCGCTACTTCATTGCGGTCGCGGAAGAATTGCATTTCGCGCGGGCGGCGGAGCGCCTTGGCGTCGAGCAATCTCCCGTGTCGCGCGCAATGCGCAATCTCGAAGCCACACTCGGCGTGCAGTTGTTCGACCGCAGCGCGCACCAGACGCGGCTAACCTGGGCCGGTCAAGTGTTCCTCGGTGAGTGCCGGCGCGTGCTGGCCACCGTGGAACAGGCAGTGAGTGCTGCAAAGTCGGCGGCGCAGGGCTATCAGGGCTATCTACGCATCGCCATCTGCGACAGTTTGGCGCAGCCCCACATTGCGACCTTGCTGGCGCGCAGCCGCGAGGAAGAGCCCGAACTGGAAATTCGCGTCTTCGAGCTGCCTTTCGCACAGCAGCTCAAGGGCCTGCACAACGATCTGCTGGACGTCGGCTTTGCGCTGTCGAACGCGGTGAATGATGGCATTGTCGCCGAGCCCGTGTGGACCGATCCGCTGTCGATGATCGTGCCCGTGCGCCACCCCTTGCTGGCGCACGCGGAAGTGCCGCTGGATGAAGCCTTGAAGTTCCCGCTGGTGCTGTGCCATCCGGACGCGGGATCGGGTTGCCACCATCAGATCCAGGCTGTACTACAACATGCGTCCAAGCCGCCCAAGCTGGTAGACCAAGTAACGAGCTTGGGCGTGATGCTGACTCTGGTCGGTGCCGGTTACGGCATCGGTTTCGCCATAGCCTCGCAGGTGCAGACCCTGAATCGTCCCGACATAGCCGTCCGCCCCCTGTCCGGCACGCCGCCCATGCTGTTCACCTACCTGCTGCGTCGTCGCGCCGAACCCTCTGAACCTGTGAAGCGGTTCCTGCAGCGCGCCCGCGAGGAGTTCCTGCAGAAGGGAGATGAACCGGCCTCGTGACGTTGATCGCTCGGGTACATTGGCTACTGCTGGCTGTCCATGGCTCGCACTGGACCTGTTCGGAGCGCGCGTTGACCAAGCGTGTTTTTTCAGTCCACAATAACGTCCATCTCGGTTCGCCGAGTGCGGAAAACTCGTTATCAATCAACGAGTTGGGAACGCGATGATGTTCCCTTCACCCGCTCCACTGCAAGGTTGCGCGGACATCCGTGGACACGGACTCGGTGGCCGATGCCTGTTCCGGTTTGCTCCAGTCCTGCCTGCTTGCCCGTACCAATGCGTTCCAGTCGTCCGGCGGGTTTCCACGTCCGAGCATCTTCCCGGATACGACATGCGGGTCCGATGCGCTGCCCGATGACCGCAGGGTTTGCTCATCGTTGACCCAGACGTACACGATGACCTTCGCCTTCGAGTCGTAGCGGAAGGACGGCCGGAACCGCCTTCCGATTCCGGCCCTTCGCCAATGGCGGTGGGCCGACCCCAGGGTGTTGCCCTGGCAGCATTCATCGCGTGCCGGAGCATCGGGGATCACGTCCAGCATCAACGCACTCGAGATCCGGAAGAGGCTGACGGTTGCGTTGGACTCGAAGCTCTCCGGGTCGCTCTCCTGCGCGCGCCGTGCGGCTGCCTGCAGTTTGCGCAACTGCTCGATCACACAGCCGTGGAACAGCAGTGTCCAGCCGTGCCTTTGCATCAAGATTCCACTTCCCCGTCGATGTCATCGTTCAGGTTCACGATGTGACCCGCCTGCCCCAGCATGGCACGCGCCAGGTCCTCCGGCAGGTCACGGACGTTCCGACCCGCTGCGATGTCTCGGGCCAGCGGGCTCAGGAACGTGCCGATGGCAGGGTTCTCGTGTTCGACATCGACCGGGTCACGACGACTTCGCTGCCCCGCAGGTCGAACGCGAGCTTGCCGCCGGCATCGACGCCGAGCGCCTGCCGGATGCGTTTGGGCAGCGCGATCCGGCCCTTGGAGGTCAGTGTGGCGACTGCGTGGATGGCAGGCATGGAGGTTCTCCCGATTGCAACGCCCGTATCGCAACGAAGATTCCTTGCTTCGTCAATGCAGGGCTTCATGATGCGCTCCGGATCCAGGCATCCGCCCCTCTCCCGTCAAGAACGCCTCAGAGTCCGTGAACTTTTCGCTCGGCACCGTGCGGACACCTGAACAGACTCGCCCGACCAGGTGAAGCCGTCCGGCGGCCGCAGCAGCGGTTCTCCGGAGT
>JAJTYR010000102.1 GCA_021463505.1 Burkholderiaceae bacterium | reverse complement strand
TTCGAGCTGCCGCGGCTGGCCGGCCTCGATCGCTTCGCAGGCGTGGCTCAGCCGCGCGTTCAGCATCGCGATACCGGCCGGCGTGTACCGCAGCGCCTCGCGCTCGACGAGCACGCCGGACAACTCGACGCGATTGGCGGCACGGTAGTCCGCACGGCAGGCCGCGATGGCAGCTTCGGTTCGCACCGTGCCGGTTGCTCAGGCCTGCGGTGCCTCGGAAGCCGCCTTGCGGGCCTCTTCCCTCTGGATCTGCCGCCACATCGGCGAGGCCCCCGTTTCGGCCTTCTTCATCGCGACGATCAGGTGGCGCAGCACCGCGTCGTTGAAGCGGAAGGCGTGCCCGAGCTCGTCGAGCGTGGGCTTGCCGCATTCGACGTTGACCAGCACGTAGTGGGCCTTGGCCACCTTCTGGATCGGATAGGTGAGCTGGCGCCGGCCCCAGTCCTCGATCCGGTGGATCCTGCCCTGCTGGGACTCGATCATCGTCTTGTACCGCTCGATCATCGCGGGCACCTGTTCGCTCTGGTCGGGGTGCACGATCAGCACGATTTCGTAGTGACGCATCGGTTCTCCTGGTGTGGACGGCCCGGCGACGACGCCACGCACCCTCGCCGCCTGCGTGCGGCCGGCTGTCGTGACGCGTGCCCGTCGCGCGGGCCTGCCTTGTGGACGAAGGCCGCCGGCGTGATTGCGTCAATGCGCCGTGCGGCAAGGAACCGGGGATTATAGCCGCGCCGCAGGCTGCACTCAAGCTGAAGCGGGCGGTGGCGCGGACGGTGGCACCGGCGCCTCGCCCCAGCCGGCCCGCGCGCCCGCGTAGAGCGCCTCGAGGATCGCGCGCTCGCGCGCTTCGATGCGCGCAAGAAACGCGGAAGCGCCGCCGATCACGCGAAACGCCTCGAAGCCACGCACCAGGAAGTCGTGCATCTGCGCCAGCCCGGCGACGCGCGCCGGGCCACCCATCGCCTTCAGCAGCCGGCCCAGCAGCGGATGGCGCACCAGCCGGTCGAGCGAGCGGCCGATGGCAGCGATCAATTCGATCTGGCGCTCGCGATCGTCGCGCGAGCCGGTGCGCCGGTATGCGTCGGCGTAGGCGGCTTCGTCGATCGCCATCGGATCGTCGGCGCGCAACTGCGTGGCGACCCCGAGATCGAGGCGCTCGGACAAGGCGTCCATCTCGATCGCGTCGGCGATCGTGGCCAGCGCGGCTTCGGGCAGCAGGCGCACGAGCATCGGCACCAGGCGCGCAAGCTCGGCATCGCGCTGCGAGAAATCCTTCGCACCGTAGAGATCCTGCAGGAAGAAGCGCGCCGCCGGCCCGTGGCGGGGTTCGCCCAGCAGGTCGACGTGGGTGCGCGCGAGCCGGCGCGCCTGCCAGTTCTTCAGCGCGTGGGTCCACGCGCGCGTCTGCGCGTCGGCAGCGATCGAGGTGCGCAGCCGTGCGACTTCGCCCGCGAGCTGCTGCAGCCGTTCTCCGTGATCCATGAACGGCGAGTCTGCCGCATGCGGCACGCGACTCCAAGCGGGACCTGCACGCCGGCCCCGCTTTAGAGATGGACCTCTACCGGGTCCGTCTAGAATCGACCCATGGTTCGACGGCGCACATTCCTGAAGCTCGGGCTGGGCGGTGGCGCATTGCTGGTCGCCGCGGGAGCCGCATCGTGGCTCGCCATGCGCGATCCGCGGGCCGATCGGCGCGAAGCGCTCGCGGGCGTGATCCCGGCAATCCTCGACACGGCGTTGCCTGCGGACGCGGTGCAGCGCGCGCGGGCGGTCGCGCAGGCCAGCGCCGCGGTCGAAGTTGCGATCGGCGCGCTGTCTGCGCCCGCGCAGGACGAGCTCGCGCAACTGTTCGCGCTTATGGCGCTCGCACCGACGCGCCTCGCGCTCGCCGGCCTTGCGCGGCCGTGGCACGAGGCGGATGTCGCCGAAGTGTCGGCGGTGCTGCAGCGCTGGCGCACACACCGCCTCGAACTGCTGCAGAGCGCCTATCACGCGCTGCACGACCTGGTCACCGGCAGCTGGTACGCCGAGCCCGCGCACTGGGCGGCGATCGGCTACGACGGGCCGCCGCAACTGTGAGGCGCCAGCCCGCCATGCGTGCGGCACGTCGCAGCGCCACGGTTTTCGACGGAGCAGGCAGGCGATGAGCCGTTTTCCGGATCCGGTGGCCGAAGGCCTCGCGCGCGGCTGGAAAGTGATCGACGCCACTGCGGCGGCGCTGCCCGGGCAGTTCGACTGCGACGTGGCGATCGTGGGCACCGGCGCCGGCGGCGGCGTGACCGCGGAGATCCTGGCGCGCGCGGGGCTGCGCGTGCTGATGATCGAGGAAGGCCCGCTGAAGAGCTCACGCGACTTCCGCATGCGCGAGGCCGACGCCTATCCGCAGCTGTACCAGGAGTCGGCGGCGCGCAAGACGAAGGACAAGGCGATCAACATCATGCAGGGGCGCTGTGTCGGCGGCTCGACGACGGTCAACTGGACGTCGAGCTTTCGCACGCCCACTGCGACGCTCGCCTGGTGGCGCGAGCACTACGGGCTCTCCGACTTCACGCCCGAGGCGCTGTTCCCGTGGTTCGAGCGCGCCGAACGCCGCCTGTCGATCGCGCCGTGGCTCGCGCCGCCGAACGAGAACAACGAGTTGCTGCGCCGTGGCGCCGGACGACTGGGCATTCCAGCGCCCGCGATCCAGCGCAACGTGCGCGGTTGCCTGAACCTCGGCTATTGCGGCGTGGGCTGCCCGACGAACGCCAAGCAGTCGATGCTGGTGACCACGGTGCCTGCCGCGCTCGACGCGGGGGCTACGCTGTTCACGCGGGCGCGCGCCGCCCGGCTCGAACTCGCCGGCGGGCGTGTCGAGGCGCTCGAGGTGCACTGGCTCGATGCCGACGGGCTGCGACCGGGCGGGCCGCGCACCCGCGTGCGGGCGACGCACTTCGTGCTCGCGGGCGGCGCGATCAACAGTCCCGCCCTGCTGCTGCGCTCGCAGGCGCCGGATCCGCAGCGCCTGACCGGCACGCGCACGTTCCTGCACCCGGTCGTGGTCTCGTCCGCGACGCTCGATCACCGCGTCGACGGTTTCTCCGGTGCGCCGCAGACGGTCTACAGCGACCATTTCCTCGACGGCGGGCCGATCGACGGACCGATCGGCTACAAGCTGGAGGCGCCGCCGATCCACCCGGTGCTGTTCGCGACCACGCTGCCCGGGTTCGGCCCGGCGCACGCGCAACAGATGACCGGTTTCAGTCGCACGCACGCGCTGATTGCGCTGCTGCGCGACGGTTTTCATCCGCAGGCCGCCGGCGGACGCGTCGAGCTGCGCGGCGACGGCTCGCCGGTGCTCGACTACCCGCTCACCGAATACCTCTTCGACGGAGCACGCCGCGCGCTGCTGTCGATGGCGCAGATCCAGTTCGAGGCCGGTGCGCAAACCGTCTACCCGGTGCACGAACTGGCGCAGCCCTATCGCAGCTGGCCCGAGGCGCGTGCCGCGATCGGCGCGCTGCCGATGAAACCGTTGCTGCTGCGCGTGGTCTCGGCGCACGTGATGGGAGGCTGCGCGATCGCCGCCGACGCGCCGCGCGGCGTGGTCGGGCCCACCGGCGTGCACTGGCAGCTGGCCAACCTGTCGGTGCACGACGGCTCGATCTTTCCAACCTCCATCGGCGCCAATCCGCAACTGTCGATCTACGGCATCGTCGCGCGGCTGGCCAGCGGCCTGGCCACACGCCTGACCGGGCGCGCCGCGCCCGGCTTCGGCGAGCTCGCCGCCTGAGCATCGATGATCCAGCGCCTGCTGGCGGGACTCGCAGCGGCGATCGTCTTCGGCGTCATCGAGCTCGCGCTGTGGCTGCACCGCGCGCACGGCTGGAGCGCCGGCGGTGCGCTCGCGGCGGCAGCCGGCGTGCCGCTGCTCGCGCACGCCACGCTCCTCGGGCAGCAGTTCGCGATCGGCGCCTGGCTGCGCCGGCGCAGCCGCCCCGACCTGCGCCCCGGGCTGGTCGAGGCGCTGCGGGCCTGGGCCGGGGAGATCGCCGCTTCGCTGCGCACTTTCGGCTACGCGCAGATCCGCTACGGCGCACAGCCGCTGCCCAGCGGCACCGACGCCGGCCGCGCACCGGTGCTGCTGGTGCACGGCTACCTCTGCAATCGCGGCATCTGGCACGCGTTCGCGCGGCGGCTCGCCGCGCGCGGCCATCCAACGGAGGCGGTGAACCTCGAACCGGTGTTCGGATCGATCGACGCGTACACGCCGGTCATCGCCGCCGGCATCGAGCGATTGCGCGCACGCACCGGCGCCACGCGCGTCGCGGTGGTGGCGCACAGCATGGGCGGCCTGGCGGTGCGCGCGTTCATCGCGGCACGCGGTGGCGCGGCGATCGGCGCGGTGGTGACCCTCGGCACACCGCACCGCGGGACCTGGCTGGCGCGCCACGGCTTCGGGCGCAACGTCGCGCAGATGCGACTGGACAGCGACTGGCTGCGCGCGCTCGCCGCACGCGAAGGCACGCGCGCGGGCGTGCCGTTCACCGTGATCCTCTCGCTGCACGACAACATCGTCGCGCCGCAGACCATCCAGACGCTCGACGGGGCGCACACCATCGAGATCGCGGGCTGCGGACACGTCGAACTGGCCTATGACCACGGCGCCCAGGCGCGCGCGATCGAGGCGATCGACACGGTCGCGCCACGCTGAGCGCGGCGGCGGGCGGCTGGCGGCGGGCGGCGGGCGCGCCGCGCGCA
>JAJTYR010000101.1 GCA_021463505.1 Burkholderiaceae bacterium | reverse complement strand
CGCGCGAACGCCTGCGGCCCCTGCACCCGCACCTGCACCCGCACCCGGCACCCGCGCCGGCGCGGTGGCCACGCGCGAGCCGCGCCGCCAGCCCGCGCGCCCGCCCCGGCTCTTCGTGCTCGACACCAACGTGCTGATGCACGACCCGAGCAGCCTGTTCCGCTTCGCCGAACACGACGTCTTCCTGCCGATGATGACGCTCGAGGAACTGGACAACCACAAGAAGGGCATGTCGGAGGTGTCGCGCAATGCGCGGCAGGTGAGCCGCTCGCTCGACGCGCTGATCGCCGCCGGCGGCGACATCGAACAGGGACTCGCGCTCTCGGCACTGGGCAACCGCGACGCACAGGGGCGGCTGTTCTTCCAGACACAGGCGATCGCGCCGATGCTGCCGTCGACGTTGCCGATGGGCAAGGCCGACAACCAGATCCTCGGCGTGGTGCGCGTGATGCAGGACCAGTTGCCCGGACGGCAGGTCGTGCTGGTGTCGAAGGACATCAACATGCGGATCAAGGCCCGCACGATGGGCCTGCCCGCCGAGGATTACTTCAACGACCAGGTCCTGGCAGACACCGACCTGCTCTACACCGGCGTGATGTCGCTGCCGGCCGACTTCTGGGAGAAGCACGGCAAGGGCGTCGAGTCGTGGCAGCAGGGCGGGCAGACCTTCTACCGGATCGGCGGGCCGCTGGTGTCGTCGCTGCTGCTCAACCAGTTCGTGTACCACGAAGGCGAGATGCCGCTGGTGGCGCAGGTGCGCGAGATCGCCGGGCGCACGGCGGTGCTGCAGACGCTGCGCGACTACGCACACCACAAGAACGCGGTCTGGGGCATCACCGCACGCAACCGCGAGCAGAATTTCGCGCTGAACCTCCTGATGAACCCGGAGATCGACTTCGTGTCGCTGCTGGGCCAGGCCGGCACCGGCAAGACGCTGCTCACGCTCGCCGCGGGACTGGTGCAGGTGCTCGAGACCAAGCGTTTCAGCGAGATCATCATGACCCGCGCCACCGTACCGGTGGGCGAGGACATCGGCTACCTGCCGGGCACCGAAGAAGAAAAGATGCAGCCGTGGATGGGTGCGCTCGAGGACAACCTCGAAGTGCTCAACCAGAGCGATCCGTCGGCCGGCGAATGGGGCCGCGCGGCCGCGATCGACCTGATCCGCGGCCGCGTGAAAGTGAAGGCGCTGTCGTTCATGCGCGGACGCACCTTCAGCAACAAGTTCCTGATCATCGACGAGGCGCAGAACCTCACGCCCAAGCAGATGAAGACGCTGGTCACGCGCGCCGGTCCGGGAACGAAGGTGGTGTGCCTGGGCAACATCGCGCAGATCGACACGCCGTATCTCACCGAGGGGTCGTCCGGGCTCACCTACGTGGTGGATCGCTTCAAGGGGTGGGCGCACGCGGGGCACGTGGCACTGCAGCGCGGGGAACGCTCGCGACTGGCCGACTTCGCCACCGACGCGCTCTGAGCGCGTCGGTTCTGCCGATTGATGGGGAGAGAGCGAGGCGACGTGCGCAGGCGTTCAGAACGTCGAGTCGATCCGCGGCGCGCTCCGGGGCCGCGTCGATTGGTTCACGGCTTCTCAAACGCCGGCAGTGAAGTTCTCGAACCGGGTGTGCTGCCCGACGAAGGTCAGCCGCACCGTGCCGATCGGACCGTTGCGCTGCTTGCCGATGATGATCTCGGCCACGCCCTTGTCGGCGGAGTCGGGGTTGTAGACCTCGTCGCGATAGATGAAGACGATCACGTCCGCATCCTGCTCGATCGCGCCCGAATTATGACTCACGATGCCGTCGGCCAGCCACGATGCTGGCCCCGGAACGGTGAGGTCGAACATTTCCTCTTCGCCGTCGGGCTCGATGGCGACGACCCGATCCCAGAAGAGATCGGACTGCGCCCAGGTTCGTAGCGATTCGTCGTCGAGCCGCTCCGCGTAGCCGGCGAGCGTGCGACGGGATGGTGCGAAACGGAAATGGGACGAACCGCCATATGCGGTGCCGCGCATCGACGCCATCGTCCGCTGCGAGATGCCGCGCTCGCCCATCGCGGCGCGAACGCCTGCGAAAACCTCCCTCGGGAGCGTGTCGACGTTGACGTTGGCACGTTCGATGATCGAATCGAGATGCTCGGAGAGGCGCTGCGCCGCCGCCCTTCGCGGCCCGAACGCCCCGACACGATCCAGGAAGACCCGCTGCTGATCGGCGCCCGATACGTCGACGCTCCACACAGGCCGGCCATTCGCCGGCCTCGACGCGCGAATCCGGCCGACGATTCCCACGCGAAGCAGCAGCGCCGCGACGTCGCGTGCGAGCCCCTCGCTGCAGGTGGAAAAATGGACGCGCGCACCGCCCCGCTGTCCTTCGGTGCGCAGGTGAATCGACCCGTCGGTCGCCCAGAGGTGGCGCAACAGAAGCGCGATTCGGTCGTCGGCAAGCCTGAAGGCATCGACCGGCACCCGCTTCTCGTGCGAACGCTGTCCGAAAATGCCGAGACCGCGCAGCCAGGCGTTGACCGCCTTCGGATGCCAGCGATCCCCATTGCCCGAGAGCAACAGCTGATGCCAGTTTCCACGCCCGTCGTGACGCGTCACCGTGCACCCCAGCACCTCGGCCGCTCGCCTCACCGCCTGCGAATTCTCCTCCGAAGCGGTCGTGTAGCGCATCGGCTGCCCGCTGAGGTAGCTGCCGTCGCCGATCAGGTGTCCCAGCAGAACGATCTCTGCATCGGTCCAGCGCACCAGCTGGGCCGGTTGCGGCAGCGCACGCGCCATGGCGATCCGATCGCCGATCCCGATATCGGCAATCGTGCGCCATCCCTTTCCGGTGAAGATCCGGTGTTCCGCGGTAGCCCGCAGCACCCTGCCGCTGGCGAGCGACAGACGCACGATCGCGCGCCTGCCGACCGGCCACACGCAATCGCTGCGCGCCGCGACGATCTTCTGCGTCGCGTCCATCGCGAGAACATCGGGCTCGGTGCCCACCAGGTCGGCAATCGGAGTCCGCCGGCCGTCGGCGAGCGTAACCAGCGTGTCGCCGGTCACGCACTCGCGCAGATCCGACATCACCGGCCGCTTGTTCGGGCGTTGCTCGAGCGAGCGGTTGAGCTGCGACAACGCGATGACCGGGCAGTCGAGCTCCTTGGCGAGTGCCTTGAGCGCGCGCGAGATTTCCGAGATCTCGGTGGCGCGGTTCTCGCCGGTCGAGGTCGACGACATCAACTGCAGGTAGTCGACGACGATCAGGCCGAGCTTGCCGCACTGCCGCGACAGGCGCCGCGCGCGCGCGCGCAGTTCCAGCGCGTTCAGTGCCGGCGTCTCGTCGATGAAGAGCTGCGCGTCCTGCATCTTCTGGATCGCGCTGGTCAAGCGCGGCCAGTCGTCGTCGACCAGCCGACCGGTGCGCAGCCGCTGCTGGTCGAGCCGCCCCACCGAACACACCAGACGCATCGCGAGCTGCGTGGCGCCCATCTCCATCGAGAACACCGCCACCGGCAGGCCCTGGTCGACCGCAACGTGCTCGGCGATGTTCAAGGCGAGGCTGGTCTTGCCCATCGAAGGCCTTCCGGCCACGATCACCAGGTCGCCCGGTTGCAGCCCGGAGGTCATCCGGTCGACGTCGACGTAGCCGGTGGGCACGCCGGTGACGTCGTTGGGGTGATCCTGGTGGTAGAGCTCGTCGATGCGCTCGACCACTCGGCCCAGCAGATCGGGAAGCAGCTGGAAGCCGGCCTGTCCACGCGCACCGTCTTCGGAGATCTGGAAGACCTTCGACTCGGCTTCGTCGAGCAGCTGTCGCGTGTCCCTGCCCTGCGGATTGAGCGCCGAGGTGGAGATCTCGTCGGAGGTGGAGATCAGCCTGCGCAGGATCGAACGGTCGCGGACGATCTCGCCGTAGCGGCGGATGTTGGCGGCCGACGGCGTTTCCTGTGCGAGCGAGTTCAGGTAGACCAGCCCGCCGGCATCGTCGGCCTTGCCGGCGGTCTGCAGCGCCTCGTAGACGGTGACCACGTCGGCCGGCTGTGCGCGCTCGATCAGCCGCGCAACCTGACGCCAGATCAGCCGATGGTCGTGGCGGTAGAAGTCCTCTTCGCGCAGCACGTCGGCGACGCGATCGAACGCGGCATTGTCGAGCAGCAGGCCGCCCAGCACGGCCTGCTCGGCCTCGATCGAATGCGGCGGCACGCGCAGCGCGGCGACCTGCGGATCGTCGCCTGGCAAGAAGCCGGGAACGGCCGACATCGGGGCTCGCGAACAGCGGCTGCGTGCCCGGGCCTGCCTCTATGCGGCCTCCGCGATCACCGTCACCGTGACCTGCACCACCACGTCGGCATGCAGCGCGACATCGACGACGGCGTCGCCGATCGACTTCAACGGTCCGGCAGGCATGCGCACCATGCCCTTTTCGACCTCGAAGCCCAGCTTCTTCAGGCCTTCGGCGATGTCGAAGTTGTTGACCGAGCCGAACAGCCGGCCGTCGACACCGGCCTTCTCGGTGATGCGCACCGTGGTGCCGTCGAGCTTTCCGCCCAGCGTCCGCGCGGCCGCCAGGCGGTCGGCCTGCACTTTCTCGAGTTCGGCACGACGCACCTGGAACTCCTCGATGGCGGCGTCGGTGGCGCGGCGCGCCTTGCCCTTCGGGATCAGGAAGTTGCGCGCGTAGCCGTCGCGCACCTTCACGACGTCGCCGAGTTCACCCAGGTTGACGAGTTTTTCGAGCAGGATGACTTGCATCTGGAGATTCCCCGGCTCAGTGGTTGTCGGTGTACGGCAGCAGCGCGAGGAAGCGCGCGCGCTTGATCGCATCCTGCAACTGGCGCTGGTAGCGCGCCTTGGTGCCGGTGAGGCGCGCCGGGATGATCTTGCCGGTGTCGGTGATGAACTCCTTCAGCAGATCGACGTCCTTGTAGTCGATCCACTCGATCTTCTCGGCCGTGAAGCGGCAGAACTTCTTGCGTTTGAACAGCGCGCTCTGCGACGGGCGGCGGGGTTTCTTGTCCTTCGAACCGCGGCGGAAGGTAGCCATGGTGATCTCTCTTTCGTGTGAATTCAGTTCGTTGATCGGCCCGACGACGCGAAGTCGGTGACGTGCAGCACGAGCGACTTCGACTGGCGGCGGCGCGGCGCGAGAAAACCGGTGACCAGCAGCTGTTCGCCGAGCGCGAGCCGGTCGGCGCGCGCCGCGATCGCCCCGGCAAAGC
>JAJTYR010000100.1 GCA_021463505.1 Burkholderiaceae bacterium | reverse complement strand
GCGGGCGCGCCGGGTGCTTGCCCCCGCTTCGCGGGGGTGCCCTGCGATGCTCGCAGCACCGGCTGGCGCGGCGAAACTCGCTGCGCTCGCTGCGCGAGCTCCGCTCGAACAATCGCCGCGAGAATGATGGACGATGCGCGCTGCGCGCGCCGCCGGTGCTGCTGCGCTTCTCGGCTGCGCACAAGGCGCGCCCGCCACGCCCGGCCCACGCCTTTGCCGATACCGTCGTGGCGTTCGTGAGCAACAGCCCCGTCTTCGGTGCGAACACCGGCAACGCTGCCAGAGCGGCAGTCGGCGGCGTTTCGCAGTGCGCGCCGGGCGGGGCCCGTGCGACCCACGCGCTCGGGCGGCCGCGCCAGACGGGTCGCGCGCGGGCGCGCAAGCGGGACAGTTGCCGACTCAGACATCACCGGCAGCCTCCTTCACCTGCTGCGGCACAGCGCCGATCGACCCCGCACCCATCGTGATCACCACGTCGCCGTCGCGCGCCGCGTCGAGGATCGCCGCGGGCAACGCACCGATCTCGTCGACGAAGACCGGTTCGACCCTGCCCGCAACGCGCACCGCCCGGGCGAGCGAACGCCCGTCGGCCGCGACGATCGGCGCCTCGCCGGCCGGATAGACATCGGCGAGCAGCAGCACGTCGGCGCTCGAGAGCACACGCACGAAGTCCTCGAACAGGTCGCGCGTGCGCGTGTAGCGGTGCGGCTGGAAAGCCAGTACGAGACGTCGACCGGGGAAGGCGCCGCGCGCGGCCGCCAGCGTCGCCTCCATCTCGGCGGGGTGGTGACCGTAATCGTCGACCAGCGTGAAGTGGCCGCCACCGTGGGCAGCACGCACGGCGATTTCGCCGTAGCGCTGGAAGCGCCGGCCCACGCCGTGGAACCCGGCCAGCGCGGCGGCGATCGCGGCGTCGGCCACACCGAGTTCGTCGGCCACCGCGATCGCGGCCAGCGCGTTGCGCACGTTGTGCAGGCCCGGCGCATTGAGCACCAGCGGCAACGGCGGCGCATCTTCGCGCACCAGCGTGAAGCGCATTCGCGTGCCGTCGACCGCGACGTCGCTGGCGCGGAACTGCGCACCCTCGGCGAGACCATAGGTGAGCACCGGCCGGGAGACGAACGGCACGATCTCGCGCACGTGCACGTCATCGATGCACAGCACGGCCGCCCCGTAGAACGGCAGGCGCTGGGTGAACTCGACGAAGGCCTGGCGCAGACGGGCGAAGTCGTGCCCGTAGCTCTCCATGTGGTCGGCGTCGATGTTGGTGATCACCGCGATCATCGGCGACAGGTTCAGGAACGAGGCGTCCGATTCGTCGGCCTCGACGACGATGTATTCGCCGCTGCCCAGGCGGGCGTTCGCCCCGGCGCCGATCAGCCGGCCGCCGATCACGAAGGTCGGATCGAGCCCGCCCGCCGCGAGCACCGAGGCGACCAGGCTGGTGGTGGTGGTCTTGCCGTGCGTGCCGGCAATCGCGATGCCGTGCTTGAGCTTCATCAGCTCGGCGAGCATCATCGCGCGCGGCACCACCGGCACGCGCCGGTGGCGTGCCGCGACCACTTCGGGGTTGTCGCCGCGCACGGCGGTGGAGGTGACCACGCAGTCGGCTCCTTCGATGTGGGCCGCGTCGTGGCCCAGCGTCACCGTCGCGCCCAGTGCGTCGAGCCTGCGGGTGGCCGCACCGGCGGCCACGTCCGAGCCGCTGACGCGATAACCGAGGTTCAGCAGCACCTCGGCGATGCCGCTCATCCCCGAGCCGCCGATCCCCACGAAGTGCACGTGCTTGACCTTGTGCTTCATGGCTTCAGCGCCGCCTCCTCGCAGGCGTCGGCAACGCACCGTGCGGCATCGGGCCGCGCGAGCGCACGCGCGCGCGCCGCCATCGCCGCAAGGGCCGGGCGATCGAAACCTTCGAGCAGCGCGGCGAGTCGCGCGGGGTTCAGCGCGGGCTGCGGCAGCAGCACCGCCGCGCCGTGTTCCGACAGGAAGCGGGCATTGCCGGTCTGGTGGTCGTCGACCGCGTGCGGAAACGGAACCAGCACGCTGGCCACGCCGATCGCCGCGATCTCGGCCACCGTCATCGCGCCCGCGCGGCACACCAGCAGGTCGGCCTGCTCGTAGGCGCCGGCCATGTCGTCGATGAACTCGAGCACCGTGGCCGCGACGCCAAGCTCGCGATAGCGCGCTTCGAGCGCCTCGCGCCGGCCGCGCCCGCTCTGGTGCACCACCTGCATGCGCGACCGGGCGGGCAGCGACGCCAGCGCCTGCGGCACGATCTCGTTGAGCGCCTGCGCACCGAGGCTGCCGCCGACCACCAGCAGCCGCAGCGCGCCCGCGCGGCGCGCGTAACGCGCCTGCGGCGCCTCGTCGCGCAGCATCGCGGCGCGCAGCGGATTGCCGGTGCATCGGGCTCCGGGGAGCGTCCCCGGAAACGCCTCGAGCACGCGATCGGCGAGTCGCGCGAGCAGCCGGTTGGTCAGTCCGGCCACCGAATTCTGTTCGTGCACGACCAGCGGCCGGCGCAACAGCCAGGCCATCATGCCGCCGGGAAATGCGACGTAACCGCCCATGCCGAGGACCACCGACGGTCGCGCCGCGCGCAGCGCACGAATGCTGTCGTGGAACGCCACGACGAGCCGCAGCGGCAGCAGCAGCCTGGTGGCCAGGCCCTTGCCACGCACGCCGCCGATGCGCACCCACTGCATCGTGATGCCATGCTGCGGCACCAGCGTCGCCTCCATGCCCGACCGGTTGCCGAGCCAGACCACGCTCCAGTCGCGCGCGTGCATCTCGGCGGCCACCGCCAGGCCCGGCATCACGTGGCCGCCCGTGCCGCCGGCCATGATCATGATGGTGCGCCCGTTCACGCTGCACCCCGCATCAGTTGCCGGTTCTCGTGGTCCACGCGCAGGAGGACGGCGATGGCGACGCAGTTGACCAGGATGCCGCTGCCGCCGTAGCTCATCAGCGGCAGCGTCAGGCCCTTGGTGGGCAGCAGGCCGGTGTTCACGCCCATGTTGATGAACGCCTGGCACCCGATCCACAGGCCGATGCCCTTGGCGACGAGCCCGGCGAAAGTGCGTTCGAGCTTGATCGACTGCCGGCCGATCTCGAAGGCGCGCCGCGTCAGCCAGAAGAACAGCGCGACGATGGTCATCACGCCGACGAGGCCGAGTTCTTCGCCAATGACGGCGAGCAGGAAATCGGTGTGCGCCTCGGGCAGGTAGTGCAGCTTCTCGACCGAACCACCGAGGCCGACGCCGAACAGCTCGCCGCGGCCGAAGGCGATCAGCGAATGCGACAGCTGGTAGCCCTTGCCCAGCGTGTTGGCCTCGTCGAACGGATCGAGGTAGGCGAAGATGCGCGCGCGCCGCCACGGCGACAGCCAGATCAGCAGCGAGAAGATGGTGCCGGTGATGACCACCAGCGCCGCGAACAGCCGGCCGTCGACGCCGCCGAGAAAGAGCAGCCCCATCGCGATCGCGGCGATCACCATGAACGCGCCCATGTCGGGTTCGAGCAGCAGCAGCAACCCCACCAGCCCGACCGCGGCACTCATCGGCACGAAACCCTTGCGCACGCTCTGCATCGAGTCCTGCTTGCGCACCGTGTAGTCGGCTGCGTAGAGCACGACGAAGAGCTTCATCAACTCGGACGGTTGCAGGTTGAACACGTACAGCGACAACCAGCGGCGCGCGCCGTAGACCGACTTGCCGACGCCGGGAATCAACACGATCACCAGCAGCACCAGACCCGCCAGGAACAGCCATTTCGACCACGCCTGCCATTCGCGCACCGGCACCGCGAACGCAACCAGCGCGGCGGCCACGCCGATCGCCATCGCCATCAGGTGGCGCACCAGGAAGTGCGTCGGCGCATAGCTGGCGAAGCGCGGCGAATCCGGAAGCGCGATCGACGCCGAATGGACCATCACCAGACCCGTGAGCAGCAGAGCGGCGACGACCCAGAGCAGTGCGGAATCGACACTTTGCGCAGCCGCACCCGCTGCCGGGCGCAGCGCGGCGCGGCGCGCGAGCGATGACGCAGCGCGACTGGCGCGCCCTGGAAGGCGCAGGCTCAGCATCGCGTCTCCATCGCCACGCCGCGCGCCTCCGCCAGTGCGCGCACGGCGTCACCGAAGACCGCGCCGCGATGCAGGTAGTTGCGGAACATGTCCAGGCTCGCGCACGCCGGCGACAGCAGCACCGCTTCGCCGGGCTGTGCGTCGCGGGCGGCGCGCTCGACCGCCTGCTCCAGGCTCGCGCAGTCGAGCAGCGGCACGGCGGTGCCCGCGAGCGCGGCACGCAACAGCGGCGCATCGCGACCGATCAGGTAGACCGCGGCAGCGTGCTCGCGCACCGGGGCGGCCAGTGGCGCGAAGTCCTGGCCCTTGCCGTCGCCCCCGGCGATCAGGCGGCAGCGCCGCCCCAGGCCGCGCAGCGCGGCGATCGTCGCGCCGACGTTGGTGCCCTTGCTGTCGTCGTAGTACTCGACGTCGTCGATGACGGCCAGCAGCCGGCAGCGATGCGGCTCGCCGTCGTAGTCGCGCAGCGCATGCAGCATCTTCGCCATCGGCACGCCGATCGCGGCGCACAAGGCGAGCGCCGCGAGCGCGTTCAACCGGTTGTGAGCGCCGCGGATGCGCAGCGCGTCGGCCGGCATCAGCAAGCGCACGGTGAACGCCGGCGACTCGCGGCGGCGGCGGGCGCCGGCGGCAGCATCGTCGGCGACCGCCTGCGCGAGCCAGACGAGCGCACCATCGCGCACCAGCCCGACGTCCCCGGCGGCTTGCGGCGCGTCGGCACCGAAACTGACCACCCGCGGCACGCCGCCCCCCCCGGCACGCCGCTCACCGGTTCCCGCGGGGGCGCCCGTTCCCCGCGCTTCGGCGCCGCGTGTCCCGGGAGTCGCGCCCGGACGGCGCGGCACGGTGGCCGCGTCGCCGCGGTCGAAGACCGCGGTCGTGAACGGAGCGTAGATGCGCTGCTTGGCGGCGATGTAACTGTCCATCGTCGCGTGCCAGTCGAGATGATCCTCGCTCACGTTCAGGATCGCCGCCGCGTCGGGCGCGAATCCCTGGGCCAGCGCCAGCTGGAAGCTCGACAACTCGATCACCCAGACCTGCGGCAGCGTCTCGCCGTCGATGGCCGCACTCAGCGCATCGAGCATCGACGGGCCGATGTTGCCGGCAGCGACGGTATCGAGACCGGCACCCCGGCACAGGTGCGTGGCCAGCGCGGCGGTGGTCGTCTTGCCGTTCGTGCCCGTCACTGCGATCACTTTCGGCCGGTAGCCCGACTCGCGCAGGCCGGCAAGCGCCTGCGCGAAGAGTTCCAGT
>JAJTYR010000010.1 GCA_021463505.1 Burkholderiaceae bacterium | reverse complement strand
CCGAGCCGCGCGTCGCGCTGGGACTCGCGCTGCGCCACGTGGCGCGCGCCGCGATCGACCTGTCCGACGGTCTGGTCGGTGACCTCGGCCACATCCTCGATCGTTCGCGCGCCGGCGCCGAGGTCGACTGGAGCGCGGTGCCGGTCGATCCGGGTCTCGACGGACTTCCCGAATCGCTGAGACTGCGTCTGGCGCTGGCCGGGGGGGACGACTACGAATTGCTGTTCAGCGCCGCTCCGGAGAATCGCGGCGCGATCGAAGCGATCGGCCGGCGCCTCGATCTGCCGCTCGCGCGCATCGGTCGCATCGTCGCCGGCGCCGGGCTGCGGATTCACGATGCACGCGGTCGGCCGCTGGCCGTCGACGGACATGGTTTCGACCACTTCGCCTGATCATGCACCGGCGCCGGTGCGAGCCGACTCGCGCTTCATGCGCCAGCGCCTGTCGCGCTGGATCGCGTTCGGCTTCGGCAGCGGCCTGTCGCCGTGGGCGCCGGGCACCGTCGGCACGCTGTGGGCCTGGCTCGCGTTCATCGTTCTCGACCGCTGGCTCGGGCCGGGCGCCTGGGCGATGCTCATTGCCGCCGGGGTCCTGGTGGGCGTCTGGGCATGCGGCAGGACGGCGCGTGATCTGGGTGTGGCCGACCACGGCTCGATCGTCTGGGACGAGATCGTCGCGTTCTGGCTGATCCTGCTGTTCGTGCCGGCGAGCCTCGCTGCGCAATTCGCCGCGTTCGTCGTGTTTCGCTTTTTCGACATCGTCAAGCCGCCGCCGATCCGCTACTTCGACGCAAGATTGAAGAGCGGCTTCGGCGTGATGTTCGACGACCTGCTGGCGGCGTTCTATACGCTGCTGCTGATGGCGCTGTGGCAGCGCTGATCGCCGACGGGTCCGCACGGCATCTCCCGAGGAAAATGCAATGCCGAACGATGACACCGATCGCCTGTCCGAGGTCGTCGAGGAAGCCGTCACGTTGGGGCGTGCGCTGCGCGCCTGCGGCTGGATGGTCGCTACCGCCGAGTCCTGCACCGGCGGCGCGATCGCCCGTGCGCTCACCGAGACGGGCGGCTCCAGCGGCTGGTTCGAGCGCGGTTTCGTCACCTACAGCGACGCCTCGAAGGCCGACCTGCTCGGTGTGTCGGCCGACACGCTGGCTGCCGCGGGCGCCGTCAGCGAGGCGATCGCGGTGCAGATGGCCGACGGCGCGCTCGCGCGCAGCCGCGCGCAGATCGCGCTGGCGGTCACCGGCATCGCCGGCCCGGGTGGCGCCACGCCGGGCAAGCCGGTGGGCACGGTCTGCTTTGGCTGGGCAGCGATCGACACGGCGCCGATCACCGAAACGCGACAATTTGCCGGCGACCGGGCAGCGGTGCGGCGTGCCGCGGCACTGCACGCGCTGCGCGGCGCGCATCGCCTGCTGCCCGGGCGGCCCGAACCCGTCGCTGGCCCCAATGAGCCTAATACCAACAGCTGATTGTTTATACAGTAGTGCTGTGCCATAATCCGGTCCACTTCCCCGCAACCGGACAAAGCCAGCCATGGACAAAGTGATCAAGATGGACGACGCAAAATCCAGGACCGAACGCGCCAAGGCGCTGTCTGCCGCGCTGGCACAAATCGAGAAGCAGTTCGGCAAGGGCTCGGTCATGAAGCTCTCCGACGCCGACGTCTCGCGCGACATCCAGGTGGTGTCCACCGGTTCGCTGGGGCTCGATATCGCGCTCGGCGTCGGTGGCCTGCCGCGTGGTCGCGTGGTCGAGATCTACGGCCCCGAGTCCTCGGGCAAGACCACGCTCACGCTGCAGGTCATCGCCGAGATGCAAAAGCTCGGTGGCACCTGCGCGTTCATCGACGCCGAACACGCGCTCGACGTGCAGTACGCGGCCAAGCTCGGTGTCGATCTCGAAAACCTGCTCGTCTCGCAGCCCGACACCGGCGAACAGGCACTGGAGATCACCGACGCGCTGGTGCGCTCCGGCTCGGTCGATCTCATCGTCATCGATTCGGTCGCCGCGCTCACGCCGAAGGCCGAGATCGAGGGCGAGATGGGCGACTCGCTCCCCGGGCTGCAGGCACGGCTGATGTCGCAGGCGCTGCGCAAGCTCACCGGCACGATCAACCGCACCAACACGATGGTGATCTTCATCAACCAGATCCGGATGAAGATCGGCGTCATGTTCGGCAACCCCGAAACCACCACCGGTGGCAACGCGCTGAAGTTCTATTCGTCGGTGCGGCTCGATATCCGCCGTACCGGCTCGATCAAGAAGGGCGACGAGGTCATTGGCAGCGAAACCCGGGTCAAGGTCGTCAAGAACAAGGTGGCGCCGCCGTTCAAGACGGCCGAGTTCGACATCCTGTACGGCGAAGGTACGTCGCGCCAGGGCGAGATCCTCGATCTCGGCTCGGCCTGCAACGTCGTCGAAAAGAGCGGCGCCTGGTACAGCTACGGCGGCAACCGCATCGGTCAGGGCAAGGACAACGCGCGCGAATTCCTGCGCGAAAACCCCGAGCTCGCCCTCGAAATCGAAAACAGGGTGCGCGCGCACTATGGCGTGGCGGCTCGCGGCGCAACACCCGAGGAGGCGGCTGCCTGAAACCTGGCGACACGTCGCTGAAGGCACGCGCGCTGCGCCTGCTCGCACGGCGCGAACACAGCCGCGCCGAGCTGGCCCGCAAACTTGCCGCGCATGCCGACAACGCCACACAACTCGGCGCGCTGCTCGAGGAACTGACTGCGGCGCGGCTGCTCTCGAACGAGCGCTTCGCCGAATCGCTCGTGCATCGGCGCGCCGAACGCTTCGGCGCCGCCACGATCCGTCACGAAATGCGCATGCACGGACTCGACGAAGCGCTGGTGCAGACGCACGTTGCGGCGCTCGGGCGCACCGAGTTCGCGCGTGCCCGCACGGTCTGGCAGCGTCGTTTCAAGGTGCTCCCCGCGTCACCCGCCGACCGCGCGCGCCAGGCGCGCTTCCTGCTTGCGCGCGGGTTTTCGGCCGAAACCGTGCGCCGCGTGCTTGGCGCGACGCGCGACGATGAGGGTTGAACGGTCGGGATGCGGCGTCGCAGCATCGACACCGATGCGCATGCTAAACTCCGTCGCTTTCCGCCCCCGGGCGCCGATGACCGCTGTCGTGGCCGCCAGATTCGTGGCCGTCAGACTCGCCGACCGCCTCTCGCAAGCATGCCGCTGCCCCCGCCCGATTGCCCGCGCACACCGATGCACACGCGATCGGTGCGCGTCGACGCGTTCCGGCGCGCCGACGGCACCTGGGATCTCGAAGCCGAACTGGTCGATGTGAAGCCGCACGACACGCCGCTGCACAGTGGCGTGCGCCCGGCCGGCGAACCAGTGCACCTGATGCGGCTGCGCGTCACGATCGACGAGGCCTGCGAGGTGATCGACGCCGTTGCAGTGTCCGACGCGGTGCCGTATCGCGGCGTCTGCGAGCGGGTCGTCCCCGACTACCGGCGTCTCATCGGATTGAACCTGCTGCGCGGATTTCGTTCGGGCGTGCGCGAGCGTCTGGGCGGCATTGCCGGCTGCACGCACATGACCGAACTGGCGCAGGTGCTGCCGACCGCCGCCGTGCAGGCGATGGCGGGCGACGAGTGGCGTCGCCACGAGCAGATCGAACGCGCAGGCGGCAGGCCGCCACGACCGTTCATGATCGATCGCTGTCACGCCTGGCGCAGCGACGGCCCGGTGGTCGAGCGCTATTTGCCCACCTGGTTCCAGGCTGGCGACGAACCCGCCAGCGACCCGGATTCCCGTGTTTCGACAGAGGAACGACCGTGAAGATCCATGAGTACCAGGGCAAGGAGATCCTGAAGAAATATGGCGTTGCGGTGCCGCGCGGCATTCCATGCTTCTCGGTGGATGAGGCAGTCCGCGCCGCCGAGGCCCTGGGCGGCCCGGTCTGGGTGGTCAAGGCGCAGATCCACGCGGGGGGGCGCGGCAAGGGCGGTGGCGTGAAGCTCGCGCGCTCGATCGACGAGGTGCGGCTGCTCTCCGGCCAGATCCTGGGCATGCAACTGAAGACGCACCAGACCGGTCCCGAGGGCCAGAAGGTGCGCCGGTTGCTGATCGAAGAGGGTGCCGACATCCGCAAGGAACTGTACGTCGGCATGGTGGTCGATCGCGTCACGCAGCGGGTGTGCCTGATGGCTTCCAGCGAGGGGGGCATGGACATCGAGGAAGTGGCCGCGCACACGCCGGAGAAAATCCACAAGGTGTTCGTCGACCCGATGGTGGGGCTTGCCGACGGCGAGTCCGACCAGGTTGCGCGCAAGATCGGCGTGCCCGAAGCGAGTCTGCCGCAGGCGCGCCGCGTGCTGCAGGGCCTGTACAGTGCATTCTGGGACACCGACGCGTCGCTCGCCGAAATCAATCCGCTGATCCTCACCGGCGACGGGAACGTGATCGCGCTCGACGCGAAGCTGAACTTCGACGCGAATGCGCTGTTCCGCCATCCGGAGATCGTCGCGTTGCGCGACCTCGACGAGGAAGACCCGGCCGAGATCGAGGCCTCGAAGTTCGATCTCGCCTACATCCAGCTCGACGGCAACATCGGGTGCCTGGTCAACGGGGCGGGCCTGGCGATGGCCACGATGGACACGATCAAGCTGTTCGGTGGCGAGCCGGCCAACTTCCTCGACGTGGGCGGGGGCGCCACCACCGAGAAAGTCACTGAAGCGTTCAAGATCATGCTGCGCAATCCGAATCTCCGGGCGATCCTGGTGAACATCTTCGGCGGCATCATGCGTTGCGACGTGATTGCCGAGGGTGTGATCGCCGCCAGCAAGGCGGTCGGCCTGAAGGTGCCGCTGGTGGTGCGCATGAAGGGCACGAACGAGGAACTGGGCCGCAGGATGCTGGCCGAGTCCGGCCTGCCGATCATCTCGGCCGACACGATGGCCGAGGCGGCGCAGAAAGTCGTTGCCGCCGCCCGCTGAAACGGAGACTGAGCATGTCGATCCTGATCAACCGGGACACCAAGGTCGTCACGCAGGGCATCACCGGCAAGACGGGTCAGTTTCACACGCGGATGTGCCGCGACTACGCCAACGGCAAGGCCGGCTTCGTCGCCGGCGTGAACCCGAAGAAGGCCGGCGAAGACTTCGAAGGCATCCCGATCTTCGCGAACGTCAAGGAAGCGCGGGCAAAGACCGGCGCCACCGTCTCGGTGGTCTACGTGCCGCCGGCGGGCGCGGCCGATGCGATCTGGGAAGCAGTGGAGGCCGACCTCGACCTGGTCATCTGCATCACCGAGGGCATTCCGGTGCGTGACATGATCGTGGTGCGCGACCGCATGCGCCGCGGCAACCACAAGACGCTGCTGCTCGGTCCGAATTGCCCGGGCGTGATCACGCCCGACGAGCTGAAGATCGGCATCATGCCCGGCCACATCCATCGCAAGGGGCGCATCGGTGTGGTCTCGCGATCGGGCACGCTCACCTACGAGGCGGTCGCGCAACTCACTGCACTCGGACTCGGCCAGTCGAGTGCAGTCGGCATCGGCGGCGACCCGGTCAACGGCCTGAAGCACGTCGACGTGCTGCGGCTGTTCAACGAAGACCCCGACACCGACGCCGTGGTCATGATTGGCGAGATCGGCGGCTCCGACGAAGAAGAGGCCGCCGAGTGGGTGAAGGCCAACATGAAGAAACCGGTGGTCGGCTTCATCGCCGGCGTCACCGCGCCCCCGGGCAAGCGGATGGGCCACGCGGGTGCGATCATCTCGGGGGGCAAGGGCACCGCGCAGGAGAAGCTCGCGGTGATGGAAGCCTGCGGCATCCGGGTCACCCGCGACCCGTCCGAGATGGGCCAGTTGCTGAAGAAAGTGTTGTAGGAGTCGGTCGCGATGGAGGCCGCGATCGAGTTCCTGACGACGATGCACTGGGGGGCCGTCCTCCAGATCATCCTGATCGACATCCTGCTGGGCGGCGACAACGCGGTGGTGATCGCACTGGCCTGCCGCAACCTGCCGAAGCAGCAGCGGATGAAGGGCATCCTGTGGGGCACTGCCGGCGCCATCGTCCTGCGGGTGATCCTGATCGCGTTCGCGGTCGCGCTGCTGCAGGTGCCGTACCTGAAGCTGGTGGGCGGTGCGCTGCTCGTCTGGATCGGCGTCAAGCTGCTGCTGCCGGGCAACGAAGACGAGCACGGCAACCTGCAGGGCGGCGCCACGCTGTGGTCGGCGATCAAGACGATCATCGTCGCCGACCTGGTGATGAGCCTCGACAACGTGATCGCGATCGCTGGTGCCGCGCAGCAGGCCGATCCCGATCACCAGATGGGCCTGGTGATCTTCGGCCTGATCGTCAGCATTCCGCTGATCGTCTGGGGCAGCACCCTGGTGCTCAAGCTGCTCGAGCGCTTTCCGGTCGTCATCACGCTGGGCGGCGCGCTGCTGGGCTGGATTGCCGGCGGCATGATGATCACCGACATCGCCACCGTTCGCGCGATCGGCGAGCCGAGTGCGCCCGTTCACTATGGGGTCGCCGTTGCGGGCGCGGCGCTGGTGGTCTTGATCGGCAAGGTGCTCGGCGCGCGCCGCAAGCCGGCCGTCCACGCCGATTGAGCCTTCGAATCGGCCGGCGCGCACTGTCGCGCCGGCGATGCGCCGGCGTGGCGTGCCTTCACCGTCCGGCACAGCCGAACGGCCGTTCATGAAATAGTTCCTCGGGCCTCTTCAGGCCCGACGGTAGCCTGCTGGACATCATGGCCGATGCCGAACAGCCCGGAATGCGCGACCGCGAGGCCGCAACCGCGATCCGCCTGCTGGTGAGCAGCGGCCAGGTGCCGCTGCGCGTCGTGCCCGTGCTGAAGGAGTGCCTGAGCATCGGTCGACGCCCGTACAACGACATCGCACTGGACGACCTCACCGTGAGCGGCGAGCATGCGCTGGTGCGCACCCGCGGCACGGAGAGCGTGGTTCACGATCTCGATAGCCGCAATGGCACGCTGGTCAACGGCCTGCCGGTGGCCCAGCGCGTGCTGTGCGACGGTGACGTGATCGACATCGGTATCTACCGCCTGCGTTACGTGCTCGATCACGCGGCACTGGGCGCGGTGTTGCTGTCCGAGGCGCGCGCTCCGACCGCTTTCGTCGACTTCCTGAGCGGACCGCTGGCCGGCACCGTGCAGTGCATCGACCGCCCGGTCACCCGCCTGGCCGGCCAGGCCGAGCAGGTGGCGGTGGTTGCGCGTCGCAAGGGGCGGTTCTTCATGACTCACCTCGAGGGCCCCGTGTTTCCGCGGATCAACGGCGAGGCGATCGGCCTGGCTGCGCGGCAGATTGCCGACGGCGACCGGATCGAGCTGGCCGGCGTGATGCTGCGCTTCCGGCTCGGTGAATAGCGCCCGGGCGGACCGGTCCGGTGATGTCTCCGCTACAACGTTCGCGGTTCTGGCGCGCGATGGCCGGCGTGGCGATCGTTGCCGCGTTCGTCGCGGCCGATCTCGGAGCGCTGAGGATCGATGGGCTGTCGACGCTCGACCGCCACCTCTACGACGGCCGCCAGCGCATCGCCGCACCAGCGCCCGACGATCGTATCGTCATCATCGACATCGACGAGCGCAGCCTGGCCGAGCGTGGCCGCTGGCCGTGGGATCGTGCGACGATCGCTGCACTGGTGCAGGCGCTGGTCGATCGCGGGGGCGCAGCGGTGGTGGGCCTGGACATTCTGTTTGCCGAACGCCAGGCGGGTACCGATGATGATGCGCGGCTCGCGCGCACGCTGGCCGAGCGGCCGGTGGTGCTCGGCTACTACTTCACCAGCGACCGCGAGGAGCGCACCAGCGGCGCGTTGCCCGCGCCGTTGTACGACGGGGAGGCGGCGCGCGAACTCGCGCCGCGCATCACCCACGCCAGCGGCTATGGCGCGAACCTGGCCGAGTTGCAGCGTGCCGCGCGTGCCTCGGGCTTCTTCAATCCGTTCCTCGGCGGCGGGCTCGATCCCGATGGCGTGATCCGTGCGCTGCCGCTGCTGATCGGCTATGGCGGTGCGGTCTACGACTCGCTGGCCGTGGCGGTGCTGCGCGAATACCTCGGCCACGCGTCGCTGGCGGTGCGCGGTGATCGGCTCGTGCTCGACGGCACGCGAGGGCAAGCGGTGTTTCCGGTCTCGGCGGGTTTCACCGCGATGGTGCCGCTGGCCGGACGCGGCGGGGCCAACGGCGGGCGCTTTCGCTACCTGTCGGCCAGCGACGTGCTCGACGGGCGCATCGACTGGAATCTGCTGCGCGATCGCATCGTGCTGGTGGGCACCACCGCGCCCGGGCTGACCGACCTGCGCGCCACGCCGGTGAGCGAAGTGTTCCCGGGGGTGGAGATCCACGCGTCGCTGCTTTCGGGGGCGCTCGACGCCCGGATCAAGCAGCGCCCGGCCGGGGCGCCCGCGATCGCGGCGCTCGCCACGCTCACCGTCGCGGGCCTGCTTGCGCTCGTGCTGCCCGCGCTGGCGGCGCTTGGCGCGGTGCTTGCGAGCGTGGTCGGCGCCATGGCGCTGGCCGGCATCAACACGATCGCGTATTCGAACCTGGGCCAGGTGCTGCCTTTGTCGGCATCGCTGGCCGCAGTGCTGACCCTCGGGCTGTTCAACCTGGCCGCGGGCTGGCTGTCGGAGGGCCGCGCGCGGCGCGCGATGATGCAGCTCTTCGGGGAATACCTGTCGCCCGAGCTGGTCGAGCAGATGGCGCGTGACCCGTTTGCCTGGCGGATCGGGCAGAGCACGAACCGCGAGCTCACGATCCTGTTCGCCGACATCCGCGGGTTCACGCGGATCGCCGAGACCATGGAACCGGAAGCGTTGCGCGAGTACCTGAACGCCTTCCTCACCGGCATGACCGAAGTAATCCACGCGCATCGCGGCACCGTCGACAAGTACATGGGCGATGCGGTGATGGCTTTCTGGGGAGCCCCGATCGACGACCCGGCGCACGCCGACCACGCGGTGTCGGCGGCACTCGCGATGCAGGTCGAGGTGCGCCGGATGTCCGACGCGCTGCGCGCGCGCGGCCTGCCGCCGCTGGCGATCGGCATCGGCGTGAATACTGGCGTGGCGCGGGTCGGCGACATGGGCTCGAAATTGCGTCGCGCGTACACTGCGGTCGGCGACGCAGTGAACCTTGCCTCGCGCCTGGAGGGTCTGACCAAACAGTACGAGGTGCCGCTCCTCGTCGGCGAGGCCACGGTAAGGCGCTGCCGCCAGCACGCGTTTTCGGAGCTGGCGCACGCCACGGTTGCGGGGCGCGCCGAGTCGGTCAGGGTGTTCGTGCCCATGGCCGGGCGCAGAGTGGGTGCCGAAGCTGCCGTCACGCGGCCGATGCCGGCATCGATGCAGGTTGCAGGCGACGCCAGGGAAGCCTTGCATGAAGGTACGAGTCCTGGGGTGTAGCGGGGGCATCGGCGCCCGCGCCCGGACCACGTCGTTTCTCGTCGATCACGATGTCCTGCTCGACGCGGGGACCGGCGTGGAGGACATGACGATCGACGAGCTCGCCGCGATCGATCACGTGTTCCTCACGCACTCGCACCTCGACCACGTCGCGGCGCTGCCGCTGCTGGTCGACTCGGTGGGCGCGCTGCGCGACAAGCCGCTCGTGGTGCACGCGCTGCCCGAGACGATCGCGGCGCTGAAGACGCACATCTTCAACTGGGTGATCTGGCCCGACTTCACCGAGATCCCGCATTACGAACGTCCGTGGATGGTGTTCGAGCCGCTGTCGATCGGCAGCGTGGTGGAGGTGGGCGGCCGCTGGGTGCGCAGCCTCGCCGCCAGCCACACGGTGCCCGCGCTCGCGTTCCACGTCTACAACGAGGAGGCGGCGCTGGTCTTCTCGGGCGACACCGGGCCGAACGACGAGTTCTGGCGCCAGGTGAACGGCGTGCCGAACCTGAAGTACCTGATCATCGAGACCGCGTTCTCCAACCGCGAGCAGGATCTCGCGGTGACCGCCAGGCACCTGTTTCCGATCCAGCTGGGGCAGGAACTCGCCAAGCTGCAGCGCGAGCCGCAGATCCTCATCACGCACCTCAAGCCGTCGGACCGCGAGACGATCGGGCGGGAGATCGAGGCCTGGGCGGGGAGGTTTTCGCCGCGGGTGCTGGAACGGGGGGATGTGCTGGAGTTGTAGGGAGGTTCCTGCCTTCATGCCTACGGCGGCCACTGCCTGGCCGCGTGGAGAATGCGCAGCACGCGCACAAATTCGCCAGCTACGTCATAGACCAGAATGTAGTTCTGGTGCGCGACCAGTTCGCGGGTTCCGGCTACACGTCCAGGGCGACCCAAGCCCGGATGGTCGATCAGGCGCGCAGCCTTCTCCGAGAGAAGCTCATCGAGGGCCAGCGCGGCAACCGGACTGTCCCTAGCGATGAGTGCGCGAATCGCCCTGCGGTCAGCCAACGCCGGTTGCGACCATGACAGCCTCATTCAGAATCGCCGAGCCGCCGTCGGGTTTCGGCACGCCAGGTAGCGGCTTCGGCTTCGACCTCGGTGGCCGGAATCACGTTGCCGGCGTTGGCCGCGTCCAGGCCGATCTGCACCTGACGGCGAAACCAGGCGTCGTGCTCGGCTGCTTCCTGCCGTTGCCGCACGACGTCACGCATGAAGGCGCGCAGTAGTTGCGCGCCGGTGAGGTCGCGCGCCTTGGCAGCCGCGGAGAACTCGTTCTTCAAGGACTCATCGACTCGAAAGGTGAAGGTGGCTTCACTCATGCTACATCCTGATGTGTTACAGATTCAGTGCACAGTAATACATCACCGGAGGCCCGCGGTCAATCTGCGAAGGCAGGGTGCGGGCTGCCAGATGCTCATGCACCTGGACGAGGAAACGCTCCTCGCCGGGCCCGGCGTGCAGACAGTGCTCGCGGTGTCGCTCGAGGACGATGCCTTGCCGCTGGGTCGCGTCGCCCGACTGGTCGGCATGGCGCTTGCCGACTTCATCCGGCATCTGTCGCGGATCGGTATGCCCGCCGTGAAGGGCGACGCACGGAGCCTGCGCGGAGATCTCCAGGATATCGACGCCTGGCCGGCGAGATCCGCCTGACCACTGGTCGATCCCATGGTTCCCCGTGTTCGGCGAAGGCGAGGCGAGCGTGCTCCGCGCCGCCGTCAACCTTGACGTGACGTGTCTGCTGCTGTTCGACGAGCGGGTCGGCAGGGCGATCGCCCGCGAGCTCGGTTTCGCGGTAACTGGTACGGTCGGCCTGATGCCGGCTGCAGTCAGGCGATCCACTTCGACAAGGCAATGCAGGCGTCAAGCGCCGAGCCAACGATGCTGCCCAGCCGTATAGGCCATGCGGTCGACTCCCCCGGGATCCGTGACTCGCCGCACCATCCGGATCGCTTCCACAGAAATCGATCGAAGCGAGCGATATAAACAATTTGGTGATACCATGGTCCGGTCGTTTGCCGATCCGGAGGCGGAATGTTTTTCGGGGCGGGTGGTACGGCACGCATGCCGCCGGAAACCCGGCGCCGCGCGGCGATGTGCTTGGGGCAATTGAATGCTGCCACCCGAATTGGCGCTTGTGTTTTCGCTTCGAGGACGGCGATGCATTCGACGTCGAGATCGTCGACTATCACTGAGCGGTGGATTCAATGACGTCGAAGAGCGGACTACCTCCCGTTCATCCCGGCGAGTATCTTCGCGAGATCATCGGCGAACTCGGACTCTCCCAAGCCCGATTGGCGCGCGCGATCGGTGTCTCGCCGATGCGTATATCGCACGTTGTCAACGGATCGCGGCCGGTCACGGCGGAACTCGCGCTTCTCTTGGGACGGGCGTTCGGACAGACGCCGCAGTACTGGCTGAACCTGCAGGCGGACTTCGACCTGAAGCTCGCTGAACGGGAACTCGACGAGCGGCTGAAGGCAGTCGTCGAGCTGGTTCCGGGTTGAGTGCGACGCTCGAGCCGCCGGACCGCGAGTCGATATGACGGCTGCCAGCGTCCGCAAGCTCGAGAACACCCCATCCAATGCGCTCCGAATGGCGCAGACGGATGCCGTCGTCTTAACCAGCTGCAACCGCCGCGAAGCGGTGCTCATGCACTTGGACGAGAAAGCGCTCCTCGCCCAGCCCGGCCTGCGGACGACGCTGGCATTTTCGCTTCTCGAGGACCATGCCTTGCCACTGGGCCGCGCCGCCCGACTCGCCGGCACGGTCGGTGTGATGTCCGCTGCGGCCGGGCGATCCAGACCGACAAGGCGGTGAAGGCGCCGAGCGCCATGACCACGATGCCGCCAAGCCAAATGGCGAGCCGAAGCTCGATGGCGGGAAGTTCAGCGCGCAGTGCCTGGATTTCGGCCCCGATCGTCATGGTCGCCTCGCGCAGAACGCGATCGCTTGCCAGTTCGGCCGTCGCGTGCGCCTCGCGCACCGTCTGTGACATCGCCTTGGCCTGCGCCTGGGGCACGCCAGCGTCGCGCAGTGCCTCGACGAACTTCAGCGTGTCGAAAGTGACAACCAATGCCGGAACCTCCATCGAGGGCCGTCAACCGCACGGTCCCGGCGCCCGTGGCCGCGGCTTGCCACGTGACGGCCTACGACTGCCGGACGAAGCCGGTCCGGGCGCCGGCGTTCGAAACTCTTGCCGGTGACGCTGTGCGTCAGGTTCTGCCGGGTTGCGGCAATCTCTTGCGCGCACTCTGCCACATACCGCGTCGGTGAGCCGACATCCAACGTGACGAATATCACGTGCGCGTCGCATGCCGACCATCCGTCGGCTGAACGGCGCCGCACGTGGGCGGTGGCACGAAGCCTGCGACTGGATACGCGAGTCGACGTCGTCGACCGACTATCCCAATCACTCATCGGGAGCTGAACAGATGAAGATCCGCAAGCAACTTCAACAGGGTTTCACCCTGATCGAACTGATGATCGTCGTGGCGATTATCGGCATTCTGGCGGCGATCGCCATCCCGCAGTATCAAGACTATGTTACGCGCGCGAAATGGCAGGAGAATGTCGTCGCGATCGAGTCGGTGAAGATGGCGATCGCTGACTGCTTGCAGCAAAACTCGGGCGCCTTGGCCTCGTGCGATACCGCAGCCGAGATCGGCATTACGACCCTTCCGACGCCCAAGTATGCGGGTGCCGTAACCATCACCGCTGCGACGGCTGCCATCAACATGACAGGCACCGCTGCAGTCGGAAGCTATACGCTGACCGCAACTCCTACCGTCAACGAGACCAATATCAGTTGGGCCTGGAGCGGCACCTGCACCAAGGCCAAGTGCGGTATCCAGATGTGATGGTCGTCCGGGCTGGTGCACTGCCTGGCCGCTGATACAGCAATCACACAGTCTCTGTGAATCGGGGCCGCCCTGTCGGCCCCGATTCGCTCTTGGCGCGTCGACCCGGCATCGTAATCGAAGGCTTCACTCCCGCTTCGTACGCATCGACGCAATCCGGGAGAGCTTGGCTGAGGCGTCTGGCCCACTCGTCGTCGTCCGCAGTCCGGTTACGAACGCCGCGATGACCCTGCGTGCGTTGACCTCGACCTGTGCCGCATCCGCGCGCCCCAAGCCGCCTGCTTCTCCGAACACCGCCGTAATCACCGCCACCGCCGCCGCCCCCGCCTGCGCCACCTCGTACGCGTTCCCCGCGTCGATCCCGCCAATCGCCACCGCGTGCATCCCGGCCTCGCGCGCCCATGCGAACAACCCCAGCGGAGCGCGCACCGCACCCGGCTTGACCGCCGACACGAACACGCTGCCGAACGCGACGTAGTCGGCAATCCCGCGCACCGCCTGCGCGCGCTCGAACGCGTCGTAGCACGACACGCCGAGGATGGGCTGCGCGCCGAGCGCGGCGCGCACCGTCGCCGGGTCGCCGTCCTCGCGCCCGATGTGTAGCCCGTCTGCGCCCACGGCCTTCGCCAGCTCGACCGTGTCGTTGACGATGAACGGCGCACCCGCCTCGCGGCAGATGCGCGCGAGCCGCTGCGCCTGGCGCAGCTTCTGCGCTTCGTCGGCGACCTTGTTGCGGTATTGAATCGCCGATGCGCCGCCGCGGATCGCGGCCTCGACAGCCATCGCGAGCCAGTCGTCGTCGATGGTGTCCGGCGTCAATGCGTAGAGACCCGTCGGAAGCAGCTGGTTCATCGTGAATGCCTGTGCGTTTGTCGCAACACCGGGGCCACTGGTCGGCGATGAAAGGTGAGCACTTTTACCCGAGGTTAACATCGCCGCACGGCCGCCATGAGTGTGCCGACACGAATACGAAACCGGCGTGAGGCCCGCGGGGGCGACGCCTGGAACCAGCCGCAGGGAAACGACGACAGGCGATGCGCCGGGTGCAGGGTCGCGGCCATGGATGTGTCCGACTGGACCTGCCCCGGGTGCGGCGCGCGCAGGAAAGTGTTCGAGATCGTGGAGGCATGAGATGAGCGCAGCCGCCGGGCTCGCGGGCCTGAAGGTGATGGTGATCGACGACAGCAACACGATCCGTCGCAGCGCCGAGATTTTCCTGAAGCAGTCGGGCTGCCAGGTGATCCTCGCCGACGACGGGTTCGATGCGCTGGCGAAGATCGCCGACCACGACCCCGACCTGATCTTCTGCGACATCCTGATGCCGCGGCTCGACGGCTACCAGACCTGCGCGCTGATCAAGAAGAGCACGCGCTTCAGCGACACCCCGGTGGTGATGCTGTCGAGCAAGGACGGACTGTTCGATCGCGCGCGCGGCCGCATGGTGGGCTGTGACCAGTACCTGACAAAACCGTTCACCAAGGACAGCCTGGTACGCACCGCTGGCGAATGCGCCCGACGCGACGCCGCGCTGCCCGGCCCCGGACAGGCGAGCGCCTGAGCGCGGGCGGCCGCGAGCCATTGCGAACTCACGCGAACACCCGCGAACACCGAACCGGAAACCTTCCCATGGCATCGCACAAGATCCTGGTGGTCGACGACTCGCCGACCGAGCGTTTCTTTCTCGCCGAACTGCTGGCGAGAAAGGGATACACGGTCATCACCGCGGAGAACGGCCAGGAGGCGATTGCCAAGGCGAAGACCGAGCGTCCGAACCTGGTGGTGATGGACGTGGTGATGCCGGGCCAGAACGGCTTCCAGGTGACGCGCACGCTGTCGCGCGATCCGGAGACGCAGGGCATTCCGATCATCATCTGCACCAGCAAGTCCAACGAGACCGATCGCATCTGGGGCCTGCGGCAAGGCGCACGCGAATACCTGGTCAAGCCGGTCAGGCCCGACGAACTGCTGGCCCGTGTGGCCGACCTGGCGCATTGACGATGGCCGATCGCCAGCATCTGCGCGACTTCCAGGCACGTCTGTCCGAGCGGCTGCGCCGGGCCGCCGCCGAGCCTGCCCAGGCGGCACGGCTGGGCGTTCAGGTGGGCGGGCGGCGTTTGCTCGTCGAACTGTCCGAGGCCGGTGAAATCGCGGCCTTCGGCGACGCGATCACGCCGGTGCCGCTCACGCACGACTGGTTCGTGGGGCTGGTGAACCTGCGCGGCACGCTGTTCGGCGTCTCCGATCTGGCGCGTTTCGCGGGCGGCGAGTTCACGCCGAACACCAAGGAGACGCGTCTGGTCGCCCTCGCGGCGCGCCTGAATCTGAACGGCGCGATCCTGGTCGACCGGATGCTCGGACTGCAGAATCTGTCGGCGATGACCGCAGCCGCAGACGATCTGGTCGACGACGCCGCGCGGCCGTGGCTGGGCCGGGAATGGCTCGACGCGCAGGGCCATCGCTGGACCGAACTGAGCCTGCAACGACTGGCGGGCGACGAGCGCTTTCTTGCCGTGAGTCGCTGAACCGCAGCGGAGAAAACCGAAGATGAAAGTGGCGATCAGGCTTCCTGCCTTCATGCAACCGCGTACCAACCGGCTCGAAGACCTCGCGCCGGATTCGGCGATTCTCGAGGACCTGCTCCCGGACACGGATTTCGTCGCGCCCTCCGCGCCCGCGACGGACCCGAGGCCCGCGGCGTGGAGCCGCACTGCGTCCGCAGAACCCGAAGTCGCGCCCGCGCCGGTTGCGCGTGCGCGCGAGCGCTTCGGGATCCCGGTGATCGGCGCCATGCCGTTTCGCAGGCAGCTCGAGGTCTGGGTGCCGATGCTGTTCGTCGCGGTGCTGGTGGCGTTCGTGTTCCTGTGGCTCGACGCGCGCCAGGCCGCCGACGGGACGCGCTGGCTGCAGGAAGTGGGCGATGGCCTGACGCATTCACAGCGCGTGGCGAAGGCCGCACCGCAGGCGATTTCGGGCGACCCGGAGGCATTCACGCAGTTGCGCGAGAGCCGCGACATCGTGAACCGTTCGATCGCCCGGCTCGCCGAAGGTGGCGACGACGTGCACGCGGTGCCCAGCGAGATGCTCTCCGACGTGCACCGACTGCAACAGGCGTGGACGGCATCGAGCGAGGCAGCGCTGACGATCGGCTACCAGAGCGCGCTGCTGCAGTCGCTGGGGGCCATGCGCCGCGAGGTGGTCCGCGCCAATCCGCAGATGCTCGAGGCCGCGCAGGCGGTGGCCGCAAGCAAGTTGCTGGCCGGGTCGTCGAACCGGGAGGTGGCGGCCGCTGGCGAACTGGTGATGCTCACCCAGCGTATTGCCAAGGACGTGAACGAACTGGTGTTCTCGGGCATGTCCGACAACACGACCGAGGCGAGCCTGCGGCAGGCTGTGACCAGCTTCCGCGAGCTCACCGACAGCCTGCTCTCGGGCAACGAGCGGATGCGGCTGCCGGCCGCCGGCGACGCGGACGCGCGTCGCGCGCTGAACGAGTTGAAGAAGACGATGGCCGGGATCGATTCCTCGCTGGCGGGCATCCTGTCGAGCCTGCCGCGATTGCAGCAGGCCAAGCAGGCCGAGCGACGCATCTTCGGCGACAGCGAAGCGGTGCGCACCCGGCTCGAGGCGGTGCGCGCGAAATTGCAGGCCGGCGAGTCGGGCAGGACCTGGAACCTGGCGATCGCCGCGATGTTCGGCATGCTCGCGTTGTTCGCGGTGTACGGTCTGTTCCGCGCTTTCCTGTCGGACAGCGAACATCGCGCCGAGGACGCCGAGCGCCAGCAGGCGATCGCGCAGCGGCTCGAGCAGGAAGCCAAGCGCACCAACGACCAGAACCAGGCGGCGATCCTGCGGCTGATGAACGAACTGCAGGAGGTGGCCGACGGCGACCTCACGGTCCAGGCGACGGTCTCCGAGGACATCACCGGCGCGATCGCCGACTCGGTGAACTACACCGTGGAGGAATTGCGCAACCTCGTGGCGCGGATCAACGCCACCGCCGGGATGGTCAACGACGCGTCGTCGCAGGCACAGACCACTGCGTCGAGCCTGCAGGCAGCCAGCGAGCAGCAGTCGCGCGAGATCCGCGAAACCGGCGAGGCGGTGCTGCGCATGGCGCACCAGATCAACGACGTGTCGGCGCGTGCCGCCGAGTCGGTGAAGGTGGCGCGCCAGTCGCTGAATGCCTCCGAGGCGGGTTCGCGCGCGGTGGGCAACGCGATCACCGGCATGAACGACATCCGCGACCAGATCCAGGACACCGCCAAGCGGATCAAGCGGCTGGGCGAATCCTCGCAGGAGATCGGCGAGATCGTCGAGCTGATCTCGGACATCACCGAGCAGACCAACGTGCTCGCGCTGAACGCCGCGATCCAGGCCGCGTCGGCCGGCGAAGCCGGGCGCGGCTTCACCATCGTCGCCGAGGAGGTGCAGCGGCTGGCCGAACGCTCGGCCGAGGCGACGCGCCAGATCTCGGCGCTGATCCGCGCGATCCAGACCGACACGGCCGATGCGGTGTCGGCGATGGAGCGCAGCACCCAGGGGGTGGTCGAGGGCACCCGGCTCTCGGACGACGCAGGCCGCGCGCTGGGCGAGATCGGCCGCGTCTCGACGACGCTGGCCGAGTTGATCGACGACTTCTCGAACACCACGTCGCGCCAGGCCGGTTCGGCGGGGACGGTCGCGCAATCGATCCAGCGTATCCTTCTGGTAACCGAGCAGACCAGCGAAGGCACGTTGCAGACCGCGGGGTCGATCCACCAGCTATCCGAACTGGCCCACGAGTTGAAGAACTCGGTGTCGCGGTTCAAGGTTGCCTGAGCGGCTTCGCACGCCGATTCGCGCAATGAACGACGCCAACCGACCTTTGCCCGCCGAGGCGCCCGATCTCGCCACGCTGTCGTGGTGCGTGGCCGAGATCCGTGAATCGCTCGCTGCCAGCGAAGCGAAGCTGCGCGAGCAGCTCGGCCGCGGCGAAGGCGCCGAGGACGAGGACCTGTCCGCATTGCGCGCCGCGCGCGTCACGCTGCACCAGGCGCACGGCGCGCTCGCGCTGGTCGATCTGCCCGGGGTGCCGCTGGTGAGCGCCGAGGCCGAGACCCTGCTCGATCAGGTCGAGCGCGGACAGCTGCGGCTGTCGCGCGAGCTGGTCGAGCGTCTCGCGCGCGCCTTCGCCGCGATCGTCGAATACCTCGACGAGGCTTTGCACGGCGAGCCGCAGCCGCCGCTGTACCTGTTCCCCTTCTACCGTGACCTGCTCGAGGCGCGTGGCGCGGAGCGTGTGCATCCGGCCGACCTCTTCGTGGTGCCGGTGGCCGCGCAACTGGTGGTGGCCGACGAGCAGGTCCGCGAGCTCGACGCGGCGACGTTGTCGGCGGCGCGCGCGCAGTTCGAGCGCGGTTTGCTGCAGGTGCTGCGCAGGTCGGCCGATGCGTCCGGCATCGTGGCGCTGCACCAGGCGATCGACACGGTCGCAGGCTCGCAGGTGGGCGCACGTCACCCGACCTTCTGGAAGGTGGCCCTCGCCTGGTTCGAGGCCTTGCGTGACGGTGCGATCGAACTCGACGTCTACGGCAAGCGTTTGCTGGCACGAATGAATCTGCAGTTGCGCCGCGCGATCGTCGATGGCACGCCGGTGGCCGAGCGGCTGATGAAGGATGCCCTGTTCGCATTGGCACGCGTCGACGTCGCGAAGGCGCCGGCCTCGCCGTTGCTGGCGGAGGTGCTGCGCGCCTTCGGTATCGACGGCGCGGTTCCGGCCGATTTCGAGGTGCCGCGCTTCGGGCGGGTCGACGCGCGCGCGATCGGTGTAGCGCGCGAGGCGATCGGCCGCGCCAAGCCGGCCTGGGAGAAGGTCGCTGCCGGCCGGCAGGCCGACCTGACGGGCTTCGCGCAGGCGATCGCGTCGCTGTGTTCGGCCACGGCCGCGCTGCCGGGCGCGGGCGTGCGTGCGCTGGCCGATGCCTTTGCCGAAACGAGCCGGATTCTCGCGCTGCGCGCTGCGCCGATGCTCGAAGCACTGGCGCTCGAAGGCGCCGCGGCGCTGCTGTTCGCCGAGCAACTGTTCGAGCGCGGCGCCAGGGTGCAGGAGGGGCTGGACGCGCGTGCGGCCGAGATGGCCACGCGACTGTTGCGTGCCGTCGAGGGCAGCGCTTTCGACGACGAGTTGCCGCAGTGGCTGCGCGAGCTAACCCAGGCCGCCCAAGAGCGACTGACGATGGCCAGCTTCGTCGCGGAGGCGCAGGGCAGCCTGCGCTCGGCCGAACAGGCGCTCGATTCGTTCTTTCGCGATGCCTCGCAGCGTGCCGACCTGCCGCAGACCGCGGAGCACCTCGAACAGGTGGCCGGCGCGCTGCAGGTGCTCGGGCACCAGGACGCAGCGGCGGCGGCGGGCAGCATCGCCGGACGCGTGCGTGCGTTCGCAGCGGAACCCGCCGATCCTGCGGCCGAAGCCTGCGAACTGGTCGCCTCCAGCCTCGGTGCGCTGGGGTTCTTCGTCGATGGCCTGCAGCAATCCGGTCGCAGCGGCGTGCGCTTCGCGTTCGATTCCGCCAGCGGGCGCTTCAGCGCCGAACTGAACGAGCCGCGGCGCGTCCCGCCGGCGGTGGTCGTGGCTCTCGAAGCGCGCAGCGCCTGCTCGCCGCGGGCACCTTCCGCGGACACCGCCGAGTCGCTGCTCGCCGACCGCTCGCAGCGCGCCGGCGTGTTGATCGGTTCGCTGCGCGAAGCGCCCGATGATGTTGCGCTGCGCAGTGAACTGCGCGAGACGCTGGCGCAGTTGCGCGACGATGCACAACTGGTGGACGACGGGGCGTTGAAGAGCAAGGCGAGCGAAGCGATCGCCCTGCTCGATGCCGGCGGCACGGATTCGGACGCTTCGCTGCAGGCCGCGCTGGCGGACATTGCCGGTGCGCCGCCGGTGCCGGATGCCGTGGAGCCACAGCACGAGCCGCAGCGCGACGAGGCCGAGATCGACAGCGAACTGCTCGAAATCTTCCTCGGCGAGGCGCAGGAGGTGCTGGCTGCGATCGCCGACGCGGCCGGACAGTCGCGCCGGGCGCCGGCCGACCAGGCCTCTCTCACCACGATCCGGCGCGGCTTTCACACGTTGAAGGGCTCGAGCCGCATGGTCGGCCTGGCCGATTTCGGCGATGCGGGCTGGGCGATGGAACAGGTGATGAACCTGTGGCTCGCCGAAGAGCGCGCAGCGACGTCGGCGCTGCATGAGTTGATCGGGCTGGCCTGCGAGCGTTTCCAGCGCTGGGTCGGACTGCTCCAGAGCGGTGCGTCGTTCAGGCTCGATCCGCAACCGACGATCGAGGCCGCCGCCGCTTTGCGCGAGAACCGGCCGCATGCGCAGGCGTTTGCGGCGCTGGCAGCCCAGGTGGACGTGGTCGATGCTGCCGTCTCAGCCGACGTTCCCGGTGTTCCCGACGCGCCCATCCCCGTCGAAGCCGTGCGCGTTGGCGAGCGCACGGTCAGCCGTGGCCTCTACGACATCTTCCTCTCCGAGGCCGACGACCTGATCGCGACGCTGGCGGCCGACGGCGCGCAGTGGGCCGAAGAACCCGGGCGTGCGGCCAGCGAGGCGGCGCAGCGCGCGATGCATTCGCTGAAGGGCAGCGCCGCGCTGGTGGAACTGCACGACGTGCAGGCGCTTGCCGAGCAGCTCGAGACGTTCCTGCTGCGACAGCGCGCGTCGGGTCGCGTGGCGGGCGTCGAGGATTTCTCCGACTATGGGGCAGCGCTCGAGCGGCTGCAGGCGATGCTGCATCGTTTCGCTGCCGGCAGCGCGCCTGCCGACGAATCCGCGGCGCTCGCGCTCGCCCACGCGCTCGCCAGTCGCTGGGATCCGCGCAACGAGCCGTCGGTGCAGGCGGTGCCGCTCGCCGAGGAAGGGCCGCAGGCGAGCGAGCTCGACGAGGAACTGCTGCCGACCTTCATCGAGGAAGCCACCGACTACCTGCCGAAGATCGGCGAGAACCTGCGCCGCTGGCAGGCTGTGCCCGGCGATCGCTCGGCGCAGCAATTGCTGATGCGCCACCTGCACACGATCAAGGGCAGCGCACGGATGGCTGGCGCCATGGCGCTCGGCCAGTTGGTGCACGAGATGGAGACCCGCATCGAAGCGGCCAGCGTGCTCACCGTGGTGCCGGCTTCGCTGATCGAGGAGCTCATCGCCGATTGCGACAACGTGGTGGCGATGTTCGAGACCATTCGCGACCCGGCCACACGCAACGGTGTGCGCATTGCGGCCGCTGCCGCAGCCACGGCTGCACCGGCCGAAGTCGCGAGCAGCACGCAGCCCGGTGCGCCGACGGCCGGCGAAGAGGCGCGAGAGAGCACCGGCACCGCACGGATGGCCGGTGATGGGCAATCCGCGCCGGTTTCCGCGGGCGCATTGCCTGCCGCGGTCTCGCCTGCGCCGGCATCGCCCGCGGGGACGTCGCCTGCGCCTGCAGGGACATCGACGGCGGCGGCGTCGCCGGCGCAGGCCGCCGCCTCGCTGGTTCGGGTCCGCTCCGACCTGCTCGAACGGGTGGTCAACGAATCGGGCGAGGTGTCGATCGCGCGCTCCAGGGTGGACAACGAGCTCGGCCAGTTACGCCAGTCGTTGCAGGATCTGACCGAGAACGTGGGTCGCCTGCGCTCGCAGCTGCGCGAGGTCGAGATCCAGGCCGAGTCGCAGATCCAGGCACGCATCGCGCTGCAACGCGAGACCAGCGCCGAATTCGACCCGCTGGAATTCGATCGCTACACCCGCTTCCAGGAACTCACGCGGATGCTCGCCGAGTCGGTCAACGACGTGGCCACCGTGCAGCAAAACGCGATGCGCAGCCTCGATGCGGCCGCGCAGGACATGACGCGCCAGTCGCAGGTGTTGCGCGAGCTGCAGCAGAACCTGATGCGCATGCGGATGGTGCGCTTCGGCTCGATCGGCGATCGCCTCTATCGCGTGGCGCGCCAGGCGGCCAAGGAACTCGGCAAGCGGGTCGCGCTGGACATCCGCGGCGCTTCGGTCGAGATCGATCGCGGTGTGCTGGAACGGATGGCCGGTCCGGTCGAGCATCTGTTGCGCAACGCGGTCGCCCACGGCATCGAATCGCCGGCGCAACGCGCGGTTGCGGACAAGCCCGAGACCGGTGAAATCCGCCTCGAGGTGCGCCAGGAAGGCAACGAAGTCGTGCTGACGCTCGACGACGACGGCGGCGGGCTCGATGACGCGAAGATTCTCGAGCGTGCGCGCAGGCTCGGCCTGGTCGAGGCCGACGCGCAGCCCGGTGAACGCGAACTGGCCGAGATGATCTTCACACCCGGTTTTTCCACCGCGAGCGAAGTCACCGAACTGGCCGGCCGCGGTGTCGGCACCGACGTCGTCCGTGCCGAGGTGCTGTCGCTGGGCGGGCGCATCGAGGTCGAATCGACGCGCGGCGCCGGCACACGCTTCACCGTGCACCTGCCGCTCACACTGGCGATCGCGCAGGTGGTGCTGGTAGGCGCGGGCGCGCTGCACTACGCGATCCCCTCGTCGAGCGTCGAGCAGGTGCTTCAGCTCAAGCCGCAGGCGCTGGCGGCGGCCTACCGTGACGGTTCGATCGAATGGCAGGGAGCCAGGGTGCCGATGCACTATCTGGGCGCGCTGGTGGACGCGGGCGACGCGCGGCCGATCGCGCAGCACCTGTCGCCGGTGGTGATCGTGCGCTCGGCCAGCCTGCGGGTGGCGATCCATGTCGACGCGGTGAGCCGCAATCAGGAAGTGGTCGTGAAGAACGTCGGGCCGCAGGTGGCGCGCGTGCCCGGCGTGGGCGGCGCGACCGTGCTCGGTAACGGCGAAATCGTGCTGATCCTCAATCCGGCCCGCCTGGCGCAGGCAGTGCTCGGCGACCTGTGGCTCGAACGTGCCGCGCCGGGACTGCCGCGGGCGCCGCTGGCCGAGGCGCCGCCGGCGGTGTTGGTGGTCGACGACTCGCTGACGGTACGCAAGGCGACGCAGCGTCTGCTGGCGCGCGAAGGCTACGACGTGATGCTCGCCAAGGATGGTGTGGACGCGCTGCGCCAGCTCCAGGAGCGCCAGCCCGACGTGATGCTGGTCGACATCGAGATGCCGCGAATGGACGGCTTCGACCTCACGCGCCACGTGCGCGCCGACGAGCGCCTGCGCGAACTGCCGATCGTGATGATCACCTCGCGCACCGCCGACAAGCATCGCAACTTCGCGATGTCGTTGGGCGTGAACGCCTACCTCGGCAAGCCGTACCGCGACGACGAGTTGCTCGGTCAGGTGGCAGTGTTCACCGCGTCGCGTCGCCAGCGCGCGGGCGCCTGAGTTCCGGGCATCTGCGGGCCTGATCGTGGACCGGTCGCGGGAGCCGGGCGCGGATTGTGCCGCCGCGGGCGCCCCCGTACAATCGGTGCCATGGGCGAGCCGCTGACGACCACCGATCTCACCAACCAGTTCCTGATCGCGATGCCCGACATGGCCGATCCGAACTTCGGCGGCACGGTCGTGTTCCTCGCCGAGCACAGTTCCAGGGGCGCACTGGGGCTGGTCATCAATCGGCCGATGGAGATCGACCTCGCTACACTGTTCGAGCGCATCGACCTGAAGCTCGGGATTGCGCCGCTCGCCCAATCGCCGGTGTTCTTCGGCGGGCCGGTGCAGATGGACCGCGGCTTCGTGCTGCACGAACCGATCGGCGACTGGAACTCCACCGTTCCGGTCGGCAACGAACTCGGCCTCACGTCCTCGAAGGATGTCCTCGAGGCCGTCGCCAGCGGTGGCGGTCCGAAGCGCATGCTGGTCACGCTGGGTTACGCGGGCTGGGGGCCTGGCCAACTCGAGGAAGAGATCTCCCGCAACGCCTGGCTCACGGTCCCGGCCAGCGTCGAACTGATCTTCGACACCCCGGTGGAGCAGCGCTTCACGGCCGCCTTCCGGTTGCTCGGCATCGATCCGGCCTTCCTGGCCAGCTCGGCCGGGCACGCCTGAGTGGCGGAGACGCTGCTGGGGTTCGATTTCGGCACCCGCCGTATCGGAGTGGCCGTCGGCAACACCCTGACTGGTTCGGCGCGCGCACTGTGCGTCATCGCCAGCGAACCGGTGGCCGATCGCTGGGCGGCGATCGCGGCGCTGGTCGCCGCATGGCAGCCACAACGGCTGGTCGTCGGCCGGCCGTGGCACCCGGACGGCGCGCCGTTGCCGCTCACTGCCCGTTGCGAACGCTTCGTGCGCCAGCTCGGTGGGCGATTCGGGCGGCCCGTCGAGCTGATCGACGAGAGCTTCTCCAGCATCGAGGCGCGCGCCGGGAGGGCGAGGACGGCGCTGCCGGAGGAGGGCGTCGAGCGTGGCCGGGTTCGGCGCGCCGGCGAGCCGGTGGATGACGAGGCCGCCGCGGTAATCCTGCGACAATACCTGTCGAGCCGTTGCAACCAGGCGCCCACCCGATGAACACCGCTCCCGACGCCGAAGCGATCTATGCGCGCCTGCTCGCGGCGGTGCGTGCCGGCATCGCCGGACGCGACGTCTCGCTGGCCGGCATCCACAGCGGCGGGGCGTGGATCGCCGAGCGGCTGCACCGCGATCTGGATCTCGTCCGGCCGCTGGGTACGCTGTCCAGCGCCTTTCACCGTGACGACTATGGCCGGCGCGGCGGCCGGGTCGGATTGCCGGTGGCCATGAAGGCCACCGAACTGCCGTTCGACGTGAATGCTGCGGATATCGTCCTGGTCGACGACATCCTGTTCACCGGTCGAACCGTGCGCGCCGCGATGAACGAGCTGTTCGACTACGGCCGGCCGGCGCGCATCGAACTGGCGGTGCTGCTCGACCGTGGCGGGCGCGAATTGCCGATCGAGGCCCGCTACTGCGGCGCGACGCACCTGCTGGCCGCGCCGCGCAACTTCGCGCTGAGACGCGCCGACGACGGCTGCTTCACGCTGCGGATCGAATGAGCTCATGCCGCTGCGCCATCCCCAGCTGAACGAGAACGGCCAGTTGCGGCATCTGCTCACCATCGAAGGGCTGCCGCGCGAACTGATCCATCACATTCTCGACACCGCCGCCACCTTCGTCGGCGTGTCGGATCGCGACGTCAAGAAGGTGCCGCTGCTGCGCGGCAAGTCGGTGTTCAACCTGTTTTTCGAGAACTCCACGCGCACGCGCACCACGTTCGAGATCGCGGCCAAGCGGCTGTCGGCCGACGTGATCAACCTGAACATCGGCACTTCGTCTGCCTCGAAGGGCGAATCGCTGCTCGACACGATCGACAACCTGGTGGCGATGCACGCGGACATGTTCGTCGTGCGGCACGCCGAGAGCGGTGCGCCGTTCCTGATCGCGCAGCACATCGATCGCACGCGCGGGCGTGGCCACGTGCACGTGGTCAACGCGGGCGACGGACGTCACGCGCACCCGACGCAGGGCCTGCTCGACGTGTACACGATCCGTCACTTCAAGGGCGACTTCACGCGGCTGCGGGTGGCGATCGTCGGCGACGTGCTGCATTCGCGCGTGGCGCGCTCCGACATCCACGCGCTCACCACGCTGGGCGTGCCCGAAGTGCGCGTGATCGGGCCGCGCACGCTGGTGCCCGGCGACCTCGGCCAGATGGGGGTGCGCACCTTCACCGACATGCGCGCAGGGCTGCGTGACGTCGACGTCGTGATCATGCTCAGGCTGCAGAACGAGCGCATGCGCGGCGCGCTGCTGCCCTCGGCGCAGGAGTATTTCAAGCAGTACGGCCTCACGCAGGACAAGCTTGCGCTGGCCGCGCCCGACTGCATCGTGATGCACCCCGGCCCGATGAACCGTGGCGTCGAGATCGAATCGGCGGTGGCCGACGGCCCGCAGTCGGTGATCCTCGACCAGGTCACGTTCGGCATCGCGGTGCGCATGGCCGTGATGAGCATCCTCGCGCAATCCTGAACGCATGAGACTGTCCATCCTCGACGGTCGCGTCGTCGACCCCGCCACGGCCACCGACCGGCGCGCCGCCCTGCACGTTGCCGACGGGCGCATCGTCGCGATCGGCGCCCCGCCGCGAGGCTTCCGTGCCGACCGCACGCTCGATGCGGCCGGGCTGGTGGTGGCGCCGGGCCTGGTCGACCTGGCCGCGCGACTGCGCGAGCCCGGTTTCGAATACAAGGCGACGCTCGAATCCGAGATGCGCGCCGCGCTCGCCGGCGGCGTCACCTCCCTGTCGTGCCCGCCCGATACCGATCCGCCGCTCGACGAGCCGGGGCTGGTCGAGATGCTCAAGCACCGCGCGCGCGGACCGGACCAGGCGCATCTGTATCCGCTGGGCGCGCTCACCGTCGGGCTGGCGGGCGAGGTGATCACCGAGATGGCCGAACTGGCCGAGGCCGGTTGTGTCGGGTTCTCGCAGGCCGGCGCGCCGATCGGCGACACGCAGGTGCTGCTGCGCGCGATGCTCTATGCCCACACCTATGGCTTCACCGTCTGGGCGCGTCCGCAGGACCCGCATCTGGCGCGCGGCGGCGTCGCGCACGGTGGACCGGTGGCTGCGCGCATGGGGCTGGCCGGCATCCCGGTGGCCGCCGAAACCATCGCGCTGCACACGCTGCTCGACCTGGTGCGCGAAACCGGTTGCCGCGTGCACCTGTGCCGGATCTCCTCGGCCGCCGGCCTCGACCTGGTGCGCGCGGCCAAGGCCGAGGGACTGCCGGTGAGCGCCGACGTCGCGGTGCACCACCTGCACCTGATCGACGTCGACATCGGCTACTTCGAAAGCCAGTACCGCGTCGACCCGCCGTTTCGCTCGCAGCGCGACCGCGACGCGATTCGCGCCGCGCTCGCCGACGGCACGATCGATGCGATCTGCTCGGATCACACGCCGGTGGACGACGACGCGAAACAGTTGCCGTTCGCCGAGGCCGAACCCGGCGTCACCGGGCTCGAACTGCTGCTGCCGCTCACGCTGAAGTGGGCGAGCGAGACGCGCACCGGCCTGCTCGCGGCGCTGGCGAAGGTCACCGCCGGGGCGAGCGCGGTGCTCGGGCTGGGCGAGATGGCGGGCACGTTGCGCGCGGGCGCGCCTGCCGATCTGTGCCTGTTCGACCCGGAAGAAGCCTGGACCGTGACCCGCGAAGGGCTCGCGAGCCAGGGCCGGCACACGCCGTACCTCGGCATGGAAGTCGTCGGCCGGGTCCGGGTCACGGTGGTCGACGGGCGCGTCGTCTTCGAGCGTTGAGCTTCGGCCACGCATGCCTCGTCTGTTAACCTCCCCCATTTCCGAAGAAGTCCAGTGAGCGCTCCCGTCATCGTCACCGGCGCGGCCGGTTTCATCGGCATGCACCTGTGCCGCCGCCTGCTGGCCGACGGTCGCAGGGTGGTCGGCATCGACAACCTGAACGACTACTACGACCCGCGGCTCAAGCGAGCGCGGCTGGCCGCGCTCGCAGGCTTCGAAGGCTTCGCGTTTCACGAGGCCGACATCGCCGACCGCACTGCAATCGACGCGCTGTTCGACACGCATCGCCCGCAGCAGGTGGTGCACCTGGCCGCGCAGGCCGGCGTGCGTTACGCGCTCACCAACCCGATGGCCTATTCCGACAGCAACCTTGCCGGCATGGCGGTGATGCTCGAGGCCTGCCGGCGGCTCGAGGTGCGTCACTTCGTGTTCGCGAGCAGCTCGAGCGTCTACGGCGCAAACCGCAGGCTGCCGTTCTCCGAGCGCGACCCGGTCGACCATCCGGTCAGCCTGTACGCGGCCACCAAGCGCGCCAACGAGCTGATGGCGCACAGCTACGCGCACCTGTTCGCGCTGCCGGTCACCGGGCTGCGCTACTTCACCGTGTATGGGCCCTGGGGCCGACCCGACATGGCGATCTGGAAGTTCACCGACGCGCTGCTGCGCGGCAGGCCGATCGACGTCTATGGTGGCGGCCTGCTGTCGCGCGACTTCACCTATGTCGACGACACGGTCGAGGCCACGGTGCGGCTGCTTGGGGTACCGCGCGCGCCGAGCAGCTCGGCGAATCCGGCCGACTGGAACGCCGAGGGGCCCGACACGAGCTGGGCGCCGTTCGAGGTGGTCAATCTCGGGCGCAGCGACCCGGTGAGCGTCAACGAACTGATCGCGCGGCTCGAGGCAATCACCGGGCAGCGCGCGCGGCGCAACGAGATGGGCATGCAGCCCGGCGACGTCGAGCGCACGTTCTCGTCGACCGACAAGCTCGTACGGATGACCGGCTTCGCGCCGAAGGTGGGGCTCGACGACGGCCTGCGGGCGTTCGTCGCGTGGTTCCGCGAATACCACCGACTCGACCGATAGGGGAAGTGCCGAACGATGCGCCTCGCAGTATTCGGAGCCGGCTACGTCGGGCTGGTCACCGCGGCCTGCTTCGCTGAAATGGGCAACCACGTCGTCTGCGTCGACGTCGATGCCGAGCGGGTCGTGCGGCTCTCGCGTGGCGAGGTGCCGATTCACGAACCGGGGCTTGCGTCGCTGATCGAGCGCGGGCTTGCGCAGCAGCGCATCCGCTTCACGCTCGATGCCGCCGACGCGATGGCCGGCGCCGAAGCGATCTTCATCGCGGTGGGCACGCCGCCGGGCGAGGACGGTTCGGCCGACCTCTCGCACGTGCTGGCGGTGGCGCGCACCGTGGGCTCGCTGCTCTCGGGCCGTTGCGTGGTGGTCGACAAGAGCACGGTCCCGGTAGGTACTGCCGATCGCGTGCGCGAGACGATCGCCGGCGAACTGGCGCGGCGCGGCGTTGCGCACGAGTTCGCGGTGGTCTCGAACCCCGAGTTCCTGAAGGAGGGCGCGGCGATCGGCGATTTCATGCGCCCCGACCGGATCGTGATCGGCTGCCGCGAGCCCTGGGCCACCGAGCTGATGCGCACGCTGTACGCACCGTTCGCGCGCAACCACGAGAAACTGATCGTGATGGACGTGCGCTCGGCCGAACTCACCAAGTACGCCGCGAACACGATGCTGGCGGTGCGCATCTCGTTCATGAACGAACTGGCCGGGCTCGCCGAGCGCCTGGGTGCCGACATCGAGGACGTGCGCCGCGGCATCGGCAGTGACCCGCGGATCGGCCCGGGCTTCCTGTATCCGGGCGCCGGTTTCGGTGGCTCGTGCTTCCCGAAAGACCTGCGTGCGCTGCTGCGCACCGGCGCGGAGTATGGCGCGCCGCTCACGATCGTGCAGGCGGCGTTCGACGCCAACGAGCGCCAGAAGCAGGTGTTGTTCGCCAAGGCGCTGAAGGCGTTCGACGGCCGGCTCGCCGGGGTGCGCGCCGCGCTGTGGGGCCTGGCCTTCAAGCCCGACACCGACGACATTCGCGAGGCGCCGAGCCTGGAACTGATCGGCAGCCTGCTCGACGCGGGCGCCAGCGTGGTCGGCTACGATCCCGAGGCTGCAGCAAACATGCGCGCCGCGCTCGGCGAACGGGATGGATTTCGCACCGATAACGACGCCTACCGCGCGGCCGAGGGCGCCGACGTGTTGTTCGTGGTCACCGAGTGGCGCGAGTTCCGCAGTCCCGACTTCGCGCGGCTGCGCTCGATCATGCGCCAGCGGGTGCTGATCGACGGGCGCAACCTCTACGATCCGCAGGCGGTGCGCGCCGCGGGTTTCCGCTACGACTCGATCGGGCGGCCCGGTTCGCAGCTCACCGAGCGCCGGACCCGATCGTAGAGCCGCACCGCGGTGAGCTCGCGGCCCCAGACGCATCCGGTGTCGATCGCCAGCAGGTCGGGCCGGTCCATGTAGCCCAGCGCGGCCCAGTGGCCGAAGACGATCGGCGTGCCCGCCGATGCGCGTCCCGGCACCTCGAACCACGGCAGGTGGCCGTCGGGCGCGCAGTCGATTCCCTCCTTTGCGGCGAAATCCATGCGGCCGTCGGGCGTGCAGAAGCGGATGCGCGTCAGCGCGTTGACGATCACGCGCAGCCGGTCGTTGCCACGCAGCGAATCGGTCCATCGCGCCGGCTCGTTGCCGTACATCTCGCGCAGGAAGCCCATCCAGTCGGGCCCCGAGAGCACGCGCTGCACTTCGCCGGCCAGTTCCAGCGTGCGCGCGACCGACCACTGCGGCAGCACGCCGGCATGCACCATCAGCCATCCGTGCTCGAAGTGCGCCAGAGGGCGCGTGCGCACCCAGTCGACCAGCGCCTCGCGGTCGGGCGCGGCGAGGATGTCGTCGAGCGTATCGGTGCGATGCGCACGGCGGATGCCGGCGGCCACTGCCAGCAGGTGCAGGTCGTGGTTACCCAGCACCGCCACCAGTCGCTCGCCCTGCGCGATCGCCCAGCGCAGGCTGTCGGCCGAGCGCGGGCCGCGGTTGACGATGTCGCCGGGCATCCACAGCCGGGCGTCGGGAGGCAGTTGCGGCAGCAGGCGCAGCAGGCTGTCGAGGCAGCCCTGCAGGTCGCCGATGACCCAGGTTTCTTCACTCATCTGACTTCTTCGTGCCGGGATCGACGAGTTCTCACCCGCGGAAGGGATCGTGGATCGTCAAGGTTTCGATCTTCTGTCCGTGCCGAAGATCCTCACTGAGCAGACGCGTGCAGCCGGCCGCCAGGGCGGCCGCGACAATCAGCGAATCGTAGAAGCCGAAGCCCCAGCGCGCCTGGACCTCGAGCGCGCGCTGATAGAGCGCGACGCTCGCCGACACCCGCAGCAGCGGGGCAAGGACCGTTTCCAGGTACGCGCGCCCCTGGGCCACATCGAGCGCAACCTGGGCCTTCCGCAGCACGGTATTCAGGCATTCCTGGATGACCTGGTAGCTGATGCACGCATTGCCGCCTGTCAGCGCCTGCCGAATGATGCGTTCGGCGATCGCCTGCTTGCGTGAGTCGCTCGCGTCCAGGTGATAAATGAAGACGTTCGTGTCGATGAAGTCTTCAGCGCTCATTCATCTCTTCCCGGGTCAGCTTGCGCCCCACCTTCAGCTTGCCGCGCAGTTGCGCCATCGTTTCGTCGTAGCGCTGCAGGCGCTCATGGGTGCCGGCGTAGTCTGCGAGCCAGCGCCGGAATTGTTCGTTCAGCGTTGTATGTTCCGCACGCGCCCGATCCCGCGCCGCCTCGATCAGGCGTTCGTCCGCGCTGAGGGTGATGTTCTTCATGGGCCGTCTCCGATCTGCGAGATACACGGTACGAGTGTGCACGAAAACAGTGTGAGACCGTGTAAGCGCTGACGTCCCTCAGTGGTTTGGACGTACAATTCTGGAATCAGGAACAAGTCATCTCTTTATTCGAGAAATCAACAAGCATGGACGTCATCGCCCGTATCATCGAGCGCGCCCGGTCGGCGCCGCGCCGCATCGTGCTCTCCGAGGGCGAAGACCCGCGTGTGCTGCAGGCAGGGGTACGGGCCGCGCGCGAGGGCGTGGCGCGCGTGATCGTCGTGGGCCCGGACGCGGCGATCCGCGAGGTCGCCGCTCGCGAAGCGATCGACCTGGCCGCGATCGAGATCGTCGATCCGCAGGCTTCGCCGTTCGCGCCAGCGTTTGCCGAGGCACTGCACGAACTGCGCCGCAGCAAGGGCATGACGCCCGCGCAGGCGAGCGAGGCGGTGCGTGACCCGTTGTGCTTCGCCGACCTGATGGTGCGGCTCGGCCATGCCGACGGCTCGGTGTCCGGCGCGGTTCGCACGACGGCCGACGTGGTCCGCACCGCCATCCAGGTGATCGGGCCGGCACCCGGCTGCAGGCTGGTGTCGAGCTTCTTCCTGATGATCTTCGCCGAGGCGTGGCACAAGGTGCGCCGCGGGCTGATCTTCTCCGACTGCGGGCTCGTGGTCGATCCCGACGCGCAGGCACTGTCCGAGATCGCGATCGCCGCCGCCGGCAACGCGCGCAGCCTGCTGATGGAGGACCCGCGGGTCGCGATGCTGTCGTTCTCCACCGCCGGCAGTGCGCGCCACCCGAGGGTCGACAAGGTGGCCGAAGCTACGCGGCTGGTGCGCGAGCGCCGCCCCGATCTGCCGGTGGACGGCGAGGTGCAGCTCGACGCGGCGCTGGTGCCGCAGATCGCGGCGCGCAAGCTGCCCGGTTCGCGCGTGCATGGCGAGGCCAACGTGCTCGTCTTTCCCGACCTCGACGCGGGCAACATCGGCTACAAGCTGGCCGAGCGCCTGGGGGGCGCGATCGCAGTCGGGCCGATGCTTCAGGGCCTGAACCGCCCGGCCAACGACCTGTCGCGAGGCTGCTGCGCGGACGACGTCTTCAACGTGATCGCGGTCACCGTGGTGCAGGCGCAGGCGGCCGAAGCGGTGGTCGCACGAGCCTGACGAGCGCTCGTCGACGAAGAATGCGCAACGAGCACTCGATGAGCGCGCGTCAGCGCCGGCGCCGCCCCGCGATCAGGCCGGCGATCGACAGGAGCAATTCGTTGCCGATCGGCTCGGCGGGGTCGGTGGCCAGGCAGCGCCGGTAGTACGCGCTGAGGTCGAGTCCGACGCCCAGCCCGAGCACTTCGACGAGGCCTGCCTGCTCGTGGCGTGCGACCACTTCCTTCAGGTGATTGTCCAGGTAGAAGCGGTCATTGGCCAGCGCGGTCGCGCTGTCCATCGGGCAGCCGTCGGAGATCACGATCAGGATGCGGCGGCGCGCGGCGCGCTGCATCAGCCGACCGCAGGCCCAGTCGAGTGCCTCGCCGTCGACGCCCTCGCGGTACAGGTCGGGCTTCATCAGCGCGGCGAGATCGGTGCGCGCGCGCCGCCAGTTGCGGTCGGCGCTCTTGAAGATCATGTGCAGCACTTCGTTCAGGCGGCCGGGATGCGGCGGGCGTCCGCGCGCAAGCCATTCGCGGTACGGGCGTCCGCCGTTCCATGCGCCCGTGGTGAAGCCCAACACCTCGGTGGCTGCGCCGGCGGTTTCGAGCGCGCGCACCATCACGTCGACGATCATGGCTACCGGCTCGACGTGCGCCTTCATCGACCCCGAGCAGTCGACCAGGAACGCGAGCGCGCAATCGGCGACCGGGCGATAGCGCTCGAGCCGGAACAGCCGGCGCTCGGCCGGGGCACTGACGAGCCGCGCCAGCCGCGCGCCGTCGACGCAGCCTTCCTCCTCGCCGAAGTTCCAGCCGTCGCGCTGCGGGGTGGCGAGGATGGCCGCGAGCAGGCGCGACAGGCGGGCGAGGTGGATGCCGCTGGAAGCGATGCGCTGGTCGAGGCGCTGGCGGTATTCGCGCAGCAGTTCGCGGCGCACCAGCGCCGCCGCGTCGATCTCGCGATCGTAGCGCGTGGTGTACGCGCGATAGCCTTCGCCGCCGGCGCCGAAAACCTGGCTCTGGCCGCTCGCCACGCTCGCGACGCCGTCGCCGTCGTTCTGCTCGAAGTCGAGCAGCAGCGCGAACGCGGCCGGCGCGTCCTCGTCGTTGTCGTTGCGCGCCTCGCGCTCGCCCGCCTGCTGCGCTTCGGCCGTTCGCACCATGGCACCGATGATCGCGGCGATGCGCAGCGCATGCGCGGCGAACGCGCGCTGGTCGGCGCGCTCGCGCCGGATGCCGGCCAGCGTGCCCGCGAGCGCGCGGCCCAGCTTCGCACGCGTGGTCTCGATGATCTCCTCGGTCTCCGCGAGCGGCGGCTGGCCGTTCAACACCGACCAGAGGCTTTGCGCGAGCGCGTACATCAGCAGCCCGAGCCGGGTCTCGGTGAGGCGTGATGCGTGGAATGCGCGCGACCATTGCTCGAAGCGATGCCGCAGGTTTTCGGCCACGCCCGGCATGGCCGTGGGCGCGAGCGTCTCCACGCGCAACTGCTCGAGCATCTCGAAGACCAGTCGCTCGACCGGATCGGACGGCGCGAGCGCCCGGTGCAGTGCCGCATCGGAATGGCGCAGGCGCAGCGCCATGGCATCGGCGAGCCCGCGCAGCGAACCGAAGTCATCGAGACCCCGGGCCGTCGAGTCGTCGCGCAGGTGCGGGGCGAGGAAACGTAGCGGCGCAGCGCCACGATGCAGCGTGCCGCCGCGAAAGTGCAGCTGCGTGTCACCGGTGAGTGCGCGGATCGACGCTGCGCACAGCTCCTCGATGCGCTGCTGACGGCGCGCCTGCTGTGGCGCGCTGACCTGCGGCTGCGTGCCGGTCACTGCGGCGCGGTCCCCGCGGCCTGCGACTCGTCGAGTTCCTCGCCGAAGCAGCGCTGGTAGTACTCGGCGACGATCGGCCGCTCGACTTCGTCGCACTTGTTCAGGAAAGCCAGCCGGAACGCGAGCGCCGGATCGTGGAAGATCTCGCAGTTCTCGGCCCAGGTGATCACGGTGCGTGGCGACATCAGCGTGGAGAGGTCGCCAGCGGCGAAGCCCTTGCGTGTCAGCTCGGCCAGCGCGACCATTGATTCGATCAGCCTGCGGCCGCGCTCGTGCGCTTTCGAGGGCACGCGCGCGAGTACGATCGCGACTTCTTCGTCGCGCGGCAGGTAATTGAGGGTGGCCACGATGTTCCAGCGATCGATCTGCGCGTGGTTCAGCGCCTGCGTGCCCTGGTACATGCCGCTGGGGTTTCCCAGCCCCACCGTGTTCGCGGTGGCGAACAGCCGGAAGTACCGGTGCGGGCGGATCACCCGGTTCTGGTCGAGCAGCGTGAAGCGGCCGTCGCGCTCCAGGATGCGCTGGATCACGAACATCACGTCGGGGCGGCCGGCGTCGTATTCGTCGAACACCAGTGCGACCGGGCGCTGCAGTGCCCACGGCACGATGCCTTCCTGGAATTCGGTCACCTGCAGGCCGTCGCGTACCACGATCGCATCTTTGCCCACCAGGTCGAGGCGGCTCACGTGGCCGTCGAGGTTCACCCGCACGCAGGGCCAGTTCAGCCGCGCAGCCACCTGCTCGATGTGCGTCGACTTGCCGGTGCCGTGCAGCCCCTGCACCATCACCCGGCGGTTGCGCGCAAACCCGGCGAGGATCGCCAGCGTGACCTCGGGATTGAAGCGATAGACGTCATCGACGTCGGGCACGTGGTCGTCGCGCTCGCGGAAGGCAGGCACTTGGAGGTCGGAATCGATGCCGAATACGGTTCGCACCGGCACCAGCAGTTCGGGTTCGGACTGAACGGGAAGGGTCATGCCGGCCACCTCGACTCGGGGGATGTCTGATGATATCAGCATTCCGAAATTTGATTGTTTGCATATCTGTTTTCGGAATCATCATTGACGGAACCGGGAATTGTCCGATACAGTTCCACCATCGGATCGGTAAATAGAACATTGCGTATCGAAATTCGATAGGCGCCGTTCAACTCCCATTCAGCCGTTCCATCCCCAAGAGGAGACGCGATGAGCAAGCAAGCCCCCGGAAACGCCCGCTCGGTGGTGAAGGGCGTCCAGAAGATGACGCCGTCCGAAGCGTTCGTCGAGACGATGGTGGCTAACGGCGTCACCGACATGTTCGGCATCATGGGCTCGGCATTCATGGACGCGATGGACATCTTCGCGCCCGCCGGCATCCGGCTGATTCCGGTGGTGCACGAGCAGGGCGCCGGCCATATGGCCGACGGCTACGCGCGCGTGAGTGGCCGCCACGGCGTGGTGATCGGGCAGAACGGCCCCGGCATCAGCAACTGCGTGACGGCGATCGCGGCGGCCTACTGGGCGCACACCCCGGTGGTGATCGTCACGCCGCAGACCGGGTCGGCCACGATCGGCCTGGGTGGGTTCCAGGAGTGCAACCAGTTGCCGATGTTCCAGGAGTTCACCAAGTACCAGGGGCACGTCACGCATCCGGCGCGCATGGCCGAGTACACCGGCCGCTGCTTCGATCGGGCGATGTCGGAGATGGGCCCGACACAGCTGAACATTCCGCGCGACTACTTCTACGGCGAGATCAACACCGAGATCCCGAGGCCCTCGCGGCTCGATCGCGGTCCGGGCGGGGAGACGAGCCTGAACGAGGCGGCCGACCTGCTGGCGCAGGCGAAGTTCCCGGTGATCATCTCCGGCGGCGGCGTGGTGATGGCCGATGGCGTCGACGAGTGCAAGGCACTGGCCGAGCGGCTCGGCGCCCCGGTGGTCAACAGCTACCTGCACAATGATTCGTTCCCGGCCAGCCATCCGCTGTGGTGCGGTCCGCTGGGCTACCAGGGCTCGAAGGCAGCGATGAAGCTGATGGCGCAGGCCGACGTGGTGGTGGCGCTGGGCTCGCGGCTCGGCCCCTTCGGCACGCTGCCGCAGCACGGCATGGACTACTGGCCGAAGAACGCGAAGATCATCCAGATCGACGCCGACAACAAGATGCTCGGCCTCGTGAAGAAGATCTCCGTGGGCATCTGCGGTGATGCGAAGGCCGCCGCGAGCGCGCTCGTGCAGCGCCTGGCCGGCCGCACGCTCGCCTGCGACGCGACGAAGGCGCAGCGCGCCGCAACCGTCGCCGCCGAGAAGGCGGCCTGGGAGAAGGAACTCGACGAGTGGACCCATGAGCGCGATCCGTACAGCCTCGACATGATCGCCGAGCAGACCGGCGAGAAACCGTTCTCCGGCGGCCAGTACCTGCACCCGCGACAGGTGCTGCGCGAACTCGAGCGCGCGATGCCGGCCGATGCAATGGTGTCCACCGACATCGGCAACATCAACTCGGTGGCCAACAGCTACCTGCGCTTCGAAAACCCCCGCAGTTTCTTCGCCGCGATGAGCTTCGGCAACTGCGGCTACGCCTTCCCGACGATCATCGGCGCGAAGGTTGCCGCACCGCACCGCCCGGCGATCTCCTACGCCGGTGACGGCGCGTGGGGAATGAGTCTGATGGAGACGATGACCTGCGTGCGTCACGACATTCCGGTGACCGCGGTCGTGTTCCACAACCGCCAGTGGGGCGCCGAGAAGAAGAACCAGGTCGACTTCTACAACCGCCGCTTCGTGGCCGGTGAACTCGACAACCCGAGCTTCGCGGCGATCGCGCAGGCGATGGGCGCCGAGGGCGTCGTCGTCGACCGGCTCGAGGACGTCGGTGCGGCGCTGAAGCGTGCGGTCGACATGCAGATGAACCAGCGCAAGACCTGCATCGTCGAGATCATGTGCACGCGCGAACTGGGCGACCCGTTCCGGCGTGATGCGCTGTCGAAGCCGGTGCGCTTCCTCGACAAGTACCGGGACTACGTCTGAATCCCCCGAACCGAGCCTCACACGGAGCCCGAGCATGAGCACACCCGACGTCGAATTCCTGAAAGCGTTCGGCGACGCCTGGAATCGCCACGACATCGACGCGTTGATGGGCATGATGGACGACGACTGCGTCTTCCACGCGGTGGGCGGTCCCGACCTGTTCGGCAGGAGCTACGTGGGCCGCGACGAAGTACGCACCGGCTTCGAGGCTGCGTGGAAGACTTTCCCCGATGCGGCCTGGCTCGACGGCGAGCACTTCGTCTGCGGCGACCGGGGCGTCTCGGAGACCACCTTCAAGGGCACGCGCGCCGACGGCACGCGCGTGGAGGCGCGGATGGTGGACGTCTTCACCTTCCGCAACGGGAAGATCGCCGTCAAGAACGCCTTCCGCAAGGACCGTGCGCCGGTCGTCGCCGCCGGTCGCTGATCATCGCCGCGCATCCGCGCGCACCCGCTCCCGAGGAAACCCAGCCATGTCCGCAGCCGCCACGGCCGCCCCCGAATCCGCAGGCCACGCGACCGCGGGCCTGCGTGCCTACGACCCCGCCTACGATCCGCTCGTTGCGGCCACGCCGGGACACGGCACCGACTACGCGCCCACCTACTGGATCGGCACGGCGGGCCCGCCGCCCGAGGACGACGGTCCGGTGGCCGGTGACATGGACGTCGACGTCGCGATCATCGGCTCGGGTTTCACTGGCCTGAGCGCGGCGATTTTCCTCGCGCAGGAGCACGGCATCAAGGCCACCGTGCTCGAGGCCAACCGCAGCAGCTGGGGATGCAGCACACGCAACGGCGGCCAGGCGCAATGCGCGTCGGGACGCCTGAAGCGTTCGCAATGGATCAGCCGCTACGGGCTGGACACGGCGCTGGCGCTGCATCGCGAGTGCCTCGAAGGGATGGAGACCTTCAAGGAGCTCATCCGCGACATTGACTGCGAGCCGCAGCCCGGCGGCCACCTCTACATCGCGCACCGGCCGAAGGTGATGCCGACGCTGGCGAAGGAGGTCGACTGCCTGCGCGAGGTTTTCAAGTACGACGCTCGCCTGCTCGACGCCGGGACGGTGAAGCGCGAATGGGTCGACGACCGCGAGGCCGCCGGTGCGATGCACGAGCCCGAGGGCATCGGCATCCACGCCGGCAAGCTCGCCTTCGGCTACCTCGAGAAAGCGCGCGCGCTGGGCGTGAAGGTGCATCCCGCGAGCCCGGTGCAGGGTTGGGAGACGCGCAACGGCGTGCACCACCTGCGCACGCCCGGCGGCACGGTCCGGGCGCGTGCCGTGGGCATCGCCACCGGCGGCTACACCTCGCAGACGCTGCACCGCGAACTGAAGAACCGCCTGCTGCCGATCCTGTCGAACTCGATCGTCACGCGCCCGCTCACGCAGTCCGAGATCGAAGCGTGCAACTTCAGGACGCGCCAGGTCCTCACCGACACGCGCGTGTTGCGCCACTACTACCGGCTGCTGCCCGACAACCGGCTGCAGATCGGCAGCCGCAGCGCGATCACCGGCCGCGATGCGCCGCAGAAGAAGTACGAGCAGTTCCTGGTGAACGACCTGCAGCGCAAGTTCCCCGCGCTCGCCGGCATTCCGATCGAGTATTCCTGGTGGGGCTGGGTCGACGTCGCCCACGACATGATGCCGCGCATCTTCCAGCCCGATCCGGCGCAATCGCTGTACTACGCGCTCGGCTACGGCGGCAACGGCGTGATGTACTCGGCGCAGGCCGGCCGCCGGCTGGCGCAGTGGATCGCCGGGCAGGGCGCCTCGTTGCAGCTGCCGATCTTCCGCTCGAAGCTGCCGTTCCCCAATATCCGGGAAATGGTGGTTTCCGAATATTTCGCGCCGTTTCGGCGCTTCGGCCAGTGGTTCCTGTACCGCTGGTACCACCTGAACGACGAGTTCCTGTAGCCCGGCCTCCGCCATCCACCCGCCACCACGACCACCACTGCACCCGAGGAGACGTCGATGAGACTGCGCAAGACCCTGCTGGTATCGCTGTTCGCCGCCGCCGGCCTGCTGGCCGGCGCCCCGGCCGCCGTCGCCAAGACCTTCAAGGTCGCCATTGGTGACGCCGCCGGTGGCACGCAGCATCACTTCGGCCTGACGTTCGCCAGGCTGTTCGCCGAGAAGACCGGCGGCGCTCACAAGGCGGACCTGTTCCCCAACAGCCAACTCGGCAGCGAAGAAGACACGGTCAACAACGCCGCGATGGGGTTGCTCGACTTCTCGATCCTGGCGATCAACAACATCACGCCGTTCTCGCCCACGGTGGGCGTGCTCACGCTGCCGTACGTGATCCAGAGTGCCGAGGAGGCGAAGAAGCTGACCACGGGTCCCGTCGGCAAGGAACTCGCCGAGAACACCGTGCGCGACGCCGGCGTGCGCATCATCGGCTGGACGTACTCGGGCTTTCGCCGGCTGACCAACTCGAAGCGTCCGGTGAAGACGCTCGCGGACCTGCAGGGCCTGGTCATCCGCGTGCCGAAGAACGAGATCATGATCGCCGCCTACCAGGCCTGGGGCATCAACCCCACGCCGATGGCCTGGTCGGAAACCTTCACCGGCCTGCAGCAGCGCGTGATCGACGGCCAGGACAACCCGTACATCACGATTTCGGCGATGAAGTTCTACGAGGTACAGAAGTACATCACCAACATCCGCTACATCTTCTCGCTCGAGCCGATGGTGGTCAGCGAGCAGGTCTTCAAGGCGCAGAAACCCGATGTGCAGAAGGCGATCCTCGACGCGGGGCGTGAAGCCACCGAGGAGAGCTACCGCTACCTGCTCGCCAGCGAGGAGAAGATCGGCAAGGATCTGGCCGCGCGCGGCATGGAGATCGTCGATCCGGCCAACGGCGAGAAGGAGTGGATCGAGAAGGCGAAGAACGTCTGGCCGAAGTTCCACAAGAGCATCGGCGGGAAGGAAAAACTCGACCGCGTGCTGAAGGAACTCGGCCGCTGAGTCGGCACGCATCCACGTCGCCGCCCGCTGCCGCGCCGGGCGGCGGCGCGCGACGATCGGCGGCACCCTCCACCCGACGGAGATATCCATGTCGATCCGGGGCATCCTTTCCGATCTCGCGACCCATTTCGAGGAGTACGTCTGCGACGCGCTGCTCGCGTTCTTCATGCTGCTGCTGTTCGTGCAGATCCTGCTGCGGCAGTTCTTCCTGTACTCGATCCCGTGGGGCGAGGAGCTGGCGACCTACCTGTTCGTCTGGTTCGCCTATCTGGGCGCCTCGGTGGCCGCACGCATGTCGGCGCACAACCGCGTCACCTTCCAGTTCATGTTCTTCCCGCCGATCGTCAGGAAGGTGTCCGAGGCGTTCGCCGACCTGCTGTGGGTCGCGTTCAACCTGTACTTCGTCTACCTGAGCTACGAGTTCGTCAGCCGGATGAATCCGTTCTGGAAGTCGCAGACGATCGGCGTGCCGATGAAGGTCTTCTACATGGTCTTGCCGGTGGCCTTCACGCTGATGTCGATCCGCATCCTCTGGAACAACTACCAGACACTGGTCAAGGGCGTGGAGATCCGCGACCCCGAGGCCGAGGAGATCGAGGCGCTCAAGAAGGCGAGCGCGGCCGGTTCGGGCTCGCAAGCCTGACGCCAGCGGAGAACGTCGATGGAAAATTTCGTCGTCGAAATCCTCTTCGGCGGCTTCCTGCTGCTGATGCTGATCGGTGCGCCGATCACCGTCGCGCTGGCCGGCGCCGCCATGTTCGCGTTTCTCGCGCTCGAGAAGAACCCGATCGCGTTCGTGCAGATCGCGTTCACCTCCGTGGGAAGCTTTCCGCTGATGGCGCTGCCGGCGTTCGTGCTGGCCGGCGCGCTGATGGAGGCCGCCGGCATCTCGAAGCGCCTGGTCGACATCGCGGAAACGCTCGCCGGACCGATCACCGGTGGCCTGGGCGCCGCCACGGTGATCGCCTGCCTGTTCTTCGGTGCGATCTCCGGCTCGGGCCCGGCCACCACCGCTGCCGTCGGCATGCTGATGATCCCGGCGATGACGCGGCGCCACTACGAGCGCAGCTACGCGTCGGCGGTCACTGCCGCTTCCGGCGGGCTGGGCATCATCATTCCGCCGTCGATCCCGATGGTGATCTTCGGCATCGCGGCGATGAGCCTCGCACCGACGGCCGCCGACATCAAGGCGCACGGCGAATTCGCTTCGCTGTCGATCCCGAAGCTGTTCATCGCCGGCGTGCTGCCCGGCATCCTGATGGCGATCGCGCTGCTGGTGACGAATTACCTGATCTCGAAGCGCCGCGGCTACCGCGGTATGGCCGAGCGCTGGTCGTTCGGCGAGATCGGCACGGCGCTGCGCAAGGGCATCTGGTCGGTGCTGGCGCCGTTCGTGATCCTCGGCGGGATCTACACGGGCCTGTTCACGCCGACCGAATCGGCGGTGGTCGCGATCTTCTACACGCTGTTCGTCGGCCTGTTCCTGCACCGCGAACTGAAGTTCAGGGCAGTGCTTCACGCGTTGCGCACCACCACCTGGATCACCGGGCGCGTGCTGATGATCCTGTTCGCGGCCACCGTGTTCGGCCGCCTGCTGGTGGAGCAGCGCATTCCCGCAGTGATCGCCGAATCGCTGCTCGCGCTCACCTCCGACATGTACCTGATCTGGACGCTGACGATCGTCTTCCTGCTGATCGTCGGCATGTTCATGGAGACGCTGGCGGCGATCATGATCCTGGTGCCGGTGCTGATGCCGGTGATGTTCTCGCTCGGCGCCGATCCGACCCACGTGGGCATTGTCGTGATCTGCGCGCTGTCGGTCGGTTTCATGACGCCGCCGCTGGGCGAGAACCTGTTCGTCGCCTCGGGCATCGGCGGATCGAGCGTCGAGGCGATCACGGTGCGCGCGCTGCCGTTCATGCTCGCCGCAACCGTCGCGGTCTTCCTGATCGCGTTCTTCCCGGAGATCTCGCTATGGATACCGCGCCTCTTCGGCTACTCCTGATGCCGCGCTCGACGCATTCCGGTGGGCGTGGGCTGCTTCACGCGCTGAGCCGCTCGTCGGCAGGGTCGTCGCCCTGCCGGCGCGTGCGCGCCCCCTTCGCCGGCTGTTCGTCCGGGTCGACGAGGTCGAGCGCGGCGCGCCGCAGCACCGGCAGCAACTCGACCGCTTGCGCGGCATTGAGCCGCATGATCGGCGCCTGCACCGCGAGCCCCATGTTCGAGCGCCCGCCGTCGGCCGCGGGCACGAGCACCGCCACGCAGACCAGCCCCGGAAGGAACTCTTCGTCGTCGAGCGCGTAACCGTCGCGACGCACTTTCTCCAGTTCGCGCTCGAGCGCCTCGGGGTCGGTGATCGTGTTCGGCGTATAGCGCTGCATCGGACCGGGGCCGAGCACGCGCGCGCGCTGCGCCGGCGTCATCTGCGCGAGGAACAGCTTGCCGCTGGCCGAACAGTGCGCCGGCACGCGCGAGCCGGGATGCAGGTAGAAGCGCAGCGGGGCGGCGGTCTCCACGCGATCGAGGTAGAGCACGTCGCCGCCCGACAGGGTGGTGATGTTGCAGCTCTCGCCAATTTCGTCCTTCAGCCGGCGCAGCACTGCGCGCCGCGCGCTGTGCGCCGTGTCGTTGAGCAGCAGGTTCTCGGCCAGCCGGCGCAGGCGCGCGCCGGTGCCGTAGCTGCGGCCGTCGCGCTCGCGCTGCAGCAGGCGCGCGGATTCGAGCTGGTGCAGCATGCGGTGCAGCGTCGGCTTGGGCAGGCCGGTTTCGTCGACCAGGCCCTGCAGGGTCACGAATTCGTCCTTCGAGGCAATGACCTCCAGCAGCGCGACCAGGCGCATCGTGGGGGTGTCGCCGTCGATCCGGGGGGCCTGCGCAGCGTTGTCACGCGGCATGTCTTCCATCCGTGCCTCGATATTCAGTTCATGAATTCGACGCATATTGTACCGGTTTCCGAGACGTGATGCGGGCTTTTCGGGTGAATGAAGCATTCGCTGCACTAGAATTCGCGTCGTCGCGACCTTTTCCGAAACGGCCTTTCCCGGCCCTCCCGCCCCATGAGCGCATTCCACGAAGAACAGGTGCTGAGCGTGCACCACTGGACCGATCGGCTGTTCAGCTTCACCACCACGCGCGGCCAGTCGCTGCGCTTCAGCAACGGCCACTTCACGATGATCGGCCTGGAAGAGGGCGGCAGGAAACTGATGCGCGCCTACAGCATCGTGAGCCCGAACCACGAGGACCATCTCGAGTTCCTGAGCATCAAGGTGCCCGGCGGCCCGCTCACTTCGAAGCTGCAGCACCTCGAGCCGGGCGACCGCATCATCGTCGGGCGCAAGCCCACCGGCACGCTGCTGATCGACTACCTGCTGCCGGGCAAGCGGCTGTACCTGCTGGCCACCGGCACCGGGCTCGCGCCGTTCATGAGCGTGGTGCGCGACCCCGAGACCTACGAGCGCTTCGAACAGGTGATCCTGGTGCACAGCGTGCGCGAGGTGGACGAACTGGCCTATCACGACTACCTGCTCGAACACCTGCCCAGGCACGAGTTCCTGGGCGACCTGGTGACGGGCAAGCTGCGCTACTACCCGACGGTGACGCGCGAGGCGTTCGTCAACATGGGTCGGATCACCGAACTGATGGCGAGCGGCAAGCTGTTCGAGGATCTCGGGGCGCCGGCGCTCGATGCGGCCAACGACCGGGTGATGCTTTGCGGCAGTCCGGCGATGCTGCGCGACCTGAAGAGGATGCTCGAGTCGCGCGGATTTCACGAGGGGAACACCACGAAGCCGGGAGACTTCGTGGTGGAGCGGGCGTTTGCGGAGCAGTAGCCGTCACCCCGGTGCGCACCTCTGTCGACCGTTCAGAGGTCGCAGGGAGAGGGGCCTGCTTTCGCGCAACCTCCGTTGCCTTCGCGCGGGCCTTGCGGCGCCTGGCGGTGGGCCGCGATGGTCGTTCTCAGCGGTAGTCGGCCTCATGTTGATGCCGAACTGCCAGGACCACCACGAGTTGGGGTGACGCGATCTCGTACTTCACGACGAAGCCGGACGCCCCAAATGGAATGACCAGTTCGCGGCGTAGCGCGCTGCGTTCCCCCTCCGCCTTGCGGAACAGGAACGGAGTCCTTTCCAACGCGCCCAGCCCCGCGTCGATGGCATGAAGCGCGCGATCGGCAACATCCAGATCCTCGACGTACTCCGCGCGCTCGAGCAGGTACTCGTATAGCCGCAACAGGTCGGCCTTCGCTTCAGGCTCGACAACGACCGTGAAGGTCATGCCTTGGCCGGTCGGTGCCTGCCCTGGAGTTTCCGTCGCCTGGATTCGAGCCGCTCACGCATCTCGGCAAGCACTTCCGAGGCCGGCACTGCGGCACCGGTCTGCTGGAAACGCACCCAGGCGGCATCCGCACGGGCGTCCAACTCAGCTTGCATGCGCCGGTAGTCCACCGCCTGGCGCACCGTGGCTTCGAGAAAGTCGGACAGGGTTTCGCCCTCGCGCAACACGGCCTCGAGGTCGGCCCGGAGCTGGGGCTCTACGCGCACTTGCGGAAGGATGGCGGTCTTCATGTCCGCAAATGTGTTGCAAACGTGTTGCGTTGTCAATGCCGGCGTGCCGAACCGAGGCGACCATCGAGATCCTGCTGGACGAGATCGGCGACGACGAGAGCCACCCGCTGGCCGATGTGCTCGATTACCTGGCCGATCGGGTTGCCGCCTACGAAGAGGAGCACGCCCCGATACCCGGGGCCGAGCCGAAGGAAGTGCTGCGCATCCTGATGAACCAGCACGGCCTGAACCAGGCAGACCTTGACGACTGCGCTCCGCAGGGGCGGATATCGGACATCCTGAACGGCCGGCGTGGCATCAGCAAGGAGATCGCCAGGAGGCTGGCGCGACGGTTCGACGTGAGTGCGGCATTGTTTCTGGGATGGACTCGGTCGACGGCGAGGACCGTGCGACGCTCGAACGACAGGGCGCCCCGACCGGCGCCAGCTTTTTGCCCAATGGAATCCGGAATTGTCGGGTAATTCGAGCACGCAGCGGCGCGGCTTTGCCGAGAAGGCAGAGAAGGATCGTCGCCAAACCCTGGTTCTCGCGGCGGTGCTGGCCGAAACCGAGCCCGATTTGCTCGAGCGGGCCCTGAAGGTGGCACCGCAGCGCATGCGGGCGGCGATGGCGCCGGTGGCCGGGCGGCTCATTCCCGTGGCGGCGGCCCACGCAGGGTTGCAGGAGGTGCCTTGGAGGGCAGGCGCGTGAGCCTGGTCAGAGGTGCGTCGTTTCCTCATACGAATTCTGGCATCTGCCTGCAGTTCACCGAGCACCCTCGAATGACATAATTCGGCGCTCAACATCAACACGGAAGTCCGAAAGGGCTGATCTGAAGATGCCCTCAACGCGTGACCTGCACCTCGGGATCATCGGGCTCGGCTACGTCGGCCTCCCGTTGGCCGTCGAGTTCGCCAAGCGACGTGTCGTCGTCGGCTTCGACATCAACGTCGAGCGCATCGAAGCCCTGCGCGCAGGGCATGACGCCACCCTCGAAGTCGGGGATGCCGAATTGCGCGAGGCTGCCGGCTTGCGCTTCACGTCGGATCCGGCGGACCTGGCCGCCTGCAACGTGTACATCGTGACCGTGCCGACGCCGATCGACGAGCACAAGCGCCCCGACCTCGGTCCGTTGCTGAAGGCTTCCGAGACCATCGGGAGAGTGCTCGGGAAGGGTGACATCGTCATCTACGAGTCGACGGTCTATCCGGGCGCGACCGAAGAGGATTGCGTTCCCGTGCTCGAACGCGTATCCGGCTTGACGTTCAACCGCGACTTCTTCGCTGGCTACAGCCCCGAGCGGATCAACCCGGGCGACAAGGAGCACAGGGTCGCGACCATCAGGAAGGTCACCTCGGGGTCGACGCCCGAAGTGGCGGAGACGATCGACGGCCTGTACCGCGAGATCATCACGGCCGGAACCCACAAGGCGCCGAGCATCCGCGTGGCAGAAGCGGCCAAGGTGATCGAGAACACGCAGCGCGACCTGAACATCGCCCTGATGAACGAGCTCAGCGTGCTGTTCGCGCGGCTCGACATCGACACCCGGGCCGTGCTCGAGGCGGCGGGGACCAAGTGGAACTTCCTGCCGTTCCGCCCGGGGCTGGTCGGCGGGCACTGCATCGGCGTCGATCCCTACTACCTGACCGACAAGGCGGAAAAGGTCGGCTACATTCCGCAGGTCATCCTGGCCGGGCGCCGCATCAACGACAACATGGGCCGTTACGTCGCGCGCACCACGATCAAGAAGATGATCCAGAACGGCATCGACGTGACGCGCGCGACCGTCGGCGTGCTGGGCCTCACGTTCAAGGAGAACTGCCCGGACATCCGCAACAGCAAGGTCATCGACATCATCCGCGAGTTCCAGGATTTCGGGATCAGGGTGGTGGCGGAGGATCCGTATGCGGACGCTGGCGAGCTGGCCCGCGAATATCCGGGCGTGGTGGTCGGCAGCATCGCGCCGCACGCGCAGGTCGACGCCCTGGTGGTTGCGGTGGCCCATCGGCAGTACGCGTCGCGGACTGCCGACGATCTGAGGGCCTTGCTCAGGGGCGACAAGCCGGTGCTCGCCGATGTCAAGAGCCTGTTCGACCAGCAGGCCCTGGCGCGGGCGGGAATTACCGCGTGGCGGCTATAGGCACCGGCTGCGACCGGGAATATTTCAAGCGCGTCCGATGAGGTCCGCGGTCACCTATCGCGCAGACATCGACGGACTTCGGGCGGTCGCCGTCCTCAGCGTTCTCGTCTTCCACGTCGCTCCCTCGGCACTGCCTGGCGGGTTCCTGGGCGTCGACATCTTCTTCGTCATTTCCGGATACCTGATCTCCCTGATCCTGCTTCGCGAGCAGGCCGACGGGCGCTTCCGCTTCGGTGCCTTCTACGCGCGGCGCATCAGGCGCCTGTTCCCCGCGCTGATTGCGGTATTGATCGCGACGCTTGCATTCGGGGCTTTCGCGTTGTTCGCCGACGAGTACGAACGCCTCGCCCGGCATGCGTACTACGCGATTGCCTTCGTTCTCAATTTCCGGCTCATGCAGGAGGCGGGCTATTTCGACGTGGTCTCGAGCGCCAAGCCGCTTCTGCACCTCTGGTCGCTGTCGGTCGAGGAGCAGTTCTATCTCGTCTGGCCTGTCGTGCTCCTGGGCGCCCGTCGATTTCGCGTCGATGCCGGCATCGTCATCGTCGCGCTGGCCGTGGTCTCTCTCGCGTTCGGCGCTCACCTTGCCGCTCGCAGCGCCGACGCGCTCTACTATCACCCGCTTGCGCGCGGATGGGAACTCCTGATCGGTGCCGGCGTCGCATGGTGGCACGCGAGAAGGGGAGGTGCGCTGCCTGCCGTGCTCGAACCCCGGACGCCGCGGAACATGCTTTCGGTCGCCGGGCTGCTGTTGATCGCATGGGGCCTGTTCACGTTCGACGAGCACGCGCTCTATCCGAGCCCGGGCATGATCGGACCCTTGTCCGGCGTCGCGGCGCTCATCGCGAGCGGCCACGGCGCGACGGTGAATCGCGCCCTTGCAGCGAAGCCGTTGGTGCTGGTCGGGCTCATCAGCTACCCGTTGTATCTGTGGCACTGGCCGTTGCTCTCTTTTGTCCGGATCGCCGAATCGGGCCAACCCGCCGGATGGCTCTTGTGGGCGGCCGCCCTTCTGTCCGTGCTGCTTGCCTGGGGAACCCATGCATGGATCGAGCGCCCGATTCGTCACGGATGGGCCCGAGGTCGCGTCGTGCCGGTCCTGATCGTAGCGATGCTGGGGCTGGTGCTCGCGTCCCGTGTCGTGGTGGATTCGGGAGGATTGCCAGACCGGAAAGCGGTTCGCTATGCGAGAGACGCCGAGGCCCAGATGATCCGCGAGCCGCGGCAGGACAACGCCTGCCTCGCGTTGTTCTCCGGGACGGATGCGCCGGTCTACTGCCGCCAGCATCACCCCGGCGAGCGGATGATCGCGCTCGTCGGTGATTCGCACGCGCACGTGCTGTTTCCGGGGGTCTCCGAACTGGCCGCCAGCAAGGGCTACGGCACCCTGCTTCTCGCGAACTCCGGCTGTCCGCCCTTCGACGGCGCCGTCACGGGCAGGAATGCAGCGGAACGCAGCGCATGCGCGCGAAGCATCGACGTCATCCTGAGCGCACTCGAAAGAGACCGGCGCCTGGTCGCCGTCGTGCTGGCATCACGCGGCCCTCAATATCTCGACGGGAAGGGGTTCGGGCCCGTCGAGGCCAACTACAACTACCCCCCGATCGCCGAACGAGGCGGCGACGGGCTCCAGGCGCAGGCGTCGCCGTCGCAGGCGTTTACGCGCGGGTTGCAGGGGACGATCGGTCGTCTGGCGAACAAGGGCCTGCGAGTCGCATACTTTCTCCAGGTTCCGGAGTTGGGGGTTCCGGCGCGCGATTGCCTCTCCCGGCCGCTGACGTTCACTCGAGTGCGTGAAGGATGCGCCGTCTCCTACGAGGTCTACCGAGCCCGGATGGTGGACTACCGCAATCTGGTGGAGGACATCCGGGCGGTGGGCCGATCGCTGATCGTGATCGACGCGGAACGCGTCTTCTGTTCGAACGACTGGTGCAGCGGTCTGCGTAACGCAGAACTCATCTACGCGGACGACAACCATCTGAGCGTAGCGGGATCCCGGATCGTCGCGCCCTTCGTGCTCGAGGCACTTGGTCTGTGATCAGCGGCCGTCAGAACTCCCGTAGCCCCTGAAGCCTTCAGCGGGCGGTATTGCTCCTCGCGTGTGAAGACGGGTTGATTTCTATAGCCGTGATGGCCGCAAGGGGCTGCTGCAGGTCAACCATGGGCTGCTGACCGATGCGCGCGGCTGCCCGGTAGCGGTCTCCGTGCACCCCGGCAACGTGGCCGACAGCGCCACGTTGCTGCCCGAGGTGCAGCGGCTGCGCGCGCAGTTCGATATCGATGAGTGCGTGCTGGTGGGCGATGGCGGCATGATCGGCCACCAGGCGATCGAGCAAAAATGCGGCCGGCGGACGATGGAACTTCCGTTTAGTGGCTCAAGCGAAGACGCAGGTCCGGGCCGGCGTCCAGACCAGCCCATTCGACAAATACGAAATCGCCTCCTCCATCGGGGATCGGCACGCGGCACGGACTTGCGGAGCACCTTGACCGAACCTCTTTGACGCGCGCCTTGATCCCATCCGGAGTGACGGCTGTGTTGACCGTGATTTCGCCTGACGACGTGCCGACAAACATTGCCGATCTCACGCCCCCCGGAAGGCCCGATCGTCTGAATATCAACCATCCAGATGCCGGGGGGTGCCAGCCGCGCCGCGAGAAAGCGAGGCCCGGCATATTTCCAACGGACATCGCCATGGGTGTCGCAACCGCGGCGCCCATTGTCTCCCTACGGTGCACATAGACTCCCTTGAGTGTGACGTTTTCGTTTCCATTATCGGAGAGGATGTCCAATCGGACATAGCGAGCGGGTGTTTGCGCCCATCCGATCGTCCGACGCATCGAGGTATTGCGTCGCACGTCGCGCAAGGGTCGAAATCCAAGCCCGTCGATCGAAACCGAAAGCAGGAAATCCCGCGGTGTAGATCGATCGGTGTGAGCAACCAGAGAAATCCCGTACGTCTGGAATACCTCGCCCAGGTCGACGAGAACCGAGGTCGGAAACACACTGTGTGACCAGTAGTCGTTACCCAGCACCATGTTGATTCGGTCGGGGCCGTTCGTATCCGCGGAAGTCGAGCCCGATGTCGTCACCAGATGGAGAGGGCTCTCGTATTCGGCGAACCGCAATGCATACCGCAGGAAATATGAGTCTCCAGTGACCCGATAGAGATCTGTCAGCTGAATGAGATGAAGGGAGTTATACCCGATACGCCCGGACAACCCCCATTCCTGGGGCAGGTTTGGCGGGAAGTGGTCGTAGTAACTCAGGTAACCAGCGTCGAAAGAGCGGAGCAGTACACGTGTACCATTTACAGCCTTTCGATAGAGGTCAGAGAAATCGGTGTCAGGTTTCCACTCGATGAAGCTCTTCAGTCCCTCCATGGCAGTAAGATGCCCGTTGAGGATCTTGATCGACGGAAAGCCTTCTTTGGCTGCCTCTTCGAACCACGCCGTGTCCAATCCGAACGTCGTGACGCCACCGCTGGCTGTTGATACCTTCAGGGCAGAGAATGTCTCGACAGCTGCATCTGAATAGGAAGGGTCGCCGGTGCTGTCGGCACCACAGGCAAACGCGGTGCCGACCAGCGCCTGGGCGAATCCGGAGACCCATGGCGGACTCAGTTTGTACTTGACCCACTCGAACGTATATGGATAGCGCCGAAAGGTTCGCCCGCCAACTTCGCGGTGTTCCGCATGCCGAAGAAGCCACGAGAGCTGGGCATGGAGGATCTTTGCAGCGGAGTGAGCACCCGTTTGAATGTACTCCCGGCACGCGGTGATCGCGTAGTTGGCGATGAAAGCGGGGTTGTACTCGAGGCGGGCACTGGTCTGTTCGCTTCTGTCGCGATACAGCGTCACCAGAACCCCATCCCTGTCGACGTCATACAAGCCGCGATTGGAATCCAGATATTGTTCGGGGGCTATCTTCGGTCCGATCCAGTGATCGGCTGGCATCCTTGGCGCAGGGGGCACCAAAGGCGACGCGGCCCAGCATCCCGCGGTGCAAAAGAGTATCAGTGATGCAGCGGCGCGCATTTCAGGAACGGTGTGGTTCGACGGCGACGAGAACCCTTGATCGGACGTTGCACGCTGTGGTCTCGAAAATCCTGAGAGGATCTGTCGGGGCCGGCTTCGGGTGCCGTATGGTGCTTCCTCACCATCATCCGTCGTCGCGTCCCGCACCCAGGCCGATCGCGGACAGCGACAGCGCGAGCACGACGAACAGCAGCGTGGTTGCCGCATTCCCCGGTGCTTCGCCCAAGGTGAGCAGCGTCAGCGGCCCGAGAACAACGAGTACAAGAACCATGTACAGGATGGTAACGACTGAATGTCGTCCGAAGCGCCGCGCGAGCCGCTGATAGAGATGACTACGGTGTGCCTCGTCAGGTCTGCGCCCGCGTACGAGGCGCACGAGCAGGGTCGACGTCGCGTCGGCGATGAATCCGGCCAGCGGGATCAACCAAAGGAGCACCGATGTCGCCGTCTCAGCAGCCAGCGCGATTGCGCACACACCGAGTTCGAAGCCTACGAATGCGCTCCCGGTGTCGCCCATGAAGATCCGGGCTGGAGGCCAGTTGTAACGTATGAAGCCCAGGTTGGCGGCGGCAAGCACCAGCGCGACGCTGGCAATCCCTGTCGTAGTGGCAAGAAGTGTCCACACGAGGCAGACGGCAACGGCCTGCGCACCCGCGATGCCATCGATACCGTCCATGAAATTGTAGAGGTTGGTGAGCCAGACCAATCCGAGGAAGTACAGGACGGCGGCAAGCGGTGGCAACACAGTGATGCCGGGTAGCTGGAGCGGTGGCAGCGGCCATAGCAGCGCGAGTGCTGCGGTTGCCGTGAGCGCCTGTATCGCCAGCCGGATCCGAACGGACAGGGAGTGCCGGTCGTCGAGGTAGCCCAGCACGGCGATTACGCACCCGCAGGCGAGTGCTCCGGCAAGTCGAAGTTGCAGCATGCTGGCCATGGCAAGCGGCGCAAGACCGATGATTGCGCCCGCGACGATGCCGAGGCCGCCGCCGCGCGGAGTCGGGATGATGTGCGAGCTGCGCTCGTTCGGAACGTCGATCAGACGCTGACCGAGCGCCCATTCGATAGCGCGGCGCGTGACGTACAGCGACACAATCAAGGCGATGAAGGCGGCGATCCAGCCGGTCGTCGTCATTCCGGCCCCCCTTCCCCGCAGATCTTGCGCTGCGGGTTTGGCCAGGACGCAGCCAGCGTTGTGGCCATCGCTTCGTCGGGTTCGAACGGCGGAGACCAGCCGAGGGCCGTTCGGGCGTGCGACCAGTCGACCAGCATCGGGCGCGTCAGGCTTTCCATCTCGCGTCGCAGGCGTACTGCACGGGCGCCGGCACGAAGCAGCGCCGGCGGCACCGGAAACATCCGCGAGCGGACACCAGCGGCGCCGGCCATCAGCGTGACCAGTTGTGCGAGGCTGAAGTCCGATCCATCACCGACGACGAAGCGTTCGCCTGTGATGCCCGGCCGGACGGCTTCAAGCAGGAAGTCGATCAGATTGCCGACGTGGACGAACGAGCGCCTGGCGGAGACTGCCGCAAACGGCAGCGGAAGCCCGCGAGTAACCAGGCGAGCCAACCGCGGGAAGTTGCCCGGGCAATCGGGGCCGTAGACCATCGGCGGACGCACGATGACAAGTCGCGATGGTGCTGACACGTGGAATCGTGCCAGCGCCTGCTCGCCCATCAGCTTGGACATCGCGTAAGGCGTGTCGGGCGCAAATGGGGAGGATTCCACAATCGGATCGCCCGACCAGTTCCCGTGCACTCCGATCGAGCTGACGTAGGCGAACCGTGCGACACAAGCGCGTTGTGCGGCTTCGGCCACCGTGAGCGCAAATTGCCGGTTTGCGTCGTCGAACGCCGCGCCGTCGCTGCGTCTGGTGCGGCGAACGTGCGCGAGCCCCGCGAGATGAATGATCGCGTCGACTCCTTCGAGGTAGCGTGGCAGTTGGCCGTCGATGGCATGCTGACTCGCGAAGCGTGCAAGCTCGTCGTTCGGCCGGCGAACCAGTGCAAGGACCCCATGGCCGCGCTCCGCAGCGACACGGACCAGCTGGCGCCCGATGTAGCCGGTGGCCCCGGTGACTGCGATCTTCATCGGCTCGCGACCCGGCCCGGCATGGCGATCGTCTGCAGGTAGTCGGCCGCGAGTCGCTCGTAGCCGTGGTGTTCACGCACGTAGGTGCGGCCGCGCTCCCCCATCTCCTGCCGGGCTCTGGCCGGCAGTGATGCGAGCTTTTCCAGGGCGTCGGCGATAGCGACCTTGTCGCCAGGCGAGACCGAATACCCGCACTGCGCGTCGGATACCGGGTCGTTACCCGCCTGGATCGCGAACAGCACCGGAAGGCCTGCCATCATGTAGTCGAAGAGCTTGTTCGGGCTGACGCCGAAGCGGAAGAGCGGTTCGGGGCGCAGCGATATGTAGCCAATGTCGGATTCAGCCAGCAGCGCCGGGATCTCGCGCTTCGGTATCTGCTCGAACAGTGCGACGCGATCGCCGAGTCCGAGTTCGTCGACCTGTCTGGCGATGGTCGCAGATTCGTCGCCCCGACCGACGATCACGGCGGAAAGCCTGCGGTCGCCACGCTGGCGCAGGACGTCGATCGCATCGACGAGGGAGTGCACGTAGTTCGGCGGACCCATGGCGCCGGCATAGACCACCGTGGTTCGGCCTTCGTCCCGCCATCGTCGAACAGTGCGCACGCACGGCTGCGTTGATTCGTGCGCCGTCAGCACGAGGTTCTCGACTCCATTCGGTATGTATCGCCAGCGTGCGGGATCCAGCCCATGCTCGGTCATGTAGGCGCGCGAGCAGGGCAGCAATGAGACGACGGTATCGGCATGCCGATAGGCGTAGCGTTCCAGCCACGCCGTGAATCGCACCATCGGGTGCGCAGGGCTTACGCCGGCGAGTTCCGTGAGACTGAGCGGCCAGAGGTCGCGCACTTCGAATACCGAACGTGCGCCGAAGCGGCGAGCGATGGCGTGCGTGCCCAGGAATGCATAGGGGTGGGGCGATGAGCCGATGACGAGGTCCGGTTGGCCGTATCGGAGCGCGAGTCGGGTCGCCTGGCGCCAGATCTGTGCCGCGAAGAGCGCCATGTTGACGACCCGTCCGAGGCGGTTGGTCCTATAGGAAGGGACGGACAGGAATGCGTAGGGTACGCCCTCGACGTCGACATGCGCGGGGTGCGCACCGGGTTCGTCGAGCAGGTGGTGAAATGATGCGGTGATCACGAGCGGCCGCGCGCCCGCGCGCTGCCACGCCTTGCCGAGTTCGAACGGCCGACAGTAGCGACCGATACCGGGTCCGCCTGCATACGGATGGACGTACCAGATGACCTGGCTCATTCTGCCGAGATTTCGAATCGTCTGGCCCATCGGGCCAGGATGCCCGCGCGAAAGACGAGCGCCTGCATTGATCGACGCTCGCGCGACGACCCGGTGCGCCACGCCCTCAACATGGCATCGAAACCGAACCAGCGCCGCAGCAAGGCTGGCGCGTCGGCGCAGGCGCGCTCGACTTGTCGGCCGAGGTCGGCTTCCATCCATCGCGATTGCGGCGTGACGAATCCCATCTTGTCACGGCGTTCCAGTACGCGGTCTGGAACGATGCCGCGAAGTCCCGCGCGCAGCACGGCCTTGGTGCGCCCGCCGCGCAACTTGTGCTCGACCGGCAACGACAACGCGAATTCGACCAGCCTGTAATCGAGAAACGGAACGCGACTCTCGATGGACCAGGCCATCGAGTTCCGATCCTCGTAACGCAAGAGGCTGGGCACGCTGTAGCGGGTCAGGTCGAGCATCTGGCGCATGCGGAGGTCTCCCGAAGCACCCAGAGCGACGTGACCGGTTCTTGTCGTGTGCGCGAGTTCCGGCGTGACGAAGTCCCTGCCGGACACGACGTGGCGTTGCATGAATGCCGGGAGGTAGCGCGCGCCCTCACGCCAACGCAGGTATCCCCGGTCGCCGTGGCGCAGTAGCGCGGCGAACTCGCCCATCGCAGAGGCGATGCGGTGGGCGCGCACGAGCGCCAGGATGTGAAACGCATAGAACTTGCGGTAACCTGCAAGGATCTCGTCGGCCCCCTGTCCATCGAGCAGCACCGGAATGTCGTGCTCGCGTGCCTGCTTCATGACCAGCCACTGCGCATACAGGCTCGCCGTCGAGAACGGCTCCTCCTGGTGCCAGATCAGCTCGTCGAGATCCTCGAGCAGGCCCGATTCGGTCGGCATCGAGAAATGGCCGGTGACGCCGGTCGCCTCGATCACGCAGCGCGCCCACGCACTCTCGTCGAACTCGGGCTCTGGAAAGCGGGCGGTGAAGGTATGAATAGCGCCGCCTGAAGTGTCGCGATCCATCAGGCACACGATGCTCGACGAATCGAGACCTCCGGACAGACATGCCCCGACCGGCACGTCGCTGCGCATTCGGATCCGGACCGACGACGTCAGCAGGTCACGGAACTCGTCGCAGGCCCGGGCAAAGGGGATCTCGCGAGTCGCGGTCGGGTCGAGTCGCCAGTAAGGTTCGGGCTCGACGGTCAAGTCGCGATCCGGCTTCAAGGTGGCTACACAACCGGGGGGGAACGCGGTGATGCCGTCGAAGAAGGTGTCGTTGTCGCAGTTGGCGGCACCGTGGACGAGGAAGTCGTGGACGGTCTGTGCATTCGCGCGTGCACGGGCGCTCGTGCCCGCCAGCAACCCCTTGATCTCCGACGCGAAGAATAGCGCGTTGCCGTGCCTTCGCAGGTGAAGAGGCTTGACACCGAACCGATCGCGGGAAAGAGTCAGTTCCCGGCGGCGCGAATCCCAGATGGCGAGTGCCCACATGCCGTTGAACCGGTGGAAGCAGGCGTTTCCCCAGGCTGAGAATGCGGCGAGGACGACCTCGGTGTCCGACTCCGACGCGATCGAGTAGCCGAGCGCGCGCAACTCGTCCCGGAGCTCACGGTAGTTGTAGATCTCGCCGTTGTAGGTGATCCAATAGCGGCCGTCCGCGTAACTCATCGGTTGGTGACCGCCATCGCCGCGGGCGATGATCGACAGGCGACGATGGCCCAGCGCCAACATCCCTTCGAGCCGCTCGCCCTCCTCCTGCCGCTTGGTCTGTACCGGCGGGGCGCCCGGCGCCTTGAATAGCGCGTGACCCGCATCGTCCGGTCCGCGATGCGCCTGCACCGAGGTCATCGAAAACACCGGGCTGAGGTCGATCATCCCTACGGCAAGCATCCCGGCAATACCGCACATTGGATGCGCTCCCCGTCAGACCGCCGAGCCGGAAAGCTCCCGGTACAACTGCAGCAACCGCCCTTGTTCCTGCTCCCAGTTGAATCGCTCGAGCACGGCAGCGCGCCCGTTGTAACCCATGCGCCGCGCGAGCGGAGGATCTCCGGCGAGGAGCCGCATGGCTTCCGCGATCCTGGCCGGATCGAGCGGATCGACGCAGATGCCGCAATCGAAGCGCTCGACGATGTCCCGCCACAACGGGAAGTGCGAGGCGATCACAGGAATTCCGGCTGACATGTATTCGAACAGCTTGTTCGGCTGCGCGTTGACGTGGTTGGGTTCGGGGTGAAACAGCACCAGACCGGCAATGCTCCGGTTCATCAGGCGCCTCACTGCTTCGCGATCGATTACACCGAGGTATTCGGCGAAGCGCCAACCATCGTGCAATTGCATCTGTCTCTGCAGGGCCTCGGTCTCGATCGGACCGGCGATGCGCAATCCGAGTTCGCTGATGCGGGTCGCCTCGAGCATTTCGCGTGCTCCGCGAATCGACGAGACGCCGCCCACATAGCAGAAGGCGGTGCGCGCCTGCTCTGCGTCGACGCACCCTTCGGCGCTCGACGCGAGTTCGTCGGAGAACGGATAGTTGTTGACGATGACGGTCTGCGGGTTGACTGCGCGCAGGCGCTCGCCGATGTGCGGCGTTGCGGCTACGACGGCGGTCATCCGGCGGGCTGCGTAGTCCTCGAACGCCTCGAACGTGGTCGACACGAGGCGCCGCATCGGTCCGGGAATCCAGTCCTTGGACAGGATGTCGCGAGGGACATCCTCATGCGCGTCGTAGATCACTTTTGCTCCGCGGGCGCGCATCACCAGGCCATAGGGCAGCAAATCGGGGTCGTGGAAGTGGTAAATATCGGCGTTCTCCCGCATCGCCATTCGATAGATGCGCGCTGCGCCCAGCACGAAGCGCGCGAGGCGCCCACCGGACGGGGCGGCGACCTTGACCTGCCGGACCTTCCCGCAGTCAGCCGGAAGTTCGCCACGAACCACCACGACTGTGTCGAACCCCGCATTGACGGCGGCGCGGCATTCCTTCCGGACGATGCGGATGTCCGAGGCGTTGTGAGCTGTCGACATATGGCAGATCTTGGTCAACGGGTGACGCCCTCCGAGGCCAAAGCGGCGGGCAGCAGGTGGCCGCCGTAGACGACCAACAGGGAGGCCAGCATGATGAACATCCAGCCACCCGAGTTGAGAAGGGTGGTAAGCGGCATCTCGGCGAGACTGAGCACCGGCATGACGTTGAGGGCAAGAAGCGGCGCCTGGCCCCGGCACAGAAAGCGCAACGCGGAGAAAAGCAGGGCAAACACGATCGCGCCGAGTACCACGCCGGTGTAGCCGTAGTTGGCAAAGTCGTGCATATAGGAGCCGGAGTTCAGGCTGCCGGTGAGGCCCTGCCCCCGGACAAGCTCCTGGTAGTAGATCCCGTAGAGTTTGGTCGGGATGTGGACGTAATCGCAGCCGAGCAGTTTCGCCACCAGACGGTAACCGCACCCGTCTTCTCGATCGACCGAATCCTTGTACTGGTAGTACCACTGCGCAATGACGCGGCTGGGCACGATGATCAATCGCTCGCGGAACGAGAGCACCAGTGTCCAACCGGGTATGTCCAGTTGTGGTCGAGACGGTTCGCCAATCCTGTGGGGGCTCTTCTGGATCAATGGCATCGCGGCGGCACCCAAGTCCTCCCGGACCTCTGCGCTCGATATCGACCAGTTGACCGCCACGGACGCAACCATCACGAAAGCGATGCCGAGCGCCGCCGCGAACCGGCGTCGAAGGCACAGGTAGAAGACGAGCGGCAGCAGCAGGTAGATCGGGTTGACTTTCACGAACAGGGATGTCGTATAGAACGCTCCCGCCAGCAGCGCCGGCCAGAATACCGGCGAGCGTCGGTGCATTGCCAGCACCAGGACAGTGGGGCCGATTCCCTTGATGGCGTAGTCCGACGCGTATCGCTTCCAGACGTCCAGCGCGTAGTAGCCTTCCTGTCGAATCCGCGCGGCTGCGAAATCGTCCTGGGCATGCCACGCACGCCAGGCGGGAAGGTAGCCCAGGGTCGATAGATGAATGATGATGACCCCCAGAAAGAGCGCGAACAATGACACGATCAGCAGATCGATCCATCGATCTGGAAGAGGGTGCATCCTCAGTCCTGGCGAAGCGGTCCAACCACCGATGAGCCACGACACCGCGAAATAGCCGATCCAGAACGTCGCGATGCAGAGGATCAGCGGGCGCGCGAATTCCATCGGTTCGTCGGCGCTCTGTGCGTAGTACAGGCAGGACGACAGCAGCCAGATCAGCATCAGGCTGTACAGGACGAACAGGCCGTGCTCGCAGCGAGCGCGTCTGGGCACAGTCGACAGACTGCTCATACACCGAACACTGCGCGCTTGACTTTGAGCGCAACGCGCAGCACGCGGTCGCTCGACGCAAAGTCGGAGTAGCTCCGGTTCGGCTGCGCGAAGATGGCGTCGAGTTCCGCTGGCGTAACGCCGAGCTTCTTGGCGACAAAGACCTTGTCCTCGAGTTGTTGCGCGGGATCGTAGGTGGGTCGTTCAAGCTCGAGGAGGGCATCCGCCCGCGCCATCTGGCCGGAGTTGATCAGCGACGCGAGGTGTGCGCGGCGCTTGTCGTATCCGAACTTGGTCGGCAGATAGCAGCCCTGGAAGAACCGGGTGAAAACCGACTCGTGATGCTTGCCGCCGTAGTCGCGCCATCCGAGTTCCTCGGAGATGATTCGCTTCGCTTCGGTCTTGTTGTAGGGAATGTAGTTCAGTGGACGGACTGTCCGGATCCGGCAGATGTACGGATAGTAGACGTATTGCGCGAAGAAGCCGATCGTCGGATAGGTCCTCAGCGTGGCGGTTCCGAACTTCCTCTGCACATCGACGAGGTGCCGCTTGTCGCTGGACGTGTGCCCCCATGCCTTGGGCAGGATGAACTCGGTTGCGTGGTTCGTGCCGGAGAGGATGTATCCGATCCGGTGCCGGGCGGCTTCGCGGTACAGCACCGCAGGAAACGCGTGGTCGGTCGGGATGTCGCAATTCGCCACCGACGCCTTGAAGAATGCGAGTTGCAGATCGCGCATCTCCTCCCAGTCGACGACGAATGTCTGCAGGTCGATGCCCAGCTTCTTGACGATGTTCTCGATGTTGTTGACGGCCAGCTCCGAGTTCCATCCACTGTCGAAGTGGACCGCCAACGGTCGCAGCCCCAGTTTCTTGGCCACGTAGGCCACGTACGAGCTGTCGACGCCACCGCTCAGGCCCATGATGCAGTCGTACTCCCGGCCGGCCCCCGCCTTCTTGATGCGTTCGACGATCGCCCCGAGTTCATCCTGCCGTTCGCCGCGGTTGGCGCGTTCGATCTGATCTCGCACCAATGCGTCGTACTGTCGACAGTGTGAGCAGACACCGTCGGAGTCGAAGTTTATGTCGGGATCGGAGGTATCCATCACGCATCGCGTGCAGATCCGGTAGGTACGGGGTTGCATCCTGGGGTCCGTGCGGGTTCGTCCGGTTCACTGCTGCGTCAGGGCAAGCGCGCCTCGAGCACTGCGCGCGCAGGATAGTTGATGAGTACTGCCCGGTGTCGTCCGTGAAAGACGAACATGCTGCCGGCCGCGACAGCGGTTACCCCGGCCTCCGTGACTGCTTCCTGCATGTGCTCGAGCGACCCGGCGCCACCGCACGCGATGATGGGCACGCCGACCCTCGCGGACAGCATCCTCAGAAATACGATGTCGTAGCCGGACATCGTACCGTCGCGGTCGATCGAGTTGACGAGGATCTCGCCGGCGCCAAGGCGGGCGAGCTGCTCTGCATATCGCAGCGGGTCTTCTTTCGTATTTACGCGCCCTCCATTGATCCAGACCTCGCGCTTGCCGAAGAGGGACGACTTCGTGTCAATCGACACGATCACGCTGGAGCTCCCGAAAGTCCTGCAGGCGACCTCGACCAAGCGGCGGTCCGTGAAAGCAGCGGTATTGAGGGAGATTTTCTCCACCCCGAGCCGGTACAGGCGCCGCATCTGTTCGATCGTCGTCACGCCGCCACCGTAGCTCAGAGGCATGAAGCATTCACTGGCGATTTCCTCGACCAAGCCGAAGTCCGGTTCCTTTTTCTCCGCGGTAGCCGAGATGTCTAGAAGGATGAGCTCGTCGACCTCCTTCTCGTTGAAGATCTTGACCGCGTTGACCGGGTCGCCGACGTACTTCGGATCCTTGAACTGCCTGGTCTTGTAGAGACCCCGGCCCCGGAGGAGCAGGGATGGGATGACGCGGGTCTTCAGCACGACACGAAGCGTTCGACGAAGTTGCGGAAGATCTGCAGGCCGTACCTGTGGCTCTTTTCGGGATGGAATTGTGTCGCCAGGACATTGCGCGCACCCAGTACGCTGGTGAACTCGTATCCGTATTCCGTGACACCCAGTGCGATTTCCGGCGAAGCGGTGACCATGTGATACGAGTGGACGAAGTAGAAGCGCATCGGCGCCGCCACGCCTTCGAAAATGCCTATGCCCGGCCGAGTCGGCACCACTACGTTCCAGCCCATGTGCGGTATGCGCAGCGACCGACCCCCCTCCGGATGGAACCGGACGATTCGCGCGTCCAGCCAGCCGAAGCCCGGTTGCATTCCCTCCTCGCTGGAACGCGTCATCAGCTGGGCACCCAGGCAGACGCCCAGGATCGGCTTTGCGCGCAGCCGAACGAGTTCGTCGAGCAATCCAGTGAGTTCGAAGCGCTGCAGGTTGTCGATCGCTTCGTCGAACGCACCGACGCCCGGAAGCACGAGCTTGTCTGCCGCGCGCAAGACCTGCGGTGAGCGAGACACCGCGACCTTGGCACCCACCCGTTCGAGCATGTTGCGCACGGAACCGACGTTGCCCATGTCATAGTCGACGATTGCGATCATGTCGCCGCCGGATCCTGGTCGTCCGCAATTCGCAAGACATCAGGCCACGCGCGAAGCGCGAGCCAGGTGGCCGCTGCCGCCGAGGCGATTGCTGCGATGGAGAGCGCAAGCATCGATACCGTGGCGAAACAACGCACGCCTGCGAGAAGCGCCGCCGAAACGCCGAAAACGCCCCAACCAAGCAGCAGCTCGCGCGCGAGCTGCTTCGACTCGAATCCGGATACCCGGAAGATCGCGTGCAGGTAGGCGGTGTGGTAGAGGACTGTACCGAGCGCAAATGCCCCTACCGACACGACGACGCCCCTTCCCGCCAGTAATGGTGTCACGACAGCCGCGGCATTGATTATATCTGCGCAGATCTGGACCCGAAACGACACGTCCTGGCGCATGGCCACTTCAAACAATCGCTCAGGCCATCCGGTCTGAAGTGCCATCCACGCCGCTGGTGCGAGCAACATGGCAAACGTCCCTGCCTGTCGCCATCCGGGGCCGAACAGCACTGCGAACAGCGCGTCGCCCCATACGGTGCAAAACGCGAAAAGGGGTGCGGCGGCGAGAAGGCCGAGGCGCAGCAGCGCAAGGGTGAGTGTCTGAAGCCTCGCGGAGCCCTTGAGCGCCACGGCCTCGCGATAGAAGACCTGGCTCAGCGCGCCGGAAAGCAGAAGCGCCGGGGCCATCAGCACCATCCTGGCCAGCCCGTAGAAGCCTGCGGCCTGCGTCGCCGAGATACCGGAAAAGACGAAGATCGGCATGTCACGCGAGACATTTCCGATCAGGCTGTACGGCGCGTTAAACAGCAGGAACTGCCGGTACTTCTTTAGCGTCGCCCCGACTTGGGCCCACGACACGAGGCGCAGCCTGGCCAGCACATACCAGGAACCACCGATCACGGTCGTGGCACCCATCCACTGTCCGGCCGTCTTCGCGGTGACCAGGCCCTCGACGTGAGCGCCGGCCAGCCCGAACGCGATCGCGCAGGCTGCGTAAGCGGCCTGGTTGGCGACGTTTGCCGTCGCGATCCGGCCAAAGGCGCGCGCGCGCGATACCAGGGAACTGGATAGTTGCATCAGCGCCGTGCCGGCCACCATCGCGGGCAGCAGCCAGATCCAACCGGTGTCGTCCCCGTGGCCGGTGCGCGCGGCGAGCCATGGAGCCGCCGCGATGGCTGCGGCGACCAGCAGCGCGCACAGACTCGCAGTCATTCCCAGCACCGCGGCGCTTACCGCGGCGACCTCGTCGTCGTCGGCGAGCACTACTGCCAGATCGTAGCGACAGGTAGCGGCGACGGCCAGAGCCGCGGCGAGGCCCATGAAGAGCGTCTGGAGTCCGATCGCTTCGGGGGAGTACAGCCGCGTGAGCAGTGGTGCAATACCCAGGGGGATCGCTTGGGCGGCGGCGGTGCCCGTGAGCATCGCCAGTGCGCCAGACCGAAAGTTCATGCGGTCAGCGCGGTTGAGCGGCGGCAGGCGCGAGCGTCCGGCGTCGGGGCACCGCCGCTTCCGTCGTGTCAGTCGGCACCGTTTGCCAGGATCTCGACGATCCGCTCGCTGGCACGGCCGTCGCCATAGGGCGTGGCATCGGTATCCGGGGCCGGCGGCGACTCGAGTGCCGCGAGGACGATCCGCTCCCTCGACACCCCCGCGAGCGTGTTCCAGCCCAGTTCGACCGTTTCGACCCACTCGGTCTCGTCGCGCATGGTCACGCACGGCACTCGGCAAAAGAATGCTTCCTTCTGAACGCCGCCTGAGTCGGTCACGATGACTCGGGCTGATTGCTCCAGCCGTATCATGTCCAGGAAGGGCAGCGGTTCGACAACAGTAACGCGTTCGAGATGGCGGCCCAGCCCATGGCTGTCGACGAGCTTGCGGGTGCGGGGATGAACCGGAAAGACCACAGGAATCGCTTCGGCGATGAGCCCGAGCGCGGCGACCACCTCCTCGAGCCGCCCCGCGTCATCGGTGTTCTCCGCGCGATGGCATGTTGCAAGCACGAAGCCGCCCTCCACGACGCCCAGGCGTTCGAGGATCGAACTCTCTTGTCGGGCACGGTTGCGATAGTACAGGGCAACGTCGTACATCACGTCGCCGACTTCGTGCACGCCGTCGCAGATGCCTTCCCTGGCAAGATTTCGCACCGCCGTCTCCGTGGGACAGAACAGGAGGTTCGATACCCGATCTGCAAGGAGGCGATTGATTTCTTCGGGCATGCGCATGTTGAACGACCGGAGCCCGGCTTCGACGTGTGCGACGGGAACGTGCAGTTTCGCTGCCACCAGTGCCCCGGCCAACGTCGAATTGGTGTCACCGTAGATCAGCACCCAATCAGGCTTCTCGTCGAGGACCACCGTCTCGATGGCCTCGAGCATCCGCCCCGTCATGGCGCCATGTCCTCCGCCCGAGATTTCCAGGTTGTATTCGGGCCGTGGGATGTCGAGATCGTCGAAGAACACGCGCGACATGTTGTCGTCGAAGTGCTGGCCGGTGTGGACGAGGAGTTCCTCGATCAGGCCGGTGTAGTGGTCGCGTATGACGCGCGACACTGCGGCCGCTTTGATGAATTGCGGACGCGCGCCGACTACCGTGACGATCCTGAGAGCGCGGGCACTTCCTGTATGCATGCTCGGGACGGGCTCAGTATTCCAACGGCAGCGAAACCATGCGGCCATCGCGTGCCGAAAGGTACGCCGCGATCAGCAGTTCCAGTGACCGCAATCCTTCCCGTCCGTCGGTCTCTGGCTCGGCCTGCCCCCGCAACACCTCGACGACGTTGCGGTAATAGAGCGGGTGCCCGAAGCCGTACACCGAGGTTGTCTCGTAGCTGGCCCCCTTGATCTGTTCGTCGTAGTCCCGCTGGTCGGCGAATTCCCAGTGCTGGATCTCGTTCACCGCGACGCCGCCCACACGAACCGTCCCCTTCTCGCCGAGGATGGTGATCGACCCTTCCAGGTTCCTCGGGTAGGTGAGCATCGTGACGTTCATCGACCCCAGCGCACCGCTGCGCCAGCGGATGTTCAGCACGCCGGTGTCCTCGACCTGGATGTTCCGCGCCAGCGTCCCGGTCATCGCCTGAACGCTCTCTACGGGTCCGATCAGCCAGTCGATCAGGTCGACGTAGTGGCTCGCCTGGTTCATGAAGGCGCCGCCATCCAGCTCCCAGGTGCCCCGCCAGGCGGCGGAGTCGTAGTACTCCTGCGGGCGCGTCCAGAACACGTTGATGTTGACCATGTAGATCTTGCCGAAGCGCTTCTCCTGCACCGCGCGCTTGAGCAGCTGCAGCGTCGTGTTGCGCCGGTTCTGCTTGACGACGAGCAGGCGCACCGCTGCCCGGTCGCAGGCCTTGACCATCCGCAGGCCGTCCTGCCAGCGTGTCGCCATCGGCTTCTCGGTCATGACGTTCACGCCGTACCCGGCCGCCATGATTGCCTGGTCCGGGTGCAGGCCGCTCGGGGTGCACAGCGCAACGAGGTCGAGCTTCTCGGACTTCAGCATGTCCTCCAGCCGGACATGGCCCGGCACGCCGTATTTCTCGCGGTGTGCCTGAAGCGTCGCGGCGTCGATGTCGCAGACCGCGGCGAGCTCCATGTCGTTCGCGTGTTGCTCGATCGAGCCGAAGTGGTTCTTCGAAATCCGGCCGCATCCGACGATGCCAACGCGGATCCTGCGGTCGTGAATCACCGGGTACATGCACTTGCCTCCGTCAGGCGTCGATTCGTTGCTGCACGGCGCGCCGGACAGCGGCGACGACGCGATCCTGGTCGGCCTCCGACAGGTCTGCCGACATCGGCAGGCTCATGACCTTCCCGCCCATCGCGACCGAAACGGGGCATGCCCCGGGGGCGGACAGCCCCTGATAGGCTGGCTGCAGGTGCAGCGGCACGGGGTAGTGAATGGCAGTCGGGATTCCCTGCTCGCCGAGGCGCTTCTGCAAGTCTGCACGGTCGTCGCAGACGACCGTGAACTGGGCCCACACGCTGGTGCGATCGGCCTTCGGGGGGAGCGTCGCAACGCCGGCGACCCCCTCCAGCAATTCGAGGTATCGCTGGCCCTTCCGCCGGCGCTCGCCGACCTCCCATTCGAATCGCCCGAGTTTGCCGAGCACGACCGCGCACTGGAGCGTATCCATTCGGCCGCCGACCCCGATCGACGTGTGGTAGTAGCGGCGCTCCTGGCCGTGGACGCGGATCTCACGCATCTTCTTCGCGAGAGCGTCGTCGGTCGTGAACAGCGCACCGCCGTCACCGTAGCAGCCGAGCGGCTTGCTCGGGAAGAAACTGGTGCAGCCGATCGTCGACAGGTTGCAGCTCTTGCGCCCCTTGTACTCGGCCCCGAAGCTCTGGGCCGCGTCCTCGATCACCGGGAGGCCGTGCCGGTCGGCGACGCGGTTGATCTCGTCCATGTCCGCGGGCTGCCCGTACAGGGAGACCGGCATGATCGCCCGGGTGCGCGGCGTGACATGGGCCTCGATCCGGGATGCGTCGATGTTGCAGGTCGCGGGATCGATGTCGACGAAGACCGGCTTCGCTCCCAGCAGGACGATCATCTCGGCGGTCGCCACGAAGGTGAACGGGGTCGTGATCACCTCATCGCCGGGCTTGACTCCGAGCGCCATCATCGCGATCAGCAAGGCCTCGGTGCCCGACGCGACCGTGACGCAGTGTCGGGAACCGACCAGCGCTTCGAGCCGTTCCTCGAGTTCGCGGACCTCCGGTCCCATGATGAACTGACCATGATCCAGCACCGCCTGGATGCGCCGGTCGATCTCGGGCTTCAGCGCCGAGTACTGGGCCTTGAGGTCGATGAATTGCATCGTCTTGCCTTCGGCTTTCGTTCGAAAGAAACCCCGGGGTCGCGCCGCCTCTAGCTCTCGCGTATGCACCGGCCTGCCGACAGGCGATAGCGGTCGCCCGTATGCGGACAGACTGCTTCTCCGGTGCCCGCGAGGGGCAGCGCCAACTGCTCGCCGTGCCGGCTCATCCATCCGATCTGCCGGGCCGGCACGCCGACGACCAGAGCATGATCGGGCACGTCGCGATTGACGACCGCGCCGGCCCCGACGAACGCGTACTCGCCGATCGTCACTCCGCAGACGATCGTGCAGTTCGCGCCGAGGGTCGCGCCCCGCTTCACGAGCGTGTCGCGGTACTCGCTCTTGCGCTCGATCGCCGCGCGCGGGTTGTAGACGTTGGTGAAGACCATGCTCGGGCCGCAAAAGACGTCGTCCTCGAGCGTGACGTTGTCGTAGACCGACACGTTGTTCTGGATCTTCACGCGATCCCCGATCACGACCCGGTTGCCGACGAAGACGTTCTGGCCGAGCGAGCAGTGCCTGCCGATCCGTGCGCCGCCACAGACGTGCACCCAGTGCCAGATTCGGGTTGCCTCGCCGATTCGGGCGCCCTCGTCGACGATGGCGGTCGGATGGATCTGTATGGGCGTCATTGACGAGTGCGGATGGACTCCGGCGGAGCCTGCTACGGGACTCCGGCGGAGCCTGCTACGGCCGGATTCTACCGGAGCCTCAACCATCGCCTTCGGCGGATCCTGCAGACGGCGGCGGCACGCGAACCTGTCGTCACCGTAGACGTGCCGCGGGCGCTGTCACGCGGTCAGCGCCCGCGGCGTTAAGATCGCACCCGTGACCATCACGTTCCGGACAGTCCTGGTTTTCCTCTTCGATCTTGCCGCACCCGTCGTGGCATGGATCGGAGCTTTCCTGCTGCGCTTCAACTTCGGTTTCCCGGATTCCTACGAGTACCACCTGCTCTCGGGCCTGCTGGTCATCGTCCCAGCCCATGCGCTGATCTGCCTGTGGGCCGGTCTCTACCGCGGCCTGTGGATCTTCGCCAGCCTCCCCGACCTGAAGCGGGTCCTGCGTGCCGTGGCGGTGTCGTCGCTGGCGATACTGACCTTCGTGGCGTTCTATCGCGATCCACTCGGCACCCCGCGCTCGATCGTCGTGCTGTACCCGATGATCCTTGTCGCCTGGATGGCCGGCGGGCGTGTGGCCTATCGGATGCTCAAGGAACATCACCTCTATGGCGGCCTCAACGCCGAGGGCAAGCCGGTGGTCATCGTCGGGGCGGGGCGGGGAGGCGCGATGCTGGTGCGCGAGCTCTCGCGTGTGCCCGACTGGCGCGTCGTCGGTCTGGTCGATGACGATCCGGGCAAGTGGGGTCGCGAGGTGCTCGGCCGCCCGGTGTTCGGCGCGATCGACACGCTGCCGCGTGCACTGGCCGAAGAGAAGGCGCGTCACGTGATCCTCGCCATACCCTCCGCGTCGCCGGCCGCGCGCCGGCACGCCACCGATCTTGCAGTGAAGGCAGGGGCGCACGTCTTCACGGTTCCGGGTGTCGAAGATCTGTTGTCCGGGCGCGTGGCCGTGTCGTCCATTCGCCGGGTCGAAATCGACGACCTCCTCGGCCGTGAATCGGTGCAGATCGACGCCGCGCACGTCGGCACCATGCTCGCTGGACGCAGCGTGCTGGTGACCGGCGCTGGCGGGTCGATCGGCAGCGAGCTGTGCCGGCAACTGGCCCGCTTTGGGCCGGCCACGCTGGTTCTTCTGGAGCAGAGCGAATTCGCGCTCTACACGCTCGAGCAGTGGTTCTCGGTGCATCGCCCCGAAACGCCGATCGTCCCACTCGCCGGCGACGCGAAGGACGCCGCCCGGATCGACGAGGTGTTCGCGACCCATCGCCCGCAGGTCGTCTTTCACGCCGCCGCCTACAAGCACGTCCCGTTGATGGAAGTCGGCAATGCCTGGCAGGCGGCGCGCAACAATGTGCTGGGCACGCTGCAGGTCGCCGAGTGCGCTCGGCGCCACGGTTGCGAGCGCTTCGTGCTGATCTCGACCGACAAGGCCGTGAATCCCACCAACGTGATGGGCGCGACCAAGCGACTGGCCGAGATCGCCTGCCAGGCACTGCAGGGGCAGGGCGGGCCGACGCAGTTCGGGATGGTGCGCTTCGGCAACGTGCTGGGCAGCACCGGCAGCGTGATCCCGAAGTTCCAGGCGCAGATCGCACACGGCGGGCCGGTGACGGTGACGCACCCGGAGATCACCCGCTATTTCATGTCGATCCCCGAGGCGGCGCAACTGGTGCTGCAGGCGGCGGCAATGGGCAAAGGCGGCGAGATCTTCGTACTCGACATGGGCGAGCCGGTGAAGATCGTCGACCTGGCGCGCAACATGATTCGCCTGTCCGGCTTTACCGAGGACGACGTCCGCATCGAGTTCACCGGGCTGCGGCCCGGCGAGAAGCTCTACGAGGAGTTGCTGGCCGACGCCGAGCACACGCTCGAAACCCCGCATCCGAAGCTGCGCATCGCGCGTTCGCGACCGGTGCCCGAGGGCATTCTCGCGGTGCTGCGCGACTGGCTCGGACAAGCCGGGCCGGTGTCCGACGACGAAGTGCGTGCGGCGCTGGGCCGCTGGGTGCCCGAGTACACGCCCTACGAGGCCCGGCCCGCGCTTCGGGTGGTGGGCGGGACGGCCGCGGGCGCAGAGCGGGCGGTATCGGGCGGCTGAGGCGCATCCGAAGGTCGGCCGTGAGTCCGATACCGACGGCCGATTGTCAGTCTCGCGAGTCGACACTATAATCTGTACAATCTGTACGGATTAGGATGGACTCGCATGGAGTCTCTCGGGATCGAAGCCACCCGACGGCGGTTGCCGGAACTGGTTGCCGCTGCCCACGAAGGGAAGGCGACCCTGATCACCCGGCATGGTCGGCCGTATGCAGCCATCGTGCCGTTGGAGAAGGCAAGCAAGCGACGCCTGCCTGCGGCGATACTGGCCTTGAAAGGCTGCGCGGTCGGGCTGTGGGGAGATGAGCCCGCTCGCTCGGTCGAGACATTGCGCGACGAGTGGGCCGAGTGACGAGCCGGCAAGCTGCGATCGACTGGGTCGCGATGCCCGACGACGCGCTGCTTCTCGTCGATACCGCGCCCTTCATCTGTCACTTCCAGAACGACGCTCGATATGGGCGCAGGTTTGCAGGATTGTTCGAGCAGGCCGCCGCCGGCCGATTGCGAATCGCATTGACGACGGTCACACTGGTCGAAGTGCTGACGGGCCCCTATGGTCATGGTCGCGATGCGCTCGGCAAGCAACTCGAGTCTGCGCTGTGCGAATTCGACGTTCATCCACTCAGCGTATCGATCGGCGTGGAGGCGGCACGACTGCAGGCGCGATATCGCCTGCGCTTACCTGACGCCATACAGTTGGCCACGGCACTGGAAATCGGTGCCTGGGGGCTGGTCACTCACGACCGCGATTTCTCGGCTGTGCAGGATGTCCGGATCCTGATGTAGCGCGGTGCTGCGGCCGGAGGCGAACAAGCGCTGCGCATCCCTCACGCGGGGGGTGCCGCAATGACTCCGAGGGTTCTTGCAGCCGCGATCATGGCGCGGTCGAGCGTGCAGATCGACGCCCCGCGTTCCGCCGCGATGGCCAGGTGCAGTGCGTCTCCGGCGCGCAGCCCCGAGGCGTGCTGGTTGGCGAATCGTGACGCGGTCCGGTAATCGCCACGCGTGACTGGCCAGACCTCGAGGCTCTCATCGGCCAGCAGGGTGAACGTCGAAAGTACCTCCGCGCGGTCGGCAGCGCCGATTTGCTTCTCGCGTAGCTTCATCGAAAGCGCAGCCGAGAATTCGGTCATCACCCAGTCGCTGATCGCCATCGATCCGGCCGGCTGGTTCGCGAGCCAGCGCTGGGCCACACGGGTCATCGCCTCGTTGGTGAGTGCGGTGACCAGAAGGCTGGTGTCGAGATACTGCACCGGGTTCAATAGCGTGCGTCTTCGCGCATCCGGCGGATGAGCTCGCCCGCGCTTTCGCGCTGCCTCGGCTGTCGCTCGGTGAACCGGCGCAGTGCATCGATGTCGATCGGCTTGCGCGCAACGCGGGGGCGCACCAGTTCGAGCACAGGCTTGCCATGCCGGGTGATCACGACCGACTCCCCGGCCTCGGCCAGGTCGACCAGTTCGCTGAGCCTTGCCTTCGCTTCGCTGAGGCCGAATACGCGCGCAGTCATTGAATTTTGACCAAAAAGATAGTCACAATACTATCCGAAACCCGGCGCTCTGGAAAGTCGGCCGGAGGATCGTGCGGCCGCTCGGACCCCTCTGAGCCGGCGCGCCATTCCTGTCAACGCGTTGGCCCGTCCGGATGGGCTATGTACACGGTATGATCGAATTGATGTACACGACCGGGTATCTTTCGATTCATGAAGACCCATGTCGATGACGAGTTGTTGCAGGAGGTGATCCGCCTGGGGGCCTTCGGGACCAGGAAGGCGGCGATCAATGCTGCGTTGGTCGAACTCTCCAGGGCATTGAAGCGTCGGCAGCTGCTCGCGCTTCGCGGCAAGGCCCGCTGGCAGGGCGACCTCGATCAGCTTCGCACGGCTCGCACCGAGACGGGTGGCCGTGCTGGTTGACACCTCGGTCTGGATCGATTTCTTCGACGGGCACGAATCGGCCGTCTGCTCGAGGCGTTCGACGAGCTTCCCGAACCCGAGCCCACCGACTACCTCGAGGCCGCACGGATCTTTCGCACCTGTCGATCGAGAGGGCATACCATTCGTTCGAGATCAACCGCGTGATCGCTCGAGGCTGCCTGCGGCACGGTCTCGCCTTGGTGACCAGGGATCCCGATTTCCGTGTCATTGCCGGGTACACCGACCTCCGGCTCGTGGAGCTTTCGACCTGATGCCTTCCACCATTTCTCCCTCGATCTTCAAGGCCTACGACATTCGCGGCGTGGTCGACGACACGCTCACGGTCGATGCGGTGCGCGCGATCGGCCTCGCGCTCGGCGTCGCGGCCCGCAAGGCCGGCACCCGCGAAACCGTGATCGGCCGCGACGGCCGCCTGTCGGGTCCGACGCTGGTTGCAGCGCTGTCCGACGGCTTTCGTGCCGCGGGCGTCAACGTCATCGACATCGGCATGGTGCCCACGCCGGTTGTCTACTACGCGACCTACGAGCTCGGCACCGGCACCGGCGTCGCGGTCACCGGCAGCCACAATCCGCCCGATTACAACGGCCTGAAGATGGTCATCGCTGGCGACGCCATCTACGGCGACGCGATCCAGCGGCTGCGCGAATCGATCGAATCGGGCGCGCTGGCCGAAGTGCCGGCAGCGCAGCGCGGCGGCCTGCGCAGCGAAGACCTGTCGGCCCGCTACCTCGCGCGCATCACCGGCGACGTCAAGCTCGCGCGTCCGATGAGAATCGCGATCGACTGCGGCAACGGCGTGGCCGGCGCGCTCGCGCCACAGCTGTTCCGCGGGCTCGGTTGCGAGGTGGTCGAACTTTTCTGCGAGGTCGACGGCACCTTCCCGAACCACCATCCCGACCCGGCGCACCCCGAGAACCTGCAGGACCTGATCCGCGCGCTGCGCGAGACCGACGCCGAGATCGGCCTGGCCTTCGACGGCGACGGCGACCGGCTCGGCGTCGTCACGAAGGACGGCCAGATCATCTGGCCGGACCGCCAGCTGATGCTGTTCGCCGAGGACGTGCTGTCGCGCAACCCCGGCGCCGAGATCATCTTCGACGTGAAGTGCAGCCGCAACGTCGCCGCGCACGTCCGCCGCCACGGCGGGCGCCCGACCATGTGGCGCACCGGCCACTCGCTGGTCAAGGCCAAGTTGAAGGAGACGGGTGCGCCGCTCGCGGGCGAGATGAGCGGCCACGTGTTCTTCAAGGAGCGCTGGTACGGATTCGACGACGGCCTGTACACCGGCGCACGGCTGCTCGAGATCCTGTCGCGCCATGCCGACCCCAGCGCGGTGCTCAATGCGCTGCCGGACTCGCTGGCCACGCCCGAGCTGCAGCTGAAGACGGCCGAAGGCGAGAACTTCACGCTGGTCGAGGAACTGAAGCGCACCGCGAAGTTCGAAGGGGCGACCGAGATCATCAAGATCGACGGCGTGCGGGTCGAGTACCCGGATGGCTTCGGGCTGGCGCGGCCGTCGAACACGACGCCGGTCGTGGTGATCCGCTTCGAGGCCGACACACCCGAGGCGCTGGCGCGCATCCAGGCGGACTTCCGGCGCGCCATCCTGGCGGTGAAGCCGGGGGCGGCGCTGCCGTTCTGACGCGACTCTTGTAGAAGATCGGGCAACGCGATAATGTAGTGCTTATCACTACTTTCTCTGCCCAGACCATGCGAACTGTCAGTGCGGCCGATGCGAATCGGCACTTCTCTGCGATGTTGAAGGAGGTCTCTCGCGGCACCCGGATCACGGTTGTCTCGCGCGGCAAGCCGGTGGCGGCAATCGTCCCCGTGACCGAGGGTCTGCATGAGCGGCGTCAGGCGAGGGCCGCGCTGATGAAGCGGCTGAGGTCGCAGGCCGCGTCGGGCAAGCGCACCTGGACGCGTGAGGAACTGTACGAGCGGTGAAGCGGTGCGCGTCGCGCTCGATACCAATGTCCTGGCGTACGCCGAAGGTGCCGGCGAAGCCGCACGCTGCGAGATCGCGCGTGAACTGATAGACGCGCTCCCCGAAGGCGCGGCGATCGTTCCGGCCCAGGCCCTTGGAGAGCTGTTCAACGTCCTGACACGAAAGCTGCTGCGAAGCCGCGAGCGCGCGCGCACCGCGGTCCTCGAGTGGGCGGACAGCTTCGAGGTGGCCGACTCTTCATGGCCCGCATTCCAGGCCGCGCTCGATCTCTGCACCGACCACGAGTTGCAGGTCTGGGACGCGCTGATCCTTTCGGTAGCTGCGGAGAACCAGTGCCGCATCCTGTTGAGCGAGGATCTGCAGCATGGCTTCACCTGGCGCGGCGTGACGGTGGTGAACCCGTTCGCCGAGCCCCGGGACGCGCTGCTCGAAAGGGCGCTTCAGACCCGGTAGTCGTCGCGCGACTTGCCCTGCGACTCGAGCGCGGCGAGCCAGCGCGGCGTGCGACCCCGCCCCGACCAGGTCTCGCCGGTCTTGCCGTTCCTGAACTTCGGCGCGACCGGCTTCCTCGGACCGCCTTTCTTCGCACCGCGCTTTTTCGCAGCGCGCTTCTTCGCTGCGCCCTTCGCGGCGCGCGTCCGGCGCGGCTTCGCTCCGGTCATGTCGTCGAGCGACACGCCGAGCTTCTTCATCAGCGCGACCACCTGCGCGACGGCCTGTTTCTTCTTCTGTTCCGCGGCTTCTTCGAGTTTGCGCGCCTGCGCCTCGAGTTTCTCGATCTGCTTGCGGATGGCTTCGTAGGATCGGCGTGGCATCGTGGTTCGTTGTCCTGGCTGGTTCACCGGCGAGGCCGATATGGGCCGATACTGCCATAGAGGTGCGCCGCGGTATACCGCGGCACCGGCCGGTCGGGTCGCGGTTCGATACACTGCGCAACGAAACGGAACGCTGCTTTCGCCGCATGGCTGCCCCTGTCTCCACCTTGAAAACCCTGGCGATCATCCCCGCGCGCGGCGGCTCGAAGCGGCTGCCGGGCAAGAACCTGCGCCCGTTCCTCGGGCAGCCGCTGTTGCAGTGGTCGATCGCGTTCGCGCGGAGGCTGCCGCAGTTCGACCGGGTGATCGTGTCGACCGATTCGCCGGAGATTGCCGACTGCGCGCGCGCCGCCGGCGCCGAGGTGCCGTTCCTGCGCGCGGCCGAGCTGGCCAGCGACACTGCCGGCTCGGCCGAGGTCGCGCTGGATGCGCTGGACCGCGAGGCGGCGGCGGGGCGCGACTACGACCTGGTGGCTCTGCTGCAGCCGACCTCGCCGATGCGCGGGCCGGAGCGCTGGGACGAGGCGTATCGGCTGATCGGCCGCCCCGGCACCGATGCGGTCGTGGGGGTGTCGCCGGCGCGCGATCATCCGATGCACACGTTCACGGTCGATGCGGACGGCGGCCTGGATCCGTGGGGCGGAGTGCAGGATCTCGCGCTGCGAACCCAGGAGCTGCCACCGGCGGTCAGCGTGAACGGCAGCCTTTACCTGATCCGCACGAAAGCCTTGCGCGAAGAGCGGACCTTCTTCCCGAAACGCACTGTCGGCGTGCCATGCACCGAACCCTGGGAGCCGGTGGACATCGACACCGAGGCCGACTGGGTGGTCGCCGAGGCGCTGGCGACCCATTACGGCAGGCGCCCGTGAGCGATCCACGCAAGGCGCCCGTGAGCGGCCCGGCGCACACCTTCGTCATCGCCGAAGCGGGCGTCAATCACAACGGCGACGAGGCGCTGGCGCTGCGGCTGGTCGAGGTCGCCGCGCGCAGCGGCGCCGATGCGGTCAAGTTCCAGACCTTCTCGGCCGACCGGCTGGTGCGCCCCGGCGCGGAAAAGGCCGAGTACCAGAAGCGCGCGACCGGCGAGGGCGACCAGCACGCGATGCTGCGCGCGCTCGAGATGTCCGAGGCGATGCACCGCAGGCTGTTCGAGCGCTGCGGCGAGCTGGGCATCGAGTTCATGTCGACGCCGTTCGACGAGCAGGCGGCCGACTTCCTGGTGTCGATCGGGATGAGGCGCATCAAGGTGCCGTCGGGCGAGATCACCAACCATCCGTTCCTCGCGTACCTGGCGGCGAAGGGGCTGCCGATGATCCTGTCGACCGGGATGTCGACGCTGGACGAGATCCGCGAGGCGGTCGACGCGATCGCGGCGGCGCGCGTGCGTGCCGGGTTCGCGGAGCCGCTCGAAAGGGTGTTGACCATCCTTCACTGCACGTCCAATTATCCGGCCGCCTGCGCCGATGCGAACCTGCGCGCGATGGCGACGATCGCCGACGCCACCGATCTGCCGGTCGGCTATTCGGACCACACGGGCGGGCTCGCCGTGTCGACCGCGGCGGTGGCGCTGGGCGCCACGGTCATCGAAAAGCACTTCACGCTGGATCGCTCGCTGCCGGGTCCGGACCACCGGGCGTCGCTGGAGCCGGACGAGCTGGCGGCGCTCGTGCGGCAGGTCCGCGACGTCGTGGCGGCGCTCGGCTCGCCCATCAAGGCGCCGGTGGCCTCCGAACTGCCGGTGCGCGAGCTGGTGCGGCGCAGCGTCACGACCGTGCGCGCGGTGGCGAAGGGCCGGGCGCTGGAGCGGGCCGACGTTGCGCTGCTCAGGCCGGGAAACGGCATCGCGCCGCGCGAGCGCGACCGGGTCGTCGGCTGCCGGGCCGCGCGCGACCTGCCGGCCGGCACCACGCTGCACTGGCAGGACCTGCTGCAATGAACGCGCCGCGCAGGATCTGCTACGTCACCGGCACCCGCGCCGACTTCGGGCTGATGCGATCGACGCTGCAGGCGATCCATCGCGACGATGCGTTGTCGCTGTCGGTGATGGTGACTGGCATGCACCTGTCGCCGCGCTACGGGATGACGGTGACCGAGGTCGAGGCATCCGGGCTGCCGATCGCCGCGCGCATCGAGGTCGACGTCGATCCGCCGACTGGCTTGACCATGGCGACCAACATTGGCCGGATGCTGGTCGGCTTCGCCGAGCGGTTGTCGGTCGACCGCCCCGACCTGGTGCTGCTGCTCGGCGATCGCGGCGAGATGCTGGCGGGTGCGCTGGCCGCGCTGCACCTGGACATCGCGATCGCACACCTGCACGGTGGCGAACGTTCGGGCACGGTCGACGAGCCGGTGCGCCACGCGATCTCGAAACTGTCGCACTACCACTTCGTGGCCACCGAGGGGGCGCGCGAGCGGCTGGTGCGGATGGGCGAGGATCCGGCGCGCATCCGGGTCACCGGCGCGCCGGGGCTGGACGGGTTCGCGGGACTGGCGCGCGCGGACCGCGCGACGCTGTCCGCATCGCTGGGCTTCGACGCCGGGCGGCCGATCGCGCTGATGGTCTTCCATCCGGTGCTGCAGGAGGCGCAGGCCGGCGACGCGGCGGCGCAGGCGATCGTCGACGCGTTGCGCGGCAGTGGCGTGCAGGTGCTGGCGCTGATGCCGAACGCCGATGCCGGCAGCGAGCCCATCCGGGCGGTGCTCGAGCAGCGCGCGTGCGCCGGCGACATCGCGCTGGCGACGCACCTGCCGCGCGACGAGTTTGTCGCCTGGATGGCCGCGGTCGACCTGATGGTCGGTAACTCGAGCAGCGGCATCATCGAGGCGGCGAGCTTCGGCACACCGGTGGTCAATGTCGGCTCGCGGCAGAACCTTCGCGAGCGCAACGTCAACGTGATCGACGTCGACCTGGATCCGGGCCGGCTCGGACGGGCGATCGGCGCGGCGCTGGGCGCCGGGCGCTTGCTGGCCGCGAACGTCTACGGCGACGGGCGTGCCGGCGAGCGCATCGTGCGGTTGTTGCGTACGATTCCGCTGGACCTGGCATCGCGGACCAAGGTCAATGCGTATTGAACGGATCCTCGTCGTCGGCGCCGGCGGGCACGCGGCGGTCGTGCTGGACGCATTGCTCGCGTCGGGCGTCGAACGTGCCGACATCGTGCTGGCCGACGACGACCCGGCGGCCTGGGGGCGCGAGGTGCTCGGCTTCGTCGTCGTCGACCCAGCCGGGCAGCGCGCCGTGTCGGCGCGATGGGTTCATGCGGCGATGGGCGACGCGGGGGCACGCGAAGCCTGCCTGGCGCGGCTGGCGGTCGGCGATCGGCATCCGCGCTCGGTGGTTCACCCCGATGCGTCGGTGTCGCGCTTCGCGCACCTGGAGCCGGGCTGCTTCGTGGCGGCACGGGCGGTGGTCGCGCCGAGGGCTTCGCTGGCGCGCGGCGTGATCGTCAACCATGGCGCGATCGTCGACCACGATTGCGCGGTCGGCGCCTTCGCGCATGTTGCGCCGAATGCGACGCTCGGCGGTGCGGCGCGGGTCGGTGCCCGCGTGCTGGTGGGCGCCGGCGCAAACCTGCTTCCCGGGGTTGCCGTCGGCGACGGGGCGCTGGTCGGCGCAGGTGCGGTGGTGAATGTCGACGTCCCCGACGCAGGTTGCGTCGCCGGCGTGCCGGCGCGGGCGATTCCGTGCGCGAACGACTCGCCGGAGTGGCCTTGATCGACGTCCGCGCGATCGCGGTGACCCGCGCGACCCGAGTGCGCGAGGCGCTGGCGGTGCTCGACCGCGCGGCCAGCGGCATCCTGTTGCTGGTCGACGCCGGCGGCCGCTTCGAGCGCACGATCACCGACGGTGACCTGCGGCGCCTGTTGCTCGAGGGCCACGGCCTGGATGCGACCCTGCAGGCGCTGCCCGTGATGCGCTCGATCGTCATCGATTCGGCCTACTCGCGCCGCGACGCGCTGGACCTGATGAACCGGCATTCGATCAACCACCTGCCGGTGGTCGATGCGGCCGGCCACGCGGTCGAGGTGCTCGAGCGCCGCGCGATCGACCAGCAGATCCTGCTGTCGGTGCCGCACATGGGAATGGCCGAGCGCGAGTACGTCGAGGAGGCGTTCCGCTCGAACTGGATCGCGCCGCTGGGGCCGAATGTCGATGCGTTCGAGCGCGAGCTGGCGCAGATGCTCGGCGTCGGGCATGCCGCGGCGCTCAGCTCTGGCACGGCCGCGATCCACCTGGCCTTGCGCCTGCTGGGCGTCGGACCGGGCGATCGCGTGTTCTGTTCGACGCTGACCTTCGTCGCCAGCGCCAGCCCGATCGTCTACCAGGGTGCCGAGCCGGTGTTCATCGACTCGGAGCCGCACAGCTGGAACATGTCGGCGGCGGCGCTCGGGCGCGCGTTCGACGCTGCGGTGAAGGCGGGCAGGCTGCCGAAGGCGGTGGTGGTCGTGAACCTGTACGGACAGAGTGCCGACCTCGATCCACTGCGCGCGTTGTGCGATCGCCATGGCGTGCCGATCGTCGAGGACGCGGCCGAGTCGCTGGGCGCGCGCTACAAGGGGCGCGCGAGCGGCACCGGCGGGCGCATCGGCGTGTTCTCGTTCAACGGCAACAAGATCATCACCACCTCGGGCGGCGGCATGCTGGTGTCCGACGACGCGGCGCTGGTCGAGCGGGCGCGCTTCCTCGCGACCCAGGCCCGCGATCCGGCGCTGCACTACCAGCACAGCGAGATCGGCTACAACTACCGGATGAGCAACATCCTGGCCGGGGTCGGGCGCGGTCAACTGAAGGTACTCGACGAGCGGGTAGCGGCGCGCCGCGCGGTCTTCGAGCGTTACCGGGAGGGGCTGGCAGACCTGCCGGCGCTCCAATGGATGCCCGAGCCGCCCTGGAGTTTCTCGACGCGCTGGCTGACGGCGTGTACGCTCGATCCCCGCAGCACGCGCATGAGCGCGCAGGCATTCGTCGCGCGACTCGGCGCCGAGCTGATCGAGGCCCGGTCGCTGTGGAAGCCGATGCACCTGCAGCCGCTGTTCGCCCACTGCGAGTACTTCAGCCACGGTGACGCATCGGTGTCGGATCGGTTGTTCGCAAGCGGCCTGTGCCTGCCTTCGGGATCGAACCTGTCGGGCGCGCAGCAGCAGCGCGTGATCGACACGATGCGGTCGATCCTGCGGGGTGGGTGACGCGCGGCATGCCACGCGTCGCAGTCTTCTTCGCGGCGTCGCCGCTGCACTACCTGGCTGCCCGCCGCGTCGCGCTGGACCACGAGGCGGGCGCGCGCCGCGTGCTCGTCTACTACAGCCGCTCGCTCGAGCCGCTGGTGCGGCACGCGGACTGGGACGCGACCGTCTACATCCCCTGGCCGCGCTTCGAGCCGCTGCCGGGGTTGTTCGGGCGACATCGCCGCCTGCTCGAGAACCTGCGCCGGGTCGCGCACGTGATCGGACGCACCGACACCCTGGTGCTGCACAGCCCGGTCTACGACACCGAGGCGATCAACTATTTCCTGCGCGGGCTGCCCCGGTTGACCGGCGCCAGGGCAATGCTCGCGCGCATCCTGCCGGACGGCCTGCTGAACGTGCAGCGCCATCCTCTGAACCACGCCAGGCGGTTCGCGCAACGCTTGCGCGGTTTGCGCCGGCTGGTGAGCCCACGCCTGGACTACTGGCGCTACTCGGGCGATCGCATCGGGTCGGACGCGCCCTTCATCGACGTGATCTATGTGCTGGCGGGATTGCCGCACGAGTACGATCCCGTGCGCACGATCGTGCTCGGCCCGCTGGTCGAAGCGCCGCCGTCTGGCGCACAGACCGTGCCGCGAGCGCTGGTTGTCGGCCAGCCGCTGACCGACTTCGGCCTGATGAGCGAGGGCGATCGCGCGTCCGTCTCGCTCGCGATCTCCGAGTGGCTCGGGCAGGTGCAGCCCGGGCCGGTCGACTACAAGGCGCATCCGCGCGAGGGTGCGCGGCACGAATTGCGCGAGCCGGGCTACCGGGAATTGCGGATCGACGAGCCGCTGGAGAGCTACCTGGCGCACCAGCGCTATACGCTCGTCGCCGGGTGCTGCTCGACCGTGCTGTTCCTGGCTCGCCAGATCTACGGCCCCGACGTGCGGATCGCCGCCTTCGGTATCGACCGGGTGCGCTTCAAGCGGACCGGGCAGCGCGAGCGCATGCTCGCGCTGATGCGCGATCTGTCCATCGAGGTTCACTGACGACCGAGTGCGGTTGCAATCGCCGCCTCCCAGTGCGGCATCACCCTGCCGAAGCTCGACTCGTAGCGCGATGGGTCGAGCGCCGAATACGCCGGCCGCTGCGCGGGCCGTGCGAGCGTGGCCTCGGCGAAGCCTTCGAGCTTCGGGGCGCGTGCCGCTGCGAGCCGGCCCGTGCGGATCGCCTCGCGAACGAATGCGACGCCGAAGTCGTACCAGCTGGTCGCACCGTGGCAGGACAGGTGATAGAGGCCAGACGGGGCGAGCGGCGGCGCCGCGCCGGGCAGGACGTCGCGCGCGACGCAATCTGTCACCTCTTGCGCCAGCAGTTGCACCGGATTCGGAGCGCCCAGCCGGTCGCTCGCGAGCCGGATCGTGCGGCCAGCGCTGGCGGGTTCGAGCAGCATCGCCGAGAGGTTGCTCTGCGCCGCGCCGTACAACCAGCTGATCCGGAAGATCCAGTGACGGCAGCCTGCATCGGCGATCGCGCGTTCGCCGTCGAGCTTGGTAGCGCCGTAGACCGACAGCGGGCCGGGCGCGTCGTCTTCGCGATAGGGGCGGCGCAGCGCGCCGTCGAACACGTAGTCGGTCGAGAAGTGGATCAGCCGCGCGCCGCTGCGGGCGGCCGCGCGCGCCAGCGCTGCGGGCAGCGCCGCATTGAGCTGCGCTGCCGAGACGGGTTCGCGCGCGCAGCGATCGACGTCGCTGAGCGCGATGCAGTTCACGACGACGTCGGGGCGCCAGCGAGCGTACCAGCGGGTAGCGGCTTCGGCGGGTGCTTTCGGGTCGAGCGCCAGCTCGCGTCGCGCGGGGGCGAGCAGTTCGATGCGGCCGTCGGCCAGGGCACGCGACTGCGGGCCGAAGCGGGCTGCGATCGCGCTGCCCAGGCGACCGTGGCCACCGAGCAGCAGCACGCGCAGCGATGCGCGCGGCGCGCCGGTCCGGCTGCGTACCTTGCTGTCGTCCATCGCCTGGCGCCGATCGTGGCCGGGGCGGTCGCGCGTCTCGACCCGGAACGCCTCGACGGGCCGTTCGATCGATGCGAGTCTGGTCATCGTCTGGTGGCCTGCGACGTGGTACGACTGGCCCGGCGCCGCGTGTTCGAGCACCGCGACCAGGGCGGCGACGTGGTCGTCGACGTGCAGCCAGTCGCGCACCGCGAATCCGCCGCCGTACAGCGGCACCGGTTCTCCGGCGAGCCAGTGGAGCACGAATCGTGCGCCGATGAAGCCGCAGCCGCCCGTGACGAGGATCATGCAGGCCCTCGTATGGTCGCAATCGTCAAGAGTAATCAAGTCCTGGGTTTGCAGGTCGATGGGGTGATGCGACCCGGACGATGCAGCGACGATGAATCAG
>JAJTYR010000001.1 GCA_021463505.1 Burkholderiaceae bacterium | reverse complement strand
CGTTCGCCACTCGCCACCAGGGTTGCCCCCGTGCTGCCGTTCGACTTGCATGTGTAAGGCATGCCGCCAGCGTTCAATCTGAGCCAGGATCAAACTCTTTAGTTCGATCTCTTGGTTGGCCTGTTTCCAGGCCTGCTCAACGGAATCGACATTCATTGGTTGCCCAATGGATGTTCTTTTACCGTGTGAGCGTTCGATTTTCCGAGATCCACACCGGAACGAGTCCGGCCTGGAACCCGCCTCGGGTCCGTGAGAACCTTCGGCTTGGCGCGTTCGCCCGAACGCCCACACTTATCGGCTGTTGATTTTTAAAGATCATCGACCGCGCTGCGTTTGCATCGATGCGCGGTCAGCAGAGAAGGGAGAGTATGGATGCTTCATGAAACCGTGTCAACCTGACCACCGTTACCGTCGGCTTTCCGTTCCGCCTTCCCGCCCTTCCCGCCTTTGCGGTGAGGCCTTGCCGGTTGCGTAATGCCCGAGCACTGCGCAACCCGAAAGTATAGCGACAACCCGGGAAGTCCGCAAACCGCGTCAGGCACACCGCGTCAGGCACGCGCTGCAGTCGCCGGCCACCGTGCGCCCGTCGGCCCGGGTCGCGCGCCTGCTGCCTCGCCTCAGCGGTGACGGAACCGCGGCTTGCGCTTTTCGACGAACGCGGCCATCCCTTCCTTCTGATCCTCGGTGGCGAACAGCGAGTGGAACAGACGGCGCTCGAACACGATGCCCTCCGAGAGCGGCATCTCGTAGGCGCGATTGATCGCCTCCTTGGCCATCATCAGCGAGGGCAGTGAAAACCCGGCGATGGTGGTCGCGGCCTCGAGCGCCTCGTCGAGCAGCCGCTCGGCCGGCACGACGCGCGACACCAGCCCGGCGCGCTCGGCTTCCGCCGCGTCCATGTTCCGGGCCGTCAGGCACAGATCCATCGCCTTGGCTTTCGAGATCGCGCGCGGCAGGCGCTGGGTGCCGCCGGCGCCCGGAATCACCCCGAGGCGGATCTCGGGCTGGCCGAACTTCGCGGTGTCGGCGGCGATCACGATGTCGCACATCATCGCCAGTTCGCAGCCGCCCCCGAGCGCATAGCCGGCCACGGCGGCGATCACCGGCTTGCGGATACGCCGCAGCGTCTCCCAGTTGCGCGTGATGTACTCGTTGCGAAACACCTCCATGTAGCCCCAGGCGGCCATCGCGGCGATGTCGGCGCCGGCGGCAAACGCCTTGTCGCTGCCGGTGATGACGATGGCGCCAATGCCGTCGTCGGCATCGAAGTCAGCCAGTGCGGCACCGAGTTCGTCCATCAGGCGGTCGTTGAGCGCATTGAGCTGCCTGGGCCGGTTGAGCGTGACCAGGCCGACCCGGCCGCGGATTTCGACCAGGATGTTTTCGTAGGACATGCGCAGTGCTCCTCGTGGCGCCCGCACTGCGGGCGGGTGCATCGACGGGTGCCGGCAGGCGGCGCCATCGACGGTGGAAGAAAGACGCCGGCCCCTCACCCGCGGGCAAGCATCGCGCCGGTCGTCATCGCCGATTCTGCCACGCATGCCGCGCCAGTCGCGCACACCGCGCAGGCCGGGTGCGGCGCCGGACGGCCGCGCAAGGTTTAAGATCGGACGGTCGCGGATAACGGACGCAGGCCGGCACCTGCGCAGGATCGATCGGAGGAGTGCCCATGAGCAGCAAGGTCGCCGCAGCGATGGTTTCGGCCGGAGGGTTCCCGCTCGAACCAATCGAGCGGGCGAGCGTCGACGAACTGCGCGCGCTGCAGTTGCAGCGACTGCGCTGGTCGCTCGACCACGCGTACCGCAACGTCGCGCACTACCGCGCGAAGTTCGACGCCGCGGGGGTCCGGCCCGAAGACCTGAACTCGCTCGGGGATCTCGCGCGGTTTCCGTTCACCACCAAGGTCGACCTGCGCGAGACGTATCCGTTCGGCATGTTCGCGGTGCCGCGCGAAAAGGTGGCGCGCGTCCACGCCTCCAGCGGTACGACCGGCAAGCCCACGGTGGTCGGCTACACCGCGCGCGACATCGACGCATGGGCCGACCTGATGGCGCGCTCGATCCGCGCTGCCGGCGCCCGCCCCGGCGACATCGCCCACGTCAGCTACGGCTACGGGCTGTTCACCGGCGGGCTGGGCGCGCATTACGGCGCCGAGCGACTGGGCCTGACCGTGATCCCGTTCGGCGGTGGGCAGACCGAGCGACAGGTGCAACTGATCACCGACTTCAGGCCCGCCGTCATTCTGGTCACGCCGAGCTACATGCTGGCGATCGCCGACGAGATCGAGCGCCAGGGGCTCGATCCGCGCGCCACCAGCCTGCGCATCGGCATCTTCGGCGCCGAGCCATGGACCAACGAGATGCGCGCCGAGATCGAGAAACGCCTGGCGATCGACGCGGTCGACGTCTACGGCCTGTCCGAGGTGATGGGGCCCGGCGTGGCCTGCGAGTGCCTCGAAACGAAAGACGGCCCGACGATCTGGGAGGACCACTTCTATCCCGAGATCGTCGATCCACAGACCGGTGCAGTCCTGCCCGACGGCGAGTTCGGCGAACTGGTGTTCACGTCGTTGTCGAAGGAAGCGCTGCCGATCGTGCGCTATCGCACCCGCGATCTCACCCGTCTGCTGCCGGGCAGCGCCCGCACCATGCGGCGCATGCAGAAGATCACCGGCCGCTCCGACGACATGATGATCGTGCGTGGCGTGAACGTGTTTCCGTCGCAGATCGAGGAGCTGATCCTGCAACGGCCCAACCTGGCGCCGCACTACGTCTGCGAACTCACGCGCGACGGGCCGATGGACGCGCTGACCGTGCGCGTCGAACTGAAGGCCGGCGAACATCACGACGGCTCGGACGCCGTCGGCGCGGCCGCCGCGCTGGAGCACGCCGTCAAGACCTACATCGGCGTGACCGTCGCGGTACGGGTGGAACCACCGGGCGCGATCGAGCGCTCGGTGGGCAAGGCCAGGCGGGTGGTCGACAAGCGGGGGCGCTGAGCGCCGCAACGCCTCACGGCACCGCGGGCACGAACTGCGCACCGAACGCGCCGATGGCGACCAGCCCGTTGCTGGTGCGCAAGCGCAAGCGCCCGGCGAGTTCGTGGCCGCGCCTGGCGGCCGGACCGAAGTAATGGGCCTCGAAGCGGCCATCGACGACGTCGGCGTCCGGGCCGGCAGCGGAAACCACCGAACCCGTCAGCACGCCGTCGGGCACATCGGTCATCGACGGCAGCAGCCTCGGCGGATCGACCGCCAGAGCTTCGAACCCGGGTTGCGCATTCGCGTCGTAGTAGGGCATCACGATCGTGCCCAGCGCGGCCGAGACGACCCGACCGTTGCCGTCGACGACGACCTCGATCGGTGCACTGAAGCTGCGCAGACGCTGCAGGTACGGACTGCCGTCTTCGCCCGGTCCGATCGCGCCGGCGACATAGCCGCGGTAGACGCGATCGACGGAACCGAGCGGCCAGAAGTTCTTCACGATGCCCGACGTTCGCGCATACCAGGGGCCTACGAAACCCTCGTTGCCGGTCGGCACCTTCTCCCAGGTGCCGAAGCGAACGTATTCGAGTTGCGGCGGCAACCACGGCGGACCGTAGAGGTATCCGGCCGCCCCGTGGAAGTCGGTCAGCGCGGCGTAAGGTGACTTCAGGTCCCGGTCGAGCGGCATCTCGTAGGAGATCCCCTGCAGCGCACCGAGCAGGTTGCGACCCCATTCCGGCGGGGTCAGGTTTGCGCTGGTGAAAGCGGTGGAACCATCGTTCGAATCGAGCGCTGTCGGGAAATCCAGCGTGAGGTTGTAACTGTCGGTGGGCAGCGGCATCGTCACCGCGCTCCCGACATCGACGAACACGCCGGTGGCCGTGGATGCGCACATACCGATCGCGAAGCCGTCGGGGCTCGATACCGATGCCCAGTCGCAGGCGATCGGGGCCGGAACGAAAGGGCCGTGCCCGCTGCTCGACCCGCCGCCGCAAGCCACGAGGCTCGTAGCCAGCAGCAGCGCAATCGCCGTTGCCCGGAACGGCCGGGATTCAGGCACGCGGTCGGAGTTCATCGGGTGATCCGCAATGCGGGCTCCTGTGCATGAGACGAGTGTCGATGCCTGCCGCGGCATCGCCGGTGCCGGCCGGACGAACGGAGGGCACGCTCCGCCGAGTGTACCCGCCGCCGGCGGCGCACCCGGAGCGCGGCCGCGCCGGCGGTCTCGCGGAAATCACCATCCGGCGGCGAAGCGGGCAAAATAGCCCGCTTCGAGCGGCTGCTTTCAGGAGATCCACCGATGTTCGACGCGCTCTACCTGGAGAAGTCCGGTGACGGTTTCTCCGCGACCCGCAGGCTACTGACCGACGACCAACTCGCGGCGGCCACGCCCGATGCCGACGTCACGGTGCGCATCGAGTATTCGACGATCAACTTCAAGGATGCGCTCGCGCTTGCCAATCGGTCCCCGGTGGTGCGCCGCTGGCCGATGGTGCCGGGCATCGACGGCGCCGGCGTCGTCGAATCGAGCGCGCATCCGCGCTTCGCCGCCGGCGACCGCGTGATTCTCAACGGCTGGGGGGTGGGTGAATCCCACTGGGGGTGCCTCGCGCAGCGCGCGCGCCTGAAGGGCGACTGGCTGGTCGCGATGCCCGCGGATATCGATGCGCGCCGCGCAATGGCGATCGGTACGGCCGGCTACACGGCGATGCTGTGCGTGATGGCACTCGAACGGCGCGGCGTGGTGCCCGCACAAGGCGAGATCCTCGTGACCGGCGCTGCGGGCGGTGTGGGCAGCGTGGCGATCGCGCTGCTCGCGCGGCTGGGCTTTCGCGTGGTCGCCTCGACCGGCCGCGCGAACGAGGCCGACTACCTGCGCGCGCTCGGCGCCGCCGAAGTGATCGACCGCGCGGCGCTGTCGGCGCCCGGCAAGCCGCTGCAGAAGGAGCGCTGGGCCGGCGTGATCGACGCGGTGGGTTCGCACACGCTGGCCAACGCCTGCGCGCAGGTCAGGTATCGCGGCACGGTCGCCGCCTGCGGGCTGGCCGGCGGCATGGACCTCCCGGCGACGGTCGCGCCGTTCATCCTGCGCGGCGTGGCCCTGATCGGCGTCGATTCGGTGATGTGCCCGATGGAGGACCGGCGCGAAGCCTGGAAGCGACTGGCGGGCGACCTCGATCCAGCGCAGATCGAGCGGATCACCACCGTGGTCGGGCTCGACGATGCGCTGAGGCTCGCTCCGGAGATGCTGGCCGGCAAGGTGCGCGGCCGCGTCGCAGTCGACGTGAACCGTTGAGCGCGCCAGCGAAGCGCCCGCCCGCAGACGTGGCGCGCCGCGGCGCAGGGGCGGCGCGCAGTTCCGCGGGCGCTGCGCCTCGGCGCGGCGTCGAGTCGGTGTCGTACCGGATCGCCCCGATCGATCCGCACGCGCACCTGTTCGAGGTCACGCTGACGATCGCGCAGCCCGATCCGCAGGGCCAGCGCGTCGCGCTGCCCGCCTGGATCCCGGGCAGCTACAGGATCCGCGAGTTCGCGCGACACGTGGTCTCGATCGACGCGCGCGGCGGCGACACGCGCGCGCTGCGCCTGCGCAAGCTCGACAAGCACACCTGGCAGGCAGCGCGCTGCGACGGCCCGCTGACCCTCGTCTACCGGGTCTATGCCTGGGACCTGTCGGTACGCGCGGCACACCTCGACGCGACGCACGGCTTCTTCAACGGCACCAGCGTGTTCCTGAGGGTGCTGGGCCAGGAACACCAGCCCTGCGAGGTGTGGATCGAGCCGCCGGCGGGCGACGACTGCGCCGGCTGGCGCGTGGCCACGACCCTGCCCGGGGCGGGTGCGCGCCGCCACGGCTTCGGTCGCTATCGCGCGGCCGACTACGACGAACTCGTCGATCACCCGGTCGAGATGGGACGCTTCACGCTCGCCGGCTTCGAAGCAGGAGGCGTGCGCCACGAAGTCGCGATCACCGGACGCCACGATGCGGACACCGCGCGGCTGTGTCGCGATCTCGCACGCGTCTGCGCGCAGCAGGTACGCCTGTTCGAGCCGCACACGCGCCGCGCGCCGGTCGAGCGCTACCTCTTCCTCGTGATGGCGGTCGGCGACGGATACGGGGGCCTCGAACACCGCTCGAGCACCGCGCTGATCTGCGCGCGCAACGACCTGCCGTGGCGCGGCCAGCGCGAAACGTCCGACGGCTATCGCAGCTTCCTCGGGCTGGCGAGCCACGAGTACTTCCATACCTGGAACGTCAAGCGGATCAAGCCGGCAGTGTTCGCGCACTACGACCTGCAGCAGGAAAACTACACGCGGCTGCTGTGGATCTTCGAGGGCTTCACTTCGTACTACGACGACCTGATGCTGGTGCGCTCCGGCGTCATCGACCACGACGCGTACCTGGGTTTGCTCGCGAAGACGATCAGCGGCGTGATGCGCGGCCCGGGCCGGCGGGTTCAGAGCGTGGCCGAGTCGAGCTTCGATGCATGGATCAAGTACTACCGGCAGGACGAGAACTCGCCGAATGCGATCGCCAGCTACTACGCGAAGGGCTCGCTGGTGGCGCTGGCGCTCGACCTGACGATCCGCATCCGTACCGGCGGGAAACGCTCGCTCGACGACGCGATGCGGCTGATGTGGAGGCGCTACGGGCGCGACTTCTTCGCACGGCGCGAAGGACTCGCCGAAGACGAGTTTCCGCGCCTGCTCGAAGAAGCGACCGGCCTGCGGCTCGACGCGCAGATCCGCAGCTGGGCCTACGGCACGGCGGAGCTGTCGCTCGTGCCGCTGCTGCGGGCGGTGGGCGTCGAGCCCGGATTCGGTCCGGGCGACCAGGGGCCGGCTTCGCTCGGCGCCAAGCTCGCCACGCGCGAGGGCCAGTTGACGATCACGACCGCCTACACCGGCCAGGCGGCGCAACGCGCCGGTCTTTCGGCCGGCGACACGCTGGTGGCTGTCGACGGCCTGCGCATCGACGAGCGCGCGCTGAAGGCGCTGCTTGCGCGCCGCAAGCCGGGAGACCGGCTGCGCGTGCACGCATTCCGTCGCGACGAGTTGTTCGACTGCGAAATCGAACTCGACGCGCCGCCGGCGACCGATGCGAAGCTGAAGCTCGCGCCAAGGCCCGGGGCGCGCGCGGCGCGGCTGCTCGCCGGGTGGCTGGGCGGGAGCCGGCCGGCCCGCGCCAGCCGAGCACCCTGACGCGCGAGCAGCGTCGGCCTGCTCAGCCGAACAGCGCCGCCAGCGCCTCGCCGGGGTCGGGCGCGCGCATGAACGCCTCGCCGACCAGGAACGCGTTCACGCCGGCCTGCCGCATCCGTGCCACGTCGGCCGGGGCCAGGATGCCGCTCTCGGTGACGACCAGCCGGTCGGGCGGGATGCGCGGCAGCAGCGCCAGCGTGGTATCGAGCGAGACCTCGAAGCTGCGCAGGTTGCGATTGTTGATGCCTACGAGCGGCGTGCCCAGCGCGAGCGCGCGATCGAGTTCGGCCGCATCGTGCACCTCGACCAGCACGTCCATCGACAGCGCACGGGCGATCGATACGAATTCGGCGAGTTGCGCGTCGTCGAGCGCCGCGACGATCAGCAGGATGCAGTCGGCGCCGTTCGCGCGCGCCTCGTAGACCTGCCAGGCGTCGACGACGAAATCCTTGCGCAGCACCGGCAGCGCGCACGCCGCACGCGCGGCCCGCAGGTCGTCGAGCAAGCCCCGGAAGAAGCGCTCGTCGGTGAGCACCGACAGGCAGGCCGCGCCGTGCGCGGCGTAGCGGGCGGCGATCGCCGGCGGATCGAAGGGGTCGCGCAGCAGGCCCTTGCTCGGGCTCGCCTGCTTGATCTCGGCGATGACGGCTGCGCGGCCGGCCGCGATCTTCGCGCGCAGCGCGCGCTCGAAGCCGCGTACGGGTTGCGCGCCGCATGCCGCCTCGGCCTGCGCGCGCAGCCCGGCGTCGCTTTGCAGCCGACGCGCCGCCGCCACTTCCTCGCGCTTGACGGCGACGATGCGCGCCAGGACGTCCTCAGCCATGACCCTGCCCCGCGCAGCGCTGCGTGAACTGCACGAACGCGTCGAGCCGGGCACGCGCCGCGCCCGATGCGATCGTCTCGCGCGCCAGCGCGATGCCGGCTGCGATCGAGTCGACCACGTCGGCCGCATGGAGGGCCGTGCCCGCGTTCAGCGTGACGATCTCGCGCGGCGTGCCCGGCTGGTTCGACAGCGCCTCGAGCACCATCTCCTTCGATTCGAGCGCGTCGGCCACCCGCAGGCCGCGGTTGCTGATCATCGACAGGCCGAAGTCCTCCGGATGGATCTCGTACTCGCTCACCTCGCCGTTCTTCAGTTCGCCGACCATCGTCGCGGCGCCGAGCGAGACCTCGTCCATGCCGTCCTTGCCCCAGACGACGATCGCGTGCCGCGCGCCCAGCCGCTGCATCACGCGCACCTGGATGCCGACCAGGTCGGGGTGGAACACGCCCATCAGGATGTTCGGCGCCCCGGCCGGATTGGTGAGCGGTCCGAGGATGTTGAAGATGGTGCGCACGCCCAGTTCGCGGCGCACCGGCGCGACGTTCTTCATCGCCGGGTGGTGATTGGGCGCGAACATGAAGCCGACCCCGGTGGCGCGGATGCAGTCGGCCACCTGCGCGGGGGCCAGCATGATGTCGGCCCCCAGCGCCTCGAGCACGTCGGCGGCGCCCGACTTCGACGAGACGCTGCGGTTGCCGTGCTTGGCCACCGTCGCGCCGGCCGCCGCGACCACGAAGGTCGATGCGGTGGAGATGTTGAAGGTGTGCGAGCCGTCGCCGCCGGTGCCGACCACGTCGAGGAAGTGCGCGCCGCCGTCGACGTCGACCTTGTGGGCGAACTCGCGCATCACCTGCGCCGCGGCGCTGATCTCGCCGATCGTCTCCTTCTTCACCCGCAAGCCCATCAGGATGGCCGCCATCATCGTCGGCGACATCCCGCCGCTCATGATCTGGCGCATGAGCGTCAGCATCTCGTCGTGGAAGATCTCGCGATGCTCGATGCAACGGGTGAGCGCTTCCTGCGCAGTGATCGTCATTTCAGTTCTCCAGGAAATTGGCGAGCAGCGCGTGGCCGTGCTCGCTGAGGATGGATTCGGGGTGGAACTGCACGCCCTCGACGCGCCATTCACGGTGACGCAAACCCATGATTTCGCCGTCGTCGGTCCAGGCAGTGACTTCGAGGCAGCCCGGCAGCGTCTCGCGCTCGACCGCCAGCGAGTGATAGCGGATCGCGGTGAACGGATCGGGTAGTCCGCGAAACACGCCAGCCCCGTCGTGGCGGATCGCCGAGGTCTTGCCGTGCATCACCTGCTTCGCGCGCACCACGCGCCCACCGAACGCGGCGCCGATCGCCTGGTGTCCCAGGCAGACGCCGAGGATCGGGATGCGGCCCGCGAAACGCGTGATCAGCGGCAGCGAAATGCCGGCCTCGGCCGGCGTGCACGGGCCCGGCGAGATCACGATGCGCGCCGGGGCGAGCGCGGCGATCCCGTCGAGCGTGATCGCGTCGTTGCGCACCGTGCGCACCTCCTCGCCCAGCTCGCCGAAGTACTGCACCAGGTTCCAGGTGAAGCTGTCGTAGTTGTCGATCATCAGCAGCATCTTCGTCTCCCGCCGCCTCAGATCTGGCCATCCAGGCCGGCCTGCACCAGCTCGGCCGCGCGCAGCACCGCACGCGCCTTGTTCTCGGTCTCCTGCCACTCGTTCTCGGGCACCGAGTCGGCGACGATGCCGGCGGCGGCCTGCACGTACAGCGTGCCGTCCTTGACCACCGCGGTGCGGATCGCGATCGCGAGTTCGAGGTCGCCGAGAAACGAGATGTAGCCGCAGGCGCCGCCGTAGATGCCGCGACGGGTCGGCTCGAGTTCGTCGATGATCTGCATCGCACGGATCTTCGGCGCACCGGTGAGCGTGCCTGCCGGGAAAGTCGCGCGCAGCACGTCGATCGGCCCCGTGCCCGGCTTCAGCTGGCCCTCGACGTTCGAGACGATGTGCATCACGTGCGAGTACTTCTCGATCGCCAGCCGGTCGGTCACCCGCACGCTGCCGGTCTCGGCGATGCGGCCGACGTCGTTGCGCGCGAGATCGATCAGCATCACGTGCTCGGCGATCTCCTTCGGGTCGGCGAGCAGTTCCTGCGCGAGTGCCTCGTCCTGCGCCGGCGTGGCGCCGCGGCGGCGCGTGCCCGCCAGCGGGCGGATGGTGATGCGGTCGCCGTCGGGCTGGCGCTCCTGGCGCACGAGGATCTCGGGCGACGCGCCGACGATGTGGAACCCGCCGAGGTCGTAGAAGTACATGTACGGCGACGGATTGATCGAGCGCAGCGCGCGGTACAGCGTCAGCGGCGAATCACGGAACGGCTTTTCGATCAGCTGGCCGACCTGCACCTGCATCACGTCGCCGGCCGTGATGTATTCCCTGGCGCGCGCGACGGCCGCGAGATAGTCGTCCCGGGCGAATTCGCGACGCGTGCCGGTCTCGACGCCCGGCTCGGGCGAAGGCATCGCCAGCGGCCGTGACAACTGCGCGTAGAGCTCGCGCAGGCGCTTGCGGGCACGCTGGTAGGCCTCGCCCTCGGCGGGATCGGCATAGACCATCAGGTAGATCTTGCCGGTCACGTTGTCGACGATCGCGAGTTCTTCGGTGAGCAGCAGGAACACGTCGGGGACGCCGACCGGGTCGCGCTTGTCGCGCCCGGCCGCGCGCGGCTCGATGTGGCGCACCGCGTCGTAGGCAAAATAGCCGGCCAGCCCGCCGCAGAAGCGCGGCAGGCCAGGGCGCACCGCCACCTTGAAACGCTTCTGCCAGGCATCGACGAAGTCGAGGGGATTGCCCCGGAAGCGCTCGATCGTCGCGCCGTGCTTCACCACCTCGGCGCCATCGGCGGTCGAGCGGATGATCGTGTTCGCCGGCAGGCCGATGAACGAGTAGCGCCCGAAGCGCTCGCCGCCCACCACCGATTCGAGCAGAAAGCTGTACGGCTGCTGCGCCAGCTTCAGGTACAGCGACAGCGGGGTGTCGAGGTCGGCAAAGCACTCCAGCAGCAGCGGAATGCGGTTGTAGCCCTGGGCGGCGATCGCCCGGAATTCGATTTCGGTCATGACTCCCTCGCGGCACTGCGGCCGGGTCCGCTACGGGCCCGGAGGCGCCCTCCGAGGGGCACCAGGCGATGTTTCAGGAAACCCGGCCGTGGATGCGGCGCCGCGCGGGCGCTAGCGGCTTGGCCGGTGCGTGGCGATCAGTGCCGGCACCACCAGCGCCAACGACGCCAACCGTTGGCGTTGCGGGCCGGGCGAAGTTCCTGAAGCTTGGACATGAGGGCGAAGACGAGGGGGAAGAAGTCCAGGGTGTTTCCGGACGTCGCGGACTATAACACCACCGCCGGCGCAGGCGTCAACCGGCTTCGATGCGCGCGGCCGCCTCGAGCAGGTCGGCGACGACCGCGTCGGCGTCGATGGCGCTCACCGGCAGCCCTTCGTTGTAGCCGTACGGCACGATCATCACCGGCATGCCGGCCGCGCGCGCGGCCTGCGCGTCGTTCAACGAATCGCCGATCGCCACCATCTGCGACGGCGCGAGTCCGAGCCGCTCGCAGGCGTGGTGCAGCTGCATCGGATCGGGCTTGCTTCGCGGCAGCACGTCCCCGCCAATGACGAACTCGAACTGCGCGGCCAGCCCGGTGCGCTCGAGCAGCGCGTCGGCGAAGACCTGCGGCTTGTTGGTCACGCAGGCGAGCCGCAAGCCGCCGGCGCGCATCGCGGCCAGACCCTCGACCACGTTCGGGAACAGCTTCGCCGAACGGCCGTTCTCGCGCTCGTAGTGCCATTCGAACGACTGCATGGCGCGCACGGCACTCGCATCGTCGACGCGCCCGTCCAGCGAGCCCGACAGTGCGCGGTGCACGAGGATGCGTGCGCCTTTGCCGACGAAGCTGCGCACTGCCGACTCGGGCAGCGCAGGCCGTCCGAAATCGGCGAGCATCGCGTTGATCGCCGCGGCGAGGTCGGCAACCGTGTCGAGCAGCGTGCCGTCGAGGTCGATGGCCGCCCCGCGGGCACGGAAGAGGCGCACGGCCACAGGCTCGCGCGGTCTCAGACCGACGCCAGCGCCGCACGCAGCCTGGTGAACACGCCACGGTAGCCGCCGTCGGCATCGGCGGCGCCGAACACCGCCGAGCCCGCGACGAAGGCGTCGGCGCCGGCGCGCGCCACCTCGGCGATGTTGTCGACCTTCACGCCGCCGTCGACCTCGAGCCAGATCGACTGGCCACCGGCGGCGACGTGCGCGTCGATGCGCGCGCGCACGGCGCGGATCTTCGGCAGCGTGGCCGCAATGAACTTCTGCCCGCCGAAGCCCGGATTCACCGACATCAGCAGGATCAGATCGAGCTTGTCCATCACGTGGTCGAGATGGCAAAGCGGCGTGGCCGGGTTGAACACGATCCCGGCGCGGCAACCGCAGTCGCGGATCAGTTGCAGCGTGCGGTCGACGTGGCCGGACGCCTCCGGGTGGAAGCTGATCAGGTTCGCGCCCGCCTTGGCGAAGTCCCCGACGATGCGGTCCACCGGGCTGACCATCAGGTGCACGTCGATCGGGATCTGCACGTGCGGGCGCAGCGCCTCGCACACCAGCGGCCCGATGGTGAGGTTCGGCACGTAGTGGTTGTCCATCACGTCGAAGTGGATCAGGTCGGCACCGGCGGCCTCGACAGCGCGCACCTCTTCGCCGAGTCGCGCGAAATCGGCCGACAGGATGCTCGGTGCGATGCGAAAGGCCTGCGTCATGGTGGAGTCCTGCCCGTGGTCGGATGAGGGGCGCAGCCCCGCCTTGTCTACAATCGCGATTCTAGTGCCCTTCCCGACCCCGATTCCCGTGACCGACAAGCGCTACCAGTTCCGCGTCGACGTGCAGGCGGCCTACCTGCCCGAGCAGTCGAAACCCGAAGATGCGCAATACGCGTTCGCGTACACCATACGCGTCACCAACACCGGCAACGTCGCGGCGCAGCTGATCAGCCGCCACTGGATCATCCGCGACGACAGCGATCGGGTGATCGAGGTGCAGGGGCTGGGCGTGGTCGGGCAGCAGCCGCTGCTCGAGCCGGGCGCGGGCTTCGAATACACCAGCGGCAGCCAGATCGCCACACCCACCGGCGCGATGCGCGGCAGCTACTTCTTCGTGGCCGAGGACGGGCACCGCTTCGAGGTACCGATCGAGGAGTTCGCGCTCAGCATGCCGCGCACGCTGCACTGATGAACCGCGCGCCCATGCGCCGTGCGTCACTTCCGGCCGCGCATCGTCCACCAGACGAAGAACACCATCAGCGCCAGCACGCCGCCGGCTTCGGCGAACAGGATCCACGCCTCGTCCATGCGGGCGATTCTAGCTCGCTGGTCGGCTGGCTGGCGGCCGGGCGAGTCGCCGGGCTGGCCGCCCCGGTGTTCCGGCGCACGCGAGCCATACTGCTGCTGGCCGCCATCACTCCGGCCGTTTGCACCGCAGCGCAGTCCCTGCCGCTCGCGCCCAGCCAGCTGCCCGGATGGTATGACGACTCGCTCGCCGGGTTGCACCGCGCGATCGAGCGTCAGTGTGCGCTGCCGCATCCGCCGCAGCCGTGGCCGGCGCTGTGCCCGAACCTGCCGCCGGCCCATGCACTGAAGGGATGGCTCGACGCGCAGTTCGCCGCCTGGCCGCTGGTACGCGAGAACGGCGCCCCGGGTCTGCTCACCGGCTACTACGAACCGGTGGTCGACGGCAGTCGCCACCGCGAGCACGACGGCCAGGCACCGCTCTACCGGCGGCCGCCCGATCTGGTGCGCGGCCCGGATGGCAGCCGGCTGCGCGCCGCGGCCAGGCCGAAAACAGCCGACTCGCCGGACGCGGCCGCTGCGCCGGACGCGGCCGCCGCATCGGGTCTGCCCGCCTCGCCCGGTACGGTCGTTTCGGCAAAGACGCTGCAGCCCTACCCGTCGCGCGCCGAAATCGAGACCGGGCGTCTGCTCGCAGGGCGCGAACTGGTCTGGCTCGACGACCCGGTCGAGGCTTTCTTCCTGCAGATACAGGGCTCGGGGCGCGTGCGCTTGCGCGACGGCGGCACGATGCGCGTCGGCTTTGCCGACCACAATGGCCAGCCCTACTACCCGATCGGTCGCGAACTGGTCGCGCGCGGCGCGCTGGCACCCGAAGCCGTCGACGCCGAAGCGATCAAGGCGTGGCTGCGCGCGCATCCGGCCGAGGCCGCAGCGGTGATGCGACGCAACCGCCGCTACGTCTTCTTTCGCGAACTGCCCGACGGCGACGACGGACCGCCCGGGTCACTCGGCGTGGCGCTGACGCCGCTGCGCTCGGTGGCCACCGACCCCGCGCAGGTGCCGCCGGGTGCGCTGCTCTTCATCGATTCGACGCACCCCGATGACGGCGCGCCGCTGCGGCGGGCCGTGCTCAGCCAGGACCGCGGCGCGGCGATCACCGGCGCGGTGCGAGCCGATCTGTTCTGGGGCGCGGACGATGCGGCCGGCCGGTTGGCCGGTCGCACGAAGCAGCCGCTGCGGATGTGGCTGCTGTGGCCGAAAGGGCTGGCGAAGCCGGTGATCAACCCTTCGAGTAATCGGCCAGCATCCGGTTGAAGCGATCGGGCGGTGCGTAGCCCTGCAGCCGCTTGCCATTGGCGAAGAACACCACCGGCGTGCCGGTGATGCCTAGCTTGCGCGCGAGTTCGGCCACTTTCGCGAGCGGCGTCTCGCAGGTGCCGGTGTTGCCCGGAATGCGGTTGTTCAGCAGCAGGTCGTTCCAGGCACGCGCCTTGTCGGCCGCGCACAGCGCCTTGCGCGCCTTGGACTCGGAATCGGCCGCAAGGAAGGCCATCGGGAACGTGTAGATCGTGAGGTCGTCGAGCTTGACCAGGTCGGCGCGCAGGCGCTTGCAGTAGCCGCAGTTCGGGTCCTCGAACACCGCCACCACCCGCTTGCCGTTGCCCGCGACCTGCTTGATCGCCAGCTCGAGCGGCAGCGTGCCGAAGTCGATCGCGAGCAGTTCCTCCATGCGTTCCTGCGTGAGGTTGCGCTCGGCCTTCAGGTCGATCAGGCTGCCGTCGAGGAAGACGTACTGGCCGGTTTCGTCGGCGTACATCAGCACGTCGTTGCGCACGCGCACCTCGTAGATGCCGCGCATCGGCGTCTTGCGGACCTCGTCGACCGAATAGCGCCCCTTGAAGAACCCTTCGACCGCAGCCTTGACGCGGGCAGCCCCCGGGTCGGCAACGGTCGCGCCCTGCGTCTGCGCGGACGGCGCGGCCGCCCAGAACGCCAGAGCGGCGACGAGCGCAACCGCTGCGACGGCCACGCGGGTGAAGCTCAACGAATCGGTCATCGGTGCGTCATCCTCGGCTGCGCAAACTTCCTCGCGCGGGTAGAAACGGCGCGGCACGCGTCAGCGAACCGCCTGCGCCACCAATTGTCGCCTGAACCAGCGCGAACCTGCTACTGCGCGCCAGCCGAGCGCCAGCGCCGATTCGACCAGCGGGGCCAGCGCCGCCGGCGCCGAACGGCGCGTCGGGTCGAACAGCCGCTGCAGTGCGTCGGTGGCGCTGCGCATCGCGGCGACCGGTTCGGCGCGTGCGCGCGCGTAGCGGCGCAGCAGCAGCCGATCGCCGGGATCGCCACCGGAGGCGCCCTCGCGCAGTACGCGCACGAGCGCCGCCACGTCGCCGAAGCCCAGGTTCATGCCCTGCCCGGCCAGAGGGTGCACCAGATGCGCAGCGTCGCCCACCAGCGCCACCCGGTGCCCGACCATCGAGACAACGCGACCCAGGCGCAGCGGAAACGCCTGCACCCGCGAGATCGCACTCATCGTGCCGAGCGCCGCGCCGGCGGCCTGCTGCACCCGGGCCGCGAGTTCGCCGGGGGTCATCGCCAGCAGCGCGTCGGCCAGTTCGGGCGGCGCCGACCAGACCATGCTGACGCGTCCCTGCGGCGCATCGGGTGCCGTGGCCGGCGGCCAGGGCAGCGGCAGCGGCAACAACGCCAGGATGCCGTCGCGCCCGAACCACTGCCAGGCGATGTCGCGATGCGGGCGCCCGGTGTCGAAGTGCGCCACCAGCGCGCGCTGCGGATAGTCGGAGACGCTCCAGGTCAGCGCCGCCGATTCGCGCACCCGCGACCCCGCGCCGTCGGCACCGACCAGCAGCCGCACCGACAGGCGGCGCCCGCCTTCGAGGCCGACTGAAATCGTCGGCTCGGGCACGGTGCCCGACGCCGACTGCAGCGTGCGCGGATCGGCGTCGACGCGATCGAAAGCTTCGTCGACGATCTGCAGGCCTGCGAAACGCACTGCCTGCCCGAGCGCGCGCATCAGGTTGCGCTGCTCGACGATCCAGGCGAGCGCCTCCACGCGCGCTTCGTAGGCGCTGAAGTGCAGCACATCACGATCCGAGGTGAACGCGGGAAACACGCGCATGTCGTAGACGGGCGCGATGCGTGCGGCGTCGAGCGCGTGCCAGACGCCGATCGACTCGAGCAGCGCGCGCGTGGCCGGAGACAGCGCGAAAACGCGCAGATCCCAGGGATCGACGTCGCCGCCCGCAACGGTGCCCGCATCGACCGACGGCGGCGCGCCAATCAGCGTGGTCGGCAACCCGATGCGCGCCAGCGCGAGCGCGGCAGTCAGGCCGACAGCGCCGCGGCCGACGACCGCGACGTCGGCCTGCATCGCGGCAGGGCTGGAAGGCATCGGCGCATTATAGGGCGGCACGCACGCCGGGCGCCGACCCGGTTCTGCTATGATTTCCCGCTTTCGGGCGCGGCGTTCCGGCCTGCGCCCCGGCGGCCAAGTAGCTCAGTTGGTAGAGCAGAGGACTGAAAATCCTTGTGTCGGCGGTTCAATTCCGTCCTTGGCCACCATCCTCACGCCTGCAGGTCGCGCCGCTTCTCCTCGAACTCCGCCTTGTCGATCTCGCCGCGCGCGTAGCGCTTCTTCAGGATGTCGAGCGCGGTCTCGGCTGGCGCAGGCGGCGGTGACGGTGGCGCCGCGCCGCCTCCTCCACCGCGCGCGAGCAGGCGCACCAGCAGCACGATCCCGAGGATGACGAAGATCCACCACAGCAGGCCGTGGACCATGCCGATGCCCCAGGTCCAGCCCCAACCCCAGCCGTCCATTCCGTGCCACATGTCGGGATCTCCCCGAGATCGAATGCCGCGGGCGGGCCGGGCGACCGGGTGTGGGAGCCAGCCGCCGGCAGATCATTGGCCGTCGCGGTCGAGCCACCACGGTCCCGAGCGCCTGAGCTGCTCGCGCTGCTGCTCGGTGAGGACCTTGTCGAGGCGGTCGGCGGCGTCGAGCGACTGCTCGAGCGACTGCTGGCGCAATTCGCCCAGCCGCTTGTAGCCGGCCAGGATCGCGGCGCGGTCGCGCCTGGGCGCCAGCCAGGCGTCACGCAGGCTCGCCATTTCTTCCTGCGCCTTGCCCGCGAGTTCCCAGTGCTTCCTGCGCAGGTCGTCCTGGATCGCGAGCACCTGCTTGCGCTGCGCATCGTCGAGGTCGAGCGCCCAGAGCGCGCGGCCGATGCCCGGGCCCATCATGCCGTGGCCGCCCATCATCCCGAAGCCCATTCCGAAGCCCGGGCCGTAGCCGCCCATCATCCCCGGCCCCATGCCATAGCCGGGACCGTAGCCACCCATCATCCCGGGGCCCATCCGGTAGCCGTAACCACCCCCCGGGCCGTAGCCGGGACCGTAGCCCATCATTCCCGGTCCCATCCGGTACCCGGCGGGCGGAGGCGTGCCCGGCGCTGGCTGCGACGGTTGCGACGATTGCTGTGCAAGAGCCGCGCCAGCCACCAGCGCAAGCGCCAGGAACGTCGATCGAGGCACGCCGAATCTCATGGGGATCTCCTGTCGCGCAGATTGCGGAAGTGCGGCTCGTCCCGTTGCGCGCACGGGCGTCGATGCCGCCGGTTGCCGTTGGTCCGGATCGAGGCAACCGGCTTGCAACCGAGTCGGCGCAAGCCTCGGGTCGCTGCCGCGAACGCGAGCGACGCGCTAGCGCACCAGTTCGGCGCGCAGCGCGCGCAAGGCCTTCTTCATTTGCGCTGCGTGCTCGGGGCCGATGCGGATCATGATCTTGCGCCCCGCCGACCGTTTCTCGAGCAGCGGATCGGCGAACCGGTAATGAACCTTCGGCTGCACCAGCCTGAATCCACTCGCGCGGCCGGCGGTCGACCGTGACCACGAAGCGGCGCGCGAAGTCCTGCATGTTCAGCACCTGCGCCAGTGCATGCGCATGGATTCCTCGGTCTTCAGGAAGTCGTGTGGGTGAAATGAAGGCATGAATCGCCTGCGAAGCCTTGTGGACAGAGAACCTTCGGGGTTTTCGAGAGGGCTGGAAACTGCGCACATGTTGGCATGGCTACTGCCCTCGAGCGACAGCGGCCGCTCCGGGATGCGTATCGCTTCCCGGGTTTTCGTCCGCTCTCCACGGTGCGCGGTGTCTTCAGTGATCCAAGGACGCGTGTCATCACCCTTGTGCGGCGCTCGGAAAAACGCTCTGTGGCTGCTGCGGCCGGGCGCAGATGGGCTGGTACGACCGGCGAACCCGACGCGCACGGGACCTGTCCTGTGGCGACACCCGCATCGACCTCGAACTCGAAGTTCGCCGCGTTCAGTGCCGAAGCTGCACGGCGGTGAAGCGCGAACGGCAGCGCCTTCGTGGCCTGGGTCGGCCCACCGCTGCGAGACATCCTGTGCGCGCGTTTCGAGCGCACGGTGGGCAAGGACAACTGCGTGAGCTTCGCGGCGATGAAGCTGCAGATTCCGGCCGATCGCCACCGCTGTCACTACGTGAAAGCCAAGGTCGTGGTGCTGCGCAGAGCCGACGCGACGCTGGCGATTCTGCACGGGCCTCGCATGCTCGCCGAGTACACCGCCGAAGGGCGACTTCCGGCCCCCGAAACACAAGGCTGCAGCGTAGCTCCGCCGCGACAGCCGCCGGGGCTCGTCAGGCGTACCCATCGTCGCCGGGAACAGCCAGCTGCTGGTCGTCGCAATTCGCGCCTCTGCCGACGTGATTTCGATTCAGTCCTCGGAACGGATCACTTGACAACCGGTTTCCATTATTGGAAACTGGTTGCCATGAAGAAAAGAGCCGTCACCGCACCCGCAGCAACCCCCGGGACTGCAGCCATCACCGAACTCGCGCTGACCGTGTTTCGCCTCAACGGGCTGCTGTTGCACTGGGGCGACCGCCTGGTCGAGCCACTGGGTCTGACCAGTGCCCGTTGGCAAATGCTTGGAGCCATTGCGCTGGCGCAGATGCCGCTGACAGCGCCCCTGATCGGCGAGGCCATGGGCGTGACACGGCAAGGCGCGCAGAAGCAGCTGAACCTGTTGCTCGAGCAGGGCTTGGTCGAGACACGGTCGAACCCCGCGCACCGCCGCTCCCCGTTCTACGCATTGACGCCGCAGGGCCTGGCCTTGTACCGCCAGGCCGATGCGATGTGGGTTGCCACAGCAGCCGAGCTGGCCAAGGCGACCCCGGCCGCCCAGGCGCTCGCTGCGACGCAAACGCTCGAATCCATCCAGCTCCAGTTGCAGACCGTTGTTCCTTCCCCGGAGATCAAGTCATGAAATCGAAGCTGCACGGATTTTTCGGATCTGTGGCGCTTGTGTGCATCGTCACTTTTTGGGTGGCCACGGTCGTATCCGAGCTATTCCTGGATCAGGGCAGTGTGACCTTTGTCAAGAACGCGATACTGACCGGCATGTGGGTGTTGATTCCGGCAATGGCCGCCACGGGCGGCAGCGGGTTTTCGCTGGCGAGTGCACGTCGTGGGCGGCTTGTCGATGTCAAAGGGCGCCGGATGAAGGTCGTCGCCGCCAACGGACTGCTGGTGCTGCTGCCCAGTGCCTGGGGGCTTGCGTCCTGGGCGAACGCCGGGCAATTCGATCGCGCGTTCTACACACTGCAGGCGCTCGAGTTGGTGGCCGGTGCCGTCAACGTCACGCTGCTGGCGCTGAACATGCGTGACGGGCTGCGTCTGGCTGGCCGACTGGTGCCGAAACGCCCAGCCTCCGATAGCGTCTGATGGTGCGTGTGTCTGTGCGCCCCGATGGCTGAGCCAGAGGCGGCACATCACCCGCTCCAGCACAATGCCGGGCGCCCCACCAACGGTTCGATGACCGCCGGGGCCAACAGGGTCCGCCGTATTACGCGGCGTGCTTGCGCCACGTCCATGCCTTCGGCTTCGGCGATCCCTGCCACCGATGCTGCCCGTTGCTCGTCCAGCAGGCGTTGCCAGTGGCGTGCACGGCCGGGTGCCCGCAGCAACCTCCGGAAGCGCTCTCCCGACCGGGTTTCGCCAGGCGCATGGGGAAGTGTCCACCTCCACGCAGGCGGACACCCGAGCGGCGTCCACGCACGCACCATCGTGAGCTCGCGCCGTTTCGGGCGCGCCGCGCACCGTGACCCCGCCTACTCGCTCCCCCGACGCGGCGCCTTCGCCGCAATGCACCGGCGCAGCCAGCAGGACTGGCTGCAGCTCACCGGTGCCACCACGTTGCAGCTCATGGGCGGCAGCGGCCACTGCGTGCAGCGCGACAGGCCCTAATCCGCTTCAATCCGGCTTGAAGCCCGTCATCTTCACCATCCGTGACCACTTGGCCAGGTCGTCGTGGATCACCGCCGCGAGCCGTTCAGGCAGCCCGCCTTCGATGACGAGTGCGTTCTTGTTGACCAGGCCGGCGAACACCTCCTTGTCGGCCAGCGCCTCTTGTGCGGCATCGTCGAGCTTCAGGACGATCTCTCGCGGGGTGCCGGCGGGTACGACGAACCGTGCCAGACGCTGCCGTCGATACCCGGGAAACCAGCCTCGGTAGCCGTCGGTACGTCCGGCAACTGCGGCAGGCGCGACGGCGCCAGCTCCGCCGCCCGCAACCCGCGCGCAGGCCGCAACGATCGGGTCACCACGAGCCACGGTGCTCCGGCACGCGGGTGATCAGCGGCAGGGCAGCAACGAGCAGCACGGCGATGACGGCGTAGACCCAGCCCTGGACGCCGCCGGGGTCGGGGGAACGGGCGAGGATCGCCGTGACGACCGACACCGTAGTGATCGCCCCGATCTGCAGGGACGCGGTGCGCAGCGCGGCGAGCGTCGAGGAGTGCTCGGGCGCCAGTTGCAACCCGGCGTTGCGGCTGGCCGGGTTGATGGCCCCGCGCCCGGCCCCGACCAGGAATGCAGCCCCGGCGAGCCAGGTGTACGGCGTCACGCCGTCCGGCGGTTCGACGGCGAGCAGGAGTAACCCGACCGCGATGACGCTTGCGCCGGCGTACAGCGGCAGCCGGTGCCCGGTGCGGCGCAGCGCCAGAGCGGCAATGACGGAGAGTGCGATCGCGGCGAGCCCTTGCGCGATCAGCAGCGTGCCGGCGCCGAGCGCGTCGATGCCGTAGCGGTTGGCCGCGTAGAGCGGCAGCAGCGTCACCACGCCGTGGGTGATGCCACCGTAAGACAGGTTGACCAGGTTGACGGCACCGAAGCCCGGCCCGCGGATCAGGCGCGGCGCGACGAACGGATCCGCGCGACGCGCGATGTGGCCGAAGAACATCCGCAGGGCCAGCACCGTGACGAGTGCGGGCAGCACGAACGCCGGCGACCACAGTGTCGCATGGCCTTCGCCCAGGTAGCTGGCGGCGAGCATGCCGCCGAGCAGCGCAGCACCGAGCAATGCCATTCCCGGCGCGTCCATCCCGCCACGGGTTGCATTCGCCCGCGGAGGGTCGGGCGGAATGTAGCGCGACGCCATCGCGATGATCGCCAGCCCGATCGGCACGTTGACGAAGAACACGCCGCGCCAGCTCCAGTACGTCACGAACAGGCCGCCGAAAACCGGTCCGATCATCGCGCCGATCGGGAAAATGCTGCCGAACAGACTCACCGCACGATCGCGCGCGTCGCCGAAGTGATCGACGATGATCCCGGTGGCCGACGGCGTGAAGCCCGCGCCGCCGGCCGCCTGCACCGCGCGCAGCGCGATCAGCACGTAGATGTCTTCGGCCAGCCCGCAGCACAGCGACGCGGCCGTGAACGCGACGACCGAACCCAGGAACACCCTGCGGCGGCCGTAGCGCTCGCTGAGCTTGCCGCTGATCGGCAGCATCAGCACGAAGCCCAGCGCATAGGCGGTGATGGTCCACGCGGCCCAGTTGATCGTCGTGCCGAGCCCGTGCTGCAGGGAGCCGAGCGCGGTCGCGACGATCGTCGAGTCGACCGACATCATCAGCAACGCCATCGACACCGTCGTGAACGCCGGCACACGATGCACCGGACGCGCGGCCTGGACCTGGCGAACCCCGAGCGCCAGCTTCAAGGATTCACGCGCCGACGCGCCGACGCGACCGGCGCCCGGATGTCACCCTGCGACTTCGGCACCCGGATGAATCCGCCTGACGCGATGCAAGGTGTTGCGGTCGGTATGGTGCATCTCCCTGCCCGTTGCGGCGAGCTTCAGGACGAGGTCCGAGGCGTAGCTGAAGGTGCCGTCGTCATGGATGGTGAAGGTGCTCTCGAAGGCGGTCGCCGAGGCCCGTTCCAGCAGATAGCGGTTCTGCGACAGGCCGTACGATCGCGACCCGGGCTCGGCCGTGAAATGCAGCGTCCTGTCACGCGGCCGGGCATTGCCTCCGGCCAGGATCGCCAGGCCACGCGGCACGGCAAAGCAGCGCATGATCTGTCCGTTCGCCTTGTCCCACAGAAGATAGCCCACCTCGTCGTGGAACGGATCCATGGCTTCCTCGCCATGGCGCCAGGCGGTCATTCCGTAGTTCAGCCCCTCCATCGTCTGCCGGCCGTTCTCGACGACCGGAATCGGCCGGAACCAGGCCTTCTCGAAGTAGCCGGTCTCCGAGGTCTCGTCGTCCCGGTTGTGATACGAGAGGTCGACACCCACGTCGCCCTCCCATTCTCCGACCAACGGCGTCAATGGGCCAAGCTTCCGGGGTCCGAGGATTTCTGCCATGACAGCCTCCGCTTCGTGAGCAGACATGGCTTCGAGGGTAGTCCTCGCCAATGCACAGGGCTGCCAGCAGGGTTTTTCGGTCCTGCAGCCAGTCTTCGCCGGTGATCGACCGCTCGTCGGCCGCGCGGCTGCGCGACGTGGTGGAAGACCCGACCATTGCCGGATGCAGACGACCTGCCGTCCTCGCGCAACCGGGAGCGCCTGCCAGCCCGGGGCCCCTGCCGCGCCGTGGCGCCGCGTGCGCGCCGCGGGCGCGGCGCTGCTGGCTCTGGCGCTGGCGGCCTGTGGCGCAGCAGACAATGACGGCGCGGCCGGCACGGCGGCGGATGCCGACACCGCGGCGGTCGCAGGCAGCGCGTCGGTGCCCGTCGGCGCGTTGCCAGGCAACGACCTGGCCGGGGCACTCGATCGGCTCAACGCTGCCCGCGCCGTCGCGCGCACCTGCGGCACGACGCCGATGCCGGCCGTTGCGCCGCTGCGCTGGAACGCGGCGCTCGAGCAGGCCGCGATCGGTCATTCGGAGTGGATGCAGGCGAACAACACGTTCAGCCACACCGGCGCCGGCGGATCGAGCGTCGGTACGCGCGCAACGGCCGCAGGCTATCCGTGGAAATCGGTGGGCGAGAACATCGCCGCCGGACAGCCCGACGTGGCGCGCGTGATCGCGGCCTGGCTCGCAAGCCCCGGACACTGCATGAACATCATGCATGCCGACTTCGTGGACGTGGCACTCGCGCTGAAACCCGGCACCTCGTCGAACACCTACCGCACCTGGTGGACGCTGGACTTCGGCCGGCCACGCTGAGCCGCCAGCGGATCAGCGCACCAGTTCGGCGCGCAACGCGCGCAACACCGTCTTCATCCGGGCCGCGTGCTCGGGGCCGATGCGGATCATGATCTTGCGACCCGCCGACAGCTTTTCCAGCAGCGGGTCGGCGAACCGGTAATTGACCTTCGGCTGCACCAGCCGGATCGGACCGCTGACCTCGGGCGCGGTGAGCATGTCGTCGATCGCCTCGACGAGGCGATCGTGGAAGTGCCCATGCGGGAAGCCCATCGCGCGATATTCCTGCTGCAGCAACGGATAGAAGCGCAGGTAGATCGAGACCATCGTCTTCGGATCGAGCGACCCGGCCAGCCGCACGAAGGTGTCGTAGCGCGCATAGTTGGCCGGCTGCAGCGTGATCGAGCCTTCGGCCGACGCCACCGCGAGCGGGCCGGGCACACGCTTGACGGCGCTCAATTGCGCCGGAATCAGCTCGCGCGGCAGGTGATCGACCGTGACGACGAAGCGGCGCGCGAGGTCCTGCATGTTCAGCACCTGCCCCAGTGCGTCGCGGCGGGCGAGCCTGAGCAGCGCCTCGAGGATCGGCGCGTCGCTGTGCTCAGGCGACGGCATCGTGGCGGCGTCGGGCAGCGCGCCCGGCAGCGGGTTCCTGGGTGCGTCGGTCACCAGCGCGGCAAGGGGCGGTGCGCCCGCTTCGGGCTGCACCGGCGCGGGCGCCGGCGCGGCGTCGGCCGAAGGACCCGCTGGTGCACTGGCGGTCGTGGGCGGCGGCACCGGCTTCGGCGTGTCGCGCTGCCAGAGATAGATTCCGCCGGCGATTCCAGCGATCGCCAGCACCACGAGCCACCACGGCGGACCCGCGGTGGAAGGCGGAGGTGCGTTGGGAGGCGGCATGGGCGTCGCTTTCCGGAAGATTGCTCCCGAAGACGCCTAGCGTAACTCAGATCACGCCTTGCGCGATCATCGCATCGGCCACCTTGACGAATCCCGAGACGTTGGCGCCGTCGACATAGTTGATGCTGCCGTCCTCGCGCCGCCCGTGGCGCACACAGCTCTCGTGGATCGCCTTCATGATCGCGTGCAACCGCTCGTCCACCTCGGCGTGCGTCCAGCCGAGGCGCTGCGCGTTCTGGGCCATTTCGAGCCCCGAGGTGGCCACGCCGCCGGCGTTGCTCGCCTTGCCTGGTGCATAGAGCACGCGCGCGTGCTGCAACACGTCGACGGCGTCGACCGTGCAAGGCATGTTCGCGCCCTCGGCAACGCAGACCACGCCGTTGGCCACCAGCATCTTCGCATCGTGCTCGTCGAGTTCGTTCTGGGTGGCGCACGGCAGCGCGATGTGGGCCGGAATGTGCCACGGCTTGCGGCCAGCCTCGAAGCGCAGCCCGAAATGCGCTGCGAACTCCTCCAGGCGCCCGCGACGCTCGTTCTTCAGCGTCATCAGCGCGGCGAACCGGTCCGCGTCGAAGCCTTCGGGCAGGTGCACGGTGCCGCCGGAATCGGACGCGGTGATCACTTTCGCGCCGAGATCCATGGCCTTTTCGATCGCGTACTGGGCAACGTTGCCCGACCCCGAGACCGAGACGGTCATCCCTTCGAACGAGCGGCCGGAGCGCCGCAGCATCTCCTGCGCGAAATAGACGGTGCCGTAGCCGGTGGCCTCGGGGCGCATCAGGCTGCCGCCGTAGCTCAGACCCTTGCCGGTGAACACGCAGGACGAATTGTTCGCCAGCCGCTTCATCATGCCGGCCATGAACCCGACCTCGCGCGCGCCCACACCGATGTCGCCGGCGGGAACATCGGTGTCGGCCCCGAGGTGGCGGTGCAGCTCCAGCATCAGCGACTGGCAAAAGCGCATCACTTCGCCGTCGCTCTTGCCCTTGGGGTCGAAATCGGAGCCGCCCTTTCCGCCGCCCATTGGCAGCGAAGTGAGTGCGTTCTTGAACGTCTGTTCGAACGCGAGGAACTTCAGGATCGAGAGGTTCACCGACGGGTGGAAGCGCATGCCGCCCTTGTACGGGCCGATCGCCATGCTGTGCTGGATGCGAAACGCGCGGTTCACGCGCGTAGTGCCGTCGTCGTCGACCCAGCAGACGCGGAACTGCAGAACGCGATCGGGCTCGACCAGGCGTTCCAGCAGCGCATCGTCGGCATAGTGCGGGAACTCGTGCAGGAACGGCCAGATGCTGCCGACGACTTCCTTGACCGCCTGCAGGAATTCGGGCTGGTGCGGATCGCGTTGCGCGATCGACGCGAGGAACGCTTCCGGGCTGGCGTGTTTCACCTGGACTCCTGGTTCGTCATCGTGGGATGGGGGGCGACTCGCCACCCGCGATGCATGTCAGGAGCGCGCGAAGCGCGGGCAGCGAAACGCCGAATCGCGAATCCTAGCAGGTTCGCCGGATCGGCTACCGTGGCGATTTTCCGACCTGGAGCACGACCGGCCATGAACCGCCCCACCCGCATCCTGATCCTCGGCGCCGCCGGACGCGACTTCCACAATTTCAACCGCGTCTATCGTGACGATCCCGCGGTGGAAGTCGTCGCGTTCACCGCAACGCAGATCCCCGGCATCGCCGGGCGGCGCTATCCGCCGGAACTGGCCGGTCCGCGCTATCCGGACGGGATCCCGATCGGCGACCAAGCGGATCTGGAAACCCTGTGCCGTGAGCAGCGGGTCGATCGCGTGGTGTTCGCCTACAGCGACGTCACCCATGCCGAGGTCATGCACTGCGCGTCGCGCGCCCTCGCCTCGGGTTGCGACGTGAGCCTGCTCGGCCCGACGGCGACGATGCTCGCGTCGACCCGCCCGGTGATCGCCATCTCGGCGGTGCGCACCGGTTGCGGCAAGTCGCAGGTGGCGCGCTGGCTTTCGTCGTGGCTGCGCGAACGCGGCTGGCGGGTGGCCGTGCTCAGGCACCCGATGCCCTACGGCGACCTGGTCGCCGCGCGGGTGCAGCGCTTCGCGACATTGGCCGACCTCGACGCCGCGGGCTGCACGGCCGAAGAGCGCGAGGAATACGAACCACATCTTGCCGCCGGGCATCTCGTGTTCGCGGGCGTCGACTACGCCGAAGTCCTGCGTCGCGCCGAGGCCGAGGCCGAGCTGATCGTCTGGGACGGCGGCAACAACGACTTCCCGTTCGTGCGCCCTGGCCTGCACCTGGTGCTCGCGGACGCGCTGCGCCCCGACCAGGTCGACACGCACCATCCGGGCGAGACGGTGGCGCGCATGGCCGACGTTCTGATCGTCAACAAGATCGACGCCGCGCCGACGGCGGCGGTGCAGGCACTCGAGCAGCGATTGCGCGCGGTCAATGCGCATGCGCCAATCGTCCGGGCAGCCTCTCCGGTACTGCTCGACGACCCGCGAATCGTCGCCGGACGGCGCGCGCTGGTCGTGGAGGACGGTCCGACGATCACCCACGGCGGCATGGCGATCGGCGCCGGCCACGTGGCGGCGCAGGCCGCGGGCGCGGCCGCGATCGTCGATCCGCGGCCCTTCGCCGACGGGTCGCTGGCGGCAACCTTCGCCGCATTCCCGCACATCGGGCCGGTGCTGCCGGCCATGGGCTACGGCGCCAGGCAGCGCGCGGAACTCGCGCGCTGCATCGTGGCCAGCGGTGCGGAAGTGGTGGTGGCCGGCACGCCGATCGACCTTGCCGCGATGCTCGGGCTGACGCTCCCGGTGGTGCGCGCCCGCTACCGCTTCGAGCAGCGCGGCGGCGCGCGGCTCGACAACATCGTCGATGGCTGGCTGGGCACCCTCAACGTCCCAGCATCACAAAGTCGATGACGCGGGTGCTGCCACGCAGGCGGCCGATCGGGGTGTCGATGTGCTGCGCCACCTGCAGGAACACGCCAAGGCTCTCGAAGTACAGCACTGTCGCACCCACGCGCACCGGGATTCCGTGATAGTGGCCGCGGCCGTCACAATCGATGGTGCGGGCGCTGCCCGGCATCGCCGGGTGCACACCGGCGGCCACCACGGTGGCGCCTACGACGCACTCCTGCGACAGCGACGAACCCTCCTCAGCGTAGTCGAGCTGGAAACGGGCACCCGCCGCGAGCGGCAACTGCAGCCCCTGCACCTGCACGTCGAGCACACTGTCGCCCGGGTACACGACGGTCAGGCCACGCACGCTGATGCCGCGTCGCGGCGCGCGCGGATTCGGGGCGAGCGTCTCGTGGAGCACCGGACTCAGGCCCGGCGGCTGACCCGGCCGCCCGCCGTCGAATCGCTCGCGAACCTGGCGCGGTGGGCGCGCTGGTCGCTTCGTTTCGAGGGTCCAGTCGAACGCAGCCACCGGCTCGCCACGGCCCACCAGGCCGGCTGCCGACAGCGCATCGAGCAGCGCCGGCGCCAGTCCGGCAGCCTCGGCCCGCTGCGTCGCGGGCACATCGACGGATCGCGTCGCCGCGCTGGCCGGATCGACGCACAGCGCAAGCCCCAGCGCGAGCCGCCACAGCAGGGCGCGCACCGGTGCGAACCGCACCACCGGCCGCACGCCGCCACGACACGGGGACGACGCCGGACAGGACACCTCGTCAACGGCCCGCGGGTCGTGCAAGGCCGCGGCGGCGTCCACCATGGGCGGCTTCGAGCCGGGCGATGCGCGCATCGAGTCCGTCGACCGCGGCACCGAGCGCGTCGAGTTCGTCACGCACCACCAGCTGGCGACCGTCGCCCGCGAGATGCGCGACCGCCGAGCTTGCGGCGCGCGCCCGCAGGTCGTGCGCAGTGGCGCGACCCGACTCGACGCCGGCGCCGATGCGACGCGCCAGCGCATCACCGACCACGCGGCTGAGATCTTCTTCGACGTCCCAGTGAAGCTGCCTGGCGACGTCGCCCAGCGCTGCGGCGAACGCCGCCTCGCCCTCGATGCGCAGACGCGGCATCAGCGCTGCGGGGCCCTCGCGCAGCAGCGCAAACGCCGCATCGACCGAGGGCCGCAGCAACATCCGTACCGCAGCCTCGGGCTCGCCTTCGACGGGCCACGGCAGCCACGCCAGTCGCCCGTCGTCGAGGACTCGCGCGAGCAGTTGCGGCGGCGGCAGCCCGGGCAGTGGCGCCGCGTCGACACCCACGCGCACGACGCGACCGGCAAAGCCAGCCAGCCGGGCGCGCGCCCAGTCGTGCTGGCGCAGCAGGTGGTCGAGTGCCGACAGCAACGCGGAGGCGCCGCCATCGGCAAGGCGGCGCGCAAGCGGCACCCCGCGCCCCGACGGGATCGTCAGTTCAACTGCTGGATGCCCGCAAGCACCCAGCCACCGCTGCCGCTGACCGGCTTGACCAGGTTCCAGACCTCGTCGAACGGTCGCGCCTCGCCGCCGGCATCTTCGCGGATCATCCCGGTGAAGCGCAGGCTGGCGATGTACTCGGCGGCGGTGGTTTCGATCCCGAGCAGCTGCGCATCGAGCGTGACCACGTCGGTGCGGTTCCCCGCGCCCTTGCGTTCGCCGAGGTCGAGGGCGAGTTCGGCATACATCTCGGGCGTGGTGAATTCGCGCAGGTCCGCCAGGTCTGCGGCATCGAATGCGGCCTGCAGACGGACGAACTGGACCTTCGCGTTGCGCACGAAACCTTCGGCGTCGAAATCGGCCGGAACGCCCCAGCCATCGGTTGGCGCCACGCTGGCGGGTGCCACCGGCGTGACCGTGCGCCGCTCGGCGGAACCGCCGCCGCCCTGCGGCAGCGGCGCATGGCGCACGGTAGCCTCCTGCCCGAGACCGGCCTGCGAATAGCCTGCACCCTGGAAGGCAGGCTGGCGTCCGCCCGCGGTGCGTCGACCAGCCAGCATGCGAAACGCCATGAACGCCGCGAACGCCAGCAACGCAATCAGCATGAACGCGGCGAGTTCCTCGCCGAAGCCGAGATGGCTCGCGAGCGCGGCCAACCCCAGACCGGCGGCCAGGCCGGCGATCGGCCCGAGCCAGCGGTTGCCCGTGCCGGGCGCAGCCGCTCCCGCCTGCCGCGCGGGCGCCTGCGGCGCGGCGGCCGGTTGCTGCGGCGCTGCGCTGCGCTGGGTGACCTTGCTGGATTGCTGGCCGATGGACTTGCCACCGCCCAGGCGGCGCGCCTCGGCCTCGGGAGCGACGAGCGCGATCGAGGCGGCCAGCGCAACCAGCACCGACAGGATCCGGAACATCAGTTTCATGCACCCTCCATGTTCAGGGCCGTTCGAACGGCCCGTGTATCGGGGCCAAGCCCCGTTGCTTCAACCAGAACCCACACGCGACCGGATCGCTACGCCTGGAACCCCTCGTGCAGCGCGACGACGCCGCCGGCGAGATTGAAGTAGCGAACCCGGGAAAGGCCGGCCTCTTCCATCATCTTCTTCAGCGTGTCCTGGTCGGGATGCATGCGGATCGACTCGGCCAGATAACGGTAACTGGCCTCGTCGCCGGCCACGCGCTTTCCGAGCCACGGCAACACCGAGAACGAGTAGAGGTCGTACAACGGCGCCAGTTCCTTACGCACCTGCGAGAACTCGAGGACCAGCAGGCGGCCTCCCGAGGCGAGCACACGGCGCATCTCCGCCAGCGCGCGCTCCTTGTGCGTCATGTTGCGCAGGCCGAAAGCCACCGTGACGCGGTCGAAGTAGCCATCGGGGAATGGCAACGCCTCCGCGTCGCACCGCACCGCCGGCTGCAGACTGCCGTCGTCGAGCATGCGATCGCGCCCCACCACGAGCATCGATCCATTGATGTCGGTGAGCCAGACCTCACCCTGCGACCCCACGCGGCGTGCGAACGCGCGCGCCAGGTCGCCGGTGCCGCCGGCCACGTCGAGTACGCGCATGCCCGGGCGCACGGCGGCCTGACCGATGGTGAACGCCTTCCAGAGCCGGTGCAGCCCGGCCGACATCAGGTCGTTCATCAGGTCGTAGCGCGTGGCCACCGAATGGAACACGCCGGCGACGCGCGCCGCCTTGGACGCCTCGTCGACGGTCTCGTAGCCGAAATGGGTGGTGCGGGACCCGCTCATCGACACAGCGAGGTTCAGTGCTTCGGTCGTTTCGCGGCGCTCGCCTGGATCGGGGCCGGCGCGTGCCGGCTCGCGCCGGCCGCTTCGAGCCGTGCCAGGTACTGCTGCCACAACTCGTCCTGGTTGTCGCCGAGCCAGTGGAGGTATTCCCACGCGTAGATGCCGGTGGCGTGGCCGTCGGTGAACGTGGGCTGGAGCGCGTAGTGACCGACCGGTTCGACCGAGGCGATGCCGACGTCGGCCTTGCCGGTCTGCAGGTTCTCCTGACCGGGTCCGTGGCCGCGCACCTCGGCCGACGGCGAATACACGCGCAGGAACTCGAACGGCAGGCGGAACAGCTTGCCGTCGGCGAACTCGATCTCGAGGACGCGCGAGCCCTGATGGACGACGACGCGGGTGGGTGACGGATTGGCGTGAGCAGAACCGGCCATGACTGTGTCGCGAATCGGAGCGCGCCGACGACGGCGCGATAGCGCATGTTAGCCCAGATCACGGCAAGGCCCGGCCGCACGCCGGGGTCGCGGCCGGTGTGCCGCGCGCGTTGCCCGCGCGCAGTACGTCGCGGCACCCCGCGGCACCCCGCGGCACCCCGCGGCACCCCGTGGCACCCCGTGCCACCCGTTACGTACATGTGCGGATGTTCGCGCCGGCAGGCGCCCGCTAGCATCACCCCGCGGCGTCGGCATTGGCGAGCGAACCCATCCGGGCTCGGACACGGCCGGCGCGGGAGGGGAAAGCCATGACGCGATCAAGGCGAGAGGCGTCGTCGAGGCGCCTGGGCAAGTCGTTGGTCATCCTCGCGGCCAGCAGTGCGCTCGTCGTCACCGGTTGCGGTGGCGGTGGCGGCGGCGGGCAGGACACCAACACGCCGCCCGCCTCCGGCACGCCTCCCACCATCACGCCTGCCGCCAGCACGCTGACCCCGCCGACCGACAAGGCGACGGCGCTCGACTACCAGTACCAAGCGGTCGTCGAGACACGCAAGGCGGTCGAGGCGATTCTGGCGGGCGACAGGGTCGCGGTACAGGCGCTGGTGGACGGGCGCCACGCCGACTGGGATCGCTACTGGACCACCGAGTACCCGCTGCTGCTCGGGCGCATGGAAACCGCGATGGAAGACCTGAAGCAGAGCGAGAACCACATTCACAAGTTCGTCTACGGCCTCGGTCCGGTCTATACGAAGGAACTGGCCAGCGAGAAGGTCGTTCCGCTTCCGATCGTCCTGGGAGCCATTGCGGCGATCACCGCCATCTACGCTGCCGAGAAGAGCGGCTACCGGGAGCGCTGGCAGGCAGCCAACGACGCCGAGCATCAGAGTCTCGTCGACAGACTCGGGCAGATCTACCGGGATAGCGGCATGCCGACTTCCAGCGCCGATGCCCGGGCGAAGATCGATGCGGGGATCATCCAGACGTTGCGTCAACTGCAGACAGGGATCGACACGGCCAGGACCTTCGTAATCGAGAACTTCACGATCCCCGCCTTCAGCTCGTACCTGCCGGACGACATCTCGGAGATCGTCGACCTGAAGGACCTGTTGAAGCAGCTGGGGGAGATCAAGGACAACGTCGAGACGATCTTCACGACCAGGGAGTGCCGCCAGGTCGTCCAGACGAAGGCTCGCGGCGGCGACGGCTACGGGCTGCATCCCGAGCGCTCGGCTCTGGCGATACCGCTGGCGAAGTCGGTCGCCACGAAGGCGGCGGATGGCTGCCGCATCTACTTCTGCTCGACGAAGGCCGGAACCTGCCCGAGCCTGCCGGCTGGCGACTGGGAGGCGGCCGTGTTCGCGCCCGGGCATCTGCGCGGCACCGACACCGACGTCGTCAGCGGCCCGGGCGGTTCGGTGGCCATCCAGACAACGCTCGTGCCTGCCGCCGACATCGGCGCACCGCCCCCGGTGGCCCAGTGCAGCAAGGTGCAGAACGCGGGCGGCGACCAGGCCGACACACGCAACGTGCCGCTCGGCGCGACCTCGGGCAGCTTCACGCTCACCTACGAGATGTGGAGCATCAAGGATCGCATCCGAGTCCTGCACGACGGCGCCCCCTTGTTCGACTCGGGCTGCGTCAGCAACGGCAAGACCCAGCTGATTCCGTACTCGGGGCTCGCCAGCTTCGTGACGATCCAGGTCGAACCGAACTGCACCGGCACCACCAGCGGCACGGCGTGGAACTACACCGTGGCCTGCCCGGCGGCGAACTGACGGGCCGGTGCCGGGGTACGGCCCGCCGACCCTTGACCCGACCCGCGGCACGGCGACATGATGAGCGCGTCCCCGACTCCCGCGGGCGGTGCCAGGTGTTCGAGCAGACCGACGTGCGCCGCGTGCCCCGGTGCCGCTCGCGGCGCAGCGCGCTCGCACACGCGCTGACCGGCTGCGGGGTCGTCGCCGCTGCCGCGATCCCCGGCGTCGCGACTGCAGGCGCCGCACTCGAAGTGCGCGTCGGGGTCGTCGGTGTCAACGATGTCACCGACGTCTCCGCCTGCTGCACCGCGCCGCCGGCGCGCTTCGACGGCGCGGCGCTCGCGACGGTCGCCGTCGGCCCACACTCCAGTCCGCAGTGGCTGCGCATCGACGCACCGTTGGCCGGTGCAGTGCTCACGATCAGGCCGGTGGTCGATCGCGCCACGCTGTACTGGCGCGACCGTACGAGCGGACGCTGGGAGACCTCGGTCACCGGCGACCACGTGAGCCCCGGGGGGCGCACGCTCGCGGTGCCGGAGATGGCGCTGCCGGTGCCGGAGGTCGCCGACAACGGACCGGTCTACCTGCACGTGGAGCAGCCGTCGTTCGCCGTGCTGCGCTTCGAGCGGCACGCCAGCGGCGAATACGCCGTGCTGCAGACGCGGCGCCTGAACGTCGACCTGTTGCTGCTCGGTTTCGTCCTCGCGATCGTTGGCTACAACCTGGCGGTATCGACGCTGATCCGTGACCGCGTGTTCCTGCTCAACGCGATCACGATCCTGTCGATGATCGTGATCGCGGTGTACCTCGCCGGCTACGGCCCGCTGTACGTCTGGCCACAGTGGCCGGCACTGGGCGACCAGGCGATGAACCTCGCGATGGCCATCGGCAACGCAAGCGGCGCGCTGATGGTGCGCGAGCAACTGGCGCGTGGCGACACGCACCGGGCGTGGCTGCGCGCCCTGCTCGCGCCGGTCGCGCTGGCCCCGCTCGCGTGGCTCGCCGGGATCGTCGGCCCGTACCACGTCGGGCGCCACGCGCTGCTGGTCGTCGGCGTGCTCACGCTGGCGACCATCGTCGTCGCCCTGACGCACGGGGTGGTACGTGGCGACCGCAACGCGAGGCTGCTCAGCCTGCCGTTCCTGTTGGCGATGCTGCCGGCCGTGGGAACCGCGGCACTGCAACGTCTCACCGCGGCCGGAACGCCCGGCCTGCCAGACCACGCGTTCGGCGCGTTCCTCGCGCTCGAGGCGCTGCTGTTCTCGCTGGTGCTCGCGGCACGGATGCGCGGCGCCGAGGTGGATCGGCGCGCCGCCGACGCGGCGCTGCTGGACGCGCGGCGCGACGCGAGCGCGCGCATCCTGCGCGCGCAGGACATCGAGCGCCAACGCTTCGCGCAGGATCTGCACGACAGCGTCGGGCAGCGCCTGCTGTTCCTGATCAACCGCCTGTACCTGCTGAGACAGGACGCGGCACGCCAGGGCTTCGCGGGCCAGGCCTCGGTTGGCGACGCACTGGACGACGCCACCGACGTCCTCGACGGCATCCGGCGCATCTCGCGCGCGATCCACCCGGCGACCTTCGACCACCTCGGCTGGCGCGGGGCGCTCGAGTCACTGGTCGAAGCGATGAACCGCGACACGACGGTGCGTTGCACCGCGACGTTCGACATCGTCGCCGACGAACCGGCCGGCGAAACCGGACTGCACCTGTACCGGATCGCGCAGGAGGGCTTGAGCAACGTCGTTCGGCACGCCGACGCAACGCACTGCACCGCGCACTTCACGTGCCGCAACGGGTGGGTCCGGCTCACGATCGAAGACGACGGCGTCGGAACGGGAGATCGCGCCGACCCCGCCGCCGGAAGCGGCGGACTCGGGATCGTGTCGATCGACGAACGCACGCGGCTGCTCGGCGGCCACTGGTCGATCGGGCCAGGCGCATCGGGCGGAACCCGGCTCGAAGTCTCGGTGCCCTGCCCGCGCGGCGCCGTACCGCGCAACGGCGAGCTGTCACGGAGCCCAGCGCGGTGAAGCAGCACGTGCTCATCTGCGACGACCACCCGCTGTTCCGGGCAGGACTGCGCGCCGCGCTCGCCGAGCACCCCACCGTCGAGGTGGTGGGCGAGGCCGCCAACGGACGCGATTGCGTGGGGATGCTCCTGTCGCTCGAACCCGACGTGCTGCTGCTGGACCTCGCGCTGCGCGAGATGGGCGGCTACGAGGTGCTCGCCTGGATCCGCGTCCACCAGCCTGCGCTGCGCACCCTGGTGCTGTCGATGTATTCGGAACCCGCCTTCGCCGAGCGCGCACGCGTGCTCGGGGCAGCGGGCTTCATCGCGAAGGAGGACGCGCTGACCGAGATCCACGCCGCGCTCGAACACCGGCGCGACGCGTTCTACGCGAGCGCCTCGGTGAGGATCGCTCCCCGCAAGGCGGGCCCCACCGCCCTGGCAGGCTTCGACGAACGACTGCTCGCGCTGTCGCCGACCGAGCGGCGTGTCATGGGCCTGCTGTCGCAGTCGCTGACGAGCCGGGAGATCGCCGAGCACCTTGGCATCAGTCTGCGCACGGTGCAGACCCACCGGACGCACATTGCCGACAAACTCGACGTACACGGCGTGAACCGCCTGATGGAACTGGCCATCCGCTACCGGCAGATCTTCTCGTAGCGATCAGTCCCGCGATCCTGGCGGACCGGGCGGCACGGCGTCGGTGGCCAGCGACAGCCGCTCGTAGCCGGGCCCACGCTCGATCAGCGACGCGAACCGGACCGGGCGGTCGCGACCGGATTCGCGCAGCACTGCGCGGGCGCCGGCATGCGCCCGCTTCGGAGGCAGTACGAGACTGGGCAGCCCGCCCGCGGCGGCATCGCCCGGCAGCAGCCAGGCATCGACGAAGAACAGCGCCTCGCCGATCTTCACGCCCACGGGCACCGGCCGCCCGGGCCAGCACCGCAGGCCCAGCCGCAGACCGCGAAGCTGCAGGTAGCCGGTGCCGGGCACCAGTTCGATCGATTCGACCGTCGCCAGCGACAGCCCGGAGTCGGGCGCGATTGCGACCAGGGCCCCGAGCGTGGCGCGCGGCGCCGAACCGTGGCGCAGGAACAGCAGCTGCGCCGCGTCTTCGCCCTCGAGCTGCTCGACCGCCTCGCCCTCGGCCATCACCAGCGCGGCCGGGTCGCCCCGGTCGACGTCGCTGCCCAGCGCGACGCGCATGATCGTGTTCTGCTCCCAGCGGCGGCTGTATACGTACTGCGTATCGGCGGCCTGCGCGGTGCGCACCTCGGCAATCGGCAGCATGTCCGCGGCGTGGATGCGCGGCAGCCCGAAACGCAGCCGCGCATTGCGCGCGACAGCGGCGCCGTCGCCGCGGGGTTCGGGGTCGCCCCCCGGTGCGACCAGCAACGCGGCATGCGTCCAGCGTCGTCCGAGATCTTCGAGCAGCGCCTCGATGGCGTTGCGCCCGAGCGGCAGTGGCTTGCGCGACACCGCCTCGCCGGTCGGGGCCAGCCACTGCTGGCGGCGTCGTGCAATGCTGGCCGGCAGCCTGTGGGTATCGAGTCGCACCGCGAGCCCGGCGCCGAGCACGAGCGTCGGGCCATGTGGATTGGATTCGGACGCGCCATTGTCGATGCGGTACCCGACCTTCGCCGCCAGGCGCGCGGCGAGCCGCTCGGCCAGGCCCGCCTCCGCGCTCGCACGCGACGGCAGCGCCGCGGCCCGCAGCAGCAGCGGATAGACGAACAGCGCGCGTGCCGTCGTCGGCTTGACCAACGGCACCTCGTCGATCAGCGCCTCGTCCTGGAAAGTGGTGCGGCGCATGTGCCGCGCAAGCACGCACAGCGCCTCCCAGTCGGCCGGCAGCGGCGCGACCCGATGGCGCAGCAGCAGCGCGACGATGCGCGCCTGCGCGTCGAGCGCCCGGGCCAGCGGCATCGCGACACGCAATGCGTTCGTGGCGCCGGGGATGATCGAGCGCGTGTCGTCGCCGTGGGCACCGAGCATCAACGAATAGGCCCGCTTGAACAGGTCGCGGCTGGCGCGCAGGCTGGCCAGCGCACGCCCCAGGCGCTGCCACTCCGGCTCCGCGCAGGGCAACGCGAGCCCCGCCAGAGGCGCCAGGCATTCGTCGATGGCGCGCACCTGTTCGCTGCGTGTCTGATCGAGGATCTCGAACAGCGTGTCGGCCGCGTGGCCCGGCCGTGCGAGCCCGGCGAGCAGCGCGTCGATCGCCGACAGCCGCTGCCCCGCGTCCGCGGGCAACGCCGCGAGCCAGTGACGACACGAGGCAGCGTCGCGCACGCGCACGAGATCGGGGGGCGCACCGTGAGTCATGGCGGTGTCGGCATCGTTGCGGGGTCGTCGTTGCGAACGTCAGTGTGCGCTGGCGCGAGCCGTGCGCAATGGCATTGCCGCACACCGCACGCCGGCGCGGGATGGGCGGCGCCAGCGGGCCGACAGCCGGTCGATCCGGTCAGGTCAGACGCCCGGGTGCAGCGTTTGCACGAGCGCTTCGAGATAGGTCGGCAGGCGCGCCGCGACCGACGCGCGCCGGGCCTCGACGGCGGCATCGCGCCCGACGGTCGCACGCCCCCAGACCGGCTCGGGGAAATGCCGGTCGTCGTGCCAGCGCGGAATCACGTGCCAGTGCAGGTGCGGCACGAGGTTGCCGAAGCTGGCGAGATTGATCTTGTCCGGCCACAGCACCGCGCGCTGCACCTGCTCGACGGCGAGCACGACGCGCATCAGCGCGGCGCAGGTGGCGGCATCGAGGTCGCTCATCTCGGCGACGTGCGCATTCCAGATCACGCGCGTGAACGCCGGATAGTCGGGTTCGGCAGCCAGCACGACGCGCCACTCGCGGGTACGTGCCACCAGCGTGCCGCCATCGTCCGCACACAGCGGGCAGTCCATCCTCGGGCGTGTGGTCATCGCATCGGGATGTGTGTCAGACGAGCACGCGCTCGATGCCACCGTCGTTGGCGCGGCGCACCCAGGTGGGCAGCCAATCTTCGCCCAGCAGGTGTCGCGCCAGTTCGACGACGATGTAGTCGGCCTCGGCCCCTACGGCTTCCTCGTAACGCGCCAGGCCTTGCAGGCACGACGGACACGAGGTCAGCACCTTGACCGGACCGGTGAAACGGCCACCCGACGCGTCGTTCGTGCCCGCCACCGGCAGTGCGCGCAACGCCGCCACGTCGCGGCACATCTCCTCTTCCTTGCGGAAGCGCACCTGCGTGCTGATGTCGGGTCGCGATACCGCCAGCGTGCCGGATTCGCCGCAGCAGCGGTCGTTCTTCTCGACGCGACCGTTCAGCGAATCGTTGATCAGCGCATTGACCACCTGCAGCGGCGCGTGTTCCCGGATCGGACTGTGGCAGGGATCGTGGTACAGGTAGCGCGCGCCGGTCACGCCGTCGAGCCGCACGCCCTTCTCCATCAGGAATTCGTGAATGTCGACGATGCGACAGCCGGGGAAGATCGTCTCGAACCGGTAATCCTGCAACTGGTCGTGGCAGGTGCCGCAACTGACCACCACCGTGCGGATGTCGAGGTAGTTCAGCGTGATCGCGACCCGGTGCAGCAGCACCCGGTTGTCGGTGATGATCTTCTCGGCCCGGTCGTACTGGCCCGAGCCGCGCTGCGGATAGCCGCAGCAGAGATACCCCGGCGGCAGCACCGTCTGCACGCCCACGTGCCAGAGCATCGCCTGGGTGGCCAGCCCGACCTGCGAGAACAACCGCTCGGAGCCGCAACCCGGAAAATAGAACACCGCCTCGGAGTCGACCGTGGTCGCCCGCGGGTCGCGGATGATCGGCACGTAGCGCGAGTCCTCGATGTCGAGCAGCGCGCGCGCCGTCCTTTTCGGCAGGTTGCCGGGCATCTTCCTGTTGACGAAGTGGATCACCTGCTCCTTCAGCGGCGCCCGGCCGACCGTGGCAGGCGGCTTGCGCGTCTGCTCCTTCGCCAGCCGCCGGAACAGGTCGCTGGCGAGTCGCTGCGCGCGGTAGCCGATGCCGACCATCGCCGCGCGCGTGGCCCGGATCGTGTCCGGGTCGGTGGCGTTCAGGAAGAACATCGCGGCGGCGTTGCCCGCGTTGAACTTCTTCTTGCCCATCTTGCGCAGCAGGTTGCGCATGTTCATCGACACGTCGCCGAAGTCGATGTCCACCGGACACGGCGCCAGGCACTTGTGACAGACGGTGCAGTGGTCGGCCACGTCGGAGAATTCGTCCCAGTGGCGGATCGATACGCCGCGCCGCGTCTGCTCCTCGTAGAGGAACGCCTCGACCAGCAGCGAGGTGGCGAGGATCTTGTTGCGCGGCGAATAGAGCAGGTTCGCGCGCGGCACGTGCGTGGCGCACACCGGCTTGCACTTGCCGCAGCGCAGGCAGTTGCGCACCGAGTCGGCGATCGAGCCGATGTCGGACTGCTGCAGGATCAGCGATTCGGCACCCATCAGCCCGAAGCTCGGGGTATAGGCGTTGCGCAGGTCGCCCGGCAGCGCGGGATCGTCGAGCAGCTTGCCGCGGTTGAAGCGGCCGTCGGGATCGACGCGCCGCTTGTAGGCGCGAAAGTCGGCGACTTCCTCGTCGCCGAGGAACTCGAGCTTGGTGATGCCGATGCCGTGCTCGCCGGAAATCACGCCGTCGAGCGAGCGCGCCAGCGCCATGATGCGCGCCACCGCTGCCTCGGCCTCCTTCAGCATCGCGTAGTCGTCGGAGTTCACCGGGATGTTGGTGTGCACGTTGCCGTCGCCGGCGTGCATGTGCAGCGCGACGAAGACCCTGCCGCGCAGTACCTTGCGGTGGGTCGCGTCGAGCGCCTGCAGCAGCGGCGCGAATGCCAGCCCCGAGAAGATGTTCCCGAGCGGCGCGCGCACCTCGGTCCTGAAGGACACGCGGATCGTGCGGTCCTGCAGCACGCGAAACAGCGTGGCGTCGGGCTCGTGCGCGAGCCGCTCGTCGAGCGCCGCCCGCAGGTGCCCGAGGCCGAGTCCGGAGAGCGCATCGCGCAACGACGCGAGCGGCTCGTCGATGTGCCCGAGCAGGAAGCGCCAGCGCCGGCGCGCCGCCCGGATGACCTCCAGCGCCTGCAGGCGGCGTGCCGCCGCCATCTCGCGGTCGGCGGCCTCGTCGCGACCGGCCACCGGGCGCGGCAGGTGGGCCTCGTCGGCGAGCAGCCGCTCGAGCGCGTCGAGCGTCGCCAGCTTGTTCTTCGTCGACAGCTCGATGTTGATGCGCTCGATGCCGTCGGTGTACTCGCCCATCCGCGCGAGCGGGATGACCACGTCCTCGTTGATCTTGAACGCGTTGGTGTGGCGCGCGATCGCGGCAGTGCGCGCGCGGTCGGCCCAGAACGCCTTGCGCGCCTCGGCCGAAGCGGCGACGAAACCTTCACCGGCGCGCCGGTTCGCCAGCCGCACCACCTCGGAGGCGGCGCGTGCGACCGCCTCGTCGTCGTCGCCGACGATGTCGCCGATCAGCACCATCTTCGGCAGGCCGCCGCGGCGCGACTTCGTGGTGTAGCCGACCGCGCGCAGGTAGCGCTCGTCGAGGTGCTCCAGACCGGCGAGGATCGCGCCGTGCGGCCGCTCGTCGAGGTACGCCTTGATCTCGACGATCGACGGCACCGCGTCCCTGGGCTGGCCGAAGAACTCGAGGCAGACGGTGCGGATGCAGCCGGGCATCCGGTGCAGCACCCAGCGCGCCGACGTGATCAGGCCGTCGCAGCCTTCCTTCTGGACCCCCGGCAGCCCGGCGAGGAACTTGTCGGTGACGTCCTTGCCCAGCCCGGGCTTGCGAAAGCGGCGCCCCTCGATGTCGAGACGCTCGCTGCGGATCGGCTCGCCGCGCATCGCGCCGTCCGCGCCGAGCTGCGCGGGGGCGTACCACTTCAGGTCGAACTCCGCAGCCGGCGCCTCGTGGATCTTGCCCAGGTTGTGCCCGATGCGCGTGACCTCGAGCCAGTTGCCATCCGGATCGACCATCCGCCACCAGGCGAGGTTGTCCAGTGCAGTGCCCCACAGCACCGCCTTCTTGCCGCCGGCATTCATTGCGACGTTGCCACCGACGCAGCAGGCGTCGAGCGACGTAGGGTCGACCGCGAATACCAACCCCGCGCGCTCGGCGGCCTCGGTAACCCGCCGCGTGACCACGCCTGCCCCGGAAAGGATTGTCGGCACCTCGTGATCGACGCCGGGCAGCCGGATGCGCTCGACTTCGCCGAGGCGCTCGAGCTTCTCGGTGTTGATCACCGCCGACATCGGCGTGAGCGGAATCGCGCCGCCGGTGTAGCCGGTGCCGCCGCCGCGGGGAATGACCGTCAGGCCCAGGTCGATGCAGGCGGCGACCAGCGCGGCCATCTCGGCCTCGCTGTCGGGCGTGAGCACGACGAACGGATACTCGACGCGCCAGTCGGTGGCGTCGGTGACATGCGAGACGCGGCTCAGGCCGTCGAAGCGGACGTTGTCGCGCGACGTGTGCCGCGACAGCCGGCGCATCACGCGTGCGCGCAGCGCCGCGGTGCCCGCCCACTCGTCTTCGAACGCAGCGACCGCCGCGCGCGCCAGTTCGAGCAGCCGGCTGACCCTGGCGCTGCGTGCGCTCGCGGCCGGGCCGTCGTGCTCGCTCAGGTCGAGCGCGCGCCGCTTCTCGATCTCGCCCAGCCGGTGGTGCAAAGCCTGCACCAGCAGGCGCCGGCGCTTCGGGTTCTCGAGCAGGTCGTCCTGCAGGTACGGATTGCGCCGCACGACCCAGATGTCCCCGAGCACTTCGTAGAGCATGCGTGCCGAGCGCCCGGTGCGCCGTTCGGCACGCAGTTCGGCGACGATCGCCCAGCCCTCGGCGCCGAGCAGTCGCATCACGATCTCGCGATCGGAGAACGACGTGTAGTTGTAGGGGATCTCGCGCAGGCGCACCGCGCCGGCGGCCTGCCCGTCGGCGACGGGCGGCGATTCGGGACCCGGGCCGGCAGCCGTATCGGAGAGAGGAGCACTCATCGAGCCGGGCATTTTATCCGAGCGCGATCGCAACGGCCGGCACGCTGCGGGTTCGGCGGCTCAGCCCCCGGAGAACGGCCGCAGCAGCAGGTGCCACCACGCATCCGGCACGCCCATCAGCGCGGCGGTCATCAGCAGGTAGCGCAGGCACTTGCCGAGCGCCATCCAGCCCACGCTCGGCCAGAACGGCAGCCTCAGCCAGCCGGCCAGCGCACACAGCGGGTCACCCACCGCAGGCAGCCAGGCGAAGAACAGCGCCTTCGGACCCAGGCGCTCGAGCCACCTCAGGTGGACGGTACGCTTGCCGCGGGCAACCGCTTCGTGCGTACCCAGGCCCAGCCAGTAGTTGACCACGCCGCCCAGCGTATTGCCGGCCGTGGCCACCAGGATCGCCGGCCAGAACTGCTCCGGAGCGAGCTTGACGAAGCCGAAGACGGCCGGTTCGGAGCCCATCGGCAGCAGCGTCGCCGACACGAAGGCCACGGCGAAAACCGTCGACAGCCCGTTCCCGGGCAGCGCAAACCAGTCGAGCAGGGTCCGAAGCAGGCCATCCATCGGCCGCGCAGTCTATCAGCGAGCGCGGCCGCAGCCCCGTGTGCAGCGTCGCCCGCTTCGCGAGACGGTAGAATCTGCCGCTTCATGTCGATCGACTACCTCAAGCGCATCCTCACGGCGAAGGTCTACGACGTCGCCGACGAGTCGCCGCTCGACGCGGCGGACATCCTGTCGACCCGGCTGTCCAATCGCGTGCTGCTCAAGCGCGAGGACATGCAGCCGGTGTTCTCGTTCAAGCTGCGCGGGGCCTACAACCGCATGGCGCGGCTGTCGGCCGCGCAACTGGCGCGCGGCGTGATCGCCGCGTCGGCCGGCAACCACGCACAGGGCGTGGCGCTGTCGGCGCGTCGCCTCGGCTGCCGCGCGGTGATCGTGATGCCGGTGACCACGCCGCAACTCAAGATCGACGCGGTCAGGGCGCTGGGCGCAGAGGTGGTGCTCACCGGGGAGTCGTACAGCGACGCGGCGGTGGCAGCCACCGCGCAGCAGGCACGCGAAGGGCTCACCTTCGTGCATCCGTTCGACGACCCCGACGTGATTGCCGGCCAGGGCACGATCGGCATGGAGATCATGCGCCAGCACCAGGGACCATTGCATGCGATCTTCGTCCCCATCGGTGGCGGCGGGCTGGCGGCCGGCGTGGCCGCCTACGTGAAGCAGGTGCGGCCCGAGGTCCGCATGATCGGCGTGCAGACGGAAGACTCCGACACGATGGCACGCTCGATCCGTGCCGGCCGGCGCGTCGAGTTGCACGACGTCGGCCTGTTCTCGGACGGTACGGCCGTGAAGAAAGTCGGCGAAGAAACCTTCCGGCTCTGCCGCACCCTGCTCGACGACATCGTGGTGGTCGACACCGACGCGATCTGCGCGGCGATCAAGGACGTGTTCCAGGACACGCGCTCGATCCTCGAGCCGGCCGGCGCGCTGTCGGTGGCGGGTCTGAAGGCCTGGGTCGAGCGCGAACGGCTGCACGACGAGACGCTGGTCGCGGTGGCCAGCGGCGCAAACATGAACTTCGACCGGCTGCGTTTCGTCTCCGAGCGCGCTGAGATCGGCGAGCGGCGCGAAGCGGTGTTCGCGGTGACGATCCCCGAGGAGCGCGGCAGCTTCCGGCGTTTCTGCGAGACGGTGGGGCCGCGCAACGTCACCGAATTCAACTACCGGATCGCGGACCCCACGCAGGCGCACGTCTTCGTCGGAATCCAGACCTCGCGCCCTGGCGAGGCCGCGCAGATCGCCGCCGGCTTCGAGACCGCAGGCTTTCGCACGCTCGACCTCACCGACGACGAACTCGGCAAGATGCATCTGCGCCACATGGTGGGCGGCAACTCGCCGCTGGCCAGGAACGAACTGCTCTACAGCTTCGAGTTCCCGGAGCGCCCCGGTGCGCTGATGCGCTTTCTCTCCAGCATGAGCCCGAACTGGAACATCTCGCTGTTCCACTATCGCAATCACGGCGCCGACTACGGCCGCATCCTGGTCGGCATCCAGGTGCCGGCCGGCGAGAAGAAGCAGTTCCGCGAGTTCCTCGCCACGCTCGGCTATCCGCACCGCGACGAAAGCCAGCACCCGGCCTACCGGCTGTTCCTGGGCGCGCACGCTTCCTGAGCGTCGCGGCAGTCGGCGGCAAGCCGGGGGGCGGGGCAAGGGGGCCAGGGGGCCGAGTGCGGCGCGGGCGCGCCTTGTGCGCAGCCGAGAAGCGCAGCAGCACCGGCGGCGCGCGCAGCGCGCATCGTCCATCATTCTCGCGGCGATTGTCCGAGCGGAGCTCGCGGGAGCGAGCGCAGCGAGTTTCGCCGCGCCAGCCGGTGCCGCGAGCATCGCAGGGTACCCCCGCGAAGCGGGGGCAAGCACCCGGCGCGCCCGCGGCGTCCGGCCTGCGCCTTTGCACGCACCCGACCTCGGGTGATTCCGATCAAGCCAGCGGCACCGGAATCCGATAATATTCAAGCTCTTATGGAATTGCTTACGCTCGGCCTGAACCACCAGACCGCGCCGCTCGTGCTGCGCGAGCGCGTGTCGTTTCCGGGCGAGGCGCTGCGGACGGCGCTCGCCGAGTTGCGCGAGCGCCTGTATCCGGTGGCACCCGAGTCGGCGATCCTCTCCACCTGCAACCGCACCGAAATCTATTGCGCGACACACGAGCCGCAGGAGGCGAAGACGGCGATCTCCGGCTGGCTCGACGCCCGGCACTCGCCCGTCGGGCCGGCGCTGCTCGCGCACCTGTACGCGTTGCCCAACGGCGACGCGGTGCGCCACGCGTTCCGCGTCGCCGCCGGCCTCGATTCGATGGTGCTCGGCGAGCCCCAGATCCTCGGCCAGATGAAGCAGGCCGCACGGGCCGCACACGAGGCCGGCGCACTCGGATCGCACCTTCACCAGTTGTTCCAGCGCTCGTTTGCGGTCGCCAAGGAAGTGCGCAGCACCACCGAGATCGGCGCCCGATCGGTGTCGATGGCCGCCGCCGCGGTGCGGCTGGCCCGACGCATCTTCGAAGACCTGCGCGAGACGCACGTGCTGTTCGTCGGCGCCGGCGAGATGATCGAGCTGGCCGCCACGCACTTTGCCGCCCAGCACCCGAAGTCGATGGTCGTGGCCAACCGCACGATCGACCGCGCGAGCCGGCTCGCGCAGCGGCTGGGCGCGGCGAGCCTGCGGCTGGCCGAGTTGCCCGAACGGCTCGACGAATTCGACATCGTCGTGTCCTGTACGGCGAGCTCGCTGCCGATCATCGGGCTGGGCATGGTCGAGCGGGCAACGCGTGCACGTCGCCGCAGGCCGATGTTCATGGTCGACCTGGCCGTACCCCGCGACATCGAAGCCGAAGTCGCCCGACTCGACGACGTCTTTCTCTATACGGTCGACGACCTCGGCCGGCAGGTCGCCGCGGGCCACGAGAATCGCCGCGCGGCGGTGGCACAGGCCGAGGCAATCATCGAGACCCGCGTCGATGCGTTCATGCAGTGGATGTCCACGCGCCGGGCGGTTCCCGCGATCCGCTCGCTGCACGCGCGCGGCGAGGCGATCCGGCACGCCGAGCTCGAGCGCGCGCGTCGCGCGCTGGCCCGCGGCGAGGCCCCCGCAGAGGTGATGGAGCAGCTGGCGCACGCGCTCACCGCGAAGTTCCTGCACGGACCGACCGCCCTGCTGCACGGGCCGGACGCACAGCGCGCACACCTGTTGCCGATCATCGACCAGCTGCTTCCCGACCGCTTCGCGCCAGCGTCGCCCGACGCCCGGCGGAGCGACGACGCGCACACGGCCTCCACCTAGGCAGGCCCGGGCATGAAGGCCTCGATGCAGGCCAGACTCGCGCAACTCGAACGCCGCCTGGCCGAAGTCAACCTGCTGCTGTCCGGCGAAGACGCCGCACGCGACCTGGAGGCATTTCGCCGTGCCGGCCGCGAGCACGCCGAACTGATGCAGGTCATCGATTGCTACGAAGCCTGGAAGCGCGCCACGGACGACTTGCGCACCGCCGAGCAGATGCGCGCGGAGCCGGCGCTGCGCGAGTTCGCCGACGAGGAAGCAAGCGCTGCGGCCGCCCGCGCGGCCGGCCAGGAGGCACTGCTGCAGCGGCTGCTGCTGCCGAAAGACCCGAACGACGAGCGCAGCGTGCTGCTCGAGATCCGCGCGGGCACCGGCGGCGACGAATCGGCGCTGTTCGCCGGTGCGCTGCTGCGCATGTACCTGCGCTTCGCCGAGCGCCGCGGCTGGCACACCGAGATGGTCTCGGCCAGCGAGTCCGGGCTGGGCGGCTACAAGGAGGTGATCGTCCGCATCGACGGCGACGGCGCCTGGTCGCAGCTGAAATTCGAGTCCGGCGGGCACCGCGTGCAGCGCGTGCCCGAGACCGAGGCGCAGGGTCGCATCCACACCTCGGCCTGCACCGTGGCAGTGATGGCCGAAGCCGACGAAGTCGGCGAAATCGACATCGACCCCGAAGAGATCCGCATCGACGTGTTCCGTGCCTCGGGCGCCGGCGGACAGCATGTGAACAAGACCGAGTCGGCGGTGCGCATCACGCACCTGCCCACCGGCATCGTGGTCGAATGCCAGGACGACCGCTCGCAGCACCGCAACCGCGATCGCGCGATGCAGGTGCTCGCCACCCGGCTGAAGGATCGCCGGATGCGCGAAGCACAGGCACGCGAAGCCGCGCAGCGCAAGTCGCTGGTCGGCTCGGGCGATCGCTCCGGGCGCATCCGCACCTACAACTTCCCGCAGGGGCGCGTCACCGACCACCGCATCAACCTGACGCTGTACAAGCTGCAACAGGTGATGGACGGTGACCTCGGCGACCTGATCGCCGCGCTGTCGACCGAGCACCAGGCACGCCTGATCGCCGAACTCGGCGAGGGCGCCGCGTGACTGCGGGCGGCGCACCGGCCATGGGAGCAGCCGCTGTGACTGCGCAGGCGGCGGTGCCGACCTGGGAGCGGCTCGTGCTCGCCAGCGGCCTGCCGCGGCTCGAAGCCAGGGTGCTGCTCGCGCATGCCAGTGGTCGCCGGCGCGAGTGGCTGCTCGCGCACGGCGACGAACCCGCCGACGCGCGCGCCGCGGCTGCCTTCACCGGGCTGGCGCAACGGCGCCGCCACGGCGAACCGATCGCCTACCTGACCGGCGTGCGCGAGTTCTTCGGCCGCGACTTCGAGGTGTCGCCGGCAGTGCTGATCCCGCGCCCCGAGACCGAACTGCTGGTGCAGGCCACCCTCGAGCGAGCACCGCGCGATGCGCACGTGCTCGACCTGGGCACCGGCAGCGGTACGATCGCGATCAGCCTGGCCTGCGAGCGCTCCGACCTGCGCGTGCTCGGCACCGACGCCGCCCCCCAGGCACTGGCGATGGCGGGCCGCAACGCGCGGCGACTGGCCGGCGACGCTCTGGAGAGCGGTCGCATGAGGCTGCGCGCCGGGCACTGGTGGCAGGCACCCGAGACGCACGAGCGCTTCGATGCCGTCGTGTCGAACCCGCCGTACGTGCCGACCGGCGACCCGCACCTCGCACAGGGCGACCTGCGCTTCGAGCCGCCGCAGGCGCTCGCCGCCGACGCCGACGGGCTGGCGGCACTGCGCGAGATCGTGGCGGGCGCCGGCGCGCGGTTGCAGCCCGGCGGGTGGCTGTTGCTCGAGCACGGTCACGACCAGGGCGCGGCCGTCTGCACGCTGCTGGCCGACGCCGGCTTCGCGGCGATCCTGACGCTCGCCGATGCGGCCGGCCTGCCGCGCGTGACCCTCGGGCGCCGTCCCGAATAGCCCCGGTTTGACGCTGGGTCCGGCTCGTTCCTAGAATCGACGTTCCGCCGCATCGCGGCGCAGCCGTTCCCCCCCGAGGCATTCAATGGACGCAAAGGCATTCATCCGGAAGACCGTTACCGAAAACCCCATCGTGCTGTTCATGAAGGGCACGGCGGAGTTCCCCCAGTGCGGTTTCTCCGGCCGCGCGATCCAGATCCTGAAGTCCTGTGGCGTCAGGAACCTCGTCACGGTCAACGTGCTCGAGGACGACGAAGTCCGCCAGGCGGTCAAGGAACACGCGAACTGGCCGACCATTCCGCAGCTCTACATCGGCGGCGAATTCGTCGGCGGCTCCGACATCATGTCCGAGATGTACCAGTCGGGGGAACTGCAGAAGCTGATCCCGCAGGCCGCTCAGGCCTGAAGCGGTCTCGGCGGCGCCGGTAGAATGGCGCCGTGACTTCCGGCCGGCCCATCGTTGCGATCGCCAGCGCCAGCGGTGCCTGCGGCGGCCTGCGCGCTGCCGAAACAGGAGAACCCGAATGACAATGAAGATGCTCGTGGCCACCGACGGATCGAAGAACGCGCTCAGTGCAGTGAAGTACGCCGCCCAGATGCTCGGGCACATGGTCGATGGCGGCTCGATCACGCTGATCAGCGTGCACGACGACGTCGCGCTCAGACATGCGCGCCGCTTCGTCGGCAAGGAGGCCGTCAACGATTATCTTCGCGAGCTCGGCGAACAGGATCTCGCCGAGGCGCGCAGGTTCCTCGACAAGACCGGCATCGCGCACGACATGATCCTGCGCACGGGGCACGTGGCCACCGAGATCGCCGCGGCGGCCGAGCGCGGCAAGTTCGACCTGCTGGTGCTCGGCTCGAAAGGGCGCAGCGCGGTGAAAGACCTGCTGATCGGCTCGGTCGCCCGGCGCGTGGCCGAGATCTCCAGGGTTCCGGTGCTGCTGGTGAAGTGAGCGGGATGCAACCGGCAGGGGGCACGCCATGTGGCTGATCGTCGGCTGGGTGATCAACGCGGCGAGCCTGCTGCTGCTCGCCTGGCTCATGCCGGCCGTGACGGTGGCCGGCTTCGGCACCGCGCTGGTCGCAGCACTGGTGCTCGGGCTGCTCAATGCGGTGATCCGCCCGGTATTGCTGGTGCTCACACTGCCGGTGAACCTGCTCTCCCTCGGGCTGTTCACGTTCGTGATCAACGGATTCACGTTCTGGCTCGCGGCACGCTTCCTCGAGGGTTTCGAGGTGCGCAGCTTCGGCTGGGCGGTGCTCGCGGCGATCGTCTACAGCCTGATCAGCTGGGCGGTGAGCGCGCTGCTCGTGCGCGGGCGCTGAACGGCGCCGCGCGGGCGCGCGCGGCGCGCGCCTCAGGTCATGAAACCGAGGTTGGTCACCGGAAAGTTGCGCAGATTCGGGAACACCTCGTCGACCTGTGCACCGCTCAGGCCGAACCAGCGAGCCAGCGTGCCTGCATACTGGTCGACCGATACCGCGGGCAGCAGGCGGCCCTGGCCCACGTCGTCATCGGTGTTCACGCCGACGACCGGGAAGCGCCCGTAGATGTCCTTGCCGCGTACCGCGCCGCCGCTGACGAAGTGGTGCGCGCCCCAGCCGTGGTCGGTGCCGTCGCCGTTGCTGGTCAGCGTGCGCCCGAAGTCCGACGCGGTGAACAGGGTCACCTCGTTCAGCGCATTGACCGCCGCACTCGCCAGCAGCGCATCGAAGTACTCGAGCGCCTGCCCCACTTGCGCCATCAGGTTGCCGTGATTCACGCGCTGCCGGTCGTGAGTGTCGAAGCCACCGAGGCCCACGAAGAACACCTGCCGGCGTGCGCCGAGCGCCCCGCGCCCACCGATCACGCGCGCCACCGTCTGCAGTTGCGCTGCAAGCGCATTGCGCTGCGTCGTCCCGGGCACCAACGGCACCGGTGCCACGGCACTGTCCGCCAGCATCGCGGCATTCAGAGCGGCCTGCGCGTCGATCGAGCGTGCGCTCACGCGGTTGATCTCGCGTTCGAGCAGATGGGGACGATCGGCCGTCACGATGGAGCGCAGCACGCTGGCAGCGACCGGAGAGCCGAACTGCGAACCGCTCAGTCCGGCGATCGGGATCGCGCCGTTGGGCCCGACCTGGTACTGAAGTGTTGTCTGACCGGCCAGCCAGACCGCGTTGCCCGACAACGACATGCAGGTGAAAGTGGACGCGGCATTGCGGCTGGCAAGCAGATCGCCCATGCGGCCGCCCCAGCCGTAGCGCGAACCCTCGGGCGCGTAGGCCTGCCAGGTCGACTGCTGGTCGTTGTGCGAGAACAGCTTGGGCGGGCGCAATACGCTGTTGGTGTTGTACTGCGCCTTGCTCATCGGCGCGATCAGCGGCCCGACGTTGGCAACGATCGCTACCCGCCCGGCATCGAACAGCGACTTCAGCGGTCCGAGGTTCGGGTGCAATGCGAACGATCGCCCCGACTGCGGTGACACTGGTTCGACCGGCAGCACGCCGCCGGCGGCGCCGGGCGCCGCGAGCGCGATCGGGTCGGGCGGCGCTGCGCGCAGCCGCAGGTACTCGCTCCACGAGGCCGTGTCGGTGGCGATCACCGTGTTGTGGTGATCGTTGCCGCCGAAGAAGAACACGCACACCAGCGCACGGTAGTCGTCGGCGGTTTGCGCCGCGGCCGCACCGATGGTCGCGAGGTTCAGCGCGAACGGCATACCGGCCGGGCCGAGCACCGACAGCAGGGACGAAGTACGCAGGAACTCGCGTCTCGATGCATCGATCCGTTGCATGTCCGGCCCCCTCACTTCTGGACGAGATAGTCGGGCGACGCCATGACCAGGAAGATCGCCAGCTTCACCCGGTTCAATCTTGCCGTGGCGGCCGACTGCGCGTTGGTCGACGACACGGCAACCGATCCGACGGCATCGATCAGCTGCGCGCGCAGATCGGGCGACATGTCGCCGGCGATCAGCAGCGCGCCGATCCGGTCGGCCAACGCGTCGGGACGGTCGGCCAGTCCGATCACTTCGCCGTAGTCCGGCTGCAGGTCGCGCGGGCTGCCGCTGCCAAAGCCGCCCGAGATCGCGCTGCGCAGCGTGTTCAGGTAGCCGGCGACCGACGATTCGTGCGTGATCTGCATCTCGGGCGCGACCAGGCCGGCCGTTGCGATGTCGCTGTTCGGCGGCACGTAGCCAGGCCGGAAGAAGTTGAACACCGACGGCGAGCGCATTGCCGTCTGGCCCAGACTGGTATTCGGGTTGTCGGTGTTGCCGATCAGGTAGCGGCCCGACGCCGAGCGCGCGCCGAATGCCCGCAGCCAGTGCGCGATGCGCAGCACCGGCTCGCGCAGCTTGCCGTAGTCGGGCGCACCGGGAAGCGGACTGCGGGCCTCGGGGTCGAGCAGCACGGCGCGAATGACTGCCTTCATGTCGCCGCGCACCCCCGAGCCGTTGTCGTTGAACGCCGACGTCACCCGTGCGACGTAGGCGGGTGACGGATTGCTGGTCACCAGTCGCTGGATCAGCTGCCTGCCGATGAACGGACCGACGTTCGGATGCGCGAACAGGCGGTCGAGTGCCACGCGCAGGCTCGCTTCGGGGTCGGCCGTCGCCTGCGCCGCAACCGTCGTGCCGAGGAAGCGCTTCTCGGACGTCGAGTGGTACTTGGGGTACGCCTGCATCGGCTGCACGTCCCGGTCGGGGAAAGCGCTACCGCCGAAGAAGCGCGAATCGGACTTGTCCGGACCCGCCCAGCTCCAGCCGGTGAAGACCCGCGCCAGGCCGGTCACATCCTCGTTGGAGTAGGTCTCGATCGGTTCGTTGCGGCTGTCGAGCCGCACCGTTCCGTCGGGCGCGAGTTCGTGCAGGCCGATCGTGAACAGCTGCATCACCTCGCGCGCATAGTTCTCGTCGGGCACCCGACCGCGCGACGGGTCTTCCTTCTGGTTGCGCAGGTGCGACAGATACAGCCCCATCATCGGGTGCAGCGTCACGTCCTGCAGCAGCGTGCGGAAGTTGCCGAACGCGTTGCGCCCCAGCATGTCGAGGTAGCTCGCGACGCCGCGCGGATACTGACTGACCGTGCCGTCGGCGAGCGACACGACGAAGATCTGCGACAGTGCGAACGCGATCCGGTGGCGCAACGGGCCCTCGCCGGCCACCGCGGTGCGCCAGAAGCTCTCGTAGACAAGGTTCTGCTGGTTCGTCGACTGGCCCACGGCAGCGGCGGCCTCGACCTGTTCATCGAAGTAGACCTGGTGACGGAACTGCCGGTGCGCGAACTGCTCGTCGATCCAGGCCGGGAATCCGATCCGCTGCGTGCGCTCGATCTCGGCACCCGAGCCGCCAAAGCCCGCCTGCGACAGGAAACGCACCACGTCCTTCTGAAGGGGTTGCTGCTCCTTCGGAAGTGTCGGTGGTCCGCTGGATCCATCGCCGGCGCCGCACGCCGCCAGCACCCACGACAAGGCCGCGATCTGCGCGCCAACCAGTACGCGCCTGAACAACGGTCTCATGAGATCCCCGCATCGCCAGAGCCGGGGCGCGGATCGCGACGGCCGCGGCGCCTTCCCCTCGTTGCGCGAACGATCTCAAAACAGCGTGACGGATTTCCCCGTGCGGCCGACCGGCGGCGATTCGCGCCGGACGGACGGGTCAGACCCCGGGTCGATCGGCCTCCCGCAGCACCCAGCGCTGGATTTCGTCGAGCAGCCGCGACAGCGCACGCCCGAACGCCGCGACCGCCTGCGCGGCGGATTCGTCCGCCAGCGGCTCGCCCTGGGCGAAACGCCGCCGCGCGATCGTGCGGCGCGCTGCGCGGTCGACGAGTCCGGCAACCAGTTCGATGCGCACTCTGCCCGGCGGCGCCTGGTCATCGTGATAGAACTGCTCGAGTCGCAGTTCGAGCAGCCAGTCGCCGCGCACCGGCGCGGTCGCGGAAGCGACGTCGGCGAAGACGTCGGTCGCGGCGAGTCGCCGTTCGAGCAGACGCGCGATGCGCACCGCCGGCCGCTCGGTCCAGCTCGCGAACTGGTAGCTGGCGCGTGCGCCGGGCGAGCGACTGTAGGCGATCGCGGTGCTGTCGAGAAACGCATAGGCTGCGATGCCCTCGACGAGCAGCGTGTGTGCGCGCGCAGCAGCAGCGGCATGCGCGCCTTCCACGCCCGCGGGCGGCGCCTGGGGCGCCGGATCATCGAGCTCGTAGCGCAGATGCGCGGGCGCCTGGCCCGGGCCGATGCAGCCGGACAGGCCCGACGCGATCGGCGTCGCTGCGAACATGCCGAGCAGCCGCCTGCGCAATGCCGCCCTCACGGCAACTTCTCCCCGGGTCCGAGCTGCGCCGGCGAAGGCCCGAGCAGCGCGGTGCGCGGATCGCCGAGCCGCTCGGCCGCGCGCGACAATTGCTCGGCGCCGTGGCGCAGTTCGCGCGCGGTGACGCGCAATTCGAGCGTGCCGGCATCAACGCTGGCGTCGAGTTTCCGCGCGATCGCCGCCGAATCGCGTTCGAGTGCCTTCGCAGCCGCGGACAGGTCGCCGAGCGTCGTGTGTGCCAGCCGGCCCAGCGGCTGCAGTTCGCGCAGCAGCGCGCCCCCGTCACCCGCCACCTGTCCGATCGACACGGCGACGTCATGGCTGGAACGCTGCATGGCGAGCGCCGTCTCGCGGATGCTGTCGGCGGCGACGTCGAGTCGCTGCAACCGCTGATCGAGCCCCCTGGCCAGATCACGTACCGCCGTGACCGCATCGGCCAGCGTCTTGCGATTTTGCGCGTTCAGCAGCTGCTCGACGTTCGCCAGCGCCCCTTCGCCGGTCACCGCGAGCCGGCTCAACGCGCCGGCGATCTGCTGGAGGTCGGAGGTGCCTTCGGGAATCACCGGATAGCGCTCGCCCGGCAGCACTTCGTCCAGTTCGGGACCCGGCGTGCCTGGCGTGACCAGGTCGATGCGCGCCAGACCGGTGACCAGGTTGCGCGCGATCACCGCCGTGGTGTTGCGGCTGACCGGCGTCTCGCGATCGACCCGCACGACAACGCCGACGCGATTGATGTTGTCGCGCGAGATCGAGTACTCCTGCACGCGGCCGACCTTCACGCCGCGCATGTTGACGTCGCTGCCGAGCTGCAGGCCGTCGAGCGACTGCTGCTCGAAGTGGATCGCATAGTAGCGGTAACCCGCCGCCCCCCCGCCGTGCGCAAGCCAGACGTAGGCGATGCTGGCCGCCGCGACGAGGGCCAGCACGACCGCGCCCACCAGCGTATATCGGGCTTCAGGCTCCATCGGGCGACTCCTCCGCGAGCATTCTACGGCCCGCGAAATACGCGCGGATCCACGGATCGGGATTCGCGGCCACCTGCGCGAGCGTGCCGTCGGCGATCACCCGCCCCTGTCCGAGCACGACGACGCGCTGCGCGATCCCCGCCAGCGTGTCGAGATCGTGCGTCACCAGCAGCACCGTGATCCCGAGGTCGCGATTGAGCGAGGCGAGCAGCGCGTCGAACGCGCGCGCGGTGATCGGATCGAGCCCAGAAGTCGGCTCGTCGAGAAACAGCACTTCGGGCTCGAGCGCGAGCGCCCGGGCGATCGCGGCGCGCTTGCGCATCCCGCCGGAGAGCTCGCTGGGCCGCTTCGCGCCCGTCTGTGGCGCCAGCCCGGCCATCGACAGTCGCAAGTCGACCAGTGGGCCCACCAGGCGCGCGGGAATCCCGCCGTGCTCGAGCATCGGCGTCGCCACGTTGCCGGCAACGGTCAGCGACGAGAACAGTGCGCCATCCTGGAACATCACTCCGATCCGGCGCCGCAGCGCGGTCAATTCGCGCACCGACGCCGCCCAGACGTCGGCGCCCAGCAGCCGGATGCGCCCCGCGCACGGCCGTTGCAGGCCGATGATCTCGCGCAACAGCACCGACTTGCCGCTGCCGCTGCCGCCGACCAGTGCAACCAGTTCGCCGCGCCCGATCTGCAGGTCGACGCCGTCGTGCACGAGTTGCGCACCGAATCGCGTGCGTACCGCTTCGATTTCGATGGCGAACCCGCTCAAAGCCCGAGTTCCTGGAGCAGCACCGCGAACAGCGCGTCGAGCAGGATCACCGCGACGATTCCCTGAACCACCGTGGAGGTGGTGTTGATCCCGATCGACCGGGTGTCGCGGCTCACCGCAAGACCCATACGGCAGCCGATCACCGCAATGAACAGCGCGAACGCGGGTGCCTTGGCCAGTCCGATCACGAAGTGACGCGGCGCGAGCGCATCGTGCAGGCGGTCCACGAACGTGGACGGCGTGATGTCGAGCATGCGCTCGGCGATGACCATCGCGCCGAGCGCGCCCATCACGTCGCCCACGAACACCAGCAGCGGCAACGACACCACCAGCGCCAGGACACGCGGCACCACCAGCACCTGCTCGGCCGACAGCCCGAGCGTGCGGATGGCGTCGATCTCCTCGGTCAGCTTCATCGTGCCCAGCTGGGCGGTGAACGCGGCACCCGAGCGGCCGGCAACGATGGTGGCGACGATCAGCGGCGAGAACTCGCGCGCCAGCCCGAGCGCCACGCCGTCGACGACGAAGATGTTCGCGCCGTATTTCTCGGCCTGCAGCCCGAGCAGGTACGCGATCACGAGACCGATCAGGAAGCTCACCAGCGCGACCACCGGAATTGCCGTGACACACACCTGCGCGAACTGCGCAGACAGTTCGCGCCCGCGCAGGATCGCCGGGCGCATGGCAACGCGCGCCAGCTCGACGATCACGCGGCCCAGGAAGTCGAGGTGGCCGTGAAGCAACCCCGCCCACTGCAGGCTCGACACGCCGAGCTGGCCCAGGGCCCCGCGCCGGCGCAGCGGCGCCGCCGGCTGCAGTTCGGGCAGGCGCTCGCGAACCAGTTCGAGGATCCGCGCCTGCGCGCCACCGAACTCGCGCAGGCCGACCTCTGCGGCCGGTACGCCGGCCTGCTCCAGATGGAACCAGACGAGCAGTGCCGCTGCGGTATCGACCTCGGCCAGGCCGGAGCCATCGAGCGCGACCCGGCGACGCCAGTCGCCTTGCACGGCCGGCAACGCGCGCAAGGCCGCATCGAGCCGGGCGAGGCGCGACAGCCGCCAGCTGCCCACCAGCCGAAGCACGCTGCCATCGGCATCGTGCTCGAGAAGACAGCTTGCATCGGTCGGGGTCATCGCAGTGGCAACCGGGGGCGCAGCATGGCCGAAACGGGTGTCATCAGCGTTCGACACTAACATAGGGGGCAGGCACGCCGGGCGCAAAGCGGGTGCAGCCGGCAAGGAGACGAATGAACGCAGAAACGCCGTCGATGCCGGCCTGGACAGCGTGGCGCAAGGCCGAGCGCAGCCGCCTGATTGCGGCGCGACTGGCCATGCCAGCGAAGCAGCGACGCGAGTTCGCGCGCCGGATCGGCGCCGTACTCGACCCGTTGTTGCCCGAGGTGCGCGGTCTGGTCGTGGCGGTCTACTGGCCGATCCGCGGCGAACCCGACCTGCGGGCGTGGACCGGATCGCTGCGCGAGCGTGGTGCGCGTTGCGCGCTGCCGGTCGTTGTCGCCCGGGGTGCCCCACTGCTGTTTCGTGAATGGCGCGCCGGCGCCCGGCTCGTTCCCGGCGTCTGGAACATTCCGCAACCGTCCGACGGCGAGACGCTCGTGCCGCAAGTGGTGATCGCCCCGCTCGTCGGCTTCAGCCGCGAAGGCTACCGCCTCGGCTACGGGGGCGGCTACTACGACCGCACCCTCGCCGCCAGCCCGGCGCACACCTTGACGATCGGCGTCGGCTACTCGGCCGCAGCGCTGCCCGCGTTCGAACCGCAGCCGCACGACATCCCGATGGACGTCATCGTCGACGAGCGCGCCGCGACACGCCATCGGCGACAGCGTCCCACCTGAGGTCCCACTTCACCGGTGGGAGCCGAAAAACCTTGACAGCCCACCGGGGATCCACTCAAATCGGTCGGACACAGGGGATAGGCCGATACGGGTGCGCAGGTGGAAGCCGACACGCTGCTGCGCGAAATCGTCGAATACTGCCGCAGGGCAGGCGTCGCAGAATCGACCTTCGGACGCTTCGCGGTCAATGACGGCAAGTTCGTCAACCGCCTGCGCGACGGCGGACGGATCACGACCGCCACCGCCGAGCGGGTGCGCCGGTTCATCGCGAGCGATGCGCGCGCCGCCGCGCGCCACGGCCGCGGATTCCTGATCGATGCACCGGCCGGCGCACCGCTGCCGCTGCCGCGCACCGATCCGCAACAGCCGCCGGCCCACGTCGACCGCAATTTCCGCTTCTTCGACAACCGGCAGAAGTACCAGCTCTTCGTCAGCACCTGCTCGGAGAAGGCGGTGGTCGCGCAACGCGTGGCCATGGAACTGGTGAACATCCATCCGTCGCCGCCCGCGGTTCGCGTCTTCGACGCTGGCTTCGGTGACGGCACCGTGCTGGTTCGCGCGATGCGCGCGATGCACAAGCGCTTCGCGACCATGCCGTTCTACATCGTCGGCAAGGAAATCAGCGTCGAGCACGTGCGGCTCACGCTCGAGAAGATGGCCGACCGCTTCTTCGAGCATCCGGCCACGGTGCTGGTGTTCACCAACCTGAACTACACCGAGGCGCCGTCGCTGGCGCCCGCGTCGCTGGCCGCGGCGACCACCCTGGTCTGGCACGAAGTTGCGCTCACGGGCGCCACCTCGCACGACTTCGAGGAACAGATCGCCGCACTCGGGCCGTTTCTCGCCGAGAACTGGCGCGTGAACATCGATCCGGCCACCGGCAACCCCGTCTATGCCCGGCCGACCGTGCTGGTACTGTATCGCGACGACCACCGCTTCCTGCTCGAGTCGGTGATTCCGAAGCGCGGCGGCGGCGAGGCCGGTTACGATCTGGTGATTGCGTCGCAGCCCTACCGGGCGCGCGCCGACCTGCAGTTCAAGGCCTCGCGTGTGATCGCGCCACTGGCGCGCAGCCTGGCCCCCGGCGGGCGGCTGCTGGCGATCCATTCGCGCGGCGACGATCCCGGGCTCGAGATCCTGCAGAAGATGTGGCCCGGGGAGAACCCGTTCGTGCACGACCGCCACCGGATGCTCAAGGCGGTCAAGGCGGCGCTCGGCGCGGGCGCGCGCGGCCTGAACTTCAATGCCTATTCCGACGCACGCTCGCTGTTTCGCTTCGACATGCACGCGCTGCCTACCGAACTGTCGGCGTCGATCGGCACGTCGATGCTGTTTGCCGCCTGGAACGCCGCGATCTACGTCGGCCAGATCGACGACGCACGGCTCGAGAGCGCGATGGGCGACCGGCGCTACCTCGAGGTCACCGGCGAGGTGCTGCGCCGCTACAACGGGCTATGGTTCCAGGACGAGTCGTACATCATCTCGCGGCATCGCGACTGAAGGACGCGGGCATGAACCCCGGAGACGCAAGCACAGGTACTGCGGCAGCAACCGGCACGACGGCGGCGCGCGCCGACGCCGGCCTGCGCGAGGCCATCGTCCGCCTCGCGCGTGGCGCATCGATCGAAACCTCGACCCGCAACATCGCCGATGTCGGCGGTTATGCGCGAATGCTCGCACCGGGCACCGACGTCCACGTCACGTTCCTGCCGGGCACCCCCTATCACCACGTCCTCAGCACGGCCACGCGGCTGCGCCAGGTCGGCCTGAACCCGGTGCCGCACCTGGCCGCGCGCCGCTTCGCGAGTGCGGCCGCGGTGGCCGACTTCGCTGCCCGACTGCGCGACGAGGCCGACGTGACGCGCGTGCTGCTGATTGCCGGCGACAGCGACACGGGGGCCGGCCCGTTTGACTCGAGCCTGCAGGTGCTCGAGACCGGCGTGCTCGAGGCCTGCGGAATCCGCAGCATCGGCGTGGCCGGCTATCCGGAAGGCCATCGACGCATTGCACAGCAGGCGCTCGACGACGCGCTCGGGCGCAAGATCCGCTACGCCGAGGCGCACGGGATCGAATTGTTCGTCGTCTCGCAGTTCTGCTTCGAGCCGCAGCGCGTGCTCGACTGGCTCGAACGACTGCGCGCACGTGGCGTGACGCTGCCGGTGCGCGTCGGCGTGGCGGGTCCCGCGACCGTGCGCACGTTGCTCGCCTACGCCGTACGCTGCGGGATCGGCGCCTCGATGAAGGCGCTCGGCTCGCAGCCGGTTTCGCTGAACCGGATGCTCGCGCGCCACGGCCCGGACGACCTTGCGCGTGCCCTCGCACCGCAGGCGGCCGGCCTGGGGGTATCCGGGCTGCACCTGTTCGCCTTCGGCAATTTCGCGGACTCCGCACAGTGGATCCGCGACACCAGCGCCGGCTGAGCGCTCAGAACAGCCCCACCACCTTGCCGTCGACGAGGTCGATGGTGTCGGCCGACGGCGCCTTCGGCAACCCGGGCATGGTCATGATGTCGCCGCAGACCATCACCACGAAGCCGGCGCCCGCCGACAGGTGCACTTCGCGCACGTTCAGCACGTGCCCCTCGGGTGCGCCGCGCAGCTTCGGGTCGGTGGAGAACGAATACTGGGTCTTGGCGACGCAGACCGGATAGTGCCCGTAGCCGTCGTCCTGCAGCTTGCGGATGCGCGCGCGTACCTTGCTGTCGGCCGTGACTTCGGAGGCGCGATACACCGCTTTCGCCACCTTCTCGATCTTCTGCCACAGCGGTTCGTCGTCCTCGTAGACGAAGGCCGGACGGGCCGGCTTCTGGCACAGCGCGACCACCGCGTGCGCGAGATCGACAGCACCGCGCCCGCCCTCGGCCCAGTGGTTCGCGGTGACCATCCCGATGCCGAGCTTCGCCATCCGCGCGCGCACCGCCTCGATCTCCTCGTCGGAATCCAGGGAAAAGCGATTGATCGCGACCACCGCCGGCAACCGGTAGACGTCGCGCAGGTTCTCGACGTGGCGCTCGAGGTTGACCATCCCCCGGGCAAGCGCCTTCGCGTTCTCGTGGCCGAGCTCGCGCGGATCGACCCCGCCGTGGTACTTGATTGCGCGGATCGTCGCGACGAGCACTGCGGCATCGGGCATCAACCCGGCGCTGCGGCACTTGATGTCGAGGAACTTCTCGGCCCCGAGGTCGGCGCCGAAGCCGGCCTCGGTGACCACGTAATCGGCCAGCTTCAGTGCCGCGCGCGTGGCGATCACCGAGTTGCAGCCGTGCGCGATGTTGCCGAACGGACCGCCGTGGATCAGCGCCGGGTTGTTCTCGAGCGTCTGCACCAGGTTCGGCTTGAGCGCATCCTTCAGAAGCACGGTCATCGCGCCGTGCGCATTCAGGTCGCGCGCGCGCACCGGGCGCCCCTCGCGGTTCCAGGCCACGACGATTTCGCCCAGCCGCGTGCGCAGGTCGTCGAGCGAACCGGCCAGGCAGAAGATCGCCATCACTTCGGAGGCGACGACGATCTCGAAGCCGTCTTCGCGCGGAAAACCGTTGGCGGTGCCACCCAGCCCGACCACGATCTCGCGCAGCGCCCGGTCGTTCATGTCGACGACGCGCCGCCACTCGATGCGCCGCGGGTCGATGCCGAGTTCGTTGCCGTGCGCGATGTGGTTGTCGATCAGCGCCGCGAGCAGATTGTTGGCCAGGCCGATCGCGGAGAAGTCGCCGGTGAAGTGCAGGTTGATGTCCTCCATCGGCACCACCTGCGCATACCCGCCGCCCGCGGCACCGCCCTTCATGCCGAACACCGGTCCCAGCGAGGGCTCGCGCAGACAGATCACCGCCTTGCGGCCGATGTGGTTGAGCGCGTCGCCCAGCCCCACCGTGGTCGTGGTCTTGCCCTCCCCGGCCGGCGTCGGACTGATCGCGGTGACCAGCACCAGCTTGCCATCCGGGCGGTCGCGCAGCGACGCGAGATGGTCGAGCGAGATCTTCGCCTTGTAGTGTCCGTAGGTCTCGACGTGCTCCTCGGGAATGCCCAGCTTTTCGAGGGCGATGCGCGAGATGCGCTGCATCTTCGCGGCCTGCGCGATCCGGATGTTCGACGACACGTTCGGGAGCCCGTTCTAGAAATCGGTGTGCATGGCGCCAATCGGGATGTCGCCCGGATGGAACGGCGTGACCTGGTAGACGTGGTAGTTCAGCCAGTTCGCGAACAGCAGGTTCGCGTGGCCGCGCCAGCGCACCAGCGGCGGACGCGACGGATCGTCGTCCGGGTAGTAGTTGCGCGGCACCTCGATCGGCAGGCCCCTGGCGACGTCGCGGTCGTACTCGGCCTTCAGCGTGAGCGGGTCGTACTCGGAATGACCGGTGACGAACACGTGCCTGCCGTCGCGCGAACCCGCCAGATAGACGCCGGCATCGTCGGATTCGGCGAGGATCGAAACCTCGCCGACCTGCTCGATGTCGGTGCGGCGCACCTCGGTGTGCCGCGAATGCGGCGCGAGGAAGACGTCGTCGAAACCGCGCAGCAACCGGTCGGTGGGCGCGAGCGTGCGGTGCTCGAACACGCCGAACATCTTGCGCGGCAGCGGATGCTTCGGGATGCCGTAGCGGTGGTACAGCGCCGCCTGTGCGCCCCAGCAGATGTTCAGCGTCGAGGAGACGGCCTCGCTGGCCCAGTCGATGATCGCCGCGACCTCGGGCCAGTAGTCGACCTCCTCGAACGGCATCTGCTCGACCGGCGCACCGGTGATCACCAGGCCGTCGAACTTCTCGTGGCGCACCTGCTCGAAAGTGGTGTAGTGCTCGAGCAGGTGATCGGCGGCAACGTTTCTCGACTCGTGGGTGGCGGTGTGCAGCAGCGTCACGTCCACCTGCAGCGCCGTATTGCCGAGCAGCCGCAGCAGTTGCGTCTCGGTGGCGATCTTGGTCGGCATCAGGTTGAGGATCGCCACGCGCATCGGACGGATGTCCTGGCGCGCGGCGCGCTCCTCGCCCATCACGAAGACGTTCTCGCGCTCGAGCGTGGCGCGGGCGGGAAGCGTCGACGGGATCCTGACCGGCACGATGGGCTCCGGCAGCGTCGGGCGGGCGCGGTGCGCCCGCCCGGACCGTCATCAGGCGTTGAGCGCCTGATCGAGGTCCCAGAGGATGTCGTCGATGTCCTCGACGCCGACGCTCAGCCGCACGAAGTCGGGACTCACGCCGGCGGTCTTCTGTTCCTCGACGGTGAGCTGGCTGTGCGTGGTGGTGGCCGGATGAATCGCCAGGCTCTTGGCGTCGCCGACGTTGGCCAGGTGGCTGAACAGCTGCAGGCTCTCGATGAACTTCTTGCCGGCGTCGACCCCGCCCTTGATGCCGAAGCCCATGATCGCGCCGCAGCCCTTCGGCAGGTACTTCTTCGCGCGTTCGTAGTCGGGGTGGCTCCTCAGACCGGGGTACATGACCCAGCCGACTTTCGGATGCTTTTCGAGGAACTCGGCCACCGCCTGTCCGTTCTGCGTGTGGCGCTCCATCCGCAGGCTCAGCGTCTCGACGCCCTGGATCGTCTGCCAGCTGTTGAAGGGCGACGCGCAGGCGCCGATGTCGCGCAGCACGTGCACGCGCACCTTGATCGCGAATGGCGGCAGCCCCATGCCGACCAGGCTGGCGTAGACCAGCCCATGATATGACGGATCGGGAGTCGTGAAGTTGGGGAAGCGTCCGCTGGTCCAGTCGAAGTTGCCGCCGTCGACGATCATCCCGCCGATGCTGGTGCCGTGCCCGCCGATGAACTTGGTGGTGCTGTGAACGACCACGTTCGCGCCCCACTCGATCGGCCGGAACAGGTACGGCGTGGCAAACGTGTTGTCGATCATCAGCACGATGCCGTGCTTCTTCGCCGTCGCGGCGACCTCCTCGATCGGAAACACCGCGATGTCGGGGTTGCCCAGCGTCTCGCCGTAGAGGATCTTCGTGTTCGGGCGGATCGCGCGCTCGAAGTTCTTCGGGTCGGTCGGGTCGACGAAGGTGACCTCGATGCCCAGATTGCGCAGCGTGTGGTTGAACTGGTTGTAGGTGCCGCCGTAGAGCCGGCTGCTGCTCACGATGTGGTCGCCCGAATTGCACAGCGTGAAGATCGCCTGGGCCTGCGCAGCGTGCCCCGAGCTGGCTGCCACGCCTGCGACGCCGCCTTCGAGTACCGCGATGCGCTGCTCGAGCACGTCGCTGGTCGGGTTCATCAGTCGCGTGTAGATGTTGCCGAGTTCCTTGAGCGCGAACAGGTTGGCCGCGTGCTCGGTGTCGCGGAACTGGTAGCTGGTGGTCTGGTACAGCGGCACCGCGCGGCTGCCCGTCGTCGGGTCGGACTTCTGGCCGGCGTGCAGTTGCTGGGTTGCAAAGGCGAATTTGCGTGCTTCGGTAGCCATCGAACGTCCCCTTGTGAGTGTGGATGGATCGTGAACGGGTCAGCCGCTCGCCATATTAGCCGGCTCCTCCGTGCTCCGGGAGAGCCACTGTGCCGTCGGGGTCATACCGCCGAACGCGAACAGGTGCAGCGCGAAGGGGTCGAGCGACGGCTGCGCCAGGCGCGCCACGGCGATCCCGCGGATCAGCTTCGTCGGGTCGTGCGTGGCCGCAAGCCGCGTCAACGATCCGACCCGCCCTTTCAGCGCTCGCAGCGAGTTGCCGATCCCGCACTGCACACCCAGCTTGAGCAGCCGCGCGACCGTGGTCGGCCCGGCCACGCCGATGCGCAGCGGCACATCGACGCCGCGGGCGCGCAGATCGGCGGCCCAGCGGCCGATCGCCGCACCGTCGAAGCAGAACTGCGAGACCACGAACAGCCGCAGGCCGTGACTTCGCGCATAGCCGAGCTTCAGATCGAGATCCTCGCGCAGCGCCGATTCGGGAATGCGCGGATGCCCCTCGGGATAGCCGCAGACCCCGGCCTGCGCGAAGCCGCAGTCCTGCAGCAGGCCCGCGCGCAGCACCTCGAAACTCGAACGGTAGGGGCCAGCGGACTCGCGCAGGTCACCGCCCACCAGCAGCACCGATTCGGCGCCACCGCGGCGCAGTTCGCCCAGCAGTTCGCGCGCCGCCGATTCGCTGCCGAGGCGGCGCGCCACCACGTGCGGCACGGGCATCAGACCGAGTGCGCCCGCCCGGGAGGTGGCCGCCGCGATGGCCCGCGCATCGAGGTTCGGCGTCCAGGGGATGAATACCTGGCGCCTGCGCGCGAAAGCCACCGCGTCACCCAGTTCGCGGGCCGGGATCTCGATCGAGGCGCCGGCCAGCAGTTCGCGCGCGAGCGCGTCGGCGCCGGACGTCCGGGACGGGGACGACGTCACCTTCGCCACCCTAGTCCAGTGAAACCGGGGAATCGGCTGCGCGCCGCGGTCTGCGAGGGCGCGGGCCAGGGCGCAGCGCGCTGCCCAGGCTGGGCGCCTGGGCAAGCGCTGCAACGACGGCAGCGCGCCGTCGCGGACCGCGGCCCGCAGGGTGAGCGCCTGCAAGGGGCGCAAGAGTGCGCCCCCTGCAGGCGCTCACGCACAGCCGATTCCCCGGTTTCACTGGACTAGAAGCTGCGGCGCCGGGAGACGCCGAAGGCCTCGTCCCAGAACCACAGGCCCCCGTGGCGGCGCAGCACCTCGCGGGTGATTTCGAGGTAGCGGCCCGAGGCAAGCGCCTGTTCGAGCCGCACGTCCTCGATCTGTCCCACGTAGACGGCGGCGTTCCAGGCCGCCAGCAGCGTCGAGGTACCGATCGACCCTTCGATTTCGGCCGGCAAGGTGTGCATTTCGTGCCGGAACAGCGCGCGCTCCTCCGGATTGGCGTTGAAGTTGTACGATCTTGCCGCCGGGCCGAGCGCTTCGCGCACCGCCTTCAGGATCTGGTGGCGGTCGTGCGCAAACGGGTTTTCGCCCGGCCAGACGCCCTGCAGGATCTCCTGACCCGGGTCGCCGCCGTGCGACTGCACCACCAGCAACCGCCCGTCCGGCCCGAGCGCCTTGGCCAGCGGCGCCAGCACGCGCGAGGCCTTGAATTCGAGCGGTGCGCGCAACCGGTAGGGTTGCGACGCGATCACCAGATCGTAGTCGGCGCGCGTCGCGCCACGCCGCGGGATCACCGAATTGAGCAGGAAACGGTGGTCTTCGCGGTAGATCACCAGCACGGCGGGCCGCTCGTAGCCGAGCGCGCCGGTGACCTTGTTGACGACGGTGCCCCAGTTCTCGGCGAGCAGCGGCTGCAGGCCGGTGATCTGCTTCTCGAATTCACGCGCGGTGGTGCCGGTGAGCGCCACTTCGTGCCAGTTCAGCGTCGAGGCGGCAGTGACCGACTGCGGGTTCAGCCACGGCGCCTCGCGATAATAGAGGTTGGTGATCACCAGCACCGTCGACGGGTGCTCGAAGAAGCGGTCGGGCGTCTTCTCCAGCGTCAGCCGCACGTCCTCGAGGCTGATCTCCTTGGCGACGACGTAGAACGGCAGGGTCGGATAGCGCAGGTGCATCGAGCGCAGTACGCGCGTGAGCACCGTGCCGTCGCCGACGCCGGCGTCGAACATCCGGATCGCCGGCGGCTTCGGATGGATGTTCTGCAGTTCGCGCTCGACCCGTTCGGCCACCGCCCATTTCTCGGTGCAGGTGTTCACGAACATCAGGTACTTCTGGCGATTGTCGTAGAAGCGGAAGCTGCTGCGGGCGTCGCCCTGCGCCGCAGGCGCCTCCACCGGCGGCGCCTCGATCCGATCGGCCGTAGCCTTGGCTTCGTCGCGTTCGACCAGTGCTGCGCTCGATGTCTGCATGTCGCCGCCCCTCCTTCGCCGCCACCCCTGCCGGGGGATTCAATCGGCGCGACGTCACGGTGTCAACCCACTTCGCACCCACGGCCTGAATGGGACCCATCATGGGCAGCATCCCTTCGGAGGTGGGCGTTCCGCAGGGCGTTTCGGGAGACAATGGGCGCCCCGACGAACCCACCGGAAAGACCGCCCGATGCCGATTCCGCGCATCGACCCTGGCATCCCCGACGCCGATTGCGAGCGCCTGCGAAAGGAAGTGCGCGAGTTCCTCGCCGAAACGCTCGCCGGGCATCGCGCCATCGACCGTGCGCGCCACTGGAGCACCGCGGACCCCGAATTCAGCCGCAGGCTCGGCGAGCGCGGCTGGATCGGGATGACCTGGCCGGTTCGCTACGGCGGGCGCGCGCGCTCGCAGCTGGAACGCTACGTGGTGATCGAGGAACTGCTGGCCGCCGGCGCACCCGTGGCGGCGCACTGGACCGCCGATCGACAGAGCGGTCCGCAGTTGATCCGCTTCGCGCCCGAGACGCTCGCGCCGAAGATCGTGCCCGGAATCGTCCGCGGCGAGACCTTCTTCTGCATCGGCCTGAGCGAGTCGGACACCGGCTCCGACCTCGCCTCGGTGCGCACGCGCGCCACGCGCAGCGGCGCCGGCTGGGTGCTCGACGGCGCGAAGCTGTGGACCACCGGCGCGCACCGCGCGCACTACATGATCGCGCTGGCGCGCACCGGCCCGCCCGACGGCTCGCGACACGCCGGGCTGTCGCAGTTCCTCGTCGACCTGAAGGCACCGGGCGTGAAGATCCGCCCGATCCGCAACCAGGCCGACGAGCACGACTTCAACGAAGTCGGTTTCGAGCACGTCGAGCTGCCCGGCGAATGCCTGATCGGACGCGAGGGTGCGGGTTGGGAGCAGGCGGCAACCGAACTTGCCTTCGAGCGCAGCGGCCCCGAGCGCTACCTGAGCGGCATGCGGCTGCTGCTCGAGATGCTCGACGCGGCGCACGCCGTCGACGCCCGCGCGCGGGTCGCACTCGGCCGGCTGGTCGCGCACTACGCGACACTGCGACAGATGTCGCTCGGCGTGGCCGGAATGCTCGCGCGCGGCGAGGATCCGTCGCTCGCTGCGGCGATCGTGAAGGACCTCGGCGCCACCCTCGAGCAGTCGCTGCCCGACGTGGCGCACGAGTTGTTCGGCGGCGCGATGCCGGCCGGCTCGACGCTCGAACAGGTGGCCGACCACGTCACACGCGCCGCGCCCTCGTTCTCGCTGCGCGGCGGCACGCGCGAGATCCTGCGCGGCATCATCGCGCGCGGACTGGGGTTGCGATGACGATGCCCGATCGATCGCCACGGCCGGGCGCCAGCGGGTCGGCGGGAGCCGACGACGCGATCCGCGCGCAGATCGAACGCAGCGTCGAGCGCGTGTTCGCCGACCACGCCGACACCGCGGCACAGGCGGCGGTCGAGCGCGGCGAGTGGCCGCAGCAGTTGTGGCAGGCGGTGCTGGATGCCGGCTTCGCCGCGGCGGCCGCGCGGTCTTCGCACGGGGGGATCGAGGCCCACTGGGCCGAGGCCTGGCCGATCCTCTTCGGCATCGGCTACTGGCAGGTGCCGCTGCCGCTGGCCGAGACGATGATCGGCGCGATGCTGCTGTCGATCGCGGGCGAGGCGCCGCCGCAGGATGCGATCACGCTCATCGAGCATGGCGACGACGCGCAACTGCTGCCGGGCGGCAGCGCGCAACGGCCCACGGTCTGCGGCCATGCCCATCGCGTGCCGTGGGCCAGGCACTGCCGATGGGCGCTGGCGTCGATGCCGGCCTCGCGCGAACTGCTGCTGGTCGACCTGCGGCAGCGTGAAGGCGTGCGCCTGAAGCCGGGAGCGAACCTGGCCGGCGAGCCGCGCGACGAGATCGCGTTCGCCGACGCGCATGTCGCGCTGCGCGTCGAGCAGCCGCTGGCCGGCCTGGACGAGCCGCTACGGCTGCTGGGCGCGTTCGCGCGCAGCGCGGCGATCGCCGGCGCGCTGGAGTCGGCGCTCGCGCAATCGGTGCGCTACGCGGGCGAACGGATCCAGTTCGGCCGACCGATCGGCGCGTTCCAGGCGATCCAGCATTCGCTGGCGATCCTCGCGTCCGAAGCAGTCGCGGCGCGCACCGCGGCGCTGGTCGCTGCCGGCTCGGTGCCGTCGGTCGCCGCGGAGGGCCCGCGGCGCGCCGCCTTCGACGTCGCAGTGGCCAAGCTGCGCTGCAGCGAGGCCGCGACCCGCGGCGCGCCGATCGCCCACCAGGTGCACGGCGCGATCGGATTCACGCGCGAGCATCCGCTGCATCGCGCGACCTGTCGCCTATGGGCCTGGCGCGCCGAGCACGGCAGCGACGCGCAGTGGGCCGACTGGCTCGGACGCGCGGCGATCGGTGCGGGATCGCGGGGGTTCTGGCCGGGGCTGACGCGGCGGCGGTTCGACTGAGGCGTGATCACGCTGCGAACGAAGCCGGGGGCGGTCAATACCCTGGCTCACGCTGGTACTCGTGCCGCGCAGTGTTCACGTACGAGCGCCTGAACTCCACCGGTCGATCGGCCGGCGTGAACGCCACGCGGCGAATGAGCAGCAGCGGGCTGTCCTCGGGCACGTCCAGCAGCAGCGCGACGTCGGCGGGTGCGCCCACCGCACGTACGGTCTCGGCGGTGCGCACCACCGACAGTCCGAAGCCGTGCTGGTACAGGTGATAGATGGTGTTGGTGCGTTCGCGCAGCCGTTCGGCAGTGAGACCCGCGAACAGTCCGGCCGGCACCGCGATGTCGTCGACGATCACCGGTTCGCCACCGAGCCGCAGCGCATTGCGGTAGGCGAAGACCGGCGCGCGCGGCGCCAGCTGCAGCCGCTCGGCGACCTCGTCGTCGGCGCGCGCCTTGCGAAAACCCAGCAGTTCGACCTGCGGGTATTCCTTCACCCCGTCGTGCCGGATGATGTTGAAGAACAGGAACAGCATCCGGTCGCGCGTGTGCGTGGCGACGAAGGTGCCGCGCCCCTGCTGGCGCAGCAGGACGTTCTCGGCGACCAGTTCGTCGATCGCCTTGCGCAAGGTGCCGATCGCGATGCCGAAGCGCTCGGCCAGCCGTGGCTCGGCCGGCACCGCCTCGCCGGGCTTCCACTCGCCGGCGGCGAGCGCCGCCAGCATCTTGCGCTTGACCTCCTTGTAGATGGGCCCGCCCGAGGGCGCGGTGATGGCGTCGTGTCTGTCCATGCGAGGGTCCGCCGCGGCACGCCCGGAGCGGGCGATGCGTGTCCCGCCATTCTGACAGCAAATTCCGAAAGCGTGTAACTGAGTTGAGTCATCTAGTTGACTTGCCAGAGCCGCTCGTTTACGATCGGCCGACCCATCCCAAGGAGCGCTCAATGATTCACGTCGTACTGCACGACGCCAGGGACACCGTCGCGGTGGCCGTCGTCGAAGGCATCAAGGCCGGCACGCAACTCGAGGCCTGGATCATGGACGACGACAGGACGATCACGGTCCAGGCCGCCCAGGACATCCCGATCGGCCACAAGGTCGCGCTGAAGGACATGGCGGTCGGCGACACCGTCTACAAGTACGGCATCGACATCGGCAAGGTGGTGGCGCCGATCAAGGCCGGCGAGCACGCCCACGTGCACAACATCAAGACCAAGCGCTGGTAAGCCGCCGCCGCGTCGCCACCCAACCGAAAGAGAGCGTCAAATGCCAGTGATCGACAAGAACACCACCTTCTGGGGCTATCGCCGCGAGAATGGTCGCGTCGGCGTGCGCAACCACGTCATCATCCTGCCGCTGGACGACCTGTCCAATGCCGCCGCCGAGGCGGTCGCCGCGGCGATCAAGGGAACGATGGCGATCCCGCACCCCTACGGCCGCCTGCAGTTCGGCCCCGACCTCGACCTGCACTTCCGCACGCTGATCGGCACCGGCTCGAACCCGAACGTCGCCGCGGTGGTGGTGATCGGCATCGAGGACGGCTGGACGAAGAAGGTCGTCGACGGCATCGCGAAGACCGGCAAGCCGGTGGTCGGCTTCGGCATCGAGGGCCATGGCGACCACGAGACGATCAAGCGCGCGTCGATGGCCGCGAAGCAGTTCGTCCAGCACGCGACCGCGCTGCACCGCGTCGAGTGCCCGATCAGCGACCTGTGGGTGTCGACCAAGTGCGGTGAATCCGACACGACCTCGGGCTGCGGCTCGAATCCGACCGTGGGCAACGCGTTCGACAAGCTGCACCCGCTGGGCACGACGCTGTGCTTCGGCGAGACGTCCGAGATCACCGGCGGCGAGGACATCGTCGCGGCACGCTGCGCCAACGACCAGGTGCGCGAGCGATTCATGTTCATGTTCGACCGTTACCAGGACATGATCAATCGCTGGCGCACGACCGACCTGTCCGAGTCGCAGCCGACCAAGGGCAACATCGCCGGCGGCCTGACGACGATCGAGGAGAAAGCGCTCGGCAACATCCAGAAGATCGGCAAGAAGTGCACCGTCGACGGCGTGATCGACAAGGCCGAGGAGCCGACGCACCCGGGCCTGTGGTTCATGGACTCGTCGTCGGCGGCCGCCGAGATGGTGACGCTGTGCGCGGCCTCGGGCTACGTCGTTCACTTCTTCCCGACCGGCCAGGGAAACGTGATCGGCAACCCGATCCTGCCGGTGATCAAGCTGTGCGCGAACCCGCGCACCGTGAGGCTGATGAACGAACACGTCGACGTCGATTGCTCGGGCCTGCTGCAGCGCGAGACGACGCTCGACCAGACCGGCGACAAGCTGCTCGAGGCGATGCTCGCGACGGCCAACGGTCGCTGGACGGCGGCCGAGGTGCTCGGTCATCGCGAGTTCGTGCTCACGCGCATCCACGAGTCGGCGTGATCGGGACGGCTGGCGCCGCGCGGCAGCCCGCGCGGCGCCGCGACGCGGAGCAGCGGGCATGACGCGCATCGTCATCAGCGAGTTCATGGACCTGCCCGCGGTCGAGTCGCTGCGCGGCGCGTTCGACGTCGACTACGCGCCGGAACTGGTCGACGACCGCGCGGGTCTGCTCGCCCGCGTCGCCGACGCCCACGCACTGATCGTGCGCAACCGCACCCGCGTCAACCGCGAAGTACTCGCGGCCGCGCCGCGGCTGCGCGCGGTCGGCCGGCTCGGCGTCGGGCTGGACAACATCGACGTGGCCGCCTGCGAAGCGGCCGGCGTCGCGGTATACCCGGCCACCGGCGCAAACAGCCTGGCGGTCGCCGAGTACGTGGTCGCCACCGCGATGGTGCTGCTGCGCGGTGCCTACCTGTCGAGCAACGACGTGGCGGCGGGCGAGTGGCCCCGCACACGGATGTCGCAGGGCCGCGAGACCGCGGGCAAGACGCTCGGCCTGGTCGGCTTCGGCGGAATCGGCCGGATGACCGCGAAGCTCGCGCAGGGCCTGGGCATGCGGGTGCTCGCGTACGACCCGATGCTGCCGCCCGATGTGCCGGCGTGGTCCGAAGCCGGCGTCGGCCGGCGCGAGCTCGACGCGCTGTTCGGCGAGGTGGACGTGCTCAGCCTGCACGTGCCGCTCACCGAGTCGACCCGCGGCCTCGTCGACGCCGCGCGCCTGGCGCGGATGAAGCCCGACGCGATCCTGGTCAACACGGCGCGAGGCGGCGTCGTCGACGAAACGGCGCTGGCGGCGGCGCTGCGAAACGGCAAGCTCGGGGGCGCCGCGCTCGACGTGTTCGACGACGAGCCGCTTCGCGCCGGCTCGCCGCTGGCCGGCGCGCCCAACCTGATCCTCACCCCGCACATCGGCGGGGTCACGCGTGAATCGAACGAGCGGGTCAGCTCGCTGATCGCCGAGCGGATCCGCGCGTTCTTCTCGGCCTAGCCTGCTCACACTGGCGCGCGCGCCGACGCGCTCCCATACTGCGGACTTCGCCGCGGAGCACACCCATGCCCCGACTCTCCATCGAACGACTGAACGAACTCGCCGCCGCCGCGCTGCAGCGGGCCGGCGCCTCGCCCGAGATGGCGCGCATCACCGCGCACGCGCTGGTGGCTGCCGAGGCGCAGGGGCTGGGCTCGCACGGGCTGGCTCGCGTCGCGCAGTACGCGGGGCACCTGCGCCACGGCCGCGTCAACGGCCACGCGCAGCCGACGGCGGTTCGCTCGCGCGCCGCGGCATGCCTGGTCGATGCCGACGAGGGACTCGCCTTTCCCGCCTGCGCACTCGCGGTGCGCGAGGCGATCGCGCGCGCGCGCGCGGCGGGCGCCGCGTTCGCGGGCGTCACGCGCAGCCACCACTTCGGCGCCGCGGCCTGGCACCTCGAGCCGGTCGCGGCTGCCGGCATGGTCGGGCTCGCGTTCGGCAACTCGCCGGCGGCGATGCCGGCCTGGGGCGGCCGGCGCGCGATCTTCGGCACCAATCCGATCGCCGCGGTCTTTCCGCGCCGCGGCGCGCCACCGCTCACGATCGACCTGTCGCTGTCCGAGGTCGCGCGCGGCAAGCTGATGGTCGCCGCACGCGAGGGCAAGCCGATTCCGCAGGGCTGGGCGCTCGACAAGGACGGCAATCCGACCACCGACCCGAAGGCCGGCCTCGACGGGATGATGCTGCCGGCCGGCGGCGTCAAGGGCGCGATGCTCGCGCTGATGGTCGAACTGATCTGCTGCGCGCTGACCGGCGCCGCCTTCGGCTTCGAAGCCGATTCGTTCTTCACCAACGAGGGCAATCGGCCCCGCATCGGCCAGGCCTTTGTCGTGATCGACCCCGGCGCACTGGCCGGCAATGACGTGTTTCACGAGCGCATCGAGACGCTGGTCGCGACGATGCTGCTCGACCCCGACGTGCGACTGCCCGGACAGCGGCGCGCCGACCTCGCACGGCGCGCGCAGGCCGAAGGCATCGAGGTGCCGGCAGCGCTTCTCGCTCAGCTCGAATCGCTGGCCGCTTGAGTGATTGCAGCGACCTGGTCGATGAGGGTCTTCGATGCCGAGGCCACCCGCGACGCGCTGCCGTTCGAGCGGCTCGTCGAGGCGCTGCGCACGATGTTCGCGGACGGCTGCGAGGCACCGCCACGCCACGTGCACGAGATCGTCGCGCCCGCCGGTGGCACGCTCACGTCGCTGATCATGCCCGCGTGGAGCGCCCGCCACTATGGCGTCAAGACCATCAACATCGCGCCCGCCAACGCTGCGCGCGGCCTGCCGGGTCTGCACGCGGCGTACCTGTTGTTCGACGCGGTCACCGGCGCGCCGCTCGCGCTGCTCGACGGTGGCGTCCTCACCGCGCGCCGCACGGCTGCGGCCTCGGCGCTCGCCGCGTCCTGGCTCGCGCGCGAGGACGCCCGGCACCTGCTCGTGGTCGGCGCGGGCGCCGTCGCACGGTTGCTGCCGGCAGCCTATCGCACGGTGCGCCCGATCGGGCACGTCAGCGTCTGGGCGCGGCGGGCCGAAGCTGCGCAGGCACTGGCCGCCGAGTGGCGCGGGCAAGGCTTCGAGGCCTGCGCCGCGCCCGACCTCGGCGCCGCCGTCACGCAAGCCGACATCGTCAGCTGCGCCACGCTCGCCACCGAACCGCTCGTGCACGGCCGCTGGCTGCGCGCCGGCAGCCATCTCGACCTGATCGGCAGTTTCACCCAGGCGATGCGCGAAGCCGACGACGATTGCTTCACGGGCGCCACGCTCTACGTCGACACCGACGAGGCGCTGCAGAAGAGCGGCGAACTGCTCGGCCCGTTGTCGCGCGGGGTGTTCGCACGCACCGACGTCCGCGGCACGCTGGCCACGCTGTCGCGCGGCGAGGCAGCCGGCCGGCGCAGCCGCGACGAGCGCACCGTATTCAAATCCGTAGGCACCGCGCTCGAGGACCTGGCCGCGGCGATACTGGTCTACGAGACGATCGGCGGCTGAGCCTCGTGCGTCGGGCACGCCCCATGTCCACGCGAAAACGCATGCTGCACGGCCGACCGTCGGACCACGATTCCGCGGTTCGCCAGGCCGCCGTCGATCGTCACGATCGCCCCTCCGATGTGCGACGCGCAGTCGCACGCGCGCTGCCCCGAGGTCGCCGGCCGAGCGCGCCACCAGGTGCAGGTGGCAGCCCTCTGCGGCGAGCATCCGCACAATCGCGAAGCCGATACCCTGCGATCCGCCGGTGGCCAGCGCAGTGCGGCGCGCGGGGTTCATGTCGATGTTGCATCTGCGAGGTCGTGCGCCGGCTCGGTGCGATGCCAGGCTTCGCCTGTCGCCGGGCAAGTTTTCGCCGCACCGGTTCGCCGGTCCCTGCGGCCCACACTACCCCGGATTCCGGATGAACCTGCCGCTCGAGACGCTCGCGGGCGTCGGCCTCGTCGTCGTCTTTGCCTACACGGTGGTCGGCCTCACCGGTTTCGGTGCATCGATGGTGGCGATGCCGATGCTGGTTCAGCTGCTGCCGCTGCGGCTCGCGCTGCCGATGATGCTGGTCTACGACCTCGTCGGCGGCGTCGCGATCGGCGTACGCAACCGCAAGTCCGTCGATCGCGGCGAACTGCTGCGCCTGGTGCCGTTCATGCTGGCCGGGGTCGTGCTCGGCGTGACGTTGCTGGTGAACGCTCCCGAGCGCGCGTTGCTGCTGCTGCTCGGCCTGTTCGTGCTCGCCTTCGCGGGCTGGAGCCTGCTGGTTCGTCCGGGGCGCACGCGGATCGCCCCGGTGTTTGCCGCACCGCTCGGAACGGTGGGCGGCGTCTTCAGCGCGCTGTTCGGGACCGGCGGACCGATCTACACCATCTACCTCGCGCGGCGCATCGAGGACAAGAGCCGGCTGCGCGCGACGATTTCGCTGCTGCTGTTCATGAGCGCGCTGGCGCGGCTCGCCTCGTTCATCGCTGCGAGCCTGTTCTCACCCCCCGGATTGCCGCTGCTCATCGCGACGATGCTGCCCTGCGCGCTCGCCGGCATGTACCTCGGCACGCACCTGCATCACCGGTTGCCCGCCCAGCGCATCGTGCAGGCGGTCTGGGCGATCCTGATCGTCGGCGGCGCGACGCTGGTGCTGCGCAACGTCTGAAGCCGACCCGGCTGCGGCCCGGTCGCGGCAGGCTTCAGCCGGGGCGCCGGATCACCGGTGCGGCGACGCCCTCGATCATCACGTTCAGGCAGGCGGGCAGGCCCGAAGCCTGTGCCCGCGCCGCCGCCGGGCCGAGCTGCGCAGCTTCGGTCACCCGCTCGCCATGGCCGCCGAACGCTGCACAGACCTGGTCGTAGCGCGTCGGCCGCAGCTCGCATCCCACGAGCCGGTCGGTGCCGTAGTCCTTCAGCTGGATCTGGTACTCGGCGTTCCAGCGCGCGTCGTTGCCGACCACCGCGACGAACGGCAGCGCGTAGCGCACCGCGGTGTCGATCTCGGCGGCATGGAAACCGAAGGTACCGTCGCCCATCACGGCGACCACCGGCGCATCGGGCTTGGCGGCGCGCGCCGCCAGCGCGAACGGCAGCCCGGCTCCGATCGAGCCGGCGACACCGTTGATCACGCGATTCGGCGCCGACAGGCAGGCCTGCGCCCATTGGCCGATCTCGCCGCCGTCCGACACCAGCACCGAGTCGGAGTGCGCATCGAGCAGCCGCTGCAGCGGCCGGCAGGCCTGCACCGGATGCAGCCGGTCGCGCTCGTTCGACGCCGCGCGGTCCCACTCCGGTGGGCGCCATGCGATCGCGGCACGTACCTCGGCCAGCCAGGCGTCGCGCGACGGTGATGCCGCGTCGCGTTGCTCGACTGCGCAGGCCGCCAGCGCCTCGATCGCGGCGAACGCATCGGCGAGGTGGGCGTCGGAAAGCCGGACGCCGACCGCGCGCCGCGTACGTTCGATCTCGGTCTGCTCGGGGTCGACCTGAAGCACGACGGAATCCGCGGCGAAAACCGGCAGCTGGCCGAACTTCAGCGTGAAGTCGCAACGCTTGCCGAGAAGCAGCACGCAATCGGCCTGCGCCAGCATCTGCGCGAAGGCGCCGAGGCGCGGGTCGTTCACGCCGCGCGGGCTCTCCATGCCGATGACCGGCACGGCGATCGCCGCCTCGAGCCTGCCCAACTGCTCGCGCCCGCGCTTCGTCATGCAGGCAGGACCGGCCAGCACCAGCGGCCGCTTCGCCTGCCACAGCCGCGCGAGCGTCGAGTGCGCATCGGCTTCGGACAGGATCCGGGCCGGGGCTTCGAATGCGCGCGCGTCCGGCAGGCAAGCCGCGCCGGCCGGCTGTTCGAGCACGTCGGTGGGCAGGCTGAGGTGAACCGGTCCCGGCCTGCCCGAGCGCGCGATCGCGATCGCCCGCGCCAGGTCGCTCGCAACGTCGGCGGCGCTGGCACAGGTCCACGACGCCTTGGTGACCGGCGCGGCCATCTCCGCCTGGCGCATCTCCTGGAAGGCGCCCATGCCGCGCTGTCCGTTGGGCGCGTGCCCCGACAGCAGTACCACCGGCGCCTCGGCCATCTGAGCGGTGTAGAGCGCCGACACGGCGTTCGCATGGCCGGGCCCGCCGGTGACCAGCGCGACGCCCGGCTCGCCGGTGAGCCGCGCCCAGGCATCGGCCATGTGCACCGCCGCGGCCTCGTGGCGCGTGTGCAGCAGCGGGATCCCCGCGTCGATCGTCGCGTCGAACACCGGCATCACGTGGTTGCCCGACAGCGTGAAGAGGCGCGCGACGCCGGCCGCACGAAGTGCGCGCGCCAGCGCGTCGGCGCCGCGGAAGACTCGTGCCATCGAGGTTCCTACTTCAGCTCGATGCCGAGCCGCTTGCCGAGCCGGTCGTAGACCCCGAACTGGTCGGCCGCGAACTTCGCGGTCGCCGCCGGCGACATCACGCCGGGAATTCCGCCGAAGCGCTCGGTGCCGGCGATCCAGGCCGGATCCTTCGCGAGCTTCGCCAGCACGTCGGCCCAGTACGCGACGAGTCCGGCGCTCATCCCGGGCGGCCCATAGAGTGCACTCCAGCCGACGATCGCCTCGAGCTGCGGATAGCCGAGTTCGCGCACCGTCGGCACGTCGGGAATGTCCTTCCAGCGTTCCGGCGTGGTGGTCATCAGCGCGCGCAGCTTGCCGGCCTTGATGTTGCCGATCACCGACGTGAGGTTCGCGCAATTGAAGTCGACCTCGCGCGAGAGCACGGCCAGCGCCGCGTCGCCGCCGCCCTTGTAGACGACCTGCGTCGCGGCGTCCTTGCCGAGTCCGAGCGTGTCGAACAGCAGTTGCGGGCCGAAGTTCAGGATCGTCCCCGGCCCCGACGTGCTGTAGTTGAGCTTGCCAGGCTGCGCCTTCAGCGCGCCGACGAGGTCGCCGAGCGTCCGGTACGATGAGTCGGCGTGCACCACGCAGACGAACGGATTGCGTTCGAGCAGCCCGAGGAACGTGAAGTCGCTCCACTTGTACGGCACGCTCGGCTTGAGCGCCGGAAGCAGCGTCTGCGAGCCCACGCGCGCAAGCAGCAGCGTGTAGCCGTCGGGCTTCGCCTCCTTGACCAGCTGCGACCCGATCGCACCGCCCGCCCCCGCGCGGTTGCTGACGACGATCGGCTGTGCGACGTGCTTCTGCGCGGCCGCCGCGAGGTTGCGTGCCGACAGGTCGGCGTCGCCGCCGACGCTGAACGGCGCGACCAGCGTGATCGCGCGTTCCGGATAGGTCTGCGCTCCGGCCGACGCAGCGCCCAGTGCCATCGCGACGCAGGCCGTCAGTGCGGCCGCGCTCCTGCAGGTGAAACCCGCCATCGCTCTCCTCCTCTTCATGCCGGGATGAACGCTCAGGCAGCGCTCTCCTCGGCGATCAGGCTCCGTCCGGGCCGAACACGCGTGAACTTCACCGATTCACGATCGATGCTCACGCCGCCGTCGCGCCATCGGGCGACCGTATAGGTGGATCGCTCCAGATCGCCGGGGTCCGGGTGATCCTCGCGGAAGTGCGCGCCGCGCGAATCCTCGCGCGAAATTGCAGCAGCGGCGATCACGCGGCTCACCGAGATCAGGCTCCCCAGGTTCATCCAGTCGTGCCAGCTCAGGTTGAACGCGCGGTCGGTGTCGGCCACGCCGGTGCGCGACAGCTGCGCATCGAGTTCCGCGAGCCGCTGCGCCGCGCGCCCGAGCCCTTCGGCATTGCGCAGGATGCCGACGTCGTCCCACATGCACGCGTAGAGCGCCTCGCGAATCTCCTCGACGCTGCCGGGCGCGAGCGAAAACGGCGCCTCGTGCTCGGCGATGCTGCGCGCGATCGCCGTCATGTCCGGCCCGCGATAATCGGGATACCTGCCGACCCAGGCCGCCATGCTCTCACCGGCGATCCCGCCGAAGACGGTCGAGTTGGCCACGCCGTTGCCGCCGAGGCGATTCGCGCCGTGCACGCCGCCGGTGTCCTCGCCGGCGGCGAACAGGCCGGCCAACTGCGTCGTGCAGTCGACGCCGAACACCACCCCGCCCATCATGTAGTGCGCGGTCGGGACGACCTCGACCAGGCCGCCGGCCAGGTCGAAGCCGCAATCGGCGCAGCGCTCGACCATGCCCTTGAACATCCGGCGCACGTTCTCCGGACCGAGGTGGTCCATCCGGATGTAGACGCCGCCATTGGGCGAAGTGCGGCCCGCGCGCATTTCGGAATAGATCGAGCGCGAGACGATGTCGCGCGTCGCGCGCTCGGCGCGCGGATCGTAGCGCTGCATGAAGCGTTCCTTCGCGCCGTTCAGCAGCTGCCCCCCCGCGCCGCGCAACCCTTCCTCGAGCACCGTGCCGGTCATCCTGGTGCCCGGCCCCGCGAGCAGGCCGGTCGGGTGGAACTGCACCATCTCCATGTCGCGCAGCGCGAGCCCCGCGCGCAGCGCCATCGCCAGCCCGTCACAGCTCTTGTCGCCCGACGGCGTGTGGTAGGTGTACATCGTCGGCCCACCGCCGGTGGCAAGCAGCACCGCCTTCGCCTGCACGAAGACGAAGTCGCCCGTGCGCATGTCGATCATCAGCACACCGGCGAGCGCCGAGCCGTCGGCGGTGCGCACCAGCTCGATCGCTCGATGCTCCTCGAGCCGCCCGATGCCGCGCGACCAGACCTGCTCGGCGAGCCGGTTGATGATCTCGATGCCGGTGAGGTCGCCCTTGTGCACCGTGCGGTCGAAGGTCTGCCCGGCGAAAGCCTTCTGGTGCACCGTGCCATCGGGGTTGCGATCGAAGAAGCAGCCGAGCTCGTTCTCGAGTTCGTGGATGCGCTCGACCGCGCCGGTGACCAGCGTCCAGGCGAGATCCTGGTCGGACAGCCACTTGCTGCCCTCGATCGTGTCCATGAAGTGACGCTCGATCGAGTCGCCTTCCGCGAGCGCCACGTTGTAGCCGCCCTGCACCATCCGCGTGCAGCCGCTCTTGCCAAGCAGCCCCTTGACCGCCACCGTGATCGACAGCGCCGGATCGGCCTGGTGCGCGTGCAACGCAGCGAACAGGCCGGCGCCGCCGGAGCCGAGAATCAGGATGTCGGTCTGCAGCCTGCGCAGCTTCACCGCGGTGTCACCCCGAGGCTGGCGAGCACCTGCGCGCGCCGCGCATCGACGTCGTGCCTGACCGCGTCGTAGAGGCTTGCGCCGTGACTGTCCATCGCCACGAGCAGCGGGCCGAAGTCGCGGATGCGGAACTTCCACAGCGACTCGGGGTTCAGGTCGTCGAGGTCGACGTCCTCGATGCGCTCGATCCAGGTGGTCTCGAGCGCCGCGGTGCCGCCGACGATCGCGAGGTAGACGCCGCCCAGGTCGCGAAACGCCGCGAGCGAGCCGTCGCGCAGCCCGCCCTTGCCGACGATGATGCGCACCCCGTCGCGCTCCATCAGCGGCCGGGTGAAGCGCTCCATGCGGTCCGATGTCGTCGTGCCGATGCACACCGGCGCATAGCCGGCCGGATGCTCCCCGCAGGGCTCGACCTTCTTCACGTTGGGCGCGGTGTGGATCACCGCGTGCCCGCGCAGGTCGAAACGGGTGGTTCGCCCGCGGTCGAACATCGCGATCTGCGTGGCGTCGCGAATGCCGAAGAGGGTGCGCTGGAGCGTGACCGTGTCGTTCACGCGCAGCTGCCGGACCTGCTCCCCGGTGACCGGCGTGCTCAGTTCGTAGTGGGCCATGTTCAGAATCCGAACGACACGCCGTCGGGCGTGAACGTCGCCGTTGCGCGCCGCGCCGAGTGGCACTGCATGTTCACCGCCACCGGGTTCATCGTGATGTGCGTCGCAGCGAGTTCCACGTGGACCGCGAACGCGGTGGAGTCGCCGCCGAGCCCCTGCGGGCCGACGCCGAGGCGGTTGACGGCCGCGCTCAGCTGCTCCTCGATCTTCGCGCCTTCGGGGTCGCCGCAGCGACTGCCCAGTTCGCGCGTGGCCGCGCGCTTGGCCAGCGCGACGCACAGGTCGGAGGTGCCGCCGATGCCCACGCCGACGATCGTGGGCGGGCAGGTCTTGCCGCCGGCCGCGATCACGCAGTCGACGACGAAGGTCTTGATCGCGTCGACCCCCTCGGCGGGAATCGCCATCTTCAGGAACGAGTTGTTCTCCGAACCGCTGCCCTTGGGCACCATCTCGATCTGCAACACCTCGCTGCGGTCGCTGAAGTCGACGTGGATGACCGGCACCTCGATGCCGCAGGAGGTGTGCTCGTTGCGACGGGTGAGCGGATGCACGACCGACGAGCGCAGCGGATGCTCGCGCGTCGCGCGCTCGCAGCCCCTGCGGATCGCCTGCTTCAGCGCGTGCCCGTCGAGCTCGACGCCGCTGCCGATCAGGACGTTGTAGATCGGGATACCCGTGTCCTGGCACAACAGGTTGTGCGTATCCTCGGCAACCCGGATGTTGGTCACCATCGTGGCCAGCACGCTCTGCGCGGTGCGGTCGGTCTCGCCTGCCGACAGGCGGGCGAATCCGTCCTTGATGTCGGGCGGCAGGATCTTCAGCGCCCGGATGTAGAGCTCCCTGGCGGCCTCCTCGACCGCCCCCGGATCGACTCTCAATTCAGTTCGCCTTCAGTTTGCGGCGCTCGACCACCTTCGCCCAGTGCGCCGACTCCTTGTCGATCGCCGCGGCAAACTCGGCCGGCGAGTTACCGACCGGACTCATGCCGGCCACGAACAGCCGCGCCTTCAACTCGGTGTTTCCGAGCGCCTTGACGGTGTCGCGGTGGATCCTGTCGACGATGGCCTTCGGCGTGCCTGCCGGGACCATGAAACCGAACCAGCCGGTATTCTCGAAGCCGGGCACCCCGCTCTCGGCGACCGTCGGGACGTCGGGGAGCAACGGCGAACGCGTCTTGCTCGTCACCGCCAGCGCGCGCAGGCGACCGTTGGCCACGTACGGCGCCACGGCGGCGATGTTGCCCACCACCAGCTGGACCGCGCCCGCGACGAGGTCGGGATACGCGGCGGCCTCGCCCTTGTAAGGGACGTGGATGAGGTCGATGCCGGCAGCGTCGACGAAGCTCTCACCGGCCATGTGCACCTGGCTGCCGATGCCGGCCGAGCCGAAGTTGAGCCTGCCCGGCTGGCTCTTCGCGTAAGCGATGAACTCCTTCAGCGTCTTCGCCGGAATCGACGGATTCACGGTCACCACCTGCGGGCCGCTCGCCACGTTGGTCACGGCGATGAAGTCCTTCTTCGCATCGAAGGGCATCTTCGCGTACATGTGCGGGTTGACGGTGAAGATGCTGCCCGAGGTCATCAGCATCGTGTAACCGTCCGGCGCCGATTTCGCGACGACGTCGGCACCGATGTTGCCCCCGGCGCCGCCGCGATTCTCCACGACCACCGGCTGACCCCACATCTCGCTCAGATCCCTGGCGAGCGCCCGGGCCACGACGTCGGTCGTGCCGCCAGCCACGAACGGCACGACGATCTTCACTGTCCGCACCGGCCACGATCCCTGGGCGAAGGCCTGCTGCGGCGCGCTGAGCGCCATCGTGCACGCGGCAGCGGCGAGCCCCAACAGGGTCCGGCGATGATGATTGGCGATGGTCTTCAAGCTCTGTCTCCTGATTGGTTGGATGTGATCGTCACGGATTCGTCCAGCGACTGCCTGCTAACCCACCAGCGCCAGCGCGAACGCGAGGCCCGCGGCGAAGCCCAGGCCGGCAACGGCGGCGATCCAGTTCTTGCGCAGCCCCGACCAGGGTCTGAATTCGATCACGAGCAGTCGCAGCCCGCCAGTCAGGTGAATCGCCAACAGGACCACCAGGCCCCATTCGCCGAGCCTGAAAAGCGGCCGGTCGGCGAATCGCAGAAAGCCGTCGAGCGCAGCCTCGCCATGCAGCGCCTGCCCGAGCGCCCAGAAGTGCAGCGGCAGGAACGCCGCCAGTGCGATGCCCGACAGGCGATGCACGAGAAATGCCCACCACGCCGGATGACTGCGCGCGCGAAAGTCGTTGCGGCGCACCGCAAGGCGCGTCGCCGACGGCGCGCGCCGGCCCGCCGTACCGCGATCGGTGGCCGCGCTCATGCAACCACCGCGTAGACGGCACGCAAGCCGAGAACGGCGAGCGCCAGCGCCACCACGATCGCCGCGGTGTTGGCCAGTTTCGGACTCCAGCCCAGCCATTCCTCCGCGACGCGCGCGAGCCCGATCGGGACATGAACCGCACAGGCAATCACGAACGCGCCGTAGAAAATCGCCACCGGCCAGCTGCCCTGCGTTCGCGCGAGGATCTCCGCGCCGCTCAAGCCGCCGCGTACTGCGAAGACCATGGTTGCGAGGTGGACAGCCACGAAAAGCGCGAGCGCCATCGCACTGAGCCGCTGCAGGTACCAGAGCCTGGCTTGCGTGGCAGCGGAACTCACCGCGGGCTCCTCGACTCGTGCTCTTCATCGGCCATGCGTCACAACGCTCCGCGCATCGCGCGCCGTGCAACCAGCCGTTTCAACCCCGAAATGCCGGCGGTCGGCGCGATCGCCTTCGGGCATCGCTCGGTGCACGATCCCTGTGTGTGGCACGCGTGGCAGCCGGCATCGCCCGCAACCGCCCGCAACCGTTCGGCCTGGTCGACGTCGCGCACGTCGTTGACCAGCGTCCACGCGCGATTGAGCGCAGCCGGCCCCACGTAGTCGGGCCGCCAGGCGACCACGTCGCAGGAGGCATGGCAGACGCCGCAGCCGATGCACTCGATGCCCGCGTTCGCCGCGATACGCTCGGGCGAGGCGGGGTCGATCCGCGCGAAATCGTCGTGGCGCGTCTTGGCGCCGCGAAAGCGCCCCTTCGCGCGCGCCCACTTGTCGAAGAACTCGCCCATGTCGGTGGCGAGATCCTTGATGACCGGCAGGTTCGACAGTGGCGCGATCTCCAGCAGATCGCCGTCGACCACGGTGGAGACGTGCGTGCGACAGGTCCAGCGCGCGACGCCATTGACCGTCATCGCGCACGAACCGCACATGCCGACCCGGCAGGAAAAACGGTAGCTCAACGTCGGCTCGAGCCGACGCTGGATGTGGGTGACGACGTCGAGCACGGTCTGGCTCGCCTGCCGTGGCACCTCGTAGGTGACGAAATCGCCGTCGGCGCCACCGCGCCAGACCTTCACGTGCAGGTTGCCGGACATCGCGGCATTGTGCAGGCTTTGTCAGACAAGCGAAATCGATTTATTCTTTACTGATCGCAAAGGAAAACTTTCGTATGTCCTCGGTTCGCACGATGAAAACCTTCCTCGCTGTGGCCCGGCGCGGGAGCTTCGCGGCTGCCGGCGCCGAGATCGGGCTGAGTGCGGCAGCGGTCGGCCTGCAGATGCGCACCCTCGAGGAAGACCTGAGGCAGCAACTGTTCGATCGCAGTGGCCGCTCGGTGGTGCTGAACACCGCGGGGCGCCGCGCGATCGCCAGGATCGAGGAACTCGTGTTGCGCTACGAGGAGCTGATCGGCAGCCGCGACGACGACTCGCTGTCGGGTACCGTGGTGATGGGCGCGCTGGTGTCGACACTGATGGGTGCCTTTGCCGACGCGCTGTGGAAACTCGAGCGCGAAAACCCCGGGCTCGAAGTGAAGCTTTTCGCAGGGCAATCCAGCGACTTCACCAACCGCGTCGGGCAGGGGTTGCTCGATGCGGCAATCGTCACCCGCCCGCCGCATCGGTTACCGCGTAGCCTCGCCTGGACGCAACTCTACGTGGAGCCGATGGTCATGATCGTGCCGCGCCGGCCGCATTTCGAGTTGCCCAAAGAGCCGCTGCAGGCGCTGCGGACGTCACCGTTCATCCGCTTCGACCGGGAAACCTGGACCGGCCTGCTGGTGCGCGACGTGCTCGAGCGCTGCGGCGCGCAGGTCCGCGACGGAATGGAGCTGAACTCGGTCGAGGCGATCCTGGCGATCGTGCGTCAGGGTTTCGGCGTCTCGATCGTGCCCAGGCTCGCCAATGTGCGCTGGGCTGCAGACCGCGAACTGCGTGTCGTCGAGTTGCCCGGCGTCGACGTGCCCAGGCGCGTCGGCCTGCTCGAGCGCTCGCGGCACGCGCGAATGCGCTTCACCGGCGCGATCAAGAGATACTTCGCCGATGCGGGCCGTCGCGCGAAGGCGGGTGCCCGCTGAACCGGGCGCCCTGCGGGCGCATCGCCGGGCGCCCGCAGGGCGCCTCGTTCAGGGAGCACTCACGCACTCACCGCACTCGCCGCGGCCGCCTGCCGCTCGCGCAGATCGAGCGCGACGTCGACGATCATGTCTTCCTGGCCGCCCACCATGCGCCGCCGGCCCAGTTCCACCAGGATGTCCACCGTCTTCAGCCCGTACTTCCTGGCCGCCGCCTCGGAGTGCCGCAGGAAGCTGGAGTAGACGCCCGCATAGCCGAGCGCCAGCGTCTCGCGGTCGACCCGCACGGGCCGGTCCTGCAGCGGTCGCACGATGTCGTCGGCCGCGTCCATCAACTTGTACAGATCGGTGCCGTGCTGCCAGCCCATGCGCTCGGCCGCCGCGATGAAGACCTCCAGCGGTGCATTGCCCGCCCCCGCTCCCATGCCCGCCAGGCTCGCATCCACGCGATCGCAGCCTTCTTCCACCGCCACGATCGAGTTGGCCACCCCCAGGCTCAGGTTGTGATGCGCGTGGATGCCGGTCTGGGTCTCGGGCTTCAGGACATCCTTGAAGGCCCTGAACCGGTCGCGCACGTCGTTCATGTTCAACGCGCCACCGGAATCGACCACGTAGCAGCAGGTCGCGCCGTAGCTCTCCATCAGCCGGGCCTGTTCGGCCAGGTGTTGCGGCGTGGTCATGTGGCTCATCATCAGGAAGCCCACGGCTTCCATGCCGAGTTTGCGCGCGTGCTCGATGTGCTGCCGGGAGATGTCGGCCTCGGTGCAGTGCGTCGCCACGCGCACGATGCGCGCCCCGGCCTGCCAGGCGGCTTCGAGATCGTGCACGGTGCCGATGCCCGGCAGCAGCAGGGTGGCGATCTTCGCGTGCCGGACCACCTCGGCCACGGCCTCGATCCACTCCAGGTCGGTGTGCGCGCCGAAGCCGTAGTTGAAACTGCCGCCCTGCAGGCCGTCGCCGTGGGCGACCTCGATCGAGTCGACGCGGGCTTCGTCCAGGGCCCGGGCGATCTGCCTGGCGTGCTCGACGCTGTACTGGTGACGGATCGCGTGGCTGCCGTCGCGCAGCGTCACGTCGGAGATGTAGATCTTCCTGTCCATGAGTTCGTGCTCCCCTTCAGGCCGCCGCGGCCTGCAGCATGCGCTCGGCCATCTTCTCGGCGGTGCGCAGCGCGGCGCTCGTCATGATGTCGAGGTTGCCCGCGTACGCGGGCAGGTAATGGGCCGCGCCTTCGACTTCGAGAAAGACGGAGGTCTTCAGGCCGGACATCCGGTTGCCCACGCCCGGGATGCGAATGCCGTCGATGCGGTCGAACTGCACGGCCTGCTTGAGCCGGTAGCCGGGAACGTAGGCCCGGACGGCCTCGGCCATCCTGGCGATCGATTCGACGATTGCCTCTTCGGCAACCGGTTCACTGAGCGTATAGACGGTGTCGCGCATGATCAGCGGCGGCTCGGCCGGATTGAGCACGATGATGGCCTTGCCCCTGGCGGCGCCTCCGGTGGACTCGATGGCACGTGCCGTGGTTTCGGTGAACTCGTCGATGTTGGCCCGGGTGCCGGGGCCGGCACTCCTGCTGGAGATGGAGGCGACGATCTCCGCGTAGTGGACCCTGGCCACGCGGCTGACGGCGGCCACCATGGGAATGGTGGCCTGGCCGCCGCAGGTGACCATGTTCACGTTGGGTGCGTCGAGGTGCGCGTCGCCGTTGACGACCGGGATGCAGTAGGGACCGATCGCCGCCGGCGTCAGGTCGATCAGGCGAATTCCGGGTTTTCTCGCGCGCAGGAAGGCGTCGTTCCCGACGTGGGCGCCGGCGCTGGTGGCGTCGAAGACGAGATCGATGTCGGCAAACGCGTCCAGGCGGACGAGGCCTTCCACACCCTCGTGGGTCGTGACCACGCCCATGCGCGCGGCACGCGCCAGGCCGTCGGAAGCGGGATCGATGCCGACCATCGCCCCCATCTTCACGTGGCGGCCGTGGCGCAGGATCTTGATCATCAGGTCGGTGCCGATGTTGCCGCTGCCAATGATCGCGGCCTTCAGTGCGTACGTCATGGGTTCGATCCCGCTTTCAGGGTTTGAGTATGTCGGAGGTTTCTTCGGCCAGCAGGCGCAGGCATTTCAGGAACAGAGGGCGGTATTCCACCGGCAGGCGCTCCAGCATCATCTGCTCGACCAGGATGTCGCGCGGCATCACGCGATCGAGCAGAGCCGCGCCGTCCGATGCCAGGAAGAGTTCGTAGGCGCGCTTGTCCGTCCGGGCCGGCACTCGCCGGATCAGGCCACTCGCGGCCAGGCGCTTGACCATCTCCGCCACCGTGTTGCGGTCCATGTGCAGCTGGGCCGCCAGCGCGTTCTGGCTCAACCCGGGCTGCTGATAGAGAATCACCAGGGCGGCCTTCTGCCGCGGGGTGATCGACTCCTGCGCGAACTCGCGGGCGAACAACTCCTCTGCCGAGAAATGTGCGCGGCGCAGCAGGTGACTGCAGACGTCGGGAAGACGGAAGTGATCGAGAATCATGCGCGAACGTGCCGAAATGACCGTGCGCGCATCCGCCGATTCGGCGGCGGCCGCCTCGGCGGGGACACCGCTGCGCCTGCCTGCCATCGTCACGCGCGCTTCCACCGAGGATTGCATGACCCATCATGCCAAATTGTACTCATACGTATTTATATCATCAACAGACAACGGCGATTACGTTAGTTTATAAATCCGAATCCAGGCGCTGTCAACCAGCTTTGATCACCATCATCACTGGTGAATTACCCTAGAGAAATCGCTGGGTCGTCGTCTTGACTTCACGGTTCATCGTTTCTAGACTATCCGAAATTCAAAACGTATACGTCGTATATGATAGTGATCGATGATACGTATATGTCTGGTCTGTGCTGACGTACGGAAGCGGTGCGGCGGTGGTGCGGCTGCTGTAGCGACGAATCAATGACACGGGAATCGGGCACGAGATGAAACAACTTCGCAACTATGTCGACGGCCGCTTCGTCGAGTCGGACCGCCGCTTCGACGACGTGAATCCGGTGGACGGCTCCGTCGTGGCCGAGGTGCACGAGGCCGACCGCGCGACGGTCGACGCCGCGATCGCGGCCGGTCGGCGCGCGGTCGACGGCGCGTGGGGTGCAATGCGCAACACCGAGCGCGCCGCGCTGCTGTACCGGGTGGCCGCCGAGATCGAACGTCGCTTCGACGACTTCCTGGCGGCAGAGGTGGCCGACACCGGCAAACCGATATCGCTGGCGCGCAACGTCGACGTGCCGCGCGGGGCGGCCAACTTCCGCGTGTTTGCCGACGTGCTGAAGACCCTGCCGCTGGAGGCCTTCCAGACCGAACTGGACGACGGCGCGCAGGCGCTGAATTACACGGTGCGCAAGCCGCTCGGCGTGGTCGGCGTGATCTCGCCGTGGAACCTGCCGCTGCTGCTGCTCACCTGGAAAGTCGCACCGGCGCTGGCCTGCGGCAACGCCGTCGTGTGCAAGCCTTCGGAGGAAACGCCGGGCACCGCCACCCTGCTGGCCGAGGTGATGGACACGGTGGGCGTGCCGGCCGGTGCGTTCAATCTCGTGCACGGCTTCGGCCCCGGTTCGGCCGGCGAGTTCATCACGACGAATCACGGTATCGACGCGATCACCTTCACCGGCGAGTCGCGCACCGGCAGCACCATCATGCGCGCGGCGGCCGAGCACGTGAAACCGGTGTCGTTCGAGCTCGGCGGCAAGAACGCCGCGATCATCTTCGCCGACTGCGACTTCGAGCGCACACTGGACGGGATGATGCGCGCGCTGTACCTGAACAGCGGACAGGTCTGCCTGTGCACCGAGCGCGTGTTCGTGGAGCGCCCGTTGTACGAGCGCTTCGTCGGCGCCCTGTCCGCGCGCATCGCGACGCTGCGCCTGGGCTGGCCCTCCGACAGCGCCACCACGATGGGGCCGCTGATCTCGGCCGAGCACCGCGACAAGGTGCTGGGCTACTACGCGCTGGCGCGCGACGAGGGCGCCACCATCGTGGCCGGTGGCGGCGTACCGGAATTCGGCGACGCGCGCGACAACGGCTTCTGGGTCGAGCCCACAGTGATCGCCGGCCTGCCGGACGACGCACGCTGCATCACCGAAGAGATCTTCGGCCCGATCTGCCACGTCGCGCCTTTCGACACCGAATCCGAGGTGATCCGGCGGGCGAACAGCACACCCTACGGCCTGGCCGCCAGCATCTGGACCACCAGCCTGAACCGTGCACACCGCGTCTCGCAGGCCATGAAGGTCGGCCTCGCGTGGGTCAACACGTGGTTCCTGCGCGACCTTCGAACCCCGTTCGGCGGCAGCGGTCTTTCAGGCATCGGCCGCGAAGGCGGTGTGCATTCGATGAACTTCTACTCCGAACTCACCAACGTGTGCATCCGCATCGAACAGGAGGAGCGCGCATGACGGCAAACACCCATTCAGGCGCGGTCCTCCAGGCAGCCGACCTGCTGATGCAGGCGCACACCACGGGCGCGCCCTGCGTTCCGGTGCGCGAGTTGCTCGCCGATGCGGGCACCGATGCCGCCTACGCCGTGCAAAGCCTCAACACGGAGCGCTGGGTCGCCCAGGGACGCCGGCTGGTCGGCCGCAAGATCGGACTCACTTCCGCCAGCGTGCAGAGGCAGTTGGGCGTGGACGAGCCCGATTACGGCATGCTGTTCGCCGACATGGCTTACGGCGATGGCGAGGAGATCGCCTGGCGACAGATGATGCAACCCAAGGTGGAGGCCGAGGTCGCCCTGGTGCTCGAACGCGATCTGACCGAGGACGGCCTGACGCCGGCCGAACTGATTCGCGCCACCGCCTACGTCGTTCCGGCCATCGAGGTGGTGTGCAGCCGCATCGCCGGCTGGAACATCCGCTTCGTCGACACCGTGGCGGACAACGCCTCGGCCGGCGCCTACGTGCTGGGCCACCGGCCAATGAAGCTCGACGCCGTGGAGCTGCGGCTGGCCGGCATGGTGATGGAGCGCGCCGGCGAACCGCTCTCCTTCGGCGTGGGCGCCGCATGCCTGGGCCACCCGCTCAATGCCGCGGCATGGCTGGCGCGCACGATGGTGCGCCTGGGACAGCCGCTGCGCGCGGGCGACACCATACTCACCGGAGCGCTGGGGCCGATGGTCGCCGTGCAGGCCGGTGACGTGTTCGAAGCGCGCATCGAGGGCCTGGGCAGCGTGCGCGCGGTCTTCGGCTCGGCAGCGTGAGGAGTCTCCCATGAAAGCACGGATCGAACCGCAGATCGAACGACTGGCGGCACGCCTGGACGACGCGGCACGGCACGCGTGCGCCGTGCCACAACACACGGCAGCCGACGGCCTGACACCCGACAGCGCCTACGCGGTGCAGCGCGCCCTCGTGGCCCGGCGCCTTGCGAGGGGCCACCGCCGCATCGGCGTGAAGATGGGCTTCACCAGCCGCGCGAAGATGGCGCAGATGGGGCTCACCGACATGATCTGGGGCCGGCTCAGCTCCGACATGCTCATCGAGGAAGGCGGCACGGTGCGCGTCACCGACTACGTGCACCCGCGCTGCGAGCCCGAACTGTGTTTCCTGCTGGGCAAGCCGCTCGCCGGCCTGGTGACGCCGATGGAAGCGCTCGACGCCGTCGAAGCGATCGCCCCGGCGATCGAACTGATCGACTCGCGTTACGAGAACTTCAGGTTCACGCTCACCGATGTCGTGGCCGACAACGCCTCCTCCAGCGGCCTGGTCGTCGGCAGCTGGCACGATCCCGGCATCGACTTCTCGAATCTCGGCCTGGTGCTGACCGTGAACGGCCGCCCGGCCGAGGTCGGCAGCACCGCCGCCCTGCTCGGCCACCCGATCCGCGCCCTCGTGGCGGCCGCGCGCCTCGCCGCAGCCGCCGGCGAACGCCTCGACGCGGGCACACTGGTGATGGCCGGCAGCGCCACTTCGGCCGTTGCGCTGGCGCCCGGCATGCACGTGCGCTGCGAGATGCAGCATCTGGGCTGCGTATCGTTCTCGGTCGCAAAGGACGCCTCATGACCCGCGACCCGGCGAACACGCCCGCGACGCAGACCGAGGCCCGACTGGTCCAGGGCAAGGCGACACCACGTGGCAGGTTTCCCCACGTCAAGCGCGCCGGGGACTTCCTCTTCGTTTCCGGCACCAGTTCGCGCCGGCCCGACAACAGCTTCGTCGGCGCCGAGGTCGACGCGATGGGTACGGTCCGACTCGACATCCGCGCGCAGACCCGGGCCGTGATCGAGAACATCGCCGACATCCTGGCCAGCATGGGCGCCAGCCTGGCCGACGTGGTGGAGATCGGCGCCTTCCTCGTCAACATGAACGATTTCGGCGGCTACAACGAGGTCTACGGCGAGTTCTTCGGCTTCGACGGCCCCACGCGCACCACGGTGGCGGTGCACCAGTTGCCGCACCCGCACCTGCTGATCGAGATCAAGGCGATCGCCTACCGGCCGCTGGGCACCTGATCGGCGCGTCGGAGCGCTCTCGGCAGAGCCCGGCCACTGGAACAGCACCCGCGGGCGAATCGGTTTTCGAGAGGATTCCGGTGCCGGCTGCCCGACTCGAACGGGCGACCTACCGCTTACAAGGCGGTTGCTCTACCTGCTGAGCTAAGCCGGCCGGGACGGGAAAGTGTAGCCGAACGCGCCTGCGGCACGCCCGCCGCGCGCCGCCTACTTCACCCGCTTCAGGTGCGACCTGCCCGACGGTGTCGCGCCCGGGCCCGGGTCGTCTTCGCCGGGCGTCTCGCCGGAACCGGTCGCCGCATCGGACGGCCGCTTCTTCGTCGCCGCGGGAACCGCAGCGATCTGCGGCTTGCGACGCGCGGACTTCGCCGCCGGCTCGCCGGGGACCGGCACCGCCGCGAGCTTCGGCCGCCGGCGGGTGCGGTTGCCCGAAGGGGCCGTCGTGCCACCCGTGTCGTGTCCTTCGTCCAAAGGGGCGGTCGCACCGGATCCGTCCACGGCCGATACGTCACCGCTGCGCGCGTCACCGGCTCCCGCATCACCGGATGCCGGGCCGGCTCCGGAGGCCGGCGTTGCCGTCTTCGGCGCCTCGAAGGCCATCCCGTGGCCGTTCTCCTGCGCGAAGATCGCCGAGACGTTCTCGATCGGGATCGACACCTGGCGCGCCACGCCGCTGAAGCGCGCCTCGAATTCGAGCAGCTCGTTGCCGATGACGAGCCGGTTGGTCGCAGCAGCCGAGATGTTGAGCACGATCTCGCCGTTGCGCACGAACTCGCGCGGCACCACGGTACGCTCGTCGACGGCCACCGCGATGTAGGGGCGGTAGCCGTTGTCCGCGCACCATTCGTAGAGTGCGCGGATCAGGTACGGCCTGGTGGAGATCTCCGCCATCAGCGTCGCATCACCTTCTCGGACGGCGTCAGCGCCTCGATGTAGGCCGGGCGCGAGAAGATGCGCTCGGCATAGCGCAGCAGCGGCGCCGCGGTCTTGGGCATGTCGATGCCGTAGTGGTCGAGGCGCCACAGCAGCGGCGCGATCGCCACGTCGAGCATCGAGAAATCCTCGCCGAGCATGTACTTGTTCTTGATGAAGATCGGCGTGAGCTGCGTGAGCCGGTCGCGGATCTGCGCGCGCGCCTTGTCCATCGTCTTCGAGGCGTCGCGCGCCTGGTCGCGGCGCTCGAGCTGCTGCACGTGCACGAACAGCTCGCGTTCGAAGTTGAACAGGAACAGCCGCGCGCGCGCGCGCATCACCGGGTCGGCGGGCATCAGCTGCGGGTGCGGGAAGCGCTCGTCGATGTACTCGTTGATGATGTTCGACTCGTACAGGATCAGGTCGCGCTCGACCAGGATGGGCACCTGGCCGTACGGGTTCATGATCGAGATGTCTTCGGGCTTGTTGTAGAGATCGACGTCGCGGATCTCGAAATCCATGCCCTTCTCGAACAGCACGAAACGGCAGCGCTGCGAGAACGGGCAGGTCGTGCCGGAATACAGCACCATCATGGTCGAGCTCCTGAAAAATCCGGGTACCGCATCAAAAAAATCAGGGTGAGCCCGGCGGCGGACTCACCCTGCATCGGGTCGGCGCCGCACGGCTATTTGACGTCTTTCCAGTATTCGCGGTTCAGCATCCACGCAAAGACCGTGAACAGTCCGAGAAACAGCAACACCCAGACGCCGAGCCGCGTGCGCGTCTGCGCAGTCGGGTCGGACATGTAGGTGACGTAGGCGACCAGGTCGGCGACGGTGTCGTCGAACCCGGCCTGCGACAGCTTGCCGCCCGTCGGGACGCCCAGCGTCCAGTGGCGCGACGGATGGTGGTTCGCGCCCTCGAGCTTTACGGTCTGCTCGGTGCGCGTTCCGTCGGCGTCGAAGGTGACGACCGACTTCGTGAAGCCGATCGACTCCCCGGTCTGCTCGTCGACCGCTTCCCTGACCTCTTCGAGCTTCGCACCGCGCGAGCCCTGCAGTTCCCAGAACACGTGCGGCATGCCGACGTTCTCGAACAAGGCGTTGTTCCAGCCCTGCGGGCGGGTGGAATCACGGAAATACGTGCGCAGGTAGGTGTACAGCCAGTCGGCTCCCGAGCCGTCGCCCGACGAACGCGCGCGTGCGATCACCGAGAGGTCGGGCGGCAGCGCGCCGAACCACTCCTTCGCGTCGGCCGGCCGGATCGCGACCTTCATCAGGTCGCCGACCTTCTCGCCGCTGAACAGCAGGCTCTTCCTGATCTGGTCGTCGGTGAGCCCGATGTCGTGCAGCCGGTTGTAGCGCATCAGCGCGGCGCCGTGGCAGTTCAGGCAGTAGTTGACGAACAGCTTCGCGCCATTCTGCAGCGCTGGCTGCTGCGTGAGCTTGTCGGTGGGGAAGCGATCGAGCGGATAGCCGGCCCCGGCCGCGAATGCGCCACCGATCGTGAGCGCCGCAACGAGCCCCGCGAGGGTCTTGACGAGATTTTTCATGTTCCGTGCAGCTCCGTGTGCCCCGGGTGCGCTCAATGCGCCGCGAAGGTGACGCGCTCGGGCGCCGGCTTGAACGTGCCCATCGTGCTCCACCACGGCATCAGCAGGAAGAACGCGAAATAGATCAGCGTACCGATCTTCGAGAACAGTTCGTTCACCGGCGACGGCGACAGCGTGCCGAAGTAGCCGAGCACGAAGAAGACCACCACGAAGACCCCGTACAGCCACCAGTGGAACTTCGGACGGTAGCGGATCGAGCGCGCCGGGCTCTGGTCGATCCAGGGCAGCGCGAACAGGATCATCACCGAGGCGCCCATCGCCACGACGCCCCAGAATTTCGCGTCGACCACGAAAAAGCCGCCGATCATCACGACCGCCACGGCCACGGCGATCGCCTTCGACAGGCTGCTGCGCGCGCTCACCAGCACCAGCAGCGTGAATGCGAGCAGGAACGGGATCAGCCACCACAGCAGGAAGTCTTCGGTGGTCGCGCGCAGGATCGAGTAGAACGGCGTGAAGTACCAGACCGGCGCGATGTGCGGCGGCGTGACCAGCGGGTCGGCCGGGATGAAGTTGTTGTACTCGATGAAGTAGCCGCCGAACTCGGGCGCGAAAAACAGCACCGCGGAGAACGCGATCAGGAACACGGCCACGCCGAGGATGTCGTGCACCGTGTAGTACGGATGGAACGGGATGCCGTCGAGCGGAATGCCGCGTGCGTCCTTCTTCGCCTTGATTTCGATGCCGTCGGGGTTGTTCGAACCCACCTCGTGCAGCGCGATGATGTGCGCGACGACCAGCCCGAGCAGCACCAGCGGCACCGCGATCACGTGGAACGAGAAGAAGCGGTTCAGCGTCGCGTCGCCCACCACGTAGTCGCCGCGGATCCAGATGGCGAGGTCGGGACCGATGAAGGGGATCGCCGAAAACAGGTTGACGATCACCTGCGCGCCCCAGTACGACATCTGGCCCCAGGGCAGCAGGTAGCCCATGAAGGCCTCGGCCATCAGCGCCAGGAAGATCAGGCAGCCGAAGATCCAGACCAGTTCGCGCGGCTTGCGGTACGAGCCGTAGAGCAGCCCGCGGAACATGTGCAGGTAGACGACGATGAAGAACGCCGACGCCCCGGTGGAGTGCATGTAGCGGATCAGCCAGCCCCACGGCACGTCGCGCATGATGTACTCGACCGACGCGAAGGCCTGCGCCGCGTCGGGCTTGTAGTGCATGGTCAGCACGATGCCGGTGGCAATCTGCAGCACCAGCACCAGCATCGCCAGCGAGCCGAAGAAGTACCAGAAGTTGAAGTTCTTCGGCGCGTAGTACTCGGACAGGTGCTCCTTCCAGAGCTTCGTCAGCGGGAAGCGCTGATCGATCCAGCCCAGCAGGCCGGTGGTTTCGACGGATTTTTCCTGCGCCATCTTCTATGCTCCCCGCGAGGCTGCGCGAGTGACGGGTTGGTTCGGGAGACCGGCGGGCGCGACGCCCCCGGCGAACTGGCCTGGCATCGGGTTCGTCAGGCGGCCTTCGTGTCTTCGCCGATCAGCAACCGCGAATCGGACAGGTACATGTGCGGCGGCACTTCGAGATTGTCGGGCGCCGGCTTGTTCTTGAAGACCCGGCCCGCGAGGTCGAACGTGGAGCCGTGGCAGGGGCACAGGAACCCGCCGGCCCAGTCGGCGGGCAGCGAGGGGTCGCTGCCGCCCTGGAACTTCTCCACCGGCGAGCAGCCCAGGTGAGAGCAGATTCCGACGACGACCAGGTATTCGGGCTTGATCGAGCGGTACTGGTTCTTCGCGTAGTCGGGCGTCGGGTAGGCCGTGCGATGCGAATCGGGATCGGCGACCTTCTGCTCGGTCTTCTTCAGCGTCTCGAGCATCTCCGGCGTGCGGCGGACCACCCAGACCGGCTTGCCGCGCCACTCGACGCGCTTCAATTCGCCCGGCTGCATGCCGCCGATGTCGACTTCGACCGGCGCGCCCGCGGCCTTGGCTTTCTCGGAAGGGGCCATGCTGCTGACGAACGGGATCGCCACGGCCGCGGTGCCGACGGCGCCCGCGGCACAGGTCAGACCGATGGCGGTCCGGCGCGCCGGGTCGAGAGGCTTGGGTGAATCGCTCATGACTTCCCTGTCGGAGATGATGTCGGGCGGGATCCGGCGGTCGGGATCCAAAAACCCCGTATTTTAGCGTATTGCGGCGCAACGATTAAAGGGGCGGTGGATTGCGGCGCGACGCGGGCGCCCGGCGCGCAAGCGCGCACGCCGGGTCACGCGCGCAGCACGTGACGCCAGCGGCGCGCCGGTGCTATGGTGAGCGCCGCAACAAGGCCGCGCCCGGCGCGAGCTGCAACGACGTGGCCAACAAACTATCCGGGAGATGCGACATGGGAATGATGGCGGAGTTCAAAGCCTTCGCGATGAAGGGCAGCGTGATGGATCTCGCCGTCGGCGTGATCATCGGCGGCGCCTTCGGCAAGATCGTCGACTCGCTGGTGGGCGACGTGATCATGCCGCTGATCTCGGCCATCCTGGGCGGGCGCTTCGATTTCAGCAGCCTGTACGTCGCGCTGGGCAAGGCGCCCGAGGGCACCGCGATGACGCTCGACGCGCTGAAGAAGGCCGGTGTGCCGGTCTTCGCCTACGGCAACTTCATCACCATCGTGATCAACTTCGTCATCCTCGCCTTCGTGATCTTCATGATGGTGAAGATGATGAACCGCTGGAAGCAGGAACCGGCACCCGAAGCTGCGCCCGCTCCGCCCGCCCAGGAAGTGCTGCTGGGCGAGATCCGCGACCTGCTGAAAAAGCGCCCCGCCTGAGAGCCGTGCCGGGCGTGCGCGCCGGACACCCGCGCCGGCGTGCCCGCGCCCCGCATGCCGCCCCGGCGCGGGCGGTCGTCAGACCGGATTGTCGTCGTCGATGAAGCGATGCGCGATGCGCAGCTGCGCAGCAACGTGCGCGCCGAGCGCCTGCACGCCGTAGCGCTCGGTCGCATGGTGGCCGGCAGCGAAGTAGACGACGCCGGCCTCGCGCGCCAGGTGGGTGGTGCGCTCGGCGATCTCGCCGCTCACGAAGGCATCGGCGCCTGCGTCAATGGCCTGCTGCAGCATGTCCTGTGCCGCGCCGGTACACCACGCCAGGCGCCGGATCGGCCGCCGCAGCGCCCCCACCGCCAGCGCATCGCGCCCGAGGCGCTCGCGCAGGTGGCGACCGAGCAGCGCGGCACTCGCGGGCCGGGGCAGGTCGTGCCAGGCGATCAGGTCCTGGTCACCCGCCCGGCCGTCCACGCGCCAGCCCATCCGGGCGCCGAGTTGCGCGTTGTTGCCGAGCAGCGGATGAACGTCGAGCGGCAGGTGATAGGCGAACAGGTGCAGCCCGTGACCCAGCACTTCGGCGAGCCGGGCGCGGCGCGTACCGGTCACGCGCGGATCGTCGCCGCGCCAGAACCATCCGTGGTGCACCAGCAGCGCGTCGGCGCCGTCGGCCACGGCCGCACGCACGAGCGCAAGGCTCGCGGTGACGCCGCTCACCAGGCGGCGGATCGGGCGATCGCCTTCCACCTGCAGGCCGTTTGGGCAATAATCGGCGAACCTGCTCGCCCCGAGTACTTCCTCGAAGGACGCCGACAGTTCGGCGACGGTCACCGTCGCGGCAGCCGAAATCCCTTCCGTGCGTCCCTCTCCGCGTCGCCGAGTCATGCTGAAGAAGCTCTGGTTGGTCTTTGCGCAGGCCGTCACGATCCTGCTGGCGCTGCTGTTCACTTTCGCGACGCTTCGCCCCGAGTGGCTTCCGCAACCGCTCGCGCCCGAGCGCGCGCCGCTGTCGCTGCCTGCGCCAGCCCCCGACAGTCGCGGCGAGCCGGTGGCCAATGCGCCACCGGCGGCGCGCGACGTTGCGAACGGCCGCCTCGCGCCGATTCTGTCATACAGCGAAGCGGCGCGCCGGGCGACCGCCGCGGTCGTGAACATCTACACGATGAAGGCGGGACGCGCAGCGCAGGAGCACCCGCTGTTCGGCGATCCGCTGTTCCGCAGGTACTTCGGCGACCAGTTGGGCGAGCGACCACAGACCAACAGCCTCGGCTCGGGCGTGATCGTCTCGGCCGACGGGTACGTGCTGACCAATCACCACGTGGTCGACGGCGCCGACGAGATCGAGGTCCTGCTGGCCGACGGCTCGAAGGCGCGTGCCAGGGTGGTGGGCACCGATCCGGAGACCGACCTGGCGGTGCTGCGCATCGACATGTCCGACCTGCCGGCGATCGCTTTCGGCAATGCCGAAACCGCGCGCGTGGGCGACGTGGTGCTGGCGGTTGGCAATCCGTTCGGCGTCGGCCAGACGGTGACGATGGGAATCATCAGCGCGGTGGGCCGCACGCAGCTGGGCATCAACACGTTCGAGAACTTCATCCAGACCGACGCGGCGATCAACCCCGGCAACTCGGGCGGTGCGCTGGTCGACACCGAAGGGCGGCTGCTCGGCATCAACACCGCGATCTACTCGCGCAGCGGGGGTTCGCTCGGCATCGGCTTCGCGATCCCGACCAGCACCGCGCGCCAGGTGATGGACCAGATCGTCGCCACCGGCTCGGTCACGCGCGGCTACATCGGCGTCGAGCCCCAGGACGTCACGCCCGAGCTGGCGGAAGCCTTCAGGCTGCCGCGCAAGGACGGCGCGATCATCGCCGGCGTGATGCGCAATGGTCCGGCCGATCGTGCCGGCGTCAAGGTGGGCGACATCCTGGTGCAGGTCGATGGCGAGCCGGTGGCCAATACCGCCACGATGCTCAACGTGATCGCGCGACTCGAGCCGGGTTCGACCGCGCGGTTCCGCTTCGTGCGCGACGGCAAGAGCGTCGAACTGCCGATCCGCATCGGCAAGCGCCCGAGGCCCGGGACGCCGCGCGAGTGACCGCCCGCGCGTGCCGCGCCCGCCCGGGCGACGGCGCGCGGTGCGCCCGCTACCGCCGCAGGCTGCCGGGCGACGCCGGGTCGGCCGATGCGACGGTGGTGGCGGTGGTGGCCACGTCGTCTGCCGTCTGCGCCGCCGGTTCGGCTTCGTCGTCGGGCGACCGGCTGCGCGCCTTGATGAACCCCGCCAGCACGATGCCCAGCTCGTACAGCATGATCAGCGGGATGGCGAGCATGAACTGGCTGAGCACGTCGGGCGGCGTCAGCACCGCAGCGACGATGAAGGCGCCGACCACCACGTAGCGGCGCGCCGCGCGCAACTGCGCAGGGCTCACCATGCCGAGCTTCACCAGCAGCATCTCGGCCACCGGCACTTCGAAGGTCAGGCCGAAGCCGAAGAAGATCGCCAGCGTGAAGTCCCAGTACTTCTGCAGGTCCTGCAGCACGTCGGCGCCGGTGCGCGACGCGAACGCGAAGAAAAACCTGTAGGCGGCCGGCAGCACGAAGAAGTACGCGAAGGCAATGCCCACCACCAGGAAGAAGATGCTGGAGACGATCAGCGGCAGTGCGAAGCGCTTCTCGTGCTCGTACAGGCCCGGTGCGACGAAGGCCCAGGCCTGGTACATGATCCAGGGCAGCGACAGCAGCACGGCCGTCAGGAACGACACCTTGGTCAGCGTGAAGAACGCCCCTGCCTGGTCGATGAAGATCGGCCGGGTCCCCGGTGGCAGCGCCTGGTACAGCGGCTGCGACAGGAACTTCATGATGTCGCCGGAGAAATAGAAGCAGACGCCGAACAGCACCAGCACCACCACCAGCGAGCGGATCATCCGGTCGCGCAGTTCGACGAGGTGCGAGACGAAGCTTTCTTCCTGGCTCATCGATGCAGGCGGCGCTTCGGACGCTTCTGTCCGAGTTCCTTCTCGCGCTCGAGGCGCCGGTCATGGATGCGCTCGCGCAACCGTCGTTGCGCGTACACCTTGTCCCAATCGGTGGCAGACTGGCCGGAGCCGGCGCCACCGTCGCCGGGAGCCTCGAGGTCGGCAGCGATCGCGTCGAACTGCGAGCGCGTCTCCGAGACGGTCGATTCGAGCGATTCCTGCAATTCGCGTGCCGCGCCGCTGACCTCGCCCTGCAGTTTGCGCAGTTCGTCGAGTTCCATCTGGCGGTTGATGTCGGACTTCACGTCGGCAACGTAGCGCTGCAGCTTGCCGAGCCACTGCCCGGCCTGCCTGGCGACCTTCGGCAGGCGCTCCGGACCAAGGACGATCAGCCCGACGATCGCCACGATGACCATTTCGGAAAAGCCGAAATCGAACATCTCCGTGCCTCAGCGGGTGCGAAGCAAGCCGGCGTGCCCGGGCCGGACCCGCGCCTCGGCGACGCCCGAAAACGACGCGAGCGGCCGCAGGCGACCGCTCGCAGGCGAAACCGGACGCGAAAGACGGCAGTCAGCTCTTTTCGCGGGCCTCGACATCGATGGTCTTCGACGACGCCGATTGGGATTCGGACGCCGCTTTCTCGGTGCCCTCCCGTACGCCCTCCTTGAAGCCGCGCACTGCGCCGCCGAGATCGGATCCGATGTTGCGCAGCTTCTTGGTTCCGAAGATGAGCATGATGATCACCAGCACGATCAGCCAGTGCCAGATGCTGAAGCTCCCCATCGTGTACTCCCGTCAGAGGCGGACCATGCCCGGACCGAATGGTGTGGGTCCGCCAAGCACATGAACATGGAGATGATACACCTCCTGTCTCCCCACCCTGCCGTTGTTGACGACCAGCCGGAAGCCGTCGGTGGCGCCCTGTTCGCGCGCGAGTCGTCCGGCGATGCCGAGGATTTTCCCGAGCAGCGCCTGGTGCCTCATGTCGGCCTCGTAGAGGTTTTCCAGGTGCAGCCGTGGCACGATCAGGAAATGGACCGGTGCCGACGGATGGATGTCGTGAAAGGCGACGATGTCGTCGTCTTCGTAGACCTTGCGCGACGGGATCTCGCCGCGCGCGATCCGGCAGAACAGGCAGTCATCGTTGCGAACGGGCCCGGCGGCCCCGGGTTGCGTGCTCACCTGCGCACCTCCGTGGAAGCGGACCGTCTCGCTGCCTTCTCGTCGAGTCCGGACAGACCCTCGCGGCGGGCCAGTTCGTCGAGCACCTGGCGCGGCGAGAGCCCGAAGTGGACGAGCATCACCAGGCAGTGGAACCAGAGATCGGCAGTTTCGGCCACGATGCGCTCGGGCACGCCGTCCTTGGCCGCCAGCACGGTTTCGGTGGCTTCCTCGCCGATCTTCTTCAGGATCGCGTCGGGCGCCCCGGCGAGCAGTCGCGCCACGTAGGAGTGGCGGGAATCGCCGCCCTTGCGCCCTTCGAGCGCCGCTGCCAGGCGATCGAGGACCGCGCCTGCGTCGCCCACCGCGGCGGCCGCACCCGCTTTCGGTTCGTCGCCCTTCATCGTCGTCGGCCGATCGTCATCGACAGTTCATCATCGGTAGATCCTCTCCGGATCCTTCAGCACCGGATCGACCACCACCCAGCGCCCGTCTTCGTGGCGTCTGAAGAAACACGACTGGCGCCCGGTGTGGCAGGCGATGCCGCCGTGCTGCACCACCGACAACAGCACCACGTCACCGTCGCAATCGAGCCGCAGTTCGCGTACCACCTGGACATGCCCGGACTCCTCGCCCTTGCGCCACAGGCGGGCACGCGAGCGTGACCAGTACACCGCGCGCCCGGTGGCGACGGTCTCGGCCAGTGCCTCGCGATTCATCCAGGCCATCATCAGGATGCGCCCGCCTGGGGATTCCTGGGCGATGGCCGGCACCAGCCCATCGGCGTCCCATTGGACTTCGTCCAGCCAGGCAGTGTCGCCGTCCGGCTTGCCGGTGTCCGCCTGTTTCATGCGGGGATGCACATCAGTCGAGTCGCACCGCGATGCCGCGCTCGGCCAGGTAACGCTTGGCCTCGCCCACGGTGAACTCGCCGAAGTGGAAGATGCTCGCGGCCAGAACCGCGTCGGCGCGGCCCTCGGTGACCCCATCGGCCAGATGCTGCAGCGTGCCGACGCCGCCGGAGGCGATCACCGGCACGCCGACCGCATCGGCCACCGCGCGCGTGAGCGCCAGATCGAAGCCCTGTTTCGTGCCGTCGCGATCCATGCTGGTGAGCAGGATTTCGCCCGCGCCCAGCCGCTCGACCTCGCGCGCCCAGTCGATGGCGTCGCGACCGGTGGGCCTGCGGCCGCCGTGGGTGAAGACTTCCCAGCGTCCCGGGGCGACCGCCTTCGCGTCGATCGCGCAAACGATGCACTGCGCACCGAAACGCGCGCTCGCGTCGGCGAGCAACTGCGGATGCTGCACGGCCGCGGTGTTGATCGACACCTTGTCGGCGCCAGCGTTGAGCAGCCGGCGCACGTCGTCGACCGCGCGCACGCCCCCGCCAACCGTGAGCGGGATGAAGACCTCGTTGGCCACCGACTCGATCACCTGCACGATGATGTCGCGCTCGTCGCTCGAGGCGGTGATGTCGAGGAAGGTCAGTTCGTCGGCGCCCTGCTCGTCGTAGCGGCGCGCAATCTCCACCGGGTCGCCGGCGTCGCGCAGGCCGACGAAGTTCACGCCCTTGACCACGCGACCGGCCGTCACGTCCAGGCAGGGGATGATGCGCTTGGTGAGCATGTTCAGCCGTTCAGCTCGTCGGCGCGCGCCTGTGCGGCACGGAAGTCGAGCGCGCCCTCGTACAGCGCGCGGCCGAGGATCGCGCCGGTGACGCCTTCGCCCTCGATCGCACACAGCTGCTCGACGTCGTCGAGGCTGGCGAAACCTCCCGAGGCGATGACCGGGATGCGCAACTCGCGCGCGAGCCGCACCGTGGCCTCGACGTTCACGCCGGCGAGCATGCCGTCGCGCCCGATGTCGGTGTAGATGATCGCCTCCACGCCGTAGCCCTCGAACTTCTTCGCCAGGTCGAGCACGTCGTGGCGGGTGAGCTTGCTCCAGCCGTCGGTGGCGACCTTGCCGTCGCGCGCGTCGAGCCCGACGATGATCTGCCCCGGGAAGGCGTTGCAGGCGTCGTGCAGGAAGCCGGGGTTCTTGACCGCAGCGGTGCCGATGATCACGTAGCTGATGCCGTCGTCGAGGTAGCGCTCGATGGTGTCGAGGTCGCGGATGCCGCCGCCGAGCTGTACCGGCACATTGCCACCCACCGCGTCGACGATCGCCCTGATCGCTGGCTCGTTGCGCGGGCGCCCGGCCACCGCGCCGTTGAGGTCCACCAGGTGCATGCGGCGCGCCCCCTGTTCGACCCAGTGGCGCGCAACCGCGCCCGGATCGTCGGAGAAGACCGTTTCGGCGTTCATGTCGCCCTGCTTCAGGCGGACGCAGCGGCCATCCTTCAGGTCGATCGCGGGAATGAGGAGCATGGGAATGGTGGCGGTCGGTTCGGAACCCCGGGGTGGCGCGCGATTGCCGCGCCCGGCCCGTCGCACTGCCCGACGACCGGCAGGCCGGGGCTCGGCGACGCTAGGGTTGCCAGTGGATGAAATTCTCGTAGAGCCTCAGGCCATTGGCCGCGCTCTTCTCCGGGTGGAACTGGGTCGCGAAAATGTTATCCCGCGCCACCGCCGAGGTAAAGCGCAGCCCGTACTCGGTTTCCCCGACGGTGAGTTCGACCTGCGCGGGCAGTGCATGATAACTGTGCACGAAGTAGAACCAGGCGCCGTCGGGCACGCCCGCCCAGAGCGGGTGCGCGCGAACCTGGAACACGCGGTTCCAGCCCATGTGCGGCACCTTGAGCACCGCCCCGTCGGGCGCGCGCATCGCGTCGCCACGAAACCGCAGCACCTGTCCGTCCAGAAGGCCGAGCCCGTTCGTGCCGCCCTCTTCGCTGCGTTCGAACAACATCTGCTCGCCCACGCAGACGCCGAACAGCGGCTTGCCACGTGCGGCCCGCAGCACCGCGTCGCGCAGGCCGGCCGCCTCGAGATGGCGCATGCACTCGGGCATCGCGCCCTGCCCGGGAAACACCACGCGGTCGGCCGCGTCGATCCCCGCCGCGGTGCCGGCAATCACGACGCGCGCCTTCGGCGCCACGTGCCCGAGCGCCTTCGCCACCGACCGCAGGTTGCCCATTCCGTAGTCGACGACCGCGATCAGCACCCCCGCCTCCGGTCGCCCGTCACCGGGCCTCCTTCGCCATGCCCCCTTCTTTCCTTCAGAGCACTTCCTTGGTGGACGGGATGCGCCCGGCGGCGCGCGGATCGGGTTCGACGGCCATGCGCAGCGCGCGCGCGAACGCCTTGAACACCGTCTCGCACTGGTGGTGCGCGTTTTCGCCGCGCAGGTTGTCCACGTGCAGCGTGACCTGCGCGTGATTGACGAAACCGCGGAAGAACTCGCTGGCGAGGTCGACGTCGAAGTGGCCGATCATGGCGCGCGTGAAGGGCACGTTCCAGTGCAGGCCGGGCCTGCCGGAGAAGTCGATCACGACGCGCGTGAGCGCCTCGTCGAGCGGCACGTAGGCGTGGCCATAGCGGCGGATGCCCGCCCTGTCGCCGATCGCGCGCGCGACCGCCTGGCCGAGCGTGATGCCGATGTCCTCGACAGTGTGGTGCGCGTCGATGTGCAGGTCGCCCTGCGCATCCACCTCGAGGTCGACGAGGCCGTGGCGCGCGACCTGGTCGAGCATGTGGTCGAGGAACGGCACGCCGGTGGCCAGCTTCTGCTGGCCGGTGCCGTCGAGTGCGACGCGGACCCGGATGCGGGTCTCGGCGGTGTTGCGGGTGACTTCGGCGGTACGCATGGGCTCGCAGTGCTCGGGCGGCGCGACGCTCGCGCCGCGGGGTTCAGACGGATGTGCGCAGGGCCGCGGCCGGCAGCCGGTGCGCCTCGGGCGTGCCGACCGTCATTCGCAGGCAGTTGCGCAGCAACGGGTGCATTCTACCGACGTCCCTGACCAGCGCGCCGGATGCCGCGCCCCGCAGCTTCGCGACCGACGCGCAGCAGCACGACCGGCGTGACGCGCGCGGTCACGAACCGCGCTCCAGGCGCATCTCGGCGCTGCGCGCGTGCGCGTCCAGCCCTTCGCCGCGGGCCAGCGTCGCGGCGATGCGGCCCAGCGTGCGCGCGCCGGCCGCCGACACCTCGACGATGCTGGTGCGCTTCTGGAAATCGTAGACGCCCAGCGGCGAGGAGAAGCGTGCGGTGCGCATCGTCGGCAGCACGTGGTTCGGGCCAGCGCAGTAGTCGCCGATCGACTCCGACGACCAGGGCCCGAGGAACATCGCGCCGGCATGGCGGATCCGCGCAGCCCATTCCGGCGCATCGGCCGCCGAGATCTCGAGGTGTTCCGGGGCGATCCGGTTGGCGATCTCGCAGGCCTCTTCCATGCTGCGCACGAGCACCAGCGCACCGCGGTCGGCAAGCGACCGGGCGATCACCTCGCGGCGCTGCATCGTGGGCAGCAGCCGCGCGATCGAGGCCGCCACCCGGTCCGCGAAGGCGGCATCGGGCGTGAGCAGGATCGCCTGCGCCATCTCGTCGTGCTCGGCCTGCGAGAACAGGTCCATCGCCACCCAGTCGGGATCGGTGCTGCCGTCGCACAGCACGAGGATCTCGCTGGGCCCGGCAATCATGTCGATGCCGACCGTGCCGAACACCCGGCGCTTGGCCTCGGCGACGTAGGCGTTGCCGGGGCCGACGATCTTGTCCACCGCGGGCACCGTCGCAGTACCGTACGCCAGCGCCGCCACCGCCTGCGCGCCGCCGATCGTGAAGACCCGGTCGACGCCGGCGATGCAGGCCGCGGCGAGCACCAGCGGATTGCGCACGCCGTCGGGAGTGGGCACGACCATCACCAGTTCGGGGACGCCGGCCACGCGGGCGGGCAGCGCGTTCATCAGCACCGACGACGGATAGGCGGCCTTGCCGCCCGGGACGTAGAGCCCGACGCGGTCGAGCGGCGTGATCTGCTGGCCGAGCCGAATGCCGTCGGCCTCGACGTACGACCACGACTTCGCCAACTGGTGGGCGTGGTAGGCGCGCACGCGCTCGGCGGCGACCTGCAGTGCGTCGCGCTCGGCCTCGCCCAGCGAGTCGAGCGCCGCCTTCAGCCCGGCACGCGGCAGTTCGAGCGCGGCTGCGTCGGCGACGTCGACGCGATCGAAGCGCCGGGTGTATTCGAGCAGCGCCTCGTCGCCTCGGCGGCGCACGTCCTGCAGGATCGAGGCGACCGCGCGCTCGATCCCGCCGTCCTGCCGCGGCTCCCAGGCGACGAGCGCAGCAAGCCGCCGCTCGAAGTCGGGAGCGCGGCTGTCGAGTCGGGTGATCGGCACGGCGGCGCTCATCGGATGCTCCCCGCCGCGCGCCCGATCGCCGCCACCAGCGGCTCGAGGTGCACCGACTTCGTCTTCAGCGACGCCTGGTTGACGATCAGCCGCGACGAGATCTGCATGATTTCCTCGACTTCGACCAGGTGGTTGGCGCGCAGCGTGCCGCCGGTGCTCACCAGGTCGACGATGGCGTCGGCCAGCCCGACCAGCGGCGCGAGTTCCATCGAGCCGTAGAGCTTGATCAGGTCGACGTGCACGCCCTTGGCGGCGAAGTGCTCGCGGGCAACCTGCAGATACTTGGTGGCGATGCGCAGCCGCGCACCCGGGCGCACCGCCTCGGCATAGCGAAAGCCGGCCGGCGCGGCCACGGACATCCGGCAACGCGCGATCCCCAGGTCCACCGGCTGATAGAGCCCCTCGCCGCCGTGCTCGAGCAGCACGTCCTTGCCGGCCACCCCGAGGTCGGCGGCGCCGTACTGGACGTAGGTGGGCACATCGGAGGCGCGCACGATGATCAGCCGCAGGTCGGGATCGCCGGTGGGCAGGATCAGCTTGCGCGAGGCGCCGATCGAGGCGTCCACCGCGACGCCCGCGGCCGCCAGCAGCGGCAGCGTCTCGTCGAAGATGCGGCCTTTCGACAGGGCTAGCGTAATCACGTCAGTGGCTCCAGCGCGCGGGGCGCGTTCTGCGATTCGGGATGTCGGTGCGAGCAAAGGCGCGGGCCGGGCGCCGCGCCAACATCGGAAACGGGGGCCTTCATTTCACGTACTCCCGCCGAGCCGCTCGATGCGCGCGCCGAGTTGGCCGAGCTTGGCCTCCATGCACTCGTAGCCGCGATCGAGATGATAGATGCGCTCGACGACGGTCTCGCCTTCGGCGACCAGCCCGGCGATGACCAGGCCCGCCGATGCGCGCAGGTCGGTCGCCATCACGGTGGCGCCCGACAGGCGCGGCACCCCGCGAACGATCGCGGTGTTGCCCTCGATCGAGACGTCGGCGCCGAGGCGCTGCAATTCGAGCACGTGCATGAAGCGGTTCTCGAAGATCGTCTCGGTCACCACGCCGGCGCCCTCGGCGACGCAGTCGAGCGCCATCAGCTGGGCCTGCATGTCGGTGGCGAACCCCGGATAGGGCGCGGTGCGCACGTTGACCGCCCGCGGCCGTCGCGACATCGACAGGCGGATGCGGTCGCCGCTGACCTCGATCGATGCGCCCGCCTCGCGCAGCTTGTCGAGCGTCGCATCCATGGTCGCGGGCCGGGCCCGCGTCAGCGTGACTTCGCCACCGGTGGCTGCGACCGCGCACAGGAAAGTGCCCGCCTCGATGCGGTCGGCCATCACCCGGTGGGTGGCACCGTGCAACTGCTCGACCCCGCGCACGATGACGCGGTCAGTGCCGGCGCCTTCGATGCGCGCCCCCATCGCGACCAGTGCAGCGGCCAGGTCGACGATCTCGGGCTCGCGCGCGGCGTTCTCGATCACGGTTTCCCCGTCGGCCAGCGTCGCGGCCATCATCAGGTTCTCGGTGCCGGTGACGGTGACCATGTCGGTGACGATCCGCGCGCCCTTCAGCCGGCTTGCCCTGGCCACCACGTAGCCGTGCTCGATCGAGATCTGCGCACCCATCGCCTGCAGGCCCTTGATGTGCTGGTCGACCGGCCTCTGGCCGATCGCGCAGCCGCCCGGCAGCGACACGCGCGCTTCGCCGAAGCGCGCAAGCAGCGGGCCGAGCACCAGGATCGACGCGCGCATCGTCTTGACCAGTTCGTAGGGTGCCTCGACCGACGTGACGCCCGCGGCATCGAGCAGCACGCGCTCGCCGTCGCGCTCGGCCTTCGCCCCCAGCCGCCGCAACAGTCGCAGCACGGTGGCGACATCGTGCAGTTGCGGCACGTTGTCCAGCGCGAGCGGCCCGTTGCCGAGCAGTCCCGCGCACAGGATCGGCAGCGCAGCGTTCTTGGCGCCCGACACCGCGATCTCGCCGCACAGCGGGCGCCCGCCTTCGATTCTCAGCTTGTCCATGAACGCGCAGTTCCCCGGGCGATCGTGGCCGCGCAACCCGCGATCCGGGACACCGGCCGCCCGCCAGCGCGCAGGCGCCCATCGTGCCCGGCCGGCCAGGCGGGGGCCTTCATGCGCCGCCGCGGTCGGCGAACTCTTCGGGCGTGAGCGTGTTCATCGACAGCGCGTGCACCTCTTCGCGCATCCGGTCGCCGAGCGCCGCGTAGACGATCTGGTGCCGCTGGATGAGGCGCTTGCCCTCGAACAGCTTCGAGACGATCAGCGCCTCGAAGTGGCGTCCGTCGCCACCGACCTCGAGGTGTTCGCATTCGAGGCCGTCGGCGATGAACTTGCGGAGATTCTCGGGAGTGACCATGGCGCAATCCGGGCGAAACGATGTCGGTGGGAGGATGAATCGGGTGGCGGGTGGCGCGGCGGGCGGCATCAGTGCCGCAGCCGGTAGCCGCTCGCCAGCAGCCGCAGCGCGATCGCGCTGACCGCCGCCAGGGTCGCTGCGACGACCACGAAGCTGGTTGCGGGCGGCACGTCGGAGGCCCCGAAAAAACCGTAGCGGAAGCCGTCGACCATGTAGAAGAACGGGTTCAGGTGCGACAGCGTCTGCCAGAACTCGGGCAGCGACTTCACCGAATAGAACACGCCGGACAGGAACGTGAGCGGCATGATGATGAAGTTCTGGAAAGCCGCGATCTGGTCGAATTTCTCCGCCCAGATTCCTGCGATCACGCCCATTGTACCGAGAATCGCACTGCCCAGCAGCGCGAATGCCACGATCCAGCCGGGCGAGGCGAACGAGAGGTGCGCGAACCAGGCTGCGACGAGGAACACGCCGGCCCCCACCGCCATGCCGCGCAGCATCGACGCGAGCACGTAGGCCGCATACATCTCGCGGTGCGACAGCGGTGCGAGCAGCAGGAACACGATGTTGCCGGTGATCTTGCTCTGGATCAGCGACGACGAACTGTTGGCGAATGCGTTCTGCAGCACCGACATCATCACCAGGCCGGGCAGCAGGAACGAGGTGTAGCGCACGCCCTGGAACACCTGTACCCGGTCGCCGAGCACGTGCGAGAAGATCACGAGGTACAGCATCGCCGTGAGCACCGGCGCACCGACCGTCTGCACGCCCACCTTGACGAAGCGCATGATCTCCTTGTGCAGCAGCGTTGCAAAGCCCTGCACCGAGAACGCGCCGGTGGTACTGCGACGAACCGGGTCCATTCAGCGCGTCTCCTTCATCACCCGGACGAAGACGTCCTCGAGGTCGGTGTGCGCGAGTTCCATCTCCTCGACGCGGCAGCCCGCCTCGCGCAGGGTCGCGAGGATCGCCTCGACCTCGCCGACATCGTCGATGCGCAGGCCGACCCTCGCGCCGCCCGCGGGCTGGCGCGCGGTTTCGGATGCCGCCGCGGCTTCGGGCGCCGCCGCGGCTTCGACGATGCGCAGCGGCTCGAGCACCGCCGGCAGCGGCGCACCCGCCAGGCGCAGCTGCAGCCGACCGGCGGCAAAGCGGCGCAACAGCGAACTGGTGCGGTCGAGCGCCACCACCGCGCCGTGCTTGAGCATGGCGATGCGGTCGCACAGTTCCTGCGCCTCTTCGAGGTAGTGCGTGGTGAGCACGATCGTGTGCCCGTCGGCGTTGAGCCGGCGGATGAATTGCCACAGCGTCTGGCGCAATTCGACGTCCACGCCAGCGGTCGGCTCATCGAGCACGATCACCGGAGGGCGATGGACCAGCGCCTGAGCCACCAGCACGCGGCGCTTCATGCCGCCGGAGAGCGCGCGCATGTTCACTTCGGCCTTCGAGGCGAGGTCGAGATTCCCCAGCACCTCGTCGATCCAGTCGTCGTTGCGCCGGATGCCGTAGTAGCCCGAGGTGATGCGCAGCGTCTCGCGCACCGTGAAGAACGGATCGAAGACGAGTTCCTGCGGAACCACGCCGAGCGCGCTCCGGGCAGCGCGAAACCCGCGCACCACGTCATGGCCCATCACCGACACTTCGCCCGAGGTGGCGCGCACGAGCCCGGCAACGATCGAGATCAACGTGGTCTTGCCCGCTCCGTTGGGGCCAAGCAGACCGAAAAACTCGCCCTGGCCGATCGACAGGGAGACGCCGCGCAGCGCCTCGAAGCTGCCGTAGCGCTTGGCCACGCAGCGCGCCTCGATCGCTGCGGTCACGGCGTGCTGCCGCTGTCGAACAGCAGGCCCTCGACGCCGTACAGGCCGCACAGCTTGCGCAGGTTGGGCGGTGCGCCGACGAACTCGCAGCGCCGTCCGCGGGCCGACGCACGACGCGACAGCTCCAGCAGCACGCCGACCAGGGAGGAGTCGAATCGCCGACACGCCGACAGATCGAACCTGGGCCGCTCGCTGTCGAGACCCGGCAGGGCCTGTTCCAGCGCCGCACGCGCCCCCGCGAACGCGACCTCGGCCGGCAGCGCGAGCGCGCCGGCGACCGGTACGCCCGGCGCAGGCTGCGCGGCGGCGCTTCGGGTGTGGCTCACGTCTTGTCGTTGGCCGCAGGCCTGCGGTTCTTCTCGGTCAGGCTGCGGATCAGGCCCTCGATGCCTCCGGCGCTGATCTCCTGGGCGAATTGTGTGCGGTAGGTTTCGACCAGCCAGACCCCGAGCACGTTGACGTCGTAGATCTTCCAGCCGTCAGCGGCCTTCGCCATCCGGTAGTCGAGCTGGATCGGTTCGCCGCGCGGCTGGACGACTTCGCTGCGCACGATCACGTCGGTGTCGTGCGGGTTGGCGCGCAGCGGGCGCATCCGCACTCTCTGGTCGGCCACCGACGCGAGTGCGCCGGCGTACGTCCGGATCAGCAACGCGCGGAATTCGTCCATCAACTGCTTCTGCTGCTCGGGCGTGGCGGAGCGCCAGTTGCGGCCGACCGACAGTGCGGTCATGCGCCGGAAGTCGACGTGCGGCATCACGGTCCTGTCGACCAGTTCGTCGAGCTTGTTCCTGTCGCCCGCCTGCAGTGCGCTGTCGCCCCGGATGCGGTCGAGGATCTCGGTGCTGAGCCGCTCGATCAATCGGTCGGGCGACTCCGTTGCTGCCGCCGCCACGGCGGCCGCGGACACGGCGAGCAACAGCCACAGGAAAAACGAGGGTAGCTTCTTCATCATCGGTTCCCGTCGGTTCGGTGTGCGGGTGCAGGTGCAGTCACCGGCGTGCTGTCGGACACACCCGGCGCCTCGGGATCGTCCATCGGGTCGTAGGCCGGCGCGTCATCGTCCGGCAGCGGGGGATCGCCGTCGTAGACCTGGTTGCGCCGCCGCTGCAGGTAGCCGTCGCGGATGAACGAATAGCGATCGAGCGCTGCGCCCTCGACCAGACGCTGCGCGCGCAGGAGTTGCGCGCGATCGTCGACCGTGCGCAGCACGACGGCGTTGTTGCGCCGGCCCGCGGAATCGACCGCCAGCAGCAGGTCGCCATGATAGTCGACCAGGCGCGCCGGCGCATCGCGCAGGCTCGAGGGACCGAGCAGCGGCAGCACCAGGTACGGTCCGGCCGGCAGGCCCCAGCGGCCCAGCGTCTGTCCGAAGTCCTCGTGGTGCTTGTCGAAACCCGCCGGCGTGGCGATGTCGGCCAGTCCGGCGAAGCCGAGCGTGGAATTGAGCACGAAGCGCGACAGATCGGACGCTGCCTCCCCCGGCTTGCCCTGCAGCAACTGGTTCGCCGCAGTCCAGAGATCGGCCAGGTTGCCGAAGACGTTGCCCACCAGCAGGCGCAGTTCCGCCGGGAGGTAGTCGTGGTAGCCCTTCGCAACCGGTTCGAGCACCGCCCGGTCGAGCGCATCGTTGAACCGGAAAACCGCGCGGTTCATCGTTTCGAGCGGATCGCGGGCTGCGGCCGGACCGCCCGGCGTCGCACAGGCGCCCAGCAGCGACACGCCAGCCAGCCACGCAACGACCGCGAGCCTGGCGGCATTCACTTGCCTGGCCCCTCGGCGGCCTTGCCGTAGAGAAACTGGCCGATCAGGCTCTCGAGCACCACCGCCGACTGGGTCATCGTGACGCGATCGCCACTGGCGAGCATCTCGGTGTCGCCGCCCGGCTCGAGCCCGATGTACTGCTCGCCGAGGAGCCCCGAAGTGAGGATCTTTGCCGACGAATCCTTCGGGAACCGGTAGCGCTGATCGAGCGCCAGCACCACCTCGGCCTGATAGGTCTGGTCGTCGAAACGGATCGCGGCGACGCGGCCGACCACGACCCCGGCGCTGCGCACCGCGGCGCGCGGCTTGAGCCCGCCGATGTTGTCGAAACGTGCGACGGTTTCATAGGTGGGGCCGAGACCGACCGCGCTGCTCATGTTGCCTGCGCGCAGCGCCAGGAAGACCAGCGCGCCGAAGCCCAGCAGCACGAACAACCCGACCAGCAGGTCGACTCCGGTGCGTTTCATCGAAGGTTCTCCATGTGCCAGTTCCGGTCGCAGTCGCGCACGCCGTCAGCCCGTGCTGAACATCAGTGCGGTCATGATGAAGTCGAGCCCGAGAATCGCCAGCGAGGCGGCCACCACCGTGGTGGTGGTGGCGCGCGCCACCCCTTCGGGCGTCGGCTGCGCGTTATAGCCGACGAACAGCGCCACGTAGGCCACCGTGAACCCGAACACGACGCTCTTCACCACGCCGTTGCCGACGTCGTCGAGCCAGTCGACGCCGCTTTGCATCTGCGACCAGAACGCGCCGGCATCGACCCCGATCATCTCGACGCCGACCAGGTAGCCGCCGAGCACGCCGAGCGCCGAGAACAGTGCCGCAAGCAGCGGCATCGAGAATACTGCGGCCGCGAATCGCGGGGCGAGCACCCGCGCCACCGGGTCCACCGCCATCATCTCCATCGCGTCGATCTGCTCGCCGGCCTTCATGAGCCCGACCTCGGCGGTGAGCGAGGTGCCCGCCCGGCCCGCGAACAGCAGTGCGGTGACCACCGGCCCGAGCTCGCGCACCAGCGACAGCGTAACCAGCACCCCGAGCGCCTCCTCCGAACCGTAGCGGCGCAGCGTGTAATAGCCCTGCAGGCCGAGCACGAAGCCGATCAGCAATCCGGAGACGAGGATGATCGACAGCGAGTAGTTGCCGATGAAGTGCACCTGGTCGACGATCAGCCGCGGCCGGCGCAGCGCGGCCACGCCCAGCCAGCACAGGTGCACGAAAAAGCGCGCGCCCCCGCCCACCGAGACGACGAACCCGACCAGCCATTGCAGCGGAAGCAGCAACGTTCGCATCAGGCGCCCAGCCCGAGTTCCTCGGCGAACGGCCGGGCCTGGAAGTGAAAGGCGATCGGTCCATCGATGTCGCCGTCGAGGAACTGACGCACGTTCGGGTCGTCCGACGCCCGCATTTCGTCGGGCGGGCCATGCGCAGCGATGCGCCCGGCGGCGAGCAGGAACACGTGATCGGCGATCGCGAAGGCGTCCTTGATGTCGTGCGAAACCACGATCGACGCGCATCCGAGTGCGTCGTTGAGCCGGCGGATCAGCTGCGCCACCGTGGCCAGCGCGACCGGATCGAGGCCGGCGAAGGGTTCGTCGTACATGATCAGCGGCGGGTCGAGCGCGATCGCGCGCGCCAGCGCGACACGCCGCGCCATGCCGCCCGAGAGCTCGGACGTGCGGAAGTGGGCGGCCCCGCGCAGCCCGACCGCCTCGAGCTTCATCAGCACCAGGTCGCGGATCATCGTCTCGGACAGGTCGGTGTGCTCGCGCAGCGGAAAGGCGACGTTCTCGAATGCGGTGAGGTCGGTGAACAGCGCGCCGAACTGGTAGAGCATGCCCATCCGGCGACGCACGCGGTACAGCCCGTCGCGATCGAGCCGGTGCACGTTCTCGCCGTCGAAGGCGACCGCCCCCCGCTGGGGGCGCAACTGCCCGCCGATCAGCCTGAGGATGGTCGTCTTGCCCGAACCGGATCCGCCGATCAGCGCGTACACCTTGCCGCGCTCGAAACGCATCGAGATCTGGTGCAGGATGACACGCTTGCCGTATCCGAACCGGACCTTGTCCAGCGTGAGGAACTCTGGCATCGGGGAACCTGCCGTGAGGGCCGGGGTTGCGTGAGACCCGGCATTCTAAACCGGGAGCACCGTGAGGCGCCGCCGCGTCCGGCACCCGTCGCAGTCGTCATATACTCGGGCGATGAACGAATCGACCGCCGTGATGCCGCAGCGACTGCTCGCGCGCGCGAGAGAGGTGCTGCGCATCGAAGCCGAGGCGGTGGCGCGCCTGGCCGAGCGCGTCGACGACAGCTTCGCCGACGCCTGCCGGCTCATCCTCGCCTGCACCGGGCGCGTCGTGGTCAGCGGCATCGGCAAGTCGGGGCACGTCGCGCGCAAGGTCGCCGCCACGTTCGCCTCCACCGGCACCCCGGCGTTCTTTCTGCATCCGGCCGAGGCCAGCCACGGCGACCTCGGCATGGTGACCCGGGACGACGTCTTCGTCGCCCTTTCCAACTCCGGCAGCACCGACGAACTGCTGACGATCGTGCCGGTGGTCAAACGCCAGGGAGCGCGCCTGATCGCGATCACCGGCGATCCCGGTTCGCCGCTGGCGCGACTGGCCGACGTTCACCTGCACGCCGCGGTCGATCGCGAGGCCTGCCCCCTGAACCTTGCGCCCACCGCCAGTACCACGGCGACGCTGGCGCTGGGCGATGCGCTCGCGGTGGCGCTGCTCGACGCGCGCGGTTTCGGTCCGATGGACTTCGCACTGTCCCATCCGGGCGGGACGCTCGGGCGGCGCCTGCTCACCCGCGTGGCGGACGTGATGCGATCGGGTGCGAATCTGCCCAGCGTGCGTGCCGGCGCACGCCTGGTCGACGCGATCCTCGAGATCACGCGCAAGCGCATGGGCATGACCGCAATCGTCGCCGATGACGGCCGCCTCGCCGGCATCTTCACCGACGGCGACCTGCGCCGCCTGATCGAGCAGGGCCGCGACCTGCGCGGGTTGTGTATCGACGAGGTGATGACACGCACGCCAGCGACCATCGACGCGCAGGCGCTCGCGGCCGAGGCGGTGCGGATCATGGAAGAGCGGCGCATCAGCCAGTTGCTGGTCGCCGACAGCGGCCACCGGCTGGCGGGTGCCCTGCACATCCACGACCTGCTCACCGCGAAGGTCGTCTGAATGCAGGCCACTGCGGACGCGGCGCACCGCGCAACCCTGGTGCGCCTGGTGGCGCTCGACGTCGACGGCACGCTGACCGACGGACGCCTGTTCATCGGCCCCTCGGGCGAGACCATGAAGGCGTTCTCGGTGCGCGACGGCTTCGGGCTCACCCTGCTGCGCGAGGCCGGCGTGAAGCTGGCACTGATCACGGCCAGGCAATCGGCAATCGTCGAGACACGCGCCGCCGAGTTGCGTTTCGACGAAGTACGGCAGGGGGTGGCGGACAAGGCGGCCGCGCTGTGCGAGATCTGTGCGCGACTCGGGCTGACGACGCGACAGGCCGCCTACGTCGGCGACGACTGGCCCGATCTGGGCGCGATGGCGCTGGCGGGCCTGGCGGCCAGCGTCGCCGACGCCCCCCGTGAAGTGCACGAGCGGGCGCACTGGGTCTCGATTGCGCCGGCCGGCCGGGGGGCAGTGCGCGAATTCGCCGAGTTCGTGCTGCAGTCGCAGCGGCTCCTCGAACCGGCGCTTGCCCGCCACGCTGGCGGCGCGACGTGACGCCGCGCCTCTACGACCGGCTGGCCGCGGGGGTATCGGTCGCGCTGCTGCTCATCCTGGCCGGCGCCACCTGGTTCCTCGTGCAGACCTCGCTGCTCGATGCCGGGCCGGCCGACGCGCGCCCGCCGACCCACGATCCCGACTACTTCGTCGAAGACCTCGTCTTTACCCGCATCAACGCCCATGGCCACCCGGTGTTCCGGATTGCGGCGAATCGCATGGTGCACTTCCCCGACGACCGCACGAGCGAGTTCGAGCACCCGGTGATGGTGAGCCTCGATCCCGACCGGCCACGCGTGACGGTGCGCGCCGAACGCGGCAGCACGGATGCCGACGGCAACGAAACGCTGCTCACCGGCAACGTGGTACTGGTGCGCGAAGCCGACGCAGGCGAGCCGGCGATGACGATCCGCACCGACAGCGCCACCATTTACAGCGAGACCGAGATCGCACGTACCGACCGGCCGGTGCGCATCGAGCGCGGCGACTCGGTCTTGACGGGCGTCGGCATGGAATTCAATAATGCGGCCCGCTCGTTGCAGGTCGAATCCCGGGTGCAGCTCACCTGGCAGCCACCGCCCTCCTCCCGCTGACCATGCGCGCGTTCCCTGCCCCCAGGCTCCTGCCTTGCACCCCCGGCGGCACCGTGGCACTGGCAGCGTTGCTGCTGGCGCTGTCAGCCATCTCTCCGGGACTTGCCGTCGCGGAAAGGGCCGACCGCAACAAACCGATCAACGTCGAGGCCGACCGGATGCAATACGACGACCTGAAACAGGTCAACGTATTCAGCGGCAACGTGGTGCTCACGAAAGGGACCATCCTGCTGCGTGCCGACCGTCTGGTGCTGCGCCAGGATCCCGAAGGCTTCCATTACGGCACCGCTACCGGAAACCTCGCGTATCTGCGTCAGAAGCGCGAGGGCGTCGACCAGTACGTCGAAGGGCAGGCCCGCCAGATCGACTACAACGGCAAGCTCGAGACCTTCCGGTTGCAGCAGCAGGCCATGCTGCGCCGGACCGAACACGAGCGCGTGATCGACGAAGTCCACGGCAGCGACATCTTCTACGAAAGCCGCAACGAATTTTTCACCGTCGAGGGCGGCGCCGCGGCGACCGGCCCCGGCAATCCGGCCGGGCGCGTGCGTGTGATCATCCAGCCGCGCGAAACAGGCACTGCCGCACCACCCGCCGCCGGCGAGGCAACCACGCTGAAGCCCGCCGGGCAGCTCGCGCCGCCGCGCGAGAGCAAGCCCTGATGGCCGATCCCGCTCCGGGGGTGCCGGCAAACCGCAGCAGCCGGCTCGCGGTACGCAGCCTGATGAAGACGTATCACGGCCGCAAGGTCGTGCAGGACGTCTCGCTCGACGTGGCCAGCGGCGAAGTGGTGGGGCTGCTCGGCCCCAACGGCGCCGGCAAGACCACCTGCTTCTACATGATCGTCGGGCTGGTACCGTCCGATGGCGGTTCGATCGAACTCGACGGCGTGCCCATCGGCCGGTTGCCGATCCACCGCCGGGCGCGGCTCGGCCTGTCGTACCTGCCGCAGGAAGCATCGGTGTTTCGCAAGCTCAGTGTCGAGGAGAACATCGTCGCGGTCCTCGAGTTGCAGACCGACGAGCGCGGACGCGCGCTGGCGCGCGACGAGATCGGGCAGCGGCTCGAATCGCTGCTGGCCGAACTCCAGATCGAGCAGATCCGCTCGAACACGGCGCAATCGCTGTCGGGCGGCGAACGCCGCCGCGTCGAGATCGCCCGCGCCCTTGCGGGGTCGCCGCGGTTCATCCTGCTCGACGAGCCGTTCGCCGGCGTGGACCCGATCGCGGTGATCGAAATCCAGCGGATCGTGCGATTTCTCAAGGATCGGCGCATCGGCGTGTTGATCACCGACCACAACGTGCGCGAAACGCTTGGAATCTGCGATCGCGCGTATATCATCAGGGCTGGTACTGTTCTTGCTTCCGGTCGACCGGACGAGGTCGTCCAGAACGAAGACGTCCGCCGTTATTACCTCGGCGAGCACTTCTCGATGTAGCGCGCCCCGATCCGGTCGCGCCTCGTCCGCCGATGCGGGAGCAGTGTCCGGACAATCGATGAAGCCGTCGCTCCAGCTCAGACTCTCGCCGCAGCTTGCGCTGACGCCGCAGCTGCAGCAGTCGATCCGCCTGCTGCAGCTGTCCACGCTCGAGCTGAACCAGGAGCTCGAGCAGGCACTGGCCGACAACCCGCTGCTCGAGAGGCTCGATGACCCGTTCGCCGCAACCGTGCGCATCGCTCCCAATGGCGGGCTCGACGGGGGCGGTGCTGGCCCGGCCGCAGCCGTGGCAGCGGACGGGTTCGACGACCGGCACGGGCCGGGCGACTTTCCGGCCGGGCCCGACGGCAGCCAGACCGATGCCTGGGACGGGGCAGACGTGTTCCGAACCGACTGGGGCGGCGAAGGGACGGCGCACGCCGAAGGCGACGAGCGCGACTATCCCCAGCTCGCGGCAGCGCGCCCGTCGCTGCGCGAGCACCTCGCCGGGCAGCTCGCCGGGATGCAGTGCACACGCCGCGATCGGGCGCTGGTGCACACACTGATCGAGGCCGTCGACGAGAACGGCTATCTCGATTCGTCACTGACCGACATCGGTGCGCTCCTGCCCGCCGAACTCGCCATCGAACCCGAGGAACTCGCCACCGCTCTGAGATTGCTGCAGAGCCTGGACCCGATCGGCGTAGGCGCGCGCGACCTGCGCGAAAGCCTGTTGCTGCAGATCGACTACGGCGAGGCCGCGCGCGACCAGGCCGCTGCAGTGGTTCGCACCGCGCGCGCGATCGTCGACGAACACCTGGCAGCGCTCGCTGCGCGCGACTTCGCCAGGCTGCGTCGGTTGCTGCACTGCGACGACGAAACCCTGCGTGCCGCACAGGCGTTCATCCGCCGGCTCGAACCGCGGCCCGGTGCCGCCTTCGGCGACGGTGAAGCCGATCACGTCGTACCTGACGTAATCGTCAGACGTGGACGCAACGGCTGGGTGGCGGAGTTGAACCCGGACGTGATGCCCAGGTTGCGCGTCAACGACACGTACGCGCAGATCCTGAAGCGCAGCCGGGGCGGCAAGGGCGGCCTGACGGCGCAACTGCAGGAGGCGCGCTGGCTGGTCCGGAACCTGCAACAGCGCTTCGAGACGATCCAGCGCGTCGCCCAGGCAATCGTCGATCGCCAAAGGGCGTATTTTTCGCATGGTGCGGTTGCGATGCGCCCGTTGGTGCTGCGCGAAATCGCCGACGCACTGGATCTACACGAGTCGACGGTTTCGCGGGTCACCACTCAGAAGTACATGCTCACCCAGTTCGGGGTGGTCGAACTGAAGTATTTCTTCGGCAGCCACGTGGCGACGGACAGCGGCGGTGCGGCCTCGAGCACCGCGATTCGCGCGCTGATGAAGCAACTGTTCGCCAGTGAGGACCCCGCGCGGCCATTGTCCGACGGCCATGTCGCCGGCCTGCTCGCCGAACAGGGCTTCGTGGTCGCGCGACGCACGGTCGCCAAATACCGCGAAACGTTGCGCATTCCGCCTGTCGCCCAGCGCCGGACCCTCTGATCATGGCCATCGCGATTCCGTTCGCAGCAGCGGTCTTCCGGAATCCGGCAAAATCGTGTTGCGACGCCGCAAACACGGCTTTGCTTTCGTGCCTCCCTCGATATAATCGCCGCAGTCCCGGAACTGTCCGCAGGGGTGCATTCCCATGTCGTATGCCCTCAGGCAAGCCCCATCGAGCGTCGTCGAGATGAGCCGCCTCTCCAGACTGCTGACCCCTGCCGACGTGGTGCTCGACCTGGCGGTCACGAGCAAGAAGCGCCTGTTCGAGCAGGTCGGCCTGCTCTTCGAGAACAATCACGGGATCGAGCGCAGCAAGGTGTTCGACTCGCTGTTTGCCCGGGAACGGCTCGGTTCGACCGGATTGGGCGAAGGGGTGGCGATTCCGCATGGACGCATCAAGGGCCTGAAGGAAGCGCTGGCGGCCGTCGTGCGGCTGACCGAACCCATCCCGTTCGATGCCCCCGATGGCAAGCCGGTTGGCCTGCTGGTGTTCCTGCTGGTGCCCGAGACTGCCACGGAAGAGCACCTCGAACTGCTGTCCGAACTGGCCGAACTGCTGTCGGAGGCCTCGATTCGGGAGTCGCTCGCGACCTGCAGCGATCCGGCGCAGATGCACCGGATCCTCACCACCTGGGGGCCGTTCCGCCCCGCGGCCTGAACGCCGCCCGCGGCGCAGACAGCGCGCGCCCGGCGCGGCCGACGCGCGTCGCGGAATCGCTGCACGGGTAGCAGGGCTGTATGCTTGACGCATGAGCGTCACCGTCCGCACGGTCTTCGAGCAGAACCGCGATGCGCTGCAACTCGCCTGGCTCACCGGCGAAGCGGGCGCCGATCGCGACGCCGCGCCGGGTTCCACCGAACCCGCCGACCTGGTCGGTTACCTGAATCTGATTCACCCGAACCGCATCCACGTGTTCGGCAACGCGGAGCGGGCCTACACCGCGCGCATCGGCCCGACCCGTTGCATCGCACTCAACGAAGACCTGATCGGTGCGCGCCCGCCCGCGGTGATCGTCGCCGACGGGGTCCAACCGCCGGCCGACCTGCTCACCCGCGCCTCGGCCGTCGATCTGCCGGTGCTGGCCACGCCGCTGCCGGCGGCGCGCGTGATCGAATCGCTGCGCGTCTACCTGAGCAAGGCGATCGCCCCCACCTGCACGATGCACGGCGTGCTGATGGACGTGCTGGGAATGGGTGTGCTGATCTCCGGCGAATCGGGACTGGGCAAGAGCGAGCTGGCGCTCGAACTGATCAGCCGCGGCCACGGCCTGGTGGCCGACGACGTGGTGGAATTCGCGCGCATCGCCCCGCACGCGATCGAGGGCCGCTGTCCGCCGCTGCTGCGCGACCTGCTCGAGGTGCGCGGACTGGGACTGCTCGACATCCGCACGATCTTCGGCGAGACCGCGGTGCGCCGCAAGATGACGCTCAAGCTGATCGTCCACCTGGTGCGCCGCGGCGCCATGGAAGATGCATACGAACGCCTGCCGCTCGAGGCGCTCACCGAGGACGTGCTCGGGCTGGCCATTCCGAAGGTGGTGATTCCGGTGGCCGCGGGGCGCAACCTCGCGGTGCTCACCGAGGCCGCGGTGCGCAGCACGGTCCTGCAGTTGCGCGGCTTCGACACCATGGGCGACTTCCTCGCACGTCAGCGCGGGCTGATCGAATCCCAGGGGTAGATGCGCGATGCGCCTCGTGCTCGTCACCGGGATTTCAGGCTCGGGCAAGTCGATCGCAATCAACGTGCTCGAGGATGACGGCTACTTCTGCATCGACAACCTGCCGATCCGCTTCCTGCACGACGTGATCGGTTCGCTGCGCGAAGCCGGGCACGACAAGGTGGCGGTGTCGGTGGACGCGCGCAGCGGCGATTCGGTGTCCGACCTGCGTGAGCTTGCCAGCGGGCTCGGTCGCTATGGCCACGACGTCAAGATCATCTTCCTGAACGCACGCACCGACACACTGGTGCAGCGCTATTCGGAGACCCGGCGCCGGCACCCGATGTCGCTGCGCGGCACCCCCGGCAACGGCGCGGCGCCGACCCTGGTCGAGTCGATCGAGCGCGAACGCGAGCTGATGTCGGCGCTCGAAGACATCGGCGTCTCGCTCGACACCAGCGACCTGCACCCGAACGTGCTGCGCAGCTGGGTGCGCGACGTGGTGGGCACCGAGCGCGCGCCGCTCACGCTGCTGTTCGAGTCGTTCGCCTACAAGCACGGCGTGCCGCTCGACGCGGACCTGGTGTTCGACGTGCGCTGCCTGCCCAATCCGTACTACACGGCCGAACTCAGGCCGCTCACGGGGCTGGACGCACCCGTCGCCGAATACCTCGAGTCGATTCCGTCCGTACAGCGGATGATCGACCACATCGGCAACTTCCTGCACACCTGGCTGCCGCACTACATCCTGGAAAACCGCAGCTACCTGACGGTGGCGCTCGGGTGCACCGGAGGACAGCACCGATCGGTCTATTGCGTCGAGGAACTGGCGCGGCGGTTCCGCCGGATCGAGCACGTGCTGGTGCGCCACCGCGCGCTCGCCACGCGCGCCAGCGCCCAGCCCTGAGCAAGCGTCTCTCAAGGGGCGAACCGGCGCGCAGCGCGTCCCTGCGGCGAGCCGGGTGCGAGCGCCTGCAGCAAGGTCTTCACCGGGCGCGGCAGCGCCGCACCGGCCGCATCGTCGAGCGCGAGCCAGACGAGCCCCGGCGCCCCGGCAGGTGCGCCTGCGACAACCGGCTCGCAGGCCAGCGGCTGCACTCTCAGGCGCAGGTGGGTGAATGCATGGTCGAACGGCGGCAGCGGTCGCGGTGGGGTGACGCACAAGCCGTAGCGGCGTTCGACTTCACGCGCCAGCGGGACGCTGTCGGCCAGGCCGATCGCCAGGGGGTCGTCGACCCGCGCCATGTCCAGCCCGGCGAACGTCGGTTCGAACTCGGGCAGGCTCCACAGGCCGCCCCACACGCCGGCGGGCGCGCGCCGCTCGACGAGCACCTCGTCGCCGCGGCGGATCACGAACATCACAACGCGGCGCAGCGGCACGCTGCGTCGGGGGCGCGGCGTCGGCAACTGCGCGACCGTGCCATCGCGCCGTGCCCGACAGTCGGCCGACAGTGGGCACGCGGCGCAGCCGGGTCGCGTGCGCACGCACAGCGTGGCGCCCAGGTCCATCAGCCCCTGCGTGTAGCGTTCGACGTCGCGCCGCGGCAGCATGGCCTCGGCGATGCACCAGAGTTCGTTCTCGACCGCGCGTTCGCCCGGATGGCCGCGCACGCCGGCGTGGCGGCACAGCACCCGTCGCACGTTGCCGTCGAGAATCGCGGCCCGGCGGCCGAATGCGAACACCGCAATCGCTGCCGCCGTGGAGCGACCGATGCCGGGCAGACGCGCGAGCTGCTGCGGGTCCTCGGGAAAGGTGCCACCATGCTGCGCGACCACTTCGCGTGCGCAGCGCTGCAGGTTGCGCGCGCGGCCGTAATAGCCCAGGCCGCTCCACAGCGCCATGACCTCGTCGGGCTGAGCAGCGGCCAGCAGCGCGACCTCCGGAAATCGCGCCACGAAGCGCTGGTAATACGGCTTCACCGTGTCGACCCGCGTCTGCTGCAGCATCACCTCCGAGAGCCAGATGCGATAGGCGTCGCGCGTGTTCTGCCACGGCAGGTCGTGGCGGCCATGGCGACGTTGCCAGTCGATCAGCCGGGAGGCAATCATGCCGCCGATTGTAAGGGCACGAGCGCCTGGCAAGGGCGCGAGCGCGCGGCAACGGCGCAGGTCCGCGCCCGGGAGAAGCGCGCGCCGACCGCCGGGGAGACGGTCGGGATCCGCCTTCAGTCGGCGACGACTGCCGCCGCGTCCGCCGGCGCTTCGATCAGGTCGCGCACCTGCAGCGCGAATTCGCCGGCCAGCGCGATGCGCTGTTCGACGTCGGCGCGCTGTCGCTCGATCTCGCCGATGCGTGATTCGAGGCTGTCGTTGGCATCGAGCACGCGCCGCACCGCGTCCAGACGGCGCCTGAGTTGCGCCTGGTGTTCGCGCACCTGCGTCTCGATCGGCGACATGACGGTGCGCAGCCACGCCTGGATTTCGCGGTCGGCGACATCCTCGATTTCGCGCAGTCGCGACGCCACCGACTCGAAGAAGCGCCGCATCAGCGCCTGCTGCGACGTGGTCGCCAGGGTGATCGCGCCGAACTGCCGGCGCTGCAGCTGGTCGATGCGATCGAGCTCGGCATGGAAGCGCCGCATCGAGTAGAGCGCCGGATTGCCCAGCGACAGACCGTGCTCGGCGCTGAAGCTGCGGTACATCGCGCTCATCAGCATCGCCACCTCGTCGACCAGATGCGACGCCTGCTCGAAGTCGGCGCGCACCGCCCCGAGCAGCGTGTTCATGCCCGCGCGCAGGCCGGTGGAGAAACTGCTGCTCCTCATCGCCTCGCGCGCCTGCCGGACATGGCGCTTGAGCGATTCGCCGCCCAGCGATTCGCCGAGCGCCTGCGAGTGCCTCGCGAGCACCGCCCTGAGCCCCTGCAACTGGCGCAGACTGCGGTCGAACTCGTCGCGCTCGCCGCGGATGCGCGCGGCCATGTGGTCCATCACGCCCCGGTTCTTGCCGCGCAGCCCGCCGAGCTCGAACAGCTGCTCGATCGCAGCGCGCCGGCGCGCGCCCAGTGTCGCGCAGACCTGCGCGTGCAGCGCTTCGAATTCGCGACTCGCGTGCTCGCGCGCGATTTCGCGCTGCTGTGGCACCAGCTCGCGGCCGAGCGCGAATTCGAGGTCGGACATCCGGCTGCGCTTGAGCAGCAGCGGGTCTCCGTTCACCCTGGCCACCAGGGCCTTCTGCGCGGACACCGGATAGATGCGTTCGTTGGGCAGGTCGAGCGCGTGCGCAACCGAACTGACCTGACGCGCGATTTCGAGCTGCAACTGCACCTCGTCCTTCAACCCGTCCCACAGGCCGTCGATCTTGTTGAGCACCACGAAACGCCCCGACCTGTGGCTCGCGCTGATGTGCTCGCGCCAGACCTCGACGTCGGTACGGGTGACGCCGGCGTCGGCAGCGAGCACGAACAGCACCGCGTCCGCGCCCGGGATCAGTCTGAGCGTCAGTTCGGGCTCGGCGCCGATCGCGTTCAGCCCCGGCGTATCGATCACCACCAGCCCGAGTTCGAGCAGCGGATGCGGATAGTTGACGATCGCGTGCCGCCAGCGCGGTACCTCGATGCGCCCGTCGGCATCGGGTCGCACCGCCGGGCCGGAATCGTCCTCGTCGTAGACCCCGAGCCGCGCGGCCTGCGCAACGTCGACGGCGACCGTCTCGCGCACGCTGGCGAGTGCCCTGGCCAGACCGACCGGATCGGCCGGATCGACCGGGATTTCGCGCCACTCCTGTTCGCGTTCCCTGAGCTCCGCAACGCTGGCGTCACGCAGCCGGGTTTCGATCGGCAGCAACCGGAGCGAGCTCGGGCGCGACGGGTCGTACATCAACTCGGTCGGGCACATCGTCGTGCGCCCGGCCGCCGACGGCAGGATGCGCTGGCCTCGATCGGCGAAGAAGATCGCATTGATCAGCTCGGACTTGCCGCGCGAGAACTCGGCAACGAATGCAATCGAGATACGCTCCTTGGCGAGGCGCTCGACGATCCGCTCGACGCGCGCCTGCGACCCGGGATCGGACAGCCCGGCATCGTCGAGCCAGCGTCCGTAGCGCTGCACCGCTGCGGACAACTCGCGCCGCCAGCGCCCGTACGCGGCGATCCGTGCTCCGAAAGCTCCCATCGGCTTGCGTCGATCAGCAGGTTTGAATGCGCCGATTGATAGCACAGGCGCGATCGCACCGGCGTGCGCCCGTTCGCCGTTGCGCACGCCGCCCGCCCTGCGGCCGCTTCGGGCTGGCAGACGGCAGCCTCCTAACGCTGGCAGCGCGGGCAGTAGAAGGTGCTGCGCTGTCCCTGCCGCAGGCTGCGCACCGGCGCGCCGCAGACGCGGCACGGCTGCCCCGCGCGAGCGTACACGAAGCACGCGAGCTGGAAGCGGCCGCTCGTGCCGTCGCTCGACACGAAATCGCGCAGGCTGCTGCCACCGCGCGCGATCGCATCCGAAAGCGTGGCGCGAATCGCGACGGCCAGACGCTCGCAACGCTCGCGGCCCACGCGATGCGCGGGCGTACCCGGCCGGATGCCGGCGCGGAACAGGCTCTCGGACGCATAGATGTTGCCGACGCCGACCACGATCCGGCCCGCAAGCAGGACCTGCTTGATCGCCACGCGCCGCCCGCGCGTGGCGCGATGAAGCATTGCCCCGTCGAAGGCGTCGCCCAGCGGCTCGACGCCCAGCCCCGCGAGCAGCGGGTGCGCGTGCACCGGGCCGAGCGCAGCGTCGTGCCACAGCATCGCTCCAAAGCGGCGCGGATCGTGAAAGCGCAGCGTGCCGTGCGCGAACGGCAGATCGACGTGATCGTGCCGCGACGGCGGTGGCGGCGGCCGCGGCAGGAAGCGCAACCTGCCGGACATGCCCAGATGAACGATCAGCACGCCGTGCTCGAAGCCGAGCAGCAGATACTTGCCGCGCCGCTCGACCGAACGCACGATGCGACCTTCGAGTGTGCGCGGCAACTCGCGCGGCACCGGCCAGCGCAGCCGCGGCTCGCGCACCGCAGGAGTACCGACGGTGCGTCCCAACACGCTTTGCTGCAGGCCGCGGCGAACGACCTCGACCTCGGGAAGCTCGGGCATCGGATGGGGCGACGGAATGGCCAGGCGGCGGGTCGGCGCAGTGCTCGGCGCCCGGCTCGGGTAATCTTCTCGTCGGGCAGTGTAATGGAACCCGGACCGATGACACGACCGCTCCTGCAGTCGGGGCCGCGGCGCACGTGCACCGCGGCGCGCCCCGGTGCCCGCTCGTGCACGCTGGCTGCGCTCGCAGTGGCAGCGCTGCTGGGCGGCGGCTGCGCAGGCACACCGACTCCGGCCGGACCCGGCAACGGCCTCTCCCCCGCGGCAGCGACCGTCTCCGGCGTGCAAGCCCGCGACGCGCAGGCCACGGCGCACGCCGTCGACGCTGCAACGCCCGCCGACGCCCTGCCGCAGATCGACCTGACACCACAGTTGATGTTCCAGCTGCTCGCCTCGGAGATCGCGGCCCAGCGCGGCGAAGTGGGCAGCGCCTCGGCCACCTACCTGTCGATGGCCAGGCAGACGCGGGACCCGCGCCTGGCGCGCCGCGCCACCGAGCTCGCCCTGGTCGAGCGCTCGCTCGACCACGCCTTGCCGGCAGCCGGGCTGTGGCATGAGTTGTCGCCCGACTCGCCGATCGCGACGCAGACGATCGAATCGCTGTGGATCAGCACCGGGCGACTCGACGACGCCGAGCCGCTGTTGCGCGCCCGGCTCGCCAGGGCGCGCACCGATCGCCAGCTGGCCGAGGCATACCCGCAGTTGCAGCGCGCGCTCGCGCGCGCGCCCGATCGCAAGGCCGCGCTGGCCCTCATCGAGCGTCTGGCTGCGCCCGACCAGCGCGTGGCCGCCGCGCGTCTGGCACTGGCCGCGGTCGCACACGCAGCCGACGACAGCACGCGCGCGGCCGCCGAGGCCGAAGCGGCGCTGCAACTCGAACCGGCGAACGAGGCGGCAGCCGTCGCTGCGGCCCGCTACGTCGCGCAGACGCCGCGCGGCGGCGCCGGGGCAATCACGCTGCTGCAGGCGTTCCTGGCGCGCGCGCCCAGGGCCATCGAGGCGCGCTTCTCGCTGGCGCGGCTGCTGGCCGCCGACGGGCGCCGCGACGACGCACGCACGCAATTCGAGGCCGCGCTCGCGCAGGAGCCCGACAGTCCGGGCATCCTGTTCTCGCTGGCGCAGCTCGCCTGGCAGACGAAGCAACCGAAGGTCGCCGAAGACTACCTGCGCCGGTATCTCGCGCTGCCCGCGCCGGTGCAGCGCGACGACGACCCGGCGTACCTGTTCATGGGGCAGCTCGCCGAGGAGTCCGGGCGCACCGCCGAGGCCATCGACTGGTACGCGCGCGTGCGCCGCGGCGAGCAGTTCCTGCCGGCGCTCACGCGACGCGCCGTGCTGCTCGGCAAACTGGGACGCGTCGACGAAGCCCGCGAACTGCTGCGCACCACCTCTGTGGGCAGCCTGCGCGAGCACGTCCAGCTCACCGCCGCCGAGGCACAGGTCCTGCGCGAGGCCGGACGCGATACCGAGGCGCTCGAGGTGCTCGCGCAGGCGCTGCAACGCCATCCCGAAAACCCCGACCTGCTGTACGACCACGCGATGGCCGCCGAGCGCATCGACAGGCTCGACACGATGGAGGCGAGCCTGCGCAAGCTGATGACGCTGCGACCCGACAACGCGCACGCCTACAACGCGCTCGGCTACACCTTCGCCGAGCGCAACATCCGGCTCGACGAGGCGCAGGCGCTGATCGAGAAGGCGCTCGCGCTCGCCCCGGACGACGCTCACATCATCGACAGCATGGGCTGGGTCCTGTTCCGCCGCGGCCAGCTGGCCGGCGCGATCGAGCAGCTCGAGAAAGCCTATCGGCTTCGCCCCGAGGCCGAGATCGCCGCACACCTCGGCGAAGCGCTCTGGCAGTCGGGCCGCGCCGCCGATGCCCGACGCATCTGGCGCGAGGCCAGTGCCCGCGAGCCGGGCAACAAGGTCCTCGAGGAAACGCTGGCGCGCTTCAAGATCACGCAATGAGCCGCGTGCTCGCCGCACTGGCGGGCGTGGCCGTGCTCGCATTGGCCGGCTGCGCAACCCCGGGCGCACCCGTTGCCGCCTCTGGCGCGGCCGGGCCGCCCAATTTCTGGGCCGGCCGCTTCGCGGCAACCGTCACCGAGGCGGACGACGACGCCCGCCAGGATCGCTCGAGCGGACACTTCGCACTGCGCATCGACGGAGCGCGCACCGAGCTCGAACTGTCCTCGCCGCTCGGTCAGGCCATCGCACAGCTGCAGATCGACGGCGAACGCGCAACGCTGGTGGCCGCCGACGGCAAGACCTGGGAGGCTTCATCGGCCGAGACACTCACCGAGCAGGTGTTCGGCTGGCGCGTGCCGCTGGCCGACCTTCCCGCCTGGCTCGGGGGGCGCATCGCCGAGCCGACCGAACACGACGGAGCGCGTGTGATCGCCGGACGCGAGCACGGCTGGTCGGTGCGCATCGAAGCCGGCGAAGCGGGGCAGCCCCGGCGCCTTGCCCTCGACTGGCCCGCCGAGACCCGTGCAGGCGAGCGCCGGCTGTCGCTGCGACTGGTGATCGACAGCACGGCGCACATCCTCTCCCGACCATGATCCTCACCCGGCCATGATCGACTCGCTGCGCAACCTGCCGGCACCGGCCAAGCTGAATCTGTTCCTGCACGTCACCGGTCGCCGCGCCGATGGCTACCACCTGCTCGAAACCGTCTTCGAGCTGGTCGACCTGTGCGATCGCGTGCACCTGGTGCGCCGCGTCGATGCCGCGATCGTGCGCCGCAACCCCCTGCCGGGTGTTCCCGCCGAGGCCGACCTGGCGGTGCGCGCGGCGCGCCTGCTCGCTGCCGAAACCGGCTGCCGGCTCGGCGTGGAGATCACGATCGACAAGCGGATACCGATCGGCGGCGGGCTGGGCGGTGGCAGCTCGGACGCCGCCACCGTGCTGCTCGGCCTGAATCGTCTGTGGGCGCTGGGCCTGGATCGGCGCCGGCTGATGGCACTCGGGCTGCGCCTGGGCGCCGACGTCCCCGCGTTCGTGTTCGGCCGCCGCGCATTCGCAACCGGTGTCGGCGAGCGCCTGCGCGCGCTGCCCGCCGAGCCGGCCTGGTTCGTGATCGTCGCCCCGCCGGTCGCGGTCCCCACCGCCTCGGTGTTCGCCTCTCCAGAATTGACACGTGATTCGAAACCGCTCAGAATCTCCGGTCTTTCGCGATGGCGGTCCGTCTATCGCGGGAAGAACGATCTCGAACCGGTGGTGCGCGCAGCCTGGCCGCGCGTCACCGAAGCGCTCGCCGCGCTCAGGCTCGCCGCCGATTCCGCCGGCGCCGATGGGCGGTTGGCGCGAATGACCGGTTCGGGGGCCTGCGTGTTCTGTCCCGTGCCTGACGAACCGGCGGCCGCAGCGATCCGGAAGCGGCTCGCGCGGCAGGCGGTCGGAGCCGCGTATTCGGTCCGTTCGCTGCGCCGGCACCCGCTGCGCAACTGGTCGTTCGCCTGAGGGCTTGCCGGCAGGCGCGCGACCCGGACCGACTTGTTGTCACACGGCAATACGAGGGTGATGCAAGCCGGCCCGAAGACCGACCACTGGGGAGTCGCCAAGTTGGTTAAGGCACCGGATTTTGATTCCGGCATTCGAGGGTTCGAATCCTTCCTCCCCAGCCAGCTTCTCCAGCCCGGGGCGTGAACCGGGCTGCCAGCCGAGAGCCAGACACGTGCAGGGCTACCGTCGAAACACCGACGTCGTCGACCCGGAAGGTCTGATGATCTTCACCGGCAACGCCAACCCGCGCCTGGCGTCCGACATCGCGCGCCACCTGTACATCAACCTCGGCAAGGCGACGGTCAGCCAGTATTCCGACGGCGAGGTGATGGTCGAGATCCTGGAGAACGTGCGCGGCAAGGACGTCTTCGTGCTGCAACCCACCAGCGCGCCGACGAACGATCACCTGATGGAAGTGATGATCATGGTCGACGCGCTCAAGCGCGCATCGGCCGGGCGCATCACCGCAGCGCTGCCCTATTACGGCTATGCGCGCCAGGATCGCCGGGTGCGCTCGACGCGCGTGGCGATCAGCGCGAAAGTGGTCGCCAACATGCTCGAGACCGCGGGCGTCGACCGTCTGCTCACCATGGACCTGCACGCCGAGCAGATCCAGGGGTTCTTCGACATCCCCGTCGACAACGTCTACGCGGCGCCGCTGCTGCTGGCGGACATGCACAAGCAGCAGTTCGAGAACCTGCTGGTCGTCTCGCCCGACGTCGGCGGCGTGGTGCGGGCGCGCGCGCTCGCCAAGCGTCTGGACTCCGATCTGGCGATCATCGACAAACGGCGCCAGAAAGCCAACGTGGCCGAGGTGATGAACATCATCGGCGACGTGTCGGGACGCACCTGCGTGATCGTCGACGACATCGTCGACACCGCGAACACGCTGGTCAAGGCCGCGGCGGCGCTCAAGGAGCGCGGCGCGCGGCGCGTGGTCGCCTACTGCACGCACGCGGTGCTCTCGGGGGGCGCCGCCACGCGCATCGCCGGCTCGGCGCTCGACGAGCTCGTGGTCACCGACACGATCCCGCTGTCGGCCGAGGCCGGGGCCTGCGACCGCATCCGCGTACTGTCGTGCGCGCAACTGCTGGCCGAGACGATCCTGCGCATCAACCGCGCCGATTCGGTCTCGTCGCTGTTCGTCGACTGACTTTGCTTTGGGAGCCGACAGGCCTCGCGGCCTGCCGGCGTGTGTGGATGCCCCGGCGTTCTGGTCGCGGACCCGGGGCCTGATGAAGGGAGAAACGATGAAAGTCGTTGCCAGGACTCGCAGTGAGCAGGGATCCGGTGCGAGCCGCCGCCTGCGCCGTGCCGGCCTCGTGCCGGGAATCGTCTACGGCGGCAGGGGCGTCGCCACGCCGGTGGCCATCGAACACAATCCGCTCTATCACGCGCTGCGCGTGGAAGCGTTCCATTCGTCGATTCTCGAAATGGAACTCGACGGATCCAGGGAGCGCGTGCTGCTGCGCGACGTGCAATGGCACGCGTACAAGCCGCAGGTGCTGCACATCGACTTCCAGCGCATCGCCGCCGACGAGAAGATCACGATCCGGGTGCCGCTGCACTTCGTGAACCAGGAGAACTCCCCGGCCGTCAAGGTGAGCGCAGGCATCGTCGGCCACGTGGTGAACGACGTCGAAGTCAGCTGCCTTCCCGACGATCTGCCGAGCTTCATCGAGGTCGACCTCGCAGGCCTGGAAGCGGGCAAGCCGGTGCACCTGAGCGGCATCGTCTTCCCCGCCGGCGTCGTGCCGGTCGTGCCCACGGGCGACGATCCCGTCATCGTGACGGTGACGATCCCCGGCGCGGCCGAGGAAGAGCCTGCTGCACCGGCTGCCGCTGCTCCCGCGACCCCGGCCGCGAAGAAGTGACGCTGCCGCAACCCCCTGCTGCGCGTGCAGGCCCGGGTTTCCCCCGGGCCTTTTCTTTCGCGCAGGCGCGGCGTTGAACCCCGACGCAGCCTCGATCTGGCGCGCACCGCGCCGGGCACTCGCGGTGCTTCTGGCCGCGCTCGGCATGCTCGGCCCGTTTTCGATCGACACCTATCTGCCGGCGTTCTCCGGCATCGCGCTGGCGCTCGACGCAACGCCGGTGCAGATGCAGCAGACGCTGTCGGCCTACCTGTTCGGCTTCGCGTTCATGAACCTGTTCCACGGCGCGCTGGCCGACAGCTTCGGCAGACGCCCGGTGGTGCTCTGGGGCGTGGGCGTGTTCACGCTGGCCTCGGTGGGCTGCGCGCTCGCGCCGACGATCGGCTGGCTGGTGTTCTTTCGCGCGCTGCAGGGGCTGTCCACCGGCGCCGGCATCGTCGTCTCGCGCGCGGTCATCCGCGACCTGTTCCCGCCCGAGGAAGCCCAGCGGATGATGTCGCAGGTGACCATCTACTTCGGCATCGCGCCGGCGGTTGCGCCGATGATCGGTGGGTGGCTGCTCGTGCACGCCGACTGGCACAGCATCTTCTGGCTGCTGAGTGCGATCGGCGTGCTGCTGTGGCTGGGGAACTGGAAGTTCCTGCCCGAGACGCTGCATCCCACGCATCGCCAGCCGTTCGAGTTCACGCACCTGATGCGCGGCTACTCGCAGCTGCTCTCCGATCCGCGCTTCCTGCTGCTGGCACTGGCCAGCGGCGTGCCGTTCAACGGGATGTTCCTGTACGTGCTGTCGGCGCCCGCATTCCTCGGCACACACCTGGGGCTCGCGCCGACCGGGTTCTTCTGGTTCTTCCTGCTGACGATCAGCGGCATCATGGCCGGTGCCTGGCTCAGCGGCCGACTGGCCGGGCGGATCGAGCCGCGTCGCCAGGTGCGCCACGGCTTCGTCATCATGTTCACGGTGGCAACCGCGAACCTGGCCGCGAACCTGCTGTTCACGCCGCACGTCAGCTGGGCGCTGATTCCGCTGGCGCTGTTCGCGTTCGGCTGGGCGCTGAACGTGCCGGTGGTGACGCTGATGGTGCTCGACCTCTATCCGCATCGGCGCGGCATGGCCTCGTCGCTGCAGGCGGTGGTCGGCAGCGTCGCCAACGGCGTGGTTGCCGGCGTCATCGCGCCGATGGTGATGCACTCGACCGTCGCGCTGGCCGCGACTTCGCTCGCGATGCTGTGCGTGGGCCTGGCCGCGTGGCTTCACCTGCGACGACGTTGAATCCACTACACTTGCGCCCGGCGGCCGCCGGAACGGATTCCAGCGGCGCACATGCGGCGCGCGAGATGAACGGCATCCGACTCGTGGTCGGCCTGGGCAACCCGGGCCCGGAACACCAGCGCGACCGGCACAACGCCGGCTTCTGGTTCGTGGACGCGCTCGCGCACGAGCACGGCACGGCACTGAGGCGCGAAGGCAAGTTCCACGGCGACGTGGGCCGCGCCCGCATCGGCGGCGCATCGGTGTGCCTGCTCGAGCCCGCGACCTGGATGAATCGCTCCGGGCAGGCGGTGGCGGCGCTGGCGCATTTCCACCGGATCGCACCCGACGAGATCCTGGTGGTGCACGACGAGCTCGATCTGCCCCCCGGCCAGGCGAAACTGAAGCAGGGCGGCGGGCACGCCGGCCACAACGGGCTGAAGGACATCCAGGCGCGCCTCGGCAGCGCGGATTTCTGGCGTCTGCGCATCGGCATCGGTCACCCGCGCGACCTGCAGCCGGGCCAGCAGGTGGCCGACTTCGTCCTGAACCGGCCGGGCCGCGAACAGCAACAGATGATCGACGAGGCGATCGACCGCGCGCTCGACTGCCTGCCCGCGCTGGTGGCGGGCGACGCCGCCGGCGCGACGATGAAACTGCACACCCGCCACTGACGCAAGCCCATGCCCGCACGAATCATCACCCGCCGCTCGGCGATCCACGGCAACGGCGTGTTCGCCGCCACCGACATCGCGACCGGCACCCGGCTCATCCAGTACCGGGGCCGGCTGCTCACGCACGCCGAGAGCGACGCGCTCTACGGTGACGGCGCCGACACCGGTCACACCTTTCTCTTCGCGGTGAACGACGATTACGTGATCGACGCCTACCGCCAGGGCAACAGTGCGCGCTGGATCAACCACGGTTGCGCGCCGAATTGCGAAGCGGTGATCGAAGAGGACGCCGGTGGCGACCCGCGCCGCGATCGCGTGTTCATCGAGTCGATCCGCGACATCCGCAAGGGCGAGGAACTCACCTACAACTACGGCATCGTGCTCGGGGTACCGCACACACGCGCGATGAAGCGCATCTGGGCGTGCCGCTGCGGCGCGCCGCGCTGCAGCGGCACCATGCTGCAGCCGAAGCGCGCCCGGCGGTAGGCCGGCGCCTGGAAGCCCGCGGCCCGGCGACCCTTCAGTTCTTCTGCCGGGCCGGTGCGCTGCGCCCGGCCGCGAGTTCGACGGTGCCGTCGGCCCCCTGTCGTTCGAGGCGCACCGCGAAGCCCCACAGGTGTGCGAGGTGCCCGAGCACCGCCTCGCACGAGGATCCGGCGAGCGGGCGCCGTTCGCGCACGAAATGGCGCAGCGTGAGCGAGCGATCGCCGTGCAGATCGACGTTCCAGACCTGGATGTCGGGCTCGCGACTTCCCAGGTCGTACTGGGTCGAGAGCAACTGGCGCAGCGCACGGTAACCGGACTCGTCGTGGATCGCGTCGATCTTCAGTTTTTCGCGACTGTCGTCATCGAGCACGGCAAAGAGGCGGAATTCGCGCATCAGCCGCGGCGACAGGTACTGGGCAACGAAGCTCTCGTCCTTGAAATTGCGCATGGCGAAGTCGAAGGCCTCGCGCCAGTCCGAGCCCGCGATGTCGGGAAACCACTGCCGGTCTTCGTCGGTCGGCGCCTCGCAGATGCGCCGGATGTCGCGCCACATCGAGAAGCCGAGCGCGTACGGGTTGATCCCCGAATAGTGCGGACTGTTGTACGCGGGCTGAGCGACGACGTTGGTGTGCGACTGCAGGAACTCGAGCATGAAGCCATCCGACAGCAGGCCGTCGTCGTACATCGTGTTGAGCAGCGTGTAATGCCAGAAGGTCGCCCAGCCCTCGTTCATCACCTGCGTCTGCCGTTGCGGGTAGAAGTACTGGCCGATCTTGCGGATGATCCGCACCACCTCGCGCTGCCACGGCTCGAGCAGCGGCGCGTGCTTCTCGACGAAATAGAGCAGGTTCTCCTCGGGCTCCGGGGGCCAGCGCTTCTCGCGCTTCTCCTCGGTCCTGTCCATGGCCGGAGGCAGCGTGCGCCACAGGTCGTTGACCTGGGCCTGAAGGTATTCCTCGCGCTCCTTCTGGCGCAACTTCTCCTTCTCGAGCGACAGCCGCGGCGCGCGCTGGTAGCGGTCGACGCCCAGGTTGACCAGCGCGTGGCAGGCGTCGACCAGCCGCTCGACGGCCGCCTCGCCGTGGCGCTCCTCGCATTCGGCGATGTAGTTGCGCGCGAACACCAGGTAATCGATGATCGCGTCGGCGCTGGTCCACTGCCGGAACAGGTGGTTGCCCTTGAAGAACGAGTTGTGTCCGTAGGCCGCGTGCGCGATCACCAGCGCCTGCATCGGGAGCGTGTTCTCCTCCATCAGGTAGGCGATGCACGGGTTCGAGTTGATGACGATCTCGTAGGCGAGCCCCATCTGACCGCGCCGGTAGCGGCTCTCGGTCGCCAGGAAGTGCTTGCCGAACGACCAGTGGTGGTAGTACACGGGCATGCCGCTGGACGCGTAGGCGTCCATCATCTGCTCGGCGCTGATGATCTCGATCAGGTGCGGATAGACGTCCAGCCCGTAGCGCTGCGCAGTCCCGCCGATCGCTTCGTCGTAGCGCTCGATCGCCTCGAAGCTCCACTCGGAGCTGTCTGGAAGGGCCGTGACCTGCCGCGCCATCATGCCGCACCCGCCATGCTGCGCTTGCGGAACAGCTCGCGGAACACCGGGTAGATGTCGGCGGCCGAGCCGATGCGCTGCATCGCGAAGCGCCCCGGGTGCGCCGCCTGCAGCTTCTCGTACTCGCGCCACAGGTTCTGCGGCTCGCCCTGGCTGATCTCGACGTACGCGAAATACTGACATAGCGGCAGGATCGACTCGTCGATCAGCCTGCGGCACAGCGGCGAATCGTCGTTCCAGTTGTCGCCGTCCGAGGCCTGCGCGACGTAGACGTTCCACAGGCTGGAGGCGTAGCGCTGGCGGATGATGTCGCGTGCGAGCTCGAGCGCGCTGGACACCACCGTGCCGCCGGTTTCGCGCGAACCGAAGAACTCCGCCTCGTCGACCTCGCTGGCCACCGTGTGGTGCCGGATGAAGACCACGTCGATGCGCTCGTAGTTGCGGTCGAGGAACAGGTAGAGCAGCATGAAGAAGCGCTTGGCCAGGCTCTTGCGCTCCTCGTCCATCGATCCCGAGACGTCCATGATGCAGAACATCACCGCCTGCGTCGTCGGCTCGGGCACGCGCACGCGGTGCCGGTAGCGCAGGTCGAAGGAGTCGATGAACGGAATCGTCTCGATCCTCGCCTTCAGCCGGGCGATCTCCTGGCGCAACGCCTCGACCTGCGGATCTGCGCAGCCGCGCATCGCCACCAGCCGCGCGAGTTCGTCTTCGAGCTCGCGCAGCCTGCGGCCGTAAGGCCCGCCCGCCGCGACGCGCCGGCCCGCCGCGCCGCGCATCGTGCGCGTCAGGCTGATGTTGGTGGGAACGCCGCTCTGGGTGTAGCCGGCGCGCACCCGCCGGGTCTGCTCGATGTGCGCGAGCTGGCGTTTCAGCAGGTTGGGCAGCGCCAGTTCGTCGAAGAAGATGTCGAGGAATTCGTCCCGGGTGAGCGTGAACGCGAAGTCGTCGAGCCCCTCGCCCTCGTTGCTGGCCGGGCCGCGCCCCGGCCCGCCTTCGCCCTGCTGCGGCCGCTCGAACTCGTCGCCGGCGGCGAAGCGGTCGTTTCCCGGGTGCACGTACTCGCGCACGCCGCCGCTGCCGTGAGTGAACTGCGGCTCGGCGATGTCGCGCCCCGGGATGCCGATCTTTTCGCCGTTCTCCAGGTCGCGGATGCCGCGCTTCGAGACGGCGTCGGCGACTGCCCTGCGAATCTGCGCCTTGAAGCGGCGGATGAAGCGGCTGCGATTGACCGAGCTGCGGTTGCGGCTGTCGAAGCGCCGGTCGACGATGCGCAGCATCACGGCCTCACGACGACTTCCTCACCCGCAGGTACCACTCGCACAGCAGCCGGACCTGCTTTTCGGTGTAGCCGCGGGCGATCATGCGATCGACGAAATCCTGGTGCTTCTTCTGTTCGTCGGCGCTCGCCTTGGCATTGAAGGAGATGACCGGCAGCAGCTCCTCGGTGTTCGAGAACATCTTCTTCTCGATCACCGCGCGCAGCTTCTCGTAACTGGTCCACGACGGGCTCTTGCCGTCGCGCGAAGCGCGCGCGCGCAGCACGAAGTTGACGACCTCGTTGCGGAAATCCTTCGGATTGGAGATGCCTGCCGGCTTCTCGATCTTCTCGAGTTCGTCGTTCAGCGCGCGCCGGTCGAGGATCTCGCCGGTGTGCGGGTCGCGGTACTCCTGATCCTGGATCCAGAAGTCGGCATAGGTGACGTAGCGGTCGAAGATGTTCTGGCCGTACTCGGAATAGCTCTCGAGGTAGGCGGTCTGGATCTCCTTGCCGATGAATTCGGCGTAGCGCGGCGACAGGAACTCCTTGATGAAGCGCAGGTACTTCTCCTCGACCTCGGGCGGATACTGCTCCTGGCCGATCTGCTGCTCGAGCACGTACATCAGGTGCACCGGATTGGCCGCGACCTCGCGGTGGTCGAAGTTGAACACCCGCGACAGGATCTTGAATGCGAAGCGCGTCGACAGCCCGGTCATGCCTTCGTCGACGCCGGCGTAGTCGCGGTACTCCTGGTAGCTCCTGGCCTTCGGATCGGTGTCCTTGAGGTTCTCGCCGTCGTAGACGCGCATCTTGGAGTAGATCGACGAGTTCTCGGGCTCCTTGATTCGCGACAGCACCGAGAACTGCGCCATCATCCGCAGCGTGTCGGGGGCGCACGGCGCCTGCGAAAGCGACGAATTGACCAGCAGTTTCTGGTAGATGCGCATCTCGTCGGTCACGCGCAGCGAATACGGCACCTTGACGATGTAGATGCGGTCGAGGAACGCCTCGTTGTTGCGGTTGTTGCGAAACGACAGCCACTCGGCCTCGTTCGAGTGCGCGAGGACCAGGCCGTCGAACGGGATGGCCCCGAAGCCCTCGGTGCCCTTGTAGTTGCCTTCCTGGGTCGCGGTGAGCAGCGGATGCAGCACCTTGATCGGGGCCTTGAACATCTCGACGAACTCGAGCACGCCACGGTTGGCCAGACACAGGCCGCCGGAATAGCTGTAGCAGTCCGGGTCGTTCTGCGACCAGGTTTCGAGCTTGCGGATGTCGACCTTGCCGACCAGCGACGAGATGTCCTGGTTGTTCTCGTCGCCGGGCTCGGTCTTCGACACCGCGAGCTGCGCGAGCACCGACGGGCGCAGTTTCACGACGCGGAACTTCGTGATGTCGCCGCCGAATTCGTGCAGCCGCTTCACCGCCCACGGGCTCATGATCGTCGACAGGTACCGGCGCGGGATGCCGTAGTCTTCCTCGAGGATCGCCGCGTCCTCGTCCGGGCGAAACAGCCCGAGCGGCGACTCGTGCACTGGCGAGCCCTGGATCGCGTAGAACGGCACCTGCTCGATCAGCGACTTCAGCTTCTCGGCCAGCGAGCTCTTGCCGCCGCCGACCGGCCCCAGCAGGTACAGGATCTGCTTTTTCTCCTCCAGCCCCTGCGCCGCGTGGCGGAAGTAGGAGACGATGTTCTCGATCACCTCTTCCATGCCGTAGAAGTCGGCAAAGGCGGGATAGATCTTCAGCATCTTGTTGGCGAAGATCCGCGAGCGGCGCGGATCGAGCCGGGTGTCGACCAGTTCGGGCTCGCCGATCGCCATCAGCATCCGCTCGGCGACGCTGGCGTAGGCTGCTGCGTTGCCGCGGCACAGCTCCAGGTATTCCCGGACCGACATCTCCTCTTCCTGGGCCGCCTCGTAGCGGCTCTGGTAGCGGGCGAAGATCGTCATGCTCACCTCCTGCCACTGGCGCCGCGCAGATCCGCCGCGGCGGCGCCGTCAGGCTTCTGTCTCCGGTTTCCGGACCTCCTGTCGTTCTTTTGTTCTTTATATGCCTTTACGGATCAGCCTGCATAGTGGTTGACGCGCCAGAAGGCTTGCGCGTACCGATGGCCGGCCCGCCGGGCGTTGCGCGCATGAGCCACCGATGCGCGCGACCTGCCACTCGCATCAGCGTCCGTTGGCGATCCCGGCCGGGACGTGGCCCGCCGGCCCGTAGCGCGACGCCGACTCGCAGTGGCCGGTCTGGTCGTCGAAGAAGAAGTCCGGTTCGAACTCGTTCAGGAACGGCCCCTTGGCGAGTCCGCCGAGAAACATCGCCTCGTCCACTTCGATGCCCCAGTGCATCAGCGTGCGGATCGCGCGCTCGTGCGCCGGCGCGCTGCGCGCGGTGACCAGCGCGGTGCGGATGCGCACCGGTGCGCCGGCGCCCGCGTCGGCGCGCTGCAAGCGGTGCAAGGCCTCCAGCAGCGGCTTGAACGGCCCCGGGGGCAGCGGCAGCGCGACGCGGTCGGCTTCGTGGCGCTGGAATGCATCGAGGCCGTCGGCCTGGAACACGCGCTCGGATTCGTCCGAAAAGAGCACTGCGTCGCCGTCGAACGCGATGCGGATCTCGTCGGGATGCGACTCGGAGGCCTTGACCGACTCGGGGAATACCCGCGCTGCCGGAATGCCGGCGTCGAGGGCCGCGCCGACGTCGTCGGCATTGGCCGACAGGAAGAGGTTCGCCTTCAGCGGCGCAAGGTAGCGCCAGGGCGCACGCCCGCGGGTGAACACGCCGCGCCCGAGTCGCAGGCCGGCCTGCTGCGCCGAGCGAAACACGCGCAGGCCGCTGACCGGGTCGTTGCGTGAAACCACCACCACTTCGACGCGTCGCTCGCGCTCGGCACGATCGGGTGGATCGAACTGCAGCAGCTTGCGCACCAGCGCCCAGGCCACGCCGGGCTGCGCACACACGTCGAGGCGTTCGCGCTGCAGCGCCATGTACGCCGCGTCGTCGTCGCGCTCGAAGACGCGGTTCTCCTCCTCGAAGTCGAACACCGCGCGCGAGGAGATCGCGACGACCAGCTTTCCTTCCAGCGATGCGGGCATGTCCGCAAGCGTAGGCACAGCCGGCGGATTGCGCAAACTGCGACAATGCCGATTTGCCCGCCACTTCGATGAACCCTCCCAACCGCGGGCCGGATCCGGTCTTCGCCGAACTCGATGCCTGCGGCCTGAACCTGCAGGCGGTCTTCGACGTCCAACGGCTGCCCGAAGACCTGCGAGGTTCGCTCGCGGCCGATGCGCAGGCGTGCTACCGGCAACTGGTCCTGATCGGGAACCTGGGCCCGGATTTCTGGCAGCATGCGACCGCGAACGGATTGCGCGGCGCGCACCCGCTGGACGCGTTCACCCGCGCACGCGTCGCCGCGTGGCTCGATCGGCGCTTCCCGGGCGTGCGGCACGAATGGCTCTACCCCGGCGAGCGTCTCGTTGCACTGCAGCGCCTGGGCAGGCTCGCCGGCTGGCACCAGCCTTCGCCGTTCATGGTGGGCGTGAACGCAGCCTGGGGCAGCTGGTTCGCGTACCGTGCGGCGCTGCTGGCCGACACCGGCCTGGCACCCACCGAGCCGTTCGCCAGCACCTCGCCTTGCGAGCGCTGCCGGGATCGACCGTGCGTCGATGCCTGTCCGCCGCGCGCGCTGCACGACGGGTTCGACCTCGCAGCCTGCTCGGGCTGGCGGCTGGCGACCGGTTCGAGTTGCCGCGACCGATGCCTCGCGCGCCTCGCCTGCCCTGCGGGGGCGAAACACCGCTACGGCGAGGCGCAGATTGCCTACCATTACGCCCGCTCGCTCGCGACACTGGCCCGGCAGGCGCCCGGACCGGCTGGCGCCGCCGATTGACCCGAAGGGAAATGCATGAGTCTGAAATGCGGCATCGTCGGCCTGCCCAACGTCGGCAAGTCGACCCTGTTCAACGCGCTGACCAGGGCCGGCATCTCGGCCGAAAACTATCCGTTTTGCACCATCGAGCCCAACGTCGGCACCGTCGAGGTGCCCGATCCCCGTCTCGACGCGCTGGCGAAGATCGTCAGGCCGCAGCGCGTGCTGCCCGCCACCGTCGAGTTCGTCGACATCGCCGGGCTGGTTGCGGGCGCCTCGAAGGGCGAGGGGCTGGGCAATCAGTTCCTCGCCAACATCCGCGAAACCGACGCGATCGTGCACGTGGTGCGCTGCTTCGAGAACGAGAACGTGGTGCACGTGCGCGGGAACATCGACCCGCTTTCGGACATCGAGGTGATCGACACCGAACTGGCGCTGGCCGATCTGGCCACCGTGGAAAAGGCGTTGCTGCGCTACGGCAAGGTGGCGCGCGCCGGCGGCGACAAGGAGGCCCAGCGCCTGGTCGCGGTGCTGGACAAATGCATGAAGGCGCTCGACCAGGCGAAGCCGGTGCGTTCGCTCGACCTGTACGACGAAGAGAAGGCGGTGCTGAAGCCGCTGTGCCTGATCACTGCCAAGCCGACGATGTACGTGGCCAACGTGCGTGAGGACGGCTTCGAGGACAACCCGCACCTCGACGCCGTGCGCCGCCACGCCCAGGTCGAGGGCTCGATCGTGGTGCCGGTGTGCGCGGCGATCGAGGCCGAGATCGCCGACCTGCCCGACGAGGACAAGGCGGTGTTTCTGGCCGACATGGGGATGAGCGAGCCGGGACTGAACCGCGTGATCCGCGCGGCGTTCACGCTGCTCGGACTGCAGACCTATTTCACCGCCGGCGAGAAGGAAGTGCGCGCCTGGACGGTGCGCGCCGGCGCCACCGCCCCGCAGGCCGCCGGCGTGATCCACACCGACTTCGAGCGCGGATTCATCCGCGCCGAGACGATCGCCTACGACGACTTCGTCGCACTCGGCGGCGAGGCGGGCGCGAAGGAGAAGGGCAGGATGCGGCTCGAAGGCAAGGACTACGTCGTAAAGGATGGCGACGTGATGCATTTCAGGTTCAACGTGTGATTTCGACGTTCTGACGGCTGTCCGACCGGACCCCCGGGGCGCTATCATGCGCGAGCGTGCCGGGCCAACGTCCAGACGAAGACCATGTGGCATCAGACGATCACAGTACCGCCGGGCAACGGTGCCGCGTCGCTGCCGTCCGAATCGGTGGCCTTTCTCTTCGAGCAGCTTCCTGCGTCCGATTCCACGGCGTTGCCTGCCGCGATGCTGCGATTGATCGAACCGGTCTTTCCCGCGCAGCACTGCGCAGTCTTCTCGTTGCGGCCGAAGCGCCCCCCGCGCCTGGCGTGCGAAGCGAGCCTGTCGCCACGGCCGTTCCCGGTCGAAGTGGGGCTGGAGTACATGCACTCCTGGCATCGCTTCGACGCCCTCAGCACGTTCATCGACCGCCGGGGTGCCAGCCCGGGTCACCTGACCCTGTTCCAGCAGGGCTGTCACGACATCGACAATCGCAACTACCTGCGGAACTGCTATGAACGCTGCAACGTCATCGACCGGCTGTCGATCCTCGTGCCGATGGTCGCCGAGGCGTCCAGACCGTCGCATTGGCTGGCCGTGAATCTCTACCGTGTCCACGGCACGGCACCTTTTGCGCAGGAGGAATCGCACGCGATGCTCGGTGTCCTGGCTGTGCTGGGCGCAGCAGCGAAGCTCAAGTACGGTGCCTTGAACCCCGAGTGTACGCAGGCCGACGTGTGCGGCATCGGCAGATTGAGCGCGCGGGAGGCGCAGGTCACCGAACTGGTGGCCGCGGGGCATTCGTCGAAGGAGATCGCCGCTCGCCTGAAGATCCAGCCGAACACGGTCGTCACGCTGCGCAAGCGAGCGGGCGAGAAACTCGATGCTTCGAACGGAAAGGCGCTGAGCGCGCGCTGGGCGGCGCTCACATCACCGGCACTTTCTTCGTTTTGTCCCAAATATCGGGGATATACGCACACCCGCAGTGACGACTAGTCTTCGCAGGACAGGCCGGCATCTCGCCGGCCTGCAAGCGGAGAGCGATGTCGATGGGTGCTGTCGAGCGCCTGGCTGAGCCACCCCGCGTCTGCGTGTTCGGGGCGGGCGCGATCGGAGGACAGATTGCGGTCCGGCTGGCACAGACCGGGGCCGCAGTCTGCGTCGTGGCCCGCGGCACCCATCTCGCCGGGATCCAGGCGCATGGCCTCGTCCTCAGGATGCCCGGACAGGCGGAGATCCGGGCCCGCCTGCCCGCCTCCGACGCGCCGCTGACGCTCGGTCCGCAGGACGTCGTCGTCTTTTCGGTCAAGGCGCGGGATCTGCGCGAATCGCTGGACGCCGCAGCACCGCTGCTCACCGACGCGACGCGTGCAGTGTTTGCGATGAACGGGTTGCCGTGGTGGTTCCTGCATGGGCTGCCGGTGCAACGGACACCGGAGCTCGCCGCCTGTCTGGACTCGGCGCACACCTGGCGCATCCCGAAGGACCGCTGGATTGCCTGCGTCGTCCACCTGGGTGGACAGACCATCGCTCCCGGCGTGGTGGCCGGCACGACGCCGGGTGAGAACGCGCTGTGCCTGGGCTATCCGGATGGCCACCTGGACGAGCCGATCGAGCAGATCGCGTCGATCGCCCGCAAGGGCGGCTACGGCGTCGCGGTCTCGACCACGATTCGCAGCCAGCTCTGGGCGAAGTTGCTCGTCAACGCAGGCATCGCCGCAGTCGCCACGATCTGCGAGCGCACCGTTCACGCGACTTGCGCGGATCCCGAAACGCGGAACCTCGTCATCCACGTCATGGCGGAGATCCTCGAAACGGGCCGGGCACTGGGGATCGAACTGGACGCGGACCCGGAGCAGATGACCCGTCCGGACCGTGCACCCGAGCACGAGCCGTCGTTCCTGCAGGACCTGCGGGCCGGCCGCGCGCTCGAAATCGACAACGGCATTCTGGCCGTGCGGGCGCTGGCTCGTGCGCTGGGCGTGCCCGTTCCAGGCATCGAAACGCTGGCGACGCTGCTGAAAGCGAGATCGACCAACGTCCATGGAGACAGAGGAGGAACAGCAACATGAACATCCGGAGAACCGGCCTGCGCGTGCTGGCTGCGCTCGCGCTGATGGGCACGACCACGATCGCTGCAACGCAGACCTATCCGAGCAGGCCGATCCGCATCATCGTGCCGATGGGCGCAGGCGGCGTATCGGACATCAACGCCCGGCTGCTGGCGCAGAAGATGAGCGAGAGCCTGCATCAGCAGGTGGTCGTCGAGAACCTGCCGAGTGCTGGCGGGATCATCGCTTCCGAGAAGGTCGCCAAGGCGGAGCCCGACGGGTACACGCTCCTGCTGGTGAGCAACGCCAACGCGATCAGCGCATCGCTGTTCGAATCGCTGCCGTACGACACCGTCAACGATTTCGCACCGATTGCCACCTTCGCATTCTTCGACCTGGTGATGCTGGTGAACCGGGACGCCCGGTTCAGGAACGTCGCGGACCTGATCACCGAAGCCAGGGCCGACCCGGCGAAGTTCAACATCGGCTCCATCAGCATCGGCACCACGCCGCACCTCTCGGCCGAGCTGTTCCGCTCGATGGCGGGGATCACGGCACCGGTCGTGCCGTTCAAGACCACGGGGGACATGCTGACCGCCGTTCGCGGCAACGACATCCAGGTTGCCTTCGACGGCCTGCCGGCGGCCATGACACTGGCGAAGTCCGGCATGCTGAGGATCCTGGCACTCAGCTCGGACCAGCGGTTCCCCAGCCTGCCCGACGTTCCGACGGTGGGCGAGTCGGGTCTTCCTGGCTATCACACCTCTTCGTGGGCGGCCCTGTCAGCGCCGGCGAAAACACCGCGCGCCATCATCGAGCGCCTCAACAAGGAGGTGCGCGCAGCGGTCGCATCGCCGGACGTCAGACAGCGCTTTCAGGACCTCGGCGTCACGGCACGCAGCAGCACGCCCGAAGAGTTCAGGGAACTGCTCGTCTCCGAGATCGCGAAGTGGCGCGGCGTGATCGAGACCGCGAAGATCGAAAAGCGCTGACGCGACTCCTGGGGCCACCCATCCACGCACGCAAGAGCAGAGGAATTCACCGGATGCCATCGGAAAAAACACTCGAGACGGACGTCCTGGTCATCGGCGCGGGGATGGCCGGGTTCTTCGCCGCCATGAAGGCGAAGGAGCGCGGCCTGGATGTCACCCTGACCGACAAGGCCTATGCCGGCAAGGCGGGCAGCACGCACTTCTCGGAGGGAGACATCATCTATTTCCAGCCGCAGCTTGGCCACGACGTCAAGGAGTGGCTCGAGGTGATCAGCCGGAACAGCGAGTACCTCAACAACCGGGAGTGGGGCGAGATCTGCCTGCGGGAGGCCGACGATCGTTACCGGGACCTCGTCGACTGGGGCGTCCCGTTCTATGAGAAAGACGGCAAGCTGTATGTCTTCGCCACACCGAAAGACACCGGCGTCGGTGCCACCGGAACCCCGTACACGCTGATCGCCCAGCAGAACCGGAAGTTCGCGCCGACGCTGCGCGACAAAGCGATCGCCTGCGGGGTGCGGATCCTGGACCGCATGATGATTTCCGAACTCCTCGAGCAGGATGGCCGGATCGTCGGCGCAGTGGGCTTCAATACGATCAGCGGCGATCTCTACGTCGTGAAGGCCGGCGCGACGATTCTCGCAACCGGATCGAGCAGCCTCAAGGCAGGAACCTATCCCGTTTTCTCGCACACCGGCGACGGGGAAGTCATGGCCTACAAGGTGGGCGCCCGGATCGTCAACAAGGAGTTCATGTACGGGGTCTCGTATTTCAGGGAGGACGTCGAGCGCCGGCGCAGGAACGGCAAAGTGGAGATCTCGAACAACGCCATCGATGTCTCGTATCGCCACCCGTTCGCCATCGGCGGTGATTTCTCCGGCTGGTACAACAAGCCCAACATCAACTCGGAAGGCGAGCCGGTGGTTTCCCCGGCCTGGGAGGCGCACACCGGCAAAGCACCGCTCTACCTGGACTTCTCGTCGGCTTCGGGATGGCTGATGAAGGACTATCTCAAGCGCATCGGCGCGCCGCAGGCGGACAAGATCGGCCTGGACATCCGCCGGGGCATGCAGATCAAGTGGCCGTCCTCCCGGGTCATGACGAGCGCGATCTGGAACGGGTCGGGCGTGTGGGCCACCGACTGGAACTGCTCGGCGGGCATCCCGGGGCTCTATTCCGCCGGCAACAGTTGCGGCACCCTGGCTTCGGGCGCCGTCTACGGCGGAATGGGATTCGCGAGCACCCATGCCATGGTCACCGGGGCGAGAGCAGCCCTGGGGGCCGCCGACCACGTCCAGCAGAATCCCCGCGCCACGGTTTCCGACGAAGAGATCGCAAGGGCGAAAGCGCAAGTGCGCCGCCCGTTCGAGCGCAAGGGCGGCTTCAGCCCGACGTGGGTGACCCAGGCCCTGCACGGCATCACCGTTCCCTATTACTTCCTCGACATCAAGCACGGCGAGCGCCTGCAGGCGGCCCTGACCCTGGTCGAATTCCTGGGTACGCACATCGTGCCGAAGCTCATGGCCGAGACGCCACACGAGTGGCGCATGGCGCACGAGGTCGCGAACATGGTGACGATCGCCGAGATGCGTTTCCGCTCGTCGCTCTTTCGAACGGAGAGCCGCGGCACGCACTTCCGGGAGGACTACCCGAAGCGCAGCGATCCCGACTGGCTTGCCTGGGTGAAGATCGGGAAGACCGACGGCGCGATGAGTCTCACCAGGGAGCCGATTCCGAAAGCCTGGTGGCCCGACCTGGGCAAGCCTCGCGAGAAGCTCTACCCACGCATGCTTCCCATGGAATAACCGGACGCCACACACATGTCCATCGAAACCGTAGACCCCGATCTGTGCAACGGCTGCCGGCTCTGCCTGGACACCTGTCCCACCGACTGCTTCCGCCTGGACACGCTCGTGGCCGAGCGGGCCGAGCAGCCACCGTGCCAGATCGCGTGTCCCGCAGGCACCGACATGCGCAGGTATCTCTATCTGGTGCGCGAAGGGATGATCGACGAGGCGGTCGACATCCTGAAGGAATGCCTGCCGCTGGCCTCCATTACCGGACGCGTCTGTCCGCATCCGTGCGAAACCGCCTGCGCGCGCAACGACGTCGACGGAGCGGTCAACATCAATTCGGTCGAACGCTACGTGGGCGATCGATGGATCGCCGAAACGCCGGCTCCGGCACGCCTTCTCTACGCCGCGAAAGTGGCGGTCGTGGGATCGGGTCCGGCGGGTCTGGCATGCGCGTACTTCCTGGCACGCAACGGCTATCCGGTGACGGTCTTCGAAAGCATGCGCGAGCCCGGCGGCATGCTGAAGTACGGCGTTCCCGACTTCCGCCTTCCGAGGAACGTGCTCACGGCGCAGATCGACCATCTCCGCGCCATGGGGATCCAGTTCAGGCTGAATGCGCCGCTCGGCAAGGCGATGTCGCTGGACGACCTGGGGCGGGAATACCAGGCACTGTTCCTGGCAGTCGGGGCGAGCCGCAGCCGCAGGATCGAGATCGAGGGCAGCGAACTGGATGGGGTCCTGTGGGGCCTGGAGTTCCTGCGCGACGTCAATGACGACAGGTTCGACTCCGCAGCCGGCAGGAAGGTGGTGGTGATCGGCGGCGGCAACGTCGCGATGGACACCGCGCTGACGGTGAACCGGCTCGGCGCCCGGAGCGTCAGTATCGTCTGCCTCGAGTCCGCAGAGACGATGCCGGCCTATCCAGAGGAAAAGCGACAGGCACTCGACGAGGGGATCGTGATCGATGGCTGCTGGGGGCCGAAACGCATCGTGGGGCGCAACGGGAAAGTCACCGGCGTCGAACTGGTACGGTGCACCCGGGTCACGGACGACCAGGGCAGGTTCGCCCCGTCGTTCGACGAAGACCAGACGATGCTCGTCGAGGCCGACATGGTGATCCTGTCGATCGGACAGCAGGCGGACCTGTCCTTCCTGCCTGACGATATTCACACCACCGGGAACGGGACGATCCGCACCGATCCGTTGACACTGCAGACGAGCCGTGCCGGCGTCTTCGCCGGCGGCGACGTCGTTTCGGGCAGCGCCACCGTCGTCGAAGCGATCGGCGCCGGCAAGCGGGCGGCCGTGTCCATCGATCGCCATCTGAGGTTCACCGACATCCGCGCGGACCGCGACGTTCGGGCGAAGCGGGTCATGAGCACGCCGAAACACGGCGTCACGCGCATTGCGCGACAGGACCCGCCGTGGCTGTCGGCGGCCGGGCGCTCGCGCACGTTTGCCGAGGTCAAGTGCGGCTTCTCCGACGACGCGGCACGCCTGGAAGCGCAGCGGTGCATGACCTGCGGCAGTCGGGCCATCATCGCGTATCCCGACGACTGCCAGATGTGCATGTTCTGCGAACGCGATTGCCCGACGAAGGCGATCTACGTCTCGCCCGACAGGACGGTGCTGCCGATGATGGCGTGGAGGTAGAGGAGATCCTTCAGCCGCAGCTTCGGCCGGAGCCGCGAGAGATCGGCCGTCCTGGGTGCCTGCGACGGCCTGGTGATCCCGCGCAGGCTGCCCGGACCCGACAACACGGTGGACGACGGCATCGGCACGGGGCTGGAGAAGGCGCTCGGCCGTTTGCCGGCGCCCGCACGCCAGGGACCGTCAGCCGCGCGGAGGTGGCGGGCAGTCCACGGTCGCGGTGGCGCGCCGTGCGGCCTGCTCCTGTTGCACGCGCTCGGTGACGTCGCGCGCCATGGCCACCGAACCCGTCACGATGCCTTCGCGGTCTTTCACGAGTGCGAAGGTCATCTCGACGTAGATCTTCGTGCCATCCTTGCGCAGCGCGCGGGTCAAGGTCGGGCGACCGTGCAGTTTCGTCGCGCCGCGCGCCACCGCAGCGTCGAAACCGCGCCAGTGCGCCGCACGCAGGTGCTCCGGAATGATGAGGTCGAGGCTGCTGCCCAGCGCTTCATCTGCGCTGAAGCCGAAGAGCCGATGCGACGCCTCGTTCCAGCGCGCGATGCGCCCCAGGCGATCGGCGTAGATCAACGCGTCGGACGTCTGTTCGATGATCCATTCGGCCAGAAGCAGCGCATCGCTCATGAAGACTCCTGTGGCGAACGTCGCGCGCCCCTGCGCGAGCGAGGCCCTGGCGAGCGTGTCGTGCAGCACCTCGTTGTTGCCCCAGTGGATGGTGAAGGCACGCACGTCGCGCAGACGACGCCCGGCGGGAAACTCGCGCGAGCCGCCCGCGGCGCCGTAGAGCGTCGCGCTGCGATCGGTGACGTGCACCGCTTCGGTGCCGGCCGCGACGATCGTGCGCGCGCATGCCGAGTGCGCGAGGACGACCCACGCCGTCGATGCGCAGGCGCTGCCCAGCGCCTCGAGGCACCCGGCAAACGTGGCGAGATCGGCGCGTTCCGCGCGTTCCGGAAGTCGAGGCCGCAGCCGGTTGGTGTCGACGAACACGTCAACGTTCATGTGCTTTCTCGAGGATGAGCGGCCCCGGCGGCGCCACCGCGAGACGATGGTCCGCGCCGAGCCAGCGACCCGACTCCCGCGAACGCCAGGTGAATTCGATCGTCTGGCCGGCTCGAAGGCCGGCGGTGGACAACCGGGCGACGTGCAGGCCCGGGCCGACCGTCTGCGTGAGCACGTCGGCCGGATTGCACCAGTCGTCGGTGCCCCAGTGAACCAGGGCCGGTTCGCGCAGGCAGACCAGCAGTTCTGCACGCTCGAAACACAGCGGTGTACGCGCCTGCTCGAGCCACACCGCCAGCCGCGGCCTCGGTCGCTCGCCACGATAGCGCTCGACCAGCGCCGACGGACAGTCGCAGGCGCGGCCGAGTGCCGCCGAAACCGCCAGTTTGACGAATTCCGCGTGCGCCCAGGCCAGCGGCATCGCCGACCCGGTCGGGCGACCCGGCAGCAGCCGGCGCGAAGGCAGCGCCACGCCGTCCCAGACCTGTTCGGGGATCATGCCCGCGCCGCCTGCCATCGCAGCCATTGCTTCGAGCGCAGGCCGCGGATCACGCCCGGCGAGCAACTCGTAGTGGCCGCGTTCACCGGTCAGCAACGGCCACGGGCGGCCGCAGCCGGTGCCGTCGAACGGCGCACCGTCCTCGTGCTCGCCATAGCCGTCGCCACTGTAGCGCCGCCAGGCCGCACCGCTCGGCGTGTCGACCTTCAGCAGCGCGTCGATCACCCGCACGGTGTCGACGATCAGCGCGTCGTCGGCACGGCGCAGGCCGAAACGCACCAGTTGCAGCACGTCGGTGGCGACCTGCTCGTCGGCCGGCGGCGCCGCCTCGATCCGGTTGCGGATCGGCAGTCGCCGTTGCAGTGCCGGTTCGCCGCCCACCGCAGCCGGCGGCGCCACCCGCACGTAATAGCCGCGCACGCCCAGGCGACGCGCGAGCGCGGTGTCGAGCACCGCCGTCAGGTCTTCGATGCGTGCATTCCAGTCGTCGGCGAGTGCGAGCGCGAATTCGCGCAGTCCGGGTTCGACGAAGCGCGCGCCCGCGACCAGCGCGGCGATGCACACCGCCAGCGTAAACGCGTTGACGCCTGCATCCTCTTCCCAGCGGTCCTGTTCGCTCGCGGGGCCGGTGCGCGCGATAAACGCAATCGCCCGCCGCGCCATGTCGCCAACCTCGATGCCGTCGAGCGCATCGCGCTCGGCCAGCAGCGCTGCCAGCAGCACCGGAAACGCCGCTTCGTCGAGTTGCACGCCGTGCCAATAGGGTTTGCCACCGAGCCACTGGTTCTGGTGCCAGTGACCGTCAGCCTGCTGCGTGGCAATCAGGTAGCGCAGCACGTTGCGCGCGCTCGCCAGTTCGCCGAGCGCGATCAGCGCGCCGGCGCATTCGGCCAGGTCGCGCGGCCACACCAGGTGATAGCCGCCGCGCTCGTCGGCGCGGTTTCCCCACGGCACGCCCAGGCTGGCGACGATCGCGCCGGGGTAGATCTTGTCCTGGTGCGTGCGCAATACCATCGCCGACACCGCGACCTGCTCGCGCACACGCGGCGACAGCGCAGCCGGCAGTCGCGTGTGCAGCCCGCCGTGCCAGCGCGTCCACTGCGCCACCTGTCGCTGCCATGGCCGCTCGAATGGCTGTGCGAGCGCGGCGATCGCCAGTGCGGCGGCGGCCTCGCGACTGCTCGCCAGCCCGAGTGCGAGCACGCAGCGCCGCGGCAGCTCACCCATCAAGGCGACGTTGCCCGGTCCGGCACGCCGATGCACCCAGCGCATCGCTCCATGACGGTCGAAATCCTGCCAGCCGTCGCTGGTGCCGACGTAGCCCGCGCTGCCGCGCAGCCACGCGTCGCGTTGCGCATCGTCCACCGCGGCGAGCGCGAGGCCGAACGGTCCCTGTTCGGCCCACAGCACGCGCCGACAACCGTGACGCCCCACTTCGGCGCAGTTGTCGGCCCCGCTGCCCCCCAGGTGCGGCGCGAGCAGCGCGTACAGCCGCAGCGCGGGCGTCTCGCTCACGTCGTCGAGCCGCAGTTCGACCAGCAGCACGTCACGTTCCGGGTCCGGCGTGATGCGCAACGCAAGCGTGAACCGCTCGTGACGGTGCACGATGCACGCTGCCGGCACGCCGGGCGCGGCGAGTTCGATGCGATAGTGGCCGAGGCGCTTGACCTCGACCCAGAAGCCCGCACCGTCGGCGACGATGAAACCGAGGTCGCGGATCTGCGGCAGGTCGGCACGCGGGAAGTAGACCTCGTTGACAATGCCGAAGCCGGTGGTGAACCACAGGCGCGCCGGGCCGAGCGACGTGCCGACGAGATCCTTGGCGCTGCTGGTCCAGGTGGGAGCGATACCGGGCGCACCGGGCGCATCGCCCGGTTCGTCAGCGCGGTCTGCCACCCAGCTCATGACGGCGAATGTGCGTGTGTGCGCGACCGGGTGCGCGACCGGGTGCGAGGTCCGGCGTGCGGCGCCGGCGCTGCGCGGGCCCACAGCCGGAAACCGCCGACGAACGCGTTGGCGTTGTCGCCGAGCCGCACCTGCGCGGGCAGCGCCTGCCCTTCGAGCCTGTGCGCATTGCCTCCGCCGAGCACCACGTAGTCGGGCAGCAATGCCGCACGCAGCGCCTCGACCACGTCGAACACCGCCTTGCGCCACTTCTTGCTGCCGAGCCGCCCGAGCCCGCGCATGCCCACGTAGTCTTCGTAGCTGCGCCCCTTGCGGAAGGGCAGGTGCGCGAGTTCCATCGCCTCGACACGTCCGTCGACCACCAGCGCCGAGCCCAGGCCGGTGCCCAGTCCGAGAAACAGCATCGTGCCGCCTTCGTAACTGCCGATCGCCTGCATCGCCGCGTCGTTGACCAGCTTCACCGGGTGTCCGAGCGCGGCCTCGAAGTCGAAGCCGACCCAGCCGCGACCGAGGTTGTGCGGCTCGCGCACCGGCCGGCCGTGCAGCACCGGTCCCGGGTAGCCGATCGAGACGACCTGATAGCGCCAGTCACGGCTCGCCTCCAGCACGCCGCGCACCATCTGCTGCGGCGACAGCCGGCTTCCCGACACGAATTCGCGCGGCTCGCTCGCGTCGCTGGCGAGCAGCTTGACGTGTTGGCCCCCGATGTCGATGACGAGGATCTTCATCGGCGCCGAGGCTCCCGCACCGTGCGGCCGCGCCACGGCAGCAATACGGCAGCCGCTTCGTCGGTCATGACACAGGCGCGATCGCGGCGCACCCGGCCGGCGGGAATCGACCGATCGCCGAGCACCAGACGCTCGAGCATCGCCGCTTTCGATGCGCCGCTGACCAGCCACAGCACGCGCCGTGCCGCATCGATCGCCGGCAGGGTCAGCGTCATGCGCCGCCATCCGCCGTGCGCCGCAGTCGCCGTCACCCAGGCATCGGCCACCTGCATCGGCGGGTCGCCCGGCATCAGCGACGCCGTGTGCCCGTCGTCGCCCAGGCCCAGGTGCACGAGATCGAGCACCGGCGGCTCGCCCAGCGTGCCGGCGAGGGTGCGCCCATGCGCTGCCGCCGCCCCCGCGAGATCCGGTCCGTCGACCGGCATCGGATGCACCTGGGCGCGCGGAATCGGCACGCGCGACAACAGCAGTCGCTCGAGCGCGCTCAGGTTGCGCTCGCTGCTGCCGCGCGGAGCGGCACGCTCGTCGACCTGGAACAGCTCGACGCGCTGCCAGTCGATCGGTTCGAGCGCCAACTGTTGCAGCATCGACAGCGGCGTCTGGCCGCCGCTCAGCGCCACGGCAAAGCGGCCTCGTGCGCGCACGGCCCGCACGGCGTGCCGGGCGACGAAAGCCGCGGCTCGGCGCGCCGCCGCGTCGGCATCGGGCGCGACGATGATCCGCATCGCGGCCCCTTCATTCCCGTTGCGGCGCGCGCCAGCCGCCGCAGGCCGCCGCCTGCGCATCGGCTTCGACCGGTCCCCAACTGTCGGGCGCATACGGATGCGTGGGCATCGGCGCCGCGAGAATCGGGTCGACGATCCGCCACGCGGCCTCGACGCCGTCCTCGCGGGCGAACAGTGTCGGATCGCCCCTCATCGCATCGCCGATCAGGCGTTCGTAGGCGCCCATCTGCGAACCGCGTTCGTTGCACACGAGCAGTTCGACATCCTCACCCGACATCCCCACACCCGGGCGCTTGGCGCGCGCGCCAATCGCGATCGCCATCCGGTCTGGACCGAGCCCGAAGCGAAAGTAGTTCGATTGCGCCGGCACCGCCTCGCCGAACACCTGCTGCGGCGGGCGCTTCAGGAACACGCGCACTTCGGTGGCGGTGGCCGCCAGGCGCTTGCCGGCCCGCAGCAGGATCGGCACACCCGCCCAGCGCCACGAATCGAGGTGCAGTCGCACCGCGGCGAAGGTCTCGACCTGCGAGTCGGGCGCCACGCCGTCCTCGGCGCGATAGCCGGTGTACTGACCACGCACCACGTCGGCGGCCACCAGCGGGCGAATGCCGCGAAAGACCTTCACTTTCTCGTCGCGCAGCGCTTCCGACCCTTCGCCGACCGGCGGCTCCATCGCCAGGTGCGCGACCACCTGCAACAGGTGGTTCTGGATCACGTCGCGGATCGCGCCGACCTCCTCGTAGAAGCGGCCACGCCCCTCGACACCGAACGCCTCGGCCATCGTCACCTGGATGGCTTCAACGTGCTCGCGGTTCCACAGCGGCTCGAGGAACGTGTTGGCAAAGCGGAAGAACAGCAGGTTCTGCACCGGCTCCTTGCCCAGGTAGTGGTCGATGCGGAAGATCGCCGGCTCGGCGAAGACGCGATGGGCTGCGCGGTTCAACGCCTGCGCCGAGGCCAGGTCGCGGCCGAACGGCTTTTCGACCACCACGCGCGCACCGGTTGCGCAGCCGGAGTCGCCGATGCCGTCGATCACCGTCGGGAACAGGCTCGGGGGCACCGCCAGGTAGTGCAGCGGATGCCGCGCCACGCCCATCGCCTCGCGCAGGCGCCGGTAGGTGTCGGCGTCGCGATAGTCGCCGTCGACGTAGCGCAACAGGGCCGACAGGCGCCCGGTGGCCGCGCGATCGGCCGGATCGCCGTGGGCGTCGATGCTTGCACCCAACCGCTGGCGCAAGGCCTCGAGGCTCCAGCCCGAGCGCGCGACACCGATCACCGGTTGCTCGAAGCCGTGGCGCGCAACCAGTGCCTGCAGCGCCGGAAAGATCTTGCGGAACGCGAGATCGCCGGTCGCGCCGAAGAGCACCAGCGCATCCGATGCGGCGGCGTCCACGATCACCCCTCGCTGGCGGCGGCGCGCTCGAGGTGCCCGCCGAACTCGCGGCGCATCGCCGACAGCACGCGGTTGGCGAAATCGTCGGCATCGCGCGACGCAAAACGTCCGAACAACGCCGTCGCCAGCACCGGCGCGGGCACGCCGTCGTCGATCGCCGCCTGCAGCATCCAGCGCCCCTCGCCCGAGTCGGCGACGTGGCCGCGCAGCGAGGCGAGATCGGGCTCGGTTCGCAGCGCGTCGGCAGTGAGATCGAGCAGCCACGAGCGTACTACGCTGCCGCGACGCCACAGTTCGGCGATCTCGGCGAGGTCGAACGCGTAGCGCGGCGCATCGGCATGCGCGTTCGGCGCGGTTTCGGCATCGGCCACAGGTTTGCCGGTGACTGTTCCGGCGCTGCGCAGCAGGTTGAAGCCCTCGGCATAGGCGGCCATCAAGCCGTACTCGATGCCGTTGTGAACCATCTTGACGAAATGCCCCGCCCCGCACGGGCCACAATGCAGGAAGCCACGCTCCGCACCGACAGGCTCGCCGCTGCGCTGCGGTCCGCGCGCCACCGAGCCGAACGGCGGTGCAAGCGACGCGAACAGCGGCTCGAGCCGGTGCACCACTCCAGGATCGCCACCTACCATCAGGCAATAGCCGCTGCCCAGACCATGGACTCCGCCGCTGGTGCCGACGTCGACGAAGTGCAGGCCGCGCTCGGTCAGGCCGGCGGCGCGGCGCAGGTCGTCGCGGTAGTGCGTGTTGCCGCCGTCGACGATCGTGTCTCCGGGCGCGAGCAGCGGTGCGATCGACGCGAGCGCGGCATCGATCGCCGCCGCCGGGAGCATCAGCCAGAGCACACGCGGCGGGGCGAGCCGCGCGACGAGTTCTTCGAGCGATGCCGCGCCGGTTGCCCCCGCCTGCACGAGTGCGTCGCGCGCTTGCGCATCGAGGTCGTACACGACACAGGCGTGTCCATCGCCGAGCAGGCGCCGCACCATGTTCGCGCCCATGCGGCCGAGACCGACCATCGCGATCTGCATGTCGAACTCCCGTTTCCGAAGCGATTATGTCCTCCGGACGCCAGTGGGGTCATGCGCGCTACGATGCCCCTACCCGACCCCGGAGGAATCCAGATGTACGCACGTTCCCGCACGCCCCGCACGCAGACCCGCAACCGCCTGTCGGCACTGCTGCTCGCTTTGGCGAGCGTCGCGCCCTGTGCTGCCGCGTCGCAGGCCCGCGGCACCGACGCTGCCCGCGACGCCGACCGCGCCCCACGGCTCAGCCTCGCTGCGAGCGCCTATCGCGACGTTGCACAGGATCGCGTCACCGTCACACTGTACGCCGAGCGCGAATCGCCGCAGCCGGCAGCCGGTCAGGCGCAGGTGAGCGAGTTGCTCGGCCCGGTGCTCGAGCGACTGAAGGCGAACACCGAATTCGACGTGCAGAGTTCGGGCTACCGCACCGACCCGGTCTGGCAGCAAAGCCGCATCGTCGGCTGGCGCACGCGTGGCGCGATCCAGGTGAGCGCATCGCCGTCGGAAGCATTCAACCGGCTGGTGGGCGAACTGGCGACGAAGCTCAACGTCGAGTCGGTCGCCTACTGGCTGAGCCGGCCTGCGCAACTCGCGGTCGAGCGCGAACTGATCGCCGAGGCGGTGACGGCGTTTCGCGCGAAGGCGGACGCCGCGGCCAGGGCGCTGGACTTCCGGAGCTACTCGGTGCGCGCCGTCTCGGTCGACGGCGCCGGTCCGATCCGGCCCGAACCGGTACCGAGGATGATGATGTCCCGGGCCTCCGCGGCCGAGTCGGCGCCGGTGCCCATTCCGGGCGCCGAAGGAAAGACGACGGTGATCGTGACGGTGAGCGGCAGTGTCGCGCTGGAACCCTGAGCGGTCTTTCGCGCGTCACCTCGTCGTCTTCAGGTATTGCTCCGATGCGCGTTCGGAGGCGTCGAACCGGATCGCCAGGCGTCGCTCGCCAGGCATCGATGTCGCTTGTATGTTAATCATGTTAACATGCCTGTCGAGCGATGGAACGCAAGACTGCCCGCCTGACGCTGCTGATCGATCCCGCCAAGAAGGCGGCGTTCGAGCGCCTGTGTGCCATCCAGGACGTGACGCCGTCGCAGGTCGTGCGTCGCCTGATCCGCGAGTACCTGGCCGCGCACGGGGTTCAGTTCGTGCCCTCAGGGGCCGCGGATGTCGCGCGCAGGCCGCGCGCGAAGGGCGCCTCCCGTGGCGGCGCCCGCTGAATTCCACTCTCCGCTCGACTGGATCGCCCTCGACTGGGCGCTGCTGGTAGCGCTCGGCTGGCTGGCCGTCGGATCCGCCGGCGTGTTCGCCTTGCGCAGGCTGCGACTGGTGGCCCGGGTGCTGTTTCCGATCGGCGGACTGCTCGGCCTCGCGCTGTCGGTCGTCGCCGTCGCGGCACTGCTCGACGGCCCGCAGGTGGCCGTGCTGCCGATCGGCCTGCCCGACCTGCCGTTCCACCTGCGGCTCGACGCGCTCGCGGCCTGGTTCCTGCTGGTGATCGGCGCCACGTCGGCGGGCGTCTCGACGTTCGCCGCCGGCTACTTCCGGCGCGGCGAAGGCACACCACCGGGTCTGCTGTGCCTGCAGTACCACGTGTTCCTGGCCAGCATGGCGATGGTGGTGCTCGCCGACGACGCCTACGCGTTCATGGTGATGTGGGAAACGATGGCGCTGTCGTCGTTCTTCCTGGTCACCGCCAACCACCGCATCGCCGAGATCCGGCGCGCAGGCTACATCTACCTGCTGGTCGCCCACGTCGGCGCGATCGGCATCCTGATGTGCTTCGGGGTGCTGCAGGCCAATACCGGCGACTACACCTTCGCCAGCATGCGCGCGCAGCAACTCACGCCGTTCTGGGCGTCGGTCGCGTTTCTGCTCGCGACGTTCGGTTTCGGCGCGAAGGCCGGCATCCTGCCGCTGCACGTCTGGCTGCCCGAGGCGCATCCGGCGGCGCCTTCCCCGGTGTCGGCGCTGATGAGCGGCGTGATGCTCAAGACCGCGATCTACGGCCTGTTGCGCGTGAGCTTCGACCTGCTGTCGCTGCAACTGTGGTGGTGGGGCGCACTGCTGCTCGCGCTGGGGCTGGCCACCGCCCTCTACGGAGTGGTGTTCGCCGCAGTGCAGGTCGACATGAAGCGCCTGCTCGCCTGGTCGTCGATCGAGAACATCGGCCTGCTGTTCGCGGCGATCGGCCTTGCGCTGGTGTTCTCGGCCTACCGCATGCAGATGCTCGCGGCGCTCGCGCTCACCGCCGGCCTGTACCACGTCGCGAGCCACGCGCTGTTCAAGAGTCTGCTCTTCGTCGGCACCGGCTCGGTGCTGCACGCCACCGGCGAGCGCAACCTGGGCAGGCTCGGCGGGCTGATCCGCTTCATGCCCCGGGTCGCGTGGGCCACGCTGGTCGGCGCGCTCGCCAGCGCGGGGTTGCCACCACTCTCCGGTTTCGTCTCCGAGTGGCTGCTGCTGCAGAGCTTCCTGTTCACGCCGGGGCTGCCGCACCCGGTGCTCAACATGCTGATCCCGGTGGTCGCGGCGCTGATCGCACTGGTGGCTGCACTGGCCGGCTACACGATGGTCAAGTTCTTCGGCGTCATCTTCCTGGGTCAGCCGCGCGAGGACAGGCTTGCGCAGGCGCACGACGCCGGCCCCTGGGAGCGCGCCGGCATGCTGTGGCTGGCCGCCGGATGCATCGCACTCGGCCTGCTGCCCAATCAGGTCATCCAGCTGATCGACCCGGTGACGCACGAACTCGTCCAGGCTGGCCTGGCGGCGACGGTCGCCACCCACGGCTGGCTGCTTGCTCCGGCCGGCTTCGCGCGCGCGAGCTACGGTCCGTCGATTTTCCTGCTCGGCATCGCGACCAGTTTCCTGGTCGCCTGGCTGCTGGTGCGCCGCCTCTATCACGGGCGGCTGCGCCGTTCGCTGCCCTGGGCCTGCGGATTCCCTCGCAGCACCGCGCGGATGCAGGACACTGCCGAAGGCTTCGGACAGCCGATCCGCCAGATCTTCGAGCCATTCTTCCGGATGCAGCGCGAACTGCCCTCGCCGTTCGACGAGCGGCCGCGCTACCGCGTCAGCGCCGATGACCACCTGTGGCACTGGCTGTACCTGCCGGTCGCTGGCCTGGCCACGCGGCTGGCGCGGCTTGTCGGCCTGTTGCAGCAGGGGCGCATCGCGGTGTACCTGTTGTACAGCTTCGTCACGCTGGTCGTCATGTTGTCGATGGTGACGCGATGAGCGCCCTCTACGCGACGATCTCGCAGGTGCTGGCGATCGTCGCCGCGCTGCTGCTCGCGCCGGTCCTCACGGGCTGGGTCAACATGTGCCGCGCGTGGCTGCAGAACCGCTCGGCCCCGAGCCTGTGGCAGCCGTACCGTGTGCTGCACAAGCTGTTCGTGAAGGAATCGGTGATCGCCGAGCACGCCTCGCCGATCTTCCGCATGGCGCCCTACATCGCGTTCGGCTGCATGCTGGTTGCCTGTGCGATCGTCCCGGCGCTGTCGACCGACCTGCCGATGTCGAGCGCGGCCGACGCCATCGCACTGGTCGGACTGCTCGCATTGGCGCGGGTGTTCGTCTCGCTCGCGGCGATGGACGTGGGCACCGCGTTCGGCACGATGGGCGCACGGCGCGAGATGCTGGTCGGCTTTCTCGCCGAGCCGGCGTTGCTGATGGTGCTGTTCTCGGCCTCGCTGATCTCGCAGTCGACCTCGCTCACCACGATGGTCGCAGCGCTCGCGCACCGCGACCTGGCGATCGATCCGGTGCTGGCGTTCGCGGGCGTGGCATTCACGATGGTCTCGCTCGCCGAGAACGCGCGCGTGCCGGTCGACAACCCGGCGACGCACCTCGAACTGACGATGATCCACGAAGCGCTGGTGCTCGAATATTCGGGGCGGCACCTGGCATTGATCGAGTGGGCCGCGAGCCTGAAGCTGTTCGTCTACTCGTGCATCGGGCTGGCGCTGTTCTTCCCGTGGGGCATCGCCGAGGCGCAGGCACCGCTCGCGCTGGTGCTGGCGTTGCCTGCGCTGGCCGCGAAGCTGGCGATCGGCGGGGCCGCGCTGGCGGTGCTCGAAACCGCGAGCGCGAAGATGCGCATCTTCCGGGTGCCGGAGTTCCTGGCCACGGCGTTCCTGCTCGCGGTGATCGGGCTGCTGGTGCACATCCTGCTCGGGGCCTGACATGCAACACCTCGTCGTCCGTGCTCACGGTTGCGGCGCGTCGCGCCAGTCGGCAGCGGGCAACACACCGCGGAGCGACAGTAGATGAGCCCGTTGTTCTCGCAGTTCATCGACCTGCTCGGCGCGGTGCTGCTGCTGCTGGCCTTCGCGATGATCTCGCAGCGGCGCATCCTGTCGCTGATCCACCTGTTCACGTTGCAGGGCGCGGCGCTGGTCATCGCCACGAGCGTGGTCGGCTACGTGACGCAGCAGCCGCACCTGTACGTGTCCGCGGCGCTCACCTTCGCGCTCAAGGTGGTGCTGATCCCCGTGCTGCTGCACCGGGTGATCGACCGGCTCGACATCCGCTGGGACGTCGAGACGCTGATCAACATCCCGACCACGATGCTGATCGGCATCGTGCTGGTCATCTTCTCGTTCGACATGGCCACGCCGATCGCGCAACTGTCGACGTCGGTGGCGCGCGGCTCGCTGGGGATCGCGCTGGCCTGCGTGCTGCTCTCGTTCCTGATGATGATCACCCGCGCGAAGGCGGTGCCGCAGGTGATCGGCTTCCTGTCGATGGAAAACGGCCTGTTCTTCGCGGCCACGTCGGCCACCTACGGCATGCCGATGGTGGTCGAGCTCGGCATCGCGCTCGACGTGCTGATCGGCGTGCTGATCCTCGGCGTGTTCATGTTCCAGATCCGCGAGCAGTTCGACAGTCTGGACATTCGCCACCTCGAGCGCCTGAAGGAGGACTGACCTGGAAGCGCTGCTCTTCGTGCTGGGAATTCCGCTGGCCGGCGGCGCGGTGCTGGCGCTGTGGGGCCACCGCGACAAGGCCATGGCGTTGAACGTCGTGTTCAGCGCCGGCACCTTCGTCGCCGCCTGCGCGCTCACCGCGCAGGTGATCGCCGACGGCCCGCGCTTCGTCTGGCAGCGCGAGTTCTTCATCGATGCGCTGAACGTGTTCCTGGTGACGCTCACCGCCTTCGTCGGCCTGACCACGGCGATCTTCTCGGGGCCGTACATGCGCGTCGAGCGCGATCGCGGCCGGATGACGCGCCCGCGGCTGCGCCTGTACCACAGCATGTACCAGTTGTTCAGCTTCACGATGCTGCTGGCGCTGGTCACCAACAACATGGGCATCCTGTGGGTGGCGATGGAAGCCGCGACGCTCACCACCGTGCTGCTGGTGAGCGTCTACCGCACCGCGGCCAGCCTCGAGGCCGCCTGGAAGTACTTCATTCTCTGCGGAGTGGGCATCGCGCAGGCACTGTTCGGCACCGTGCTGCTCTACATGGCCGCGGAGAAAGTGATCGGCGCCGAGGGCGGCGCCCTGCTGTGGACCAGCCTCGACGCGGCGAAGGCGCGGCTCGACCCGAACATCATCACGCTGGCCTTCGCGTTCCTGTTCATCGGCTACGGCACCAAGGTCGGCCTGGTACCGCTTCACAACTGGCTGCCCGACGCGCACGCGGAAGGGCCCACACCGGTCTCGGCGGTGCTCTCCGGGCTGCTGCTGAATGTCGCGCTGTACGCGATCCTGCGCTGCAAGGTGCTCACCGACGGCGCGCTCGGCACCCCATTGGCGGGGCGAATGATGATCGGCTTCGGGCTGGTGTCGGTGGTCGCCGCCGCGTTCCTGCTGATCCGCCAGCGCGACGTCAAGCGGATGTTCGCCTATTCGTCGATCGAGCACATGGGGCTGATGACCTTCGCGTTCGGTCTGGGCGGCCCGATTGCCAACTTCGCGGGCCTGTTGCACATGACGGTGCACTCGCTGGTCAAGTCGGCGATCTTCTTCACGGTCGGCCACGCAACGCAGAAGGCGGGCACCCAGTGGATGGACGACATCCGCGGGCTGGTCCGCGTCAGCCCGACGATCGGCTGGGGAATGATGCTGGGCTCGCTGGCGATTCTCGGCATGCCGCCGTTCGGCGTGTTCGCCAGCGAGTTCCTGATCATCACCACCGCGATGCGCGAGCAGCCCTGGGCGACTCCGTTCCTGCTGGTGGCGCTGGGCGTCGCCTTCGCGTCGGTGTTCGCGCGCGTGCAGCCGATGGTGTTCGGCGACACGACGCTGAAACGGCTCGGCCACGCCCCGGCACTGATACCGGTGTTCGTGCACCTGGCGCTTGGCCTGCTGCTCGGGCTCTACGTGCCGCCGTATCTCGACGCCTGGTACCGCGAGGCGGCGCGGATGATCGGGGGCTGAGACGATGAAGCCGAGCGGACTCGAACCCGCGTTCGAGCGGTTGGCGGCGCCGCTGCCGATCTGGCGCGCGTGCATCGCGCCCGAGGCCTGGCAGCCTGCGGCACTGGCGGTGGCGGCTGCCGGAGGTCGTCTGGTCGCGCTGTGGGGCAGCGATCGCCGCTCCACGTCACAGGCGCGCGGCGACGCCGCGGGCGGAGTCGGTGGCATCGCGCCCGACACCGGCGGTTTCGCGGTCTGCGTGGCCTATGCCGTGCGCGAGGGGCTCGCCTGGCTCGATCTCGCGCTCGACGCCGGGTCGCCGGCGTTCCCCGATCTGGGCGAGATCTTTCCGGCGGCCGTGCGCATGCAGCGCGCGATCACCGACCTGCTGGGCATCGACGTCCGCGGTGCCCGCGACACCCGCGCCTGGCTGGATCACGGTCTGTGGCCAGCCGGGTCGCAGCCGCTCGCCCGGGAAAACGGCGAGCCGATACCCGCACCCGGCTCGCAGCACGATGCACTGCCCGCCGACTATCCGTTCGTGCGCGTCGAGGGCGACGGTGTGCACGAAATTGCGGTCGGTCCGGTGCACGCCGGGATCATCGAGCCCGGGCACTTCCGCTTCTCGGCGGTCGGCGAGAAAGTGCTGCGGCTCGAGGAGCGCCTCGGCTACGTGCACAAGGGCATCGAGCGGCGCTTCACCGGGTTGCCGGCGCTCGAAGCCCACCGGCTCGCCGGACGGGTGTCGGGCGACTCGACGGTGGCCTTCGCCTGGGCGTACTGCATGGCGCTCGAGTCCGCCGCCGGCTGCCAGGTGCCCGAGCGCGCCCAGTGGCTGCGCGCACTGATGCTCGAGCGCGAGCGCATTGCCAATCATCTCGGCGATCTCGGCGCGCTCGGCAACGACGCCGGCCTCGCGTTCGGGCTGGCCCAGTTCTCCCGGCTGCGCGAGGACTGGCAGCGCCTGTCAGCCGACGCCTTCGGCCACCGCTTCATGATGGACTGCGTGGTGCCCGGCGGGGTGGCGGCCGATCCGGCGCCCACACTGCTCGACCGGATGCGCGCGCAGTGCGACGCGATCGAGCGCGAAGTGCTCGTGCTGCGCGCGATCTACGACGAGCACGCCGGCCTGCAGGACCGTTTCATGGGCACCGGCCGTGTCACGCCGCAACTCGCCGCGCAACTCGGCCTGACCGGCCTGGCCGGGCGCGCCAGCGGGCAGGCCGCCGACCTGCGCTGCGATCATCCGTGGCCGCCGTACGACCGGCTGAAGGTGGCCATGGCCGCGCGAACCGGGGGCGACGTCGCCGCGCGCGTTGCCGTGCGCTTCGACGAAGCGCTCGAGTCGCTGCGCCTGGTGCGCGAGTTGTGCGCCGCCTTGCCCGCGGGCGCTCAGCGCGCCGCACTCGCGCTGCCGGCGCGCGAAGCGTTCGGCGCCGGCTGGATCGAGGGCTGGCGCGGCGAGTCGTTCGTCGCGCTGGAACTCGACGCGGGCGGCGCGATCCGCCGCTGTCACTGCCACGATCCGTCCTGGCAGAACTGGCCGGTGATCGAGCATGCGGTGATCGGCAACATCGTTCCCGACTTCCCGCTGATCAACAAGTCGTTCAACCTCGCCTATTCGGGACACGATCTCTGACATGTGGAGAATCGCCAGGCAGATCGTTCGCGCGGGCATCCGCACCGAGCCGGCGCCGCACCCGTCCGATGCGCCGCGCGTCGAGACGGAACGCATCCAGCACGAGATCCTCCAGGTGCTCGGCCAGGCGCTCGCGATCCGCGCCGTCGACGCCGGTTCGTGCAACGGCTGCGAGCTCGAGATGCACGCGCTGGGCAACCCCTGTTACAACGTCGAAGGACTGGGGATCAGGTTCGTCGCCAGCCCGCGACACGCCGACATGCTGCTGGTCACCGGACCGGTGTCGCGCCACATGGCGCTCGCGCTGCGGCGCACCTGGGAGGCCACCCCCGAGCCGCGGCTGGTGGTCGCGGTCGGCGACTGCGGCTGCAGCGGCGGGATCTTCGGCGAGAGCTATGCGAGCCTGGGCCGTGTCTCGAACGTGATTCCGGTCGACGTCGAGGTGCCCGGTTGCCCGCCGCCGCCGATCGAGATCCTGCGCGGCATTCTCGCCGCAGTGCGCCGCGGGCAGGCCGGGCGTCCGTGACGCGGTGCGTCCCTCAGTGCGCCCCTCAGTGCGTCCCTCTCAGTACGTCCCCGGCACCAGGATGTTCCGGTCGACCTTCTTCACGTCGCGCAGTCCGCAAAAGCCCATCGTGATGTCGAGTTCCTTGCGCAGGATGGCGAGCGCCGTCGTCACGCCGGCCTCGCCCATCGCGCCCAGGCCGTAGACGAAGGCCCGCCCGACGTGCACCGCGCGCGCGCCGAGCGCGAGCGCCTTGATCACGTCCTGCCCCGAGCGCACGCCGCTGTCCAGATGCACTTCCATGCGCCCGCGCACCGCCTCGACGATCGCCGGCAGCGCGCGAATTGCCGACAGCGCGCCGTCGAGCTGACGCCCGCCGTGGTTCGAGACGATCATCGCGTCGGCGCCGCTGGCGATCGCCGGCTCGACGTCGTCGACGTCGAGAATGCCCTTGAGGATCAGCTTGCCCTTCCACTGGTCGCGCACCCACTTCACGTCGTCCCAGTCGAGGGTCGGATCGAACTGCTGGTTGGTCCAGGACGACAGCGAACTCAGGTCGTCGACGCCCTTCGCGTGACCTGCGATGTTGCGAAACGTGCGCCGCTGCGTGCGCAGCATGCCCAGGCACCAGCGCGGTTTGGTCGCCATGTTCAACAGGTTGGCAAGCGTGGGCCTGGGCGGCGCCGACAGGCCGTTGCGGATGTCCTTGTGCCGCTGGCCCATCACCTGCAGATCGAGCGTGAGTACCAGCGCCGGACACTGCGCCGCGCGCGCCCGCTCGATGAGCCGCACGATGAAGTCGCGGTCGCGCATCACGTACAGCTGGAACCAGAACGGGGCGTCGGTGTTCCCGGCCACGTCCTCGATCGAGCAGATGCTCATCGTCGACAGCGTGAACGGCACACCGGCCTTCGCGGCCGCGCGCGCGGCGAGGATCTCGCCGTCGGCGTGCTGCATGCCGGTCAGGCCCACCGGCGCGAGCGCGATCGGCATCGACACCGGCTGGCCGACCATCGTGCTCACCAGCGAGCGATTGTCGATGTCGACCGCGACCCGCTGGCGCAGCCGGATCGGCGCGAAATCGCTCTCGTTGGCCCGGTACGTGCTTTCGGTCCAGGCACCCGAATCAGCGTACTCGTAGAACATCTTCGGCACGCGCCGCTTCGCGAGCAGGCGCAGGTCTTCGATGCAGGTGATCACGGGCATGGTGGCGCTCGCAGCGTCTGGCGTCGGGAATCCGACGCGCAATATAGATGATACCGACCGGGGCGTGCCAAAATTGTCACTCCCGAAGGCGACGCCCTGCTGCAAGATGTCCGGGTCCACAAGGCGCCGGGCGCCGCTCTGACACCGCCAGGAATCATGGGAAAAATGCACAACACCGGAATGCTGCAGGCTTCGTCTTCCACGGTCGCGCACCGCCCGCATTGCCGGTTCTGCAACGCGGGCCTGCAGCACGTCTTCGTCGACCTCGGCATGTCGCCGATGGCCAACGCCTATCGCTCCGCGTCCGAGCAGGACCGGATGGAACCGTTCTACCCGCTGCGTGCCTGGGTCTGCGACCAGTGCCTGCTGGTCCAGCTCGAGGAGTTCGAAACGCCCGAGCAGATCTTCGGCACCGACTACGCGTACTTCTCGTCGTACTCCGAGTCCTGGCTCGACCATGCACGCCGCTATGTCGAGAGCGTCTCCACGCGCTTCGGACTGGGCCCGCAGAGCCGGGTGGTCGAAGTGGCGTGCAACGACGGCTATCTGCTGCGCTGGTTCCTGCCCAGGGGCATCAAGGTGCTCGGCATCGAGCCGGCCGGCAACTGTGCCGAAGCGGCGCGCGCACAGGGCATCGAGGTGGCCGTCGAGTTCTTCGGCGCGCGCACCGCGAACGACCTGAAGGCCCGGGGCTATCGGGCCGACCTGATGGTCGCGAACAACGTCGTCGCGCACGTGCCGGACCTCAACGACTTCGTCGAGGGCTTCCGCATCCTGCTCACTCCGACCGGCGTGGTGACCTTCGAGTTCCACCACGTGCTCAACCTGATCCGGCACAACCAGTTCGACACGGTCTACCACGAGCACTTCTGCTACCACTCGCTGTCCACTTTCCGCCAGATCCTCGCGCACCACGGACTGCAGGTGTTCGACGTCGAGGAACTGCCGACGCACGGCGGTTCGCTGCGCGTCTACGCGCAGCCGCAGGGCACCGGCATCCAGCCGGTGTCGACCCGCGTGCCGGCGCTGCTCGACGTCGAGCGACAGGCGGGTCTCACCGGGGTCGACGCCTATCTGGCGTTCGGCGAGCGCGTCAAGCGGATGAAGCGCCAGTTGCTCCGGTTCCTGATCGACGCCAAAACGGCCGGCAAGTCGATCGCCGCCTATGGCGCCCCGGCCAAGGGCAACACGCTGCTCAACTACGCGGGCGTGCGCAACGATTTCATCGACTACACCGTCGACCGCAACCCGCACAAGCAGGGGATGACGCTGCCGGGCACCCAGATCCCGATCCACGACCCGGCGAAGATCTTCGAGACGCGGCCCGACTACCTGCTGATCCTGCCGTGGAACCTGCGCGACGAGATCGTCGCGCAGATGGCCGGAATCCGCGAGTGGGGAGGCCGCTTCCTGGTGCTGATCCCCGAGGTCGAAGTGATCGACTGAGCCGCGGAGGCCGCCGGATGAGCCAGGGAGCGAGCACGCCGGTCTCGTCGGCCGACACACCTCTGCAAGGCAAGCGCGCGCTGGTCGCCGGGGCGAGCCGCGGTATAGGCGAAGCCATCGCGAGCCGGCTCCTCGAGGCCGGCATGACGGTCGTGGGGCTCGCCCGCTCGGCGGACGGGTTGCAGGCGTCGCGCGCACGCATGCCCGCGCCACAGCGCTATCTGCCGTTCGCCTGCGACCTCGCCTCCGACACCGGCCTGCAATCGCTGGCGCAGCACGGTCATGCGAGAGAGCTCGATCTGCTCGTGCTGAGCTCCGGCACGATGCACACCGGAACGACCGCCGCGGCAACGCTCGCGCAATTCGACGAACAGTACGCCGCCAACCTGCGTGCGCCCTATGCGCTGGTCCAGGCCGCATTGCCCGGACTCGTCGCGCGCCGCGGCCAGATCGTGCTGATCTGCTCGAGTGCGGCGCTGCACGGCCGTGCCGGGGTGGGGCAGTATGCCGCGCTGCAGGCCGCCACGCGCTCGCTCGGCGAATCGATCCGCGACGAGGTCAACCGGGACGGCGTGCGCGTGCTCACGGTGTTACCCGGCAGCACCGCGGGCGCCAGGCAACAGGCGCTGCACCGCAATGCCGGGCTCGAGTATCGCGAAGACGTGCTGATGCAGCCCGACGACGTCGCCCGCATGGTGATCGCGTCGCTGCAGCTGCCGCAAAGCGCCGAAGTGACGGAACTGCACATCCGGCCCATGAAAAAGCGCTGAACGGGTGCGCCCCGCGGCGCTCAGTATTTCCAGAAGAACCTGTCGTCGATCTGGCCGGTTGCGCTCAGGTACTTCAGCTGCTTGAGCCGCGTGAACGGCCTGGCCTCGAAGGTCGTGCGGTCGATCCCGATGCGCCCGAAGATGTCGTGCAGCTGCCGTGCACCCTTGCGCGCATCCCAGGAACAGCGGAAACCCGGCAGCCGGTCGTGGATCTTCGTGAAGCTGACGCGATAACTGCGGTTGTCGCCGCCCGACTGCCCGAAGCTCAGCTCGCAACCCGGAAAGACATCCGCCACGATCTGCGCGATCTCGCGAACCTGGAAGTTGTCGGCATCGTGGCCGACGTTGAAGATTTCGTTGTGGATCGCATCCTGCGGCGCCTCGAGCGTGCAGACGATCGCCTCGCAGATGTCGAGCACGTGAACCAGCGGCCGCCACGGCGTACCGTCGCTGGTCATGACGATCTTGCCGGTGGTCGCAGCCAGCCCCGACAGGTTGTTCAGCACGATGTCGAAGCGCATCCGCGGCGACGCGCCGTAGGCCGTCGCGTTGCGCAGGAAGCTCGGCGAAAACGACGGCGAGGCCAGCGCCGCGACGTCGCGCTCGACCAGCGTCTTGCACTTCGCGTACGCAGTCTGCGGGTTGGTGGGCGAGGCCTCGGTCATCGGCTCCGCGCCCTCGGCGAAGCCGTAGACGCTGCACGACGAGGTGTAGACGAAGCGTTTCGCGCCGGCCGCCTTCGCCAGTTCGGCCAGGCGCACCGACGCCTGGTGGTTGATCTGGAACGTCAGTTCGGGCTTGTTCTCGCCGAGCGGATCGTTCGACAGTTCGGCCAGGTGCACGACGGCGTCGATGCCGCGCAGCTCGTCCGCGCCGATCTCGCGGATGTCGCGGTTGATGAAGCGCGGAAAGCCGGGAACCAGCGCGCGGTCGCTGAACAGCCAGCCGTCGCGGTAATACCCCGTGTCGAGCCCGACCACGTCGTGCCCGCGCGCCTGCAGCATCGGCGCCAGCAGGCATCCGATATAACCTTCGACTCCGGTAACCAGCAGCTTCATGATGGCGTCGTTCCTTGCTCGTGGTGGATCGGGTGGGGGAAGAAGCGTTCGGGCTATGCGCGCTCGAAGTCGGGCCAGCGGGCATCCTTGTCGGACATGCCGGTCACCGGCACCGGCCACTCGATGCCGAACGCCGGATCGTCGTGCCGGGCACCGCGCCCGGCATCGGGCGCGAAAAACGCCGAAATCTGATAGACGACGACGGCGTCGTCGGTCAGCGTGACGAAGCCGTGCGCGAAGCCCTGCGGCACCAGCAGCATGCGACCGTTCGCTTCGCTCAGTTCGACACCGATCCACCTGCAATAGGTGGGCGAACCGGGCCGGATGTCGACGATCACGTCCCAGATCGCGCCGTGCGCACAGCGCACCAGCTTGTCCTCGGCGTGCGGCGGCGCCTGGTAGTGCATGCCGCGCAGCGTCCCCTTGCGGCGGGTCAGCGACGTGCTGGCCTGCACCATCCGGGCCGGCAGGCCGTGCCCGGCGAACTCGCGCTCGCAATAGGTGCGCGCGAAGAAGCCGCGCTCGTCTTCGTGACGCTCGACGTCGATGATCGCGGCACCTTGCAGCGCCGTCTTCGTGAAGATCATCCGGCGGCTCCCACGAAACCGGGCTTCACCATTGCCTCCAGGGTGCCTTGCCACGGCTCCACAACTCCTCGAGCAGTTGCTTGTCGCGCAACGTGTCCATCGGCTGCCAGAAACCGTCGTGCCGGTACGCGGCCAACTGGCCCTCGGCGGCGAGGCGCTCCATCGGCCCGCGCTCCCAGACCGTGTCGTCGCGGTCGATCAGGTCGAGCACCGACGGCTCCAGAACGAAGAACCCTCCGTTCACCCACGCACCGTCGCCCTCCGGCTTTTCCCTGAAACTCGGCACGCGCATCTCGCCGGCGTGCAACGCGAACGCCCCGAACCGCCCGGGCGGCTGCACGGCAGTGACCGTCGCGCGCGCGCCCTGTTCGCGGTGAAACGCGATCAGGCGTGTGATGTCGACGTCGCTCACACCGTCGCCGTAGGTGCAGCAGAACGGGCCGCCATCGAGGTACTTCGCCGCGCGCTTGATCCGCCCACCGGTCATGGTCTCGAGTCCGGTGTCGACCAGCGTCACTTTCCACGGCTCGGTCGCGGTCTTCAACAACGTGGTGGTGTGCTCGCGCATGTCGAAGGTCACGTCGGCACTGGCGAGCGCGTAGTCGCGGAAGTACTCCTTGATCACGTGGCCCTTGTAGCCGCAGCAGATCACGAAGTCGCTCAGGCCGTGCGCGAGGTACATCTTCATGATGTGCCAGAGAATCGGGCGTCCCCCGATCTCGACCATCGGCTTCGGCCGTATCGCACTCTCCTCGCTGATTCGCGTTCCGAACCCGCCCGCAAGAATCATCACCTGCATGTCGTCACTCGTCGCCCGTTGGGGTTGCTGTCCATCGCACCGGGAAATTGCCTCGTCGCACCGCCTTCGTCCAGTGCATATTGCGCACCCGTCCGAGCCACGACCGTCAGAGCACGCGCACCAGCTTCGCCTCTTCGAGCGCGCCTGCCGCACGATCGAGGAGTTCGAAAGCGAGGCCCGAGCGCTCCGACATCGCGAGCAGGTCGTGCGCGCCATCGGCCAGGCTGAGAACCCACAGCAGTGCGTGCTCGAATTCGCCCGGACCGGCGCCGCCGACGCTGCCGTACAGGCCGCGCTTGCCCAGGCGCGGCTCGCCCTTCGGGCTCAGGTTCAGCAGTCGCCGGTTCGCGTCGAGCAGCGCGATCGTGCGCGCGAGCGCGCGGATCGACTCGGCCAGCTTCTCGGGTCGCACCAGCGACAGGTCGTCGGCCGAGGTGTGGTACTCGGGATACGTGCCATTGGGCGAGCGCGTGATCCGGCCAACCGGCAGGTCAAACCCCGGCGAGCAGAACTGGCGCTCGTCGTAGCCGTACGGCTCGAACGGGGTCAGCAGACCCGCGAACGGCTCACGGCCGATGACGTGGGCCGTGACGCGATCGGTCACGGTGTCGCCGCGGCGACTGTGCTTGTAGCGAAGCGGGCCGGCGTCGCCGAGCAGGCCGATCGTCAGGCCTGCGCGCAACCGTGCCAGCCGGTGCTCGTTGCGCGAAAGCCAGGCGAGCGAACCGATCGTTCCCGGCCCGAACACGAAACGCCAGGTGAGCCGCGGACGCTCGGTGCGCAGCGCGCGGGCCAGTGCGGCGGCAACGGCGATGCCGGTCAGGTTGTCGTTGGCCAGCGACGGATGACAACCGTGCGTGTAGACGATCGCCTCGCCGTCGGTGCTGCCCTCGACGACGGCCTCCGCGAGCGTGAGGGACCCCGGCGCGAGCGTGGAATCGACCACGACGCGATACGGGCCGGGGCCCAACGCCTCGCGATCCCGGTGCCGCAGGCAAAAGCCCCAGGTCTCGCGGTAGTAAGTGGTGCGATAGGGGATCCAGTCGGGCCGCTCGGGCAGCGAATGCAGGTGCGGCTGCAGTTCGTCGAGGGACATCGTGCGATCGACCGGCGCCGAGTAGTTGACCACGTGCAGGTTGTGCGCCCTGAAGTCGACGATCCGGCGCCCCGACGCATCGGCGACGAAGGCGTCGCGAATGTTCCACTCGTGCGGAATCTCCCAGTCGTAGACGGGCGTGCCGCTTGGCACCTCGGTGCGCGTGAGCGGCACCACCTGCTCGACGACATCGAGCGTGCGACGCACGCCGTCGCCGGTGATGCTGCGGCAGATCGGGTAGATCGATGCCATCAGCGCGAACGCCGCGTCGGCGGCCTCGCGCGAGCCGTCCGCCTGCTGGAGTTGCTGCAGCACGCGATCAGAACACGCTTTCGCGCACGAAGACGAGATCGTCCGGCTTGATCGGGTCGTCGAGCTTCGGCTCGAGCACCTGGACGGTGCGGCTGCCGAAGCGACGATGCACGCGCACGCCCTTGTCGGTGCCGCGCAGCGTCAGGCCGCCGCCCTTGGCGATCGCCTGCGCCACGGTCATGCCGCGATCGAGCGGATACATGCCCGGGCGCTGCACCTGGCCGTAGACGTAGTACTGCGCGGCCCGGTCGACGTAGATGACGTCGCCCGCCACCAGCGGAACGTCGTGCGACAGGTCGCCGACGGTGAACATCTCGACCAGGTCGATCTCCATGCGCTGCATGCGACCGTCGCGCATCGTCATCAGGATCACCTGGTCGGCGCCGGTGTTCGTGACGCCTCCGGCCATCGACAGCACCTCCGAGAGCCGCATGCCGGTGGTTTCGAGCGGGTAGCGACCCGGCTTGCCGACGTTGCCCAGCACCGAAACCTGCTGGCTGCGGAACTGCGTGACGTTCAGCGTCACCTGCGGGTTCTGCAGGAAGTTGCCGTCCTTCAGGCGTCTCGCGATCAGTCGCTCGACGTCGGTCGGCGACATCCCGCCGACGCGGATCACTCCGATCAGCGGAAACGAGATCACGCCGTTCTCGGACACCCGCGCCTCGACCGTGAGGTCGGGTTGCTGGAACACCTGGATGCGGATCACGTCGCCGGGGCCGAGCTTGTAGTCGACGCGGGCGTCGCCCTGTGCACTGGCCGTGGCGGCAAACAGCAGGGCGAACGACAGCAGTGCAGCGCGAAGCAGTGGCACGAATCTCATGGCGCAGGCGACGAAGCGGGGTTGCGATAGCATTGCATCATAGCCCCGCGGGAGGGCCGTGCACGTGACCGATTGCGCGGACCCGCCGTGCGGTCGGCGCGTCGACGGACGGCAACGCGCCGCGATACGGGTCGGCGCGCCCCGGGGCGCGCCGGTTTGTGCCCGGACCAGCGGCCGGCAACGCTCAGAAGCGTGCCAGTACGTTGGCCGTCAGGATGTTGTCGGTGTACTCGACGCTGCCGATGTTGGACTTGCGCTGCTCGCGACGGGCGCCCAGGTTGACGGTGATGTTGCGCGCGTACTCGTAGGCGAGCCCGATGCCGAGCGTGTTGATGTCGTCCTTGCGCGTGGGCCCCGACGACAGCGCGAGGCCCGGATCGCCCTCGTACGAGGCGCGCGAGGCCGACACGATCGCGTTGACCGCGATCTTGCCGCTGAGCTGGTACGTCGGCATCAGGCGCAGCGTGGTCAGGTCGACGTAGCTCGCCGTGAGCAACTCCTCGGACTGGATGTCGCGGACCAGCTCGGCGCGCATCGTGAACAGCCCGGTGGGGCGCCATTCGACGTTCAGGCCCGCGGTCACGCCGCTGAAGTCGCGCTGCGACACCTGGTCGAACCTGCGCTTCGTGAGACCGACGTGCCCGCCGAGCGCGCTGTCGTTCGACGGGCGCAGTTGCAGCCGCGCCAGGATGGCGTCCTGGCGAAACTCGTTGTCGACCGCCCCCGGCAGCAGGTTGCCCAGCGCGTCCACGACCTGCCGGTTAGGGTAATCACCGTTGGTGTGGCGCCACACCAGGTCGACCGAACTGGCGTCGCCGCGGGCAAAGCGCAGGCCGGTCTCGATGCTCGTGAAGCGGTAGTCGGCCGCGCGCACGGCACTGTACGAGTTGTCGAGTGTCTCGCTGTCGGCTCCGACGAAAGCAGCGAGGTCCGGCGTCAGGCGGATGCCGGCACTCCCGTACACCTTGGTGCGCCGCTCGACGTTCTCGCGATTGATGTAGTAGGTGCCGAAAGGCGTCGCACCACTGGTGAAGCGCACGCCGAGGGTGCCGAAATACGGTCGGCCGATGGCCCAGTCCCAGTGGCCGCCGGCGGAGTAGCCCACGTGGTCGAAGCGCGAATACTCGACCATTTTCACCGGGATTACCGACGCGTCGAGACGGAAGCGCTGCAGGCTCACCTGCCGGTCGAAGGTGACGCCCGCCAGCACCCGCATGATGGTGTCGGCGCGGCTCGACTTGCCGTAGACGCTCTTCGGGCTGACGCCGTCGGGCAGCGCGAAGATATTGCTGTGGCGCTCCAGTTCGACCCCGGTGTTCAACTGCAGGACGTCGCGGTCCTGGCTGTAGATCTCGAGCGGTGCGACCCCGTACGAACTGATCGCCGGGCGCCCGAACCAGCTCAGCGACTGCGCGTGGGAGACCGACGACGCGAGCGGCAGCAAGGCCGCCGCGACGCCACCCAACAGAACCCGTCCGGCTATCCGCATTTCCACCCCTTCGAGAATTTGTGCCTTCCAGTGGCGACCCGGTCCGGCGAGGATGCCTGACCAGGTCGCCGATTTCATCCCGCAGGGTACGTTTGCGGTCCCGAAATCGCCCTCGTTTCAGGCTAAATTACCAGCTTTGAGTGCTTTTTTCCATCCGCCGCCGCCCGACCGAACGCTTCGAGACAGATCCATGGTCGATCCCCGGACAGGCCAGTTGACGTCGATTCCCCCGCTGGTGCGCACGGGGAACCGCAGTCTCGTCGATCTCGCCAAGTCGCTCGTCGATCCGTTGCTCGCGGTCGGCTGTCTGTTCGGGTCCACGCTCGCCTGGGGCCAGGCGATCCGGCCCGCGGAGGTCGTGCTCGCCGCGCTGGTCTTCGCGCTGATCTATCCGGCCACCGTGCCGTTCCGGCAGCGTTCGCACGGCATGATCCGGCACATCGCCGCAAGCTGGGCGCTGGTGGCCGCCCTGTTGCTGATGTTCGGCCTCGCGGTCGACATGATCCGCATCTTTCACCCCAACGTGCTCGCCACCTGGTTCCTCGCAACCCCTGCCGCACAGGCGCTCACGCACTGGATCTCGCCGTTGTTCGTGCCGCGGCTGATCGCGCTGCGCGGCGAGCAGGTGGCCATCGTCATCGGCGCCAATACGCTGGGGCGAACACTGGCGCGTGAACTGGCCAACGACCCGTACTCGCAGACGCACGTCGCGGCGTTCTTCGACGATCGCGACCTCGCGCGGCTGGGCAACGTGACCGAGGCGCCGATCTGCGGGCGCATCGAGCGGGTCGCCGACCACGTGCGCGCCAACCGGGTCGACCAGATCTTCATCGCGCTGCCGATGGCCGCGCAACCGCGCATCCTGCACCTGCTCGAATCGCTGCGCGACACCACGGCGTCGATCTATTTCGTCCCCGACATCTTCATGCTCGACATCATCCAGGGACGGATCGACACGATGGTCGGCCTGCCGGTGGTGGCGGTCTGCGAGTCGCCGTTCCACGGCACCACCGGCGTGATCAAGCGCCTGTCCGACCTGTGCATCGCGACCGCAGCGCTGGTGCTGGCCTCACCGATCATGGTCGCCGTGGCGCTGGGCATCAAGATCACGATGCCCGGCCCGGTCCTGTTCAAGCAACGGCGCTACGGGGTCGACGGCCAGCAGATCACGGTCTGGAAGTTCCGGACCATGAAGGTGCAGGAAGACGGCGCGCAGATCCGGCAGGCGACGCGCGACGACGACCGCATCACGCCATTCGGACGCTTCCTGCGCCGCACCTCGCTCGACGAACTGCCGCAGTTCTTCAACGTGCTGCAGGGCAAGATGAGCGTGGTCGGTCCGCGACCGCACGCGGTGGCGCACAACGAGATGTACCGCAAGCTGATCAGGGGCTACATGATCCGCCACAAGGTCAAGCCCGGCATCACGGGGCTGGCGCAGATCAATGGCGCGCGCGGCGAGACCGACACCCTCGACAAGATGGAAGCGCGCATCCGGTACGATCTCGATTACCTGCGCAACTGGTCACTGCGTCTGGACCTGTGGATCATCTACAGAACGGTGGTCGAGGTCTTCCGGGACCCGAACGCCTACTGACCGTGCTCCGCACGAGGTAGGAACCCATGGCGATCATTCTCGAGGCCGTTGCCGCCAACGGCGCCGTGCAGCGCGTGTCGCTGGGCAGCGGCGCCAACACGGTACCCGCGCAGCCCGGGCTGCAATACCGGCTCCTCAACGATGCCGGCGGGCGCGTCTCGCAGGCGGCACTCGTCAAGCGCGTGGACGCCGACCTGATCATCGAGGGCCTGCCCGGCGACCAGAGCCTGTCGCTGCAGGGCTTCTTCACCCAGTGCACGCCACAGGCGTCGTGTTCGATGTCGATGGAGAACATCGGCGGAGAGGCCGGGGAAGCGATCACGCCAGCGACGGCGCCGGTTGCCACGTTGCCCGAAGGCGGGTTCCTGATGTACGCGTCGGGAATGACCGCCGGGTCGGTCGCGCCATCGCACGAGACGGAGTTCTCGTTCAAGCCGCTGCTGGGCGTCGCCGGCGGGATCGCCATCCTGGGCGCCGCCGGAGGCGGGGGTGGAGGCAGCGGAAACAAGGGCGGCTCGTCGGACACGACACCACCCGACGCCCCGACGATCACCAGCGGCACCTACACCAACAAGCCCAAACCGGTGTTCACCGGCACGGCCGAGGCGGGCGCCACGCTGACGATGACGCTGGACGTGGGCCGGGACGGTACCGACGTCACCTACACGACGCGGGTCGCCGCCGATGGCGCCTGGACGATCGACACCGCCACCGCGACGCCGACGGTCGGGTCGTTGCCGGGCATCGCCGAGGGCGTGACGACATCGGTCACGGCGATGGCCACCGACGCCGCGGGCAACCAGAGCCGCCTGGCGACCGGCACGGTGACGCTGGACACGGACGCGCCGGGAAAGCCGACGATCACCAGCGCCCTGGTGACGAACGATTCGACCCCGGTCATCGCCGGCAGCGCGGAAGCCGGCGCACGGGTCACCGTCTCGCTCGACCTCGACCGCAACGGCACGCCGGACGTGCGCTGGACCACGACCGCGTCGGGAGGCAGTTACACGATCGACCTGGGCTCGGCGCCCGCCAGCGGCTCGCTGCCGGGCGGCAAGCTCGGGGACATCAGCACGACGGGCGTGTCGGTGGTGGCATCCGATCTCGCGGGCAACCTCAGCCCGGCAGCCAGCGCGATCCTGCGAGTCGACACGTCGATGCCGCCGGCGCCGACGATTGCCGGCAGGATCGCTGTCGACGATAAAATCAACGCAACCGAGGCGAGTGCTTCGGTCGTCATCTCCGGCACACTGGACGCAGCGCAGGCCGGCCGACCGGTCACCGTGGTGTGGGGGAGCACCACGCGAGCCGCGACAGTCACCGGCACCAGCTGGACGGTCACCGTCCCGGCCGGCGAGATCCCGGCCGACGGCGAAGAGACTGTCCGGGTCACTTACGTCAACGAGGCGGGAACGACCAGCGTCGAGGCGACGCGCCCGGTGCGGATCGATCGGGTGAAACCCGGCACACCGTCGATCGCACTGAATGCCACGAGCGACTCAGGGACACCCGGTGACGGGATCACCAACGACGACACGCCGTTGATCCGGGTCACGCTCACCGGCACCGGCGCCATGGCCGAAGATACGGTCGCCATCTTCAGCGGGGCGACGTCCGTGGCCAGCGTGGTCGTCAGCGCGCCCGACGTGTCGGCCGGTTACGTCGACGTCCCGACAGCATCCCTCGGGGCCGACGGCGCGAAGACGCTGACGGCCACGATCACGGACGCCGTCGGCAACGTCTCCAGCGCATCGGCAGCGCTCGCGATCACGATCGACCGCTCGGCGCCGACCGTCGCGATCACCGACGACACGCCCGGCAACGCGTCCGGACCGGTCACGTTCACGTTCACGTTCAACGAACCGGTCAGCGGCTTCACCACCAGCGATGTCGTGGTCACGGGTGGCAGCAAGGGTACGTTCACGGCGATCAACGCTTCCGTCTATACGCTGGTGGTGACGCCATTGCCCGACACCAACGGCCAGATCACGGTCGACGTGCCGGCGAATGCCGCTGTCGACGTTGCCGGTACCGGAAACGTCGCGGCGCAGGCGGTGCAGCCGTATTCGCTCGGCGTCGCGCCCACGCTCGCGATCACCGACAACACGACCGGCACGGCCACCGGGCCAGTCACTTTCACCTTCACTTTCAGCGAACCGGTCAACGGCTTCAATGCCGGCGACATCACGATCTCCAGCGGCACCAAGGGCACGTTCACGGCGGTCAACGCTTCCGTCTATACGCTGGTCGTCACGCCGCCTGCCGGAGCGGCCGGCACGATCAATGTATCGGTCCCGGCCGGTGCGGCCACCGACCTCTCGGGCAATCCCAGCGTCGGGCCGGTCACCACCGCGCAACCGTTCGACACGGCGGCTCCCGCGCTCTCGATCACCGACAACGCTGGCGGCACCGCCACCGGACCGGTCACCTTCACCTTCACTTTCAGCGAACCGGTCAACGGCTTCACCGCCGGCGACATCGCAGTCACCAACGGCACCAAGGG